>NZ_JBFULM010000001.1:0-619948 GCF_054049895.1 Pedococcus sp. P5_B7
TCGGCCCCTCTCACCTTTGCCACTTCAGGATCACTCGCTCGCTCGATCCCCGTCCGTGAAGCAGCACGACGATCGGTGCCGACGAGTCGGTCGCGCCGTAGGTCGCGACGACGGGCGCGCTTTTCGTTGGCTGCGAGGGAGATCTGCAGGAAGCCGATCGCCTCGAGCTCGCTGGTTCCTGTCCTTGCGGCAACTACGGTTGCCTCGAGGCGATGGCCTCAGGGCCCGCCATCGGAGGGCCCATCTCGGCTGTCGGCGAGCAGTCGCGGGAGCGGAGGCCGCCCACCGATCGGCCGCCTGTCGCGAACATGAGGCAGTACACCGAAATGTCGGACATCACCACTGGGGGGCCAATTGCCTTGGCCGATGCCGTTCTGCCCTTTACGGGAGGTACTGGACTACATTGGCCGTAAGTCGTGAGGTGCGGTTGCGGAGGTGTGGGGATGGATGCCGAGGACAAGTGCTACGCCGTCACGTGGGACGAGGAAAGCGCTGTCGCACGAACCGACTGGCTCCCGGGTGCGGTGTGCGGCATTGAGGAGGCTCGCGCTGTGGATGCCGAGATCAAGGCACTAGGACGGGGCAAGGTGCTCTCGCTGGTCGACCTCCGTCAGGTCGCCTCGATCGACCGGCCCGCCCGGGAGTTCTTCATGGACCGCAATCCCAACTACCGGGCCGTCGCGCTCATCGCCGCCTCCGCGTCGACGCGAATGCTGGCCAACTTCTTCATGGGCCTGAAGCGAGGCGCGATCCCGGTGAAGATGTTCACCTCCGAGGCCGACGCAGTCGCGTGGCTGCAAGTGCAGGCATGACCGGGGCGCGTCAGACGGGCATCGACAACATCATCGAGCTCCTCACCCGCCTCGCCGCTGGCGACCTGGACGCCCGTGGGGCACGCAGCGCGGCGGACGACGACCTCGACGCTGTGGTCTTCGGAATCAACATGCTCGCCGAGGAGCTCAGCGCCAACCGCTCGGAGCTCGAACAGCGAGTGCAAAGCCGCACCGTCGAGCTCGAGGTGGCGCGCAAGGAGGCCATGGAGGCCTCGCGCCTGAAATCGGAGTTCCTGGCGACGATGAGCCACGAGATCCGCACTCCCATGAACGGGGTCATCGGACTCACCGAGCTACTCCTGCACACGGGCCTGGACCAAACCCAGGCCCAGTACGTCCACAGCCTCCAGAATGCCGGGCAGACCCTCCTTCGGGTCATCAACGACATTCTCGACTTCTCCAGACTCGAAGCGGGCATGGTCGACTTCGAGCTCGTCGACCTCGACCCCCGAGCGCTGGTCGAGTCCGTCGCGACCCTGGTGGCGCCGATATCCTCGCGCCAGGAGCTGGAGCTCATCGCCTACTGCGCCCCTGAGGTCCCGTCGCGGCTGGTCGGTGACGAGGGCCGACTGCGTCAGATCCTGCTGAACCTGGCCGCGAACGCCGTCAAGTTCACCGACAAGGGTGAGGTCGTGATCACGGCCCGGATGAGCGAGACGAACCCGGGCCTGGTGCGCTTTCAGGTGGCGGACACGGGCATCGGCATTCCAGACGACGCCCAGCACGCCATGTTCGACTCGTTCACCCAGGCCGACGCCTCCACCACGCGCAGGTACGGCGGCAGCGGTCTCGGGTTGGCCATCTCGCGCAGCTTGACCGAGGCGATGGGCGGCACCATCGGAGTAGACAGTGAGGAAGGCGTCGGCAGCACGTTCTGGTTCGAAGTGCCGCTCCCCGTGTCGGCGACCGATCCGCCCTCGGTGCCTGGCCGCGACCAGCTACGGGGACTGCGCGTCTTGGTCGTCGACGACAATGCCACCAACCGGCTGGTCCTGGAGGCGCAGCTCAAGGACTGGGGAACGCGACCCGACGTGGTGGAGCATCCGCACGCCGTCGTCGGCCTGATGCGGGCCGCTCTCGCTGCTGGCGATCCCTATGCGATCGCGGTGCTCGACATGTGCATGCCGTCCGTCGACGGCCTCGAGCTGGCCGGCCTCATCTGCGCCGACGAGACGTTGAGCGGCACCGCGCTGTTCATGCTGTCGTCGACGATCGAGGTCGACCGAACCGCGCTGCGCCGCGCCGGGGTCCGGGACGCGTTGCGCAAGCCTGTGCGCAGCGGCGAGCTCTTCGACCGGCTCCTCAGACTGGTGGGAGATGCGCCGGTCAAGGCGTCTCGACGGGCGGAGCAGACCGACGCCCCGCGCGCGGAGACTGTCTTGGGACGGGTACTCGTGGTCGAGGACAACACCGTGAACCAACTGGTCGCCGAGGGGCTGGTCTCGCATCTGGGTTACGACGTCGACATCGCGGAGGACGGTGCGCAGGCCCTCGACGCCGTCGCGGCCACCCACTACGCAGCCGTGTTGATGGACTGCCACATGCCCGTGATGGACGGGTACGCCGCGACCCAGGAAATCCGGCGGCGGGAGGCCGGTGGTGAACGGGTGCCGATCATCGCCATGACGGCCGGAGTGATGGCCGCGGATCACGAACGTTGCCTGGCGGCCGGGATGGACGCCTACATTCCCAAACCCGTCGACCTGAGCACGCTGGAGGACGTTCTCAGCCGCTGGGCGCGGCCCGCCCCTGGCCAGGCAATCCAACCCGACCCGGAGCCGGCCGCCTCGCTCGACAGTGACACGTCGGCCTTGGACCCGGAGCGCCTCGCGGCCCTCCGCGCGCTCGGCGCAACGGCCGGGCCCGGGCTCCTCCCCGCGCTGGTCGATGCCTTCACCACCGCTTCCCCGGGCCTGCTTGCGACGATGCGCCGGGCCCTCGACACGACCGACACGAACGGCCTGCGAAGCGCCGCCCACGAACTCAAAGGATCCGCAGCGAACATCGGTGCCGTCAGGGTCGCCGACCTGGCCCGTCAGGTCGAAACCGGCGGAAGACCAGCTGACGTCGCACTGCTCGACCTGCTGGGGTCCGAGCTTGAGCGCGCACAACGACTGTTGCGCGTGGCCTTCTGACACCAGAGGACCCGCCGACCAAACGACCACGCGTCGCTATCGGATGGCCAACGACGCGAACCCCATCTGGATAACCAGCGGGTTCGGGGCTCGAGTCCCTGATGGCGCACTGTCGGCGAAGCATCGGGTTCCTCGTCGTGCCGGCTCCTGAGATCGACGAGCCGAGATCCCTCCAGCTTTGGGAGGATGGGCGCCATGGCCGAACCTGTGTGGTTTCCGAGCACCAGCGGGCCGCGGCTGGCCGGTGTGATCGACCACCCCCAAGGCGCCGTCCGGGGCTGGGGGGTGTTCTCGCACGGCTTCACCCTCGGCAAGAACAGCCCCGCGGCCAGTCGGATCTGCAAGCAGCTGGCCCACGAAGGCGTGGGGATGCTGCGGTTCGACAACCTGGGACTGGGTGACTCCGACGGCGACTGGGGCGACGGCTCCTTCTCGCACAAGGTCGCCGACACAGCTCAGGCGGTCCGCTTCATGAACGACTCCGGTCGGACCGTGCGGCTCCTGGTGGGCCATTCCTTCGGCGGAGCAGCCGTCATCGCGGCCGCTCACGAGCTCGACTCGGTGCGAGCCGTGGCGAGCATCTGCGCGCCGTACCAACCAGGACACGTGGAGCACAACTACGACGCCCTCGTGGAGCGCATCATCGCCGAGGGCGAGGCCCCATTCCTCATTGGTGGCAAGGCGCTGGTCCTGCGTCGGCACTTCATCGAGGACGTGCGCGCGGCTGACCTGCGCGAGCAGATCCGCACGCTTCGGCGCGCCCTGATGGTCATGCACTCCCCCACCGACAACACGGTCGGCATCGCGAACGCCAGCGAGATCTTCCGGGCCGCACGGCACCCCCGCAACTTCGTCTCGCTCGAGGGCGCCGACCACCTCCTGACGGGTCGGGACCAGGCCAAGCGTGCGGCCCGGATCATCAGCGCCTGGGCCGATCCCTACCTCACCTGAGACCCTCCACCCCATCGCTTCGTCCGGCGGAACCTCGACTCGGCGGCCGACGAGAGTGACAGGATCAGGCCATGGCGAGTGAAGGCGTGAGTGCGGCCGGCAAGGCCTTGGCGGTCCTGTCCACCTTCGGGCGCGACCATGACCACCAGACCCTCTCCCAGATCGCCCGGCGCACCGGGCTTCCGCTCAGCACCGCACACCGGATCGTCGCCGAGCTCGGAGACTGGGGAGCTCTGGAGCGCGATGACGAAGGGCGGTGGCACATCGGCCTGCGCCTCTGGGAAGTGGGCTCGCTCTGCCCTCGCGGCCAGATCCTGCGGGAGGTGGCTCTCCCTTATCTCCAGGACCTCTACGAGGTGACCCACGAGAACATCCAGCTCGCCGTGCGGGAGGGCACTGAGCTCACCTTCGTCGAGCGCATCGCGGGCCACCGGTCCGTCGAGCTGAAGACGATGGTGGGCACCCGATTCCCGTTGCCGTCGACCGGCGTGGGCATGGTGCTGCTCGCCTTCGCCCCGACGGACATCCGGGACGCCGTCCTGTCCCAGCCGTTGCCGCGGCACACCGAGTTCACGGTCACGGACCAACGACGGCTCCGCGCCATGCTCGCCTCCGTCCGACGACACGGGTATGCCGTCAACGACCGCCAGCTGTCCGACCACACCGTGGGACTCGCCGCCCCGGTGCGGATCGGCGCGGCAGGTCCGGTCCATGCCGCCATCGGCATCGTCGTGCTGGGCAAGACCGCGGCTGCGGTGCGCCACCTGCGGCAGCCCGTGGTCGCCGCGGCTGCTGCCATCTCGGTCGAGCTGGGCCGACGGGCGGGCCCCCCGTCGGGCGTCGACGTGGCGGACACCGCGCCTCGATAGTCCTTCCACCTGGCGGAAGGTGGCTGTGGAGGCCTTGGAATACCGGCGATGCTGAACCCCACCACACCACCGACCCGAGGAGACCCGGGTGGCACCTGCCCCAGCATCCCCCGTCGACATCGTCGTCGACGTGCCCGTCGCCATCGTCGGCGCGGGTCCGGCGGGGCTGATGCTCGCGCACCGGCTGGGCAGGTCGGGCATCGACTGCGTGAACATCGACCTGCGCACGCGGTCGGAGATCGAAGCCACTCACCGCGCCGGCATCCTCGAGGCCGGCGCCGCTCGGGACCTCGTCGACACGGGCGTCTCGGACCGCATCCTGCGGGACGGGCACGAGCACGGCGGGACCGAGCTGCGCTTCGCCGGTCGGGGACACCGCATCGACTTCCGCGACCTCGTCGGCGGGTCCGTGTGGCTGTATCCGCAGACCGATGTCTTCATCGACCTGGCCAACGCGCGGGACCGCGACGGGGGGACGGTCCACTTCGGCGTGACCGATCCCGAGGTGAGCGGGGTCGAGGGAGATCGACCGACGTTGCGGTTCACGAGTGCCGACGGCGTGCGCCACGAGGTGCGCGCCAAGGTCGTCGTCGGTGCAGACGGCTCACGCTCGATGTGTCGGTCGCTCATCCCCGAAGCACGCCGCACCCAGTACTTCCGGGAGTACCCGTTCGCCTGGTTCGGCATCCTGGCTGCCGCGCCGAAGAGCGCCCCGGAGCTCGTGTATGCCCACTCAGAGCACGGCTTCGCGCTGATCAGCCAACGCACCGACGCCGTGCAGCGCATGTACTTCCAGTGCGACCCCGACGAGGACACCGCGGCGTGGAGCGACGACCGGATCTGGGAGACGCTGCAGCTGCGCGTGGCCGGCGACGACGGCTTCTCCCTCGTCGAGGGGCCGGTCATCGAGAAGACCGTGCTGCGCTTCAGATCCTTTGTGCAGCAACCAATGCGGTGGGGTTCCATGGTGCTGGCCGGGGACGCGGCGCACACCGTTCCACCGACCGGCGCCCGTGGTCTCAACCTGGCTCTCCACGACGTCAAAGTCCTCGCCGAGGTGCTCCCGCGCGCCCTCGGCTCGGCAGGGCTCGACGCCCTCGACGGCTACGAGCCGCGAGCCCTCAGCCGGGTCTGGCGGGCGCAGAACTTCTCCTACTGGATGACCCAGATGTTGCACACCGCGCCCGGCGCGAGCGCGTTCGACCTGCGCCGACAGCTGGGCGAGCTGGACAACGTCGTCTCCACGCGCGCCGGCCGGACCTACCTCGCCGAGCAGTACGCGGGGTGGCCCAACGACTCGTAACGGCAGTGACGCGTGACGCTCGACGTCAGTCGACGGGATCACCGGCAGGCGCGAGGGCGTGACGCCTGATCACGTCGTGAGCCGCTGCGTGAGCGAGCAGGGTCAGGGCAGCCAGTGCCTCAGCCGGGTGGTCCGAAGACGTCGCGACCGCGCCCGTGAAGATCGTGACGATCTCTGCACCGGGTGGCATCGGGCCGATGACGGTCACGCCCGGGGCGGCGGCGAGCTCGCTGCGCTGCTGGAAGCCGAGATCCGCTGCGCCGTCGGCGAGCAGCCGGGCGACCGGCATACCCGGAGGTGCCTGCACCCACCTGTCCGCGAGGTCTTCGCCGAGGCCCCAAGCCCCGACGAGGGCAAGCAGGGCCGAGCCACTCGGCCCACTGGAGTAGCCGATTCGTCGCGAGGCGAGCAGGGCAGCAGTCAGGGCCTCGATGCTGCTGATGTCCGGTACAGGAGCGCCCGCGGGGACCCCGACCACGACATCGGACACGAACAAGGGCCGGGCCGTCTGACCGTCGACGACGCCGTCGTGGGCCAGCGCCTCGATCGCGTCACCCGCCAGCACCACGACGTCGGCCACCTCACCCGCCCTGAGTCGCTGCGCCACCTCGATGCCGCCTCCCGACTCCACAGTGAGGTGACCCAGTCCGAGGTCGTCCTCGGCTGTCAGCGCAGTCAGCACGCCACGCGTTGCCATCGACGAAACCCCTCGCAGCGCAACCACGGTGTCCACGCTAGGCGGCCACCACAGTCCTCCACAGAGCCCTTCCGTCAGGCGGAAGGCCCGCTCGACGACCGGTCCACGGGTGCGAGGCTGGACCGGTGATCATCGACTGCCACGGGCACTACACGACGGCGCCGGCGCCGCTCGAGGCCTGGCGCAACGCCCAGGTCGCCGCGATCGGCGACCCGGCCAGCGCGCCCGACCCGGCGGCACTGCAGATCACCGACGACGAGATCCGGGCAAGCATCGAGGCCAACCAGCTGCGGCTGATGGACGAGCGTGGCATCGACGTGACGATCTTCTCGCCGCGCGCCAGCTTCATGGCCCACCACATCGGCGACTTCGACGTCTCCTCGACCTGGGCCCGGATCTGCAACGACCTCTGCCACCGGGTCAGCACCCTCTACCCGGACCGCTTCGTCATGGGAGCCATGCTGCCTCAGTCGCCGGGGGTCGATCCCGCCACCTCGGTGCCCGAGCTGCGGCGTGCGGTCGAGGAGCTCGGCGCCGTCACGGTCAACCTCAACCCCGACCCGTCGGGTGGCCACTGGAACAGCCCGCCCCTCACCGACCGGTCCTGGTACCCGGTCTACGAGGCGTTGGTCGAGCTCGACGTGCCGGCCATGGTGCACGTCAGCACCTCCTGCAACGACGCCTTCCACACGACGGGGGCGCACTACCTCAACGCCGACACGACGGCGTTCATGCAGCTCCTCCAGGGCGACCTCTTTGCCGACTTCCCCACGCTGCGCCTGGTCATCCCGCACGGCGGCGGGGCAGTCCCCTACCACTGGGGCCGGTTCCGCGGACTCGCGATGGCACTCAAGCGGCCGGACCCGGAAGCGTTGCTCGCCAACGTCTTCTTCGACACCTGCGTCTACCACCAGCCGGGGGTCGACCTGCTGACGAACGTGATCCCCAGCAGCGCCATCCTCTTCGCCAGCGAGATGATCGGAGCCGTCCGTGACGTCGACCCGCGCACCGGTGCGTACTTCGACGACACCAAGCGCTACGTCGACGCCACACCGCACCTGACCGATGACCAGCGCCAGGACGTGTATGCCGCGAACGCGCGTCGGGTCTACCCCCGCCTCGACGCGCGGCTGCGCGAGCAGGGACGCTGACATGAGCACCGAGGAGGAGACGCCGTGAGCGGGACAGAGCTGGGTGTCGTGCACACCAGGGTCGAGCGGGCTGACGCTGACGCTGTCCGGGCCCTCTCGGCCTACGGCGTGGCCACCGTCCACGAGGCCATGGGCCGGGTCGGCCTGATGCGGCCCTACATCCGGCCCGTCTACCAAGGCGCGAAGCTCTGCGGGCCGGCCGTGACGGTCCTGCTCCAGCCGGGCGACAACTGGATGCTCCACGTCGCCGCCGAGCAGGTCCGGGAGGGCGACGTCCTCGTGGCGGGGTGCACGACGGAGAGTGAGGACGGGTTCTTCGGCGAGCTGCTGGCCACCTCGCTCCGCAGTCGGGGGTGCGCCGGTCTGGTCATCGACGGCGGAGTCCGGGACGTGGCAGACCTGGAGAAGATGGACTTCCCCGTCTTCAGCCGAGCCATCAACGCCAAGGGCACGATCAAGGCAACGCTGGGCTCGGTCAACATCCCGGTCGTGTGCGCGAATGCCCTCGTCCACCCCGGTGACGTCATCGTGGCCGACGTCGACGGGGTGGTCGTCGTGCCCGCCGCGAGCGCGCCCGCCGTGGCAGCGGAGGCGGCCAAGCGGGAGGCGAACGAGGAGGGCAAGCGGGCCAAGTTCCGCAGCGGCACACTGGGACTCGACCTCTACGACATGCGTGAGCCGCTCGCCCGTCTCGGCCTGCGCTACGAGGACTGACGGATGACCGAGACCATCACCAAGACGCCCGGCTGGCTGGACTGGTACGCCGGCCCGACGAAGCCCGGCTTCGTGCTCCCCGACGGCGCAGTCGACGCACACTGCCACGTCTTCGGCCCGGGCGCGGAGTTCCCCTTCGCGCCGGAACGCAAGTACACCCCCTGCGACGCCTCCAAGGACCAGCTCTTCGCGCTGCGCGACCACCTCGGCTTCAGCCGCAACGTCATCGTCCAGGCGACCTGCCACGGCGCCGACAACCGCGCCATGGTCGACGCCTTGCGGGCCTCCGGCGGCCGGGCACGCGGGGTGGCGACGGTTCGTCCCGGCATCTCCGAGGTCGAGCTGGCCGACCTGCACGAGGCCGGCGTCCGCGGCGTGCGGTTCAACTTCGTCAAGCGGCTCGTCGACACGCCCTCCCCTGCAGACCTGCAGGACGTCGTCGCCCGGATCACCCCGTTCGGCTGGCACGTCGTCATCTACTTCGAGGCTCCGGACCTGCCCGAGCTGCGCGACTTCTTCACCGCGATCCCCCTGCCCCTCGTCGTCGACCACATGGGCCGGCCCGACGTGTCCGCGTCGCCGGGCGGACCTGGCTTCACCGGCTTCCTCGACCTCATGCGGACCAAGCCCGACGTGTGGTGCAAGGTGACCTGCCCCGAACGCCTGTCGCGCACCGGGCCACTGGCCCTCGACGGCGAGCACGCGGCATACCGAGACGTCGTGCCGTTCGCCCGCCGCGTCGTCGAGGAGTTCCCCGACCGGGTGCTGTGGGGCACCGACTGGCCGCACCCGAACCTCACCGACCACATGCCTGATGACGGCCTCCTCGTCGACGGCATACCCCACATCGCGCCCACACCCGAGCTGCAGCAAGCTCTGCTGGTCGACAACCCGATGCGCCTCTACTGGCCTGAGGAAGGATCAACCCCATGACGATGGACAAGCCGTACCTCGACGTGCCCGGCACGACGATCTTCGATGCCGACCAGTCGGCCAGGGGCTACCACCTGAACCAGTTCTGCATGTCGCTGATGTCGCCGGAGAACCGCAGCCGCTTCATCGCCGACCAGAGTGCCTACCTCGACGAGTGGGAGCTGTCGCCCGAGCAGAAGCAGGCCGTGCTCGACCTCGACCTCAACGAGTGCATCCGGCTGGGCGGCAACATCTACTTCCTGTCCAAGATCGGTGCGACGTTCGGGCTGTCCTTCCAGCAGATGGCCGGGTCCATGACGGGCATGACCGAGGCCGAGTACCGCGACATGATGCTCGCCGGGGGTCGCTCGATCGAGGGCAACCGGATCCGCGACGCGCTCGCCGCCCGGATCGTCGAGAAGGGCTATGCCGTGCAGCCCGCAGCGGTCGAGGCGCACCCGACGATCACGGCCAGTGTCTACACCTCGCACGTGCCGGCGATCGGTGCGGCGATGGATCTCGGCAAGACCGAGGAGCCGTACTGGAAGGCGGTGTTCGACGGGTACGAGTGGTCGCGTCAGTGGATGGCCGAGAACACCCCCGACGTCGTCATCCTCGTCTACAACGACCACGCGACGGCCTTCGACCTGCACCTCATCCCGACCTTCGTCATCGGGACCGGACCCCACTTCCCGGTGGCGGACGAGGGGTATGGACCGCGCCCGGTGCCCCCGGTGGAGGGCGACCCCGACTTCGCGGCCCACCTCGCCCAGTCACTCATCCTCGACGACTTCGATCTCACCCTCGTCAACGAGATGGCCGTCGACCACGGCCTGACCGTGCCGCTGTCGCTGATGTTCGGCGAGCGCAGTCCCCACGACCCGTGGCCGTGCAAGGTCATCCCCCTGGCCGTGAATGTCGTGCAGTACCCCGTCCCCCACGGTGCCCGCTGCTACGCGCTCGGTCGGGCCCTGCGCCGGGCAGTCGAGTCGTATGACCAGCCGCTTCGCGTCCAGGTCTGGGGCACCGGCGGCATGAGCCACCAGCTGCAGGGGCCGCGGGCCGGCCTGATCAACCGGGAGTGGGACAACGCCTTCCTCGACCAGCTCATCTCGGACCCCGCCGGGCAGGCAGAGGTGGGCCACCTCAACTACGTCGAGGAAGCCGGCTCCGAGGGCATCGAGCTGGTCATGTGGCTGATCGCGCGCGGCGCGATGGCCGACATCGCCGACGATGGTGGCCCCGGGGCCGGCACCACCGAGGTGCTGCACCGCTTCTACCACGTGCCGGCGTCCAACACCGCGGTCGGGCACCTCGTCCTCGCCAACCACGCGGCCCAGGACCCAGCCAACGGTCCGGCTACCCCACAAACAGGAGCGAGATGACCAACCAGCCGATCCGAGTGGCCCTCGCCGGGGGCGGCGCCTTCGGCGCCAAACACGTCAACGGGTTGAAGCGCATCCCCGACGTGGAGGTGGCCGCGGTGGTCAGCAGCTCGCTGGAGTCGGGGCTGGCCTTCGCGGCCGAGCACGGCGTAAGCCGGGCCGTGGCCACCCTCGACGAGATCCTCGCGATGGACGACGTCGACGCGGTCATCCTGGCCACCCCGACCCCGATGCACGCCGACCAGACCCAGGCCGTGCTGCGGGCCGGCAAGCACGTCCAGGTGGAGATCCCCCTCGCCGACTCGTTGGCGGGGGCGCTGGCGTGCGCTGAGCTCCAGCGGGAGACGGGGCTGGTCGCGATGGTCGGCCACACGCGCCGGTTCAACCCCAGCCACCAGTGGGTGCACCAACGAGTCGTGGAGGGCAGCTTCACCATCCAGCAGATGGATGTGCAGACCTACTTCCTGCGCCGTCAGAACCTCAACGCCCTCGGCCAGCCCCGGTCGTGGACCGACCACCTCCTGTGGCACCACGCCGCCCACACGGTGGACCTGTTCGCCTACCAGACCGGCTCACCCATCGTGCAGGCCAACGCGATCCAGGGCCCGATCCACCCCGAGCTCGGCATCGCCATGGACCTGTCCATCCAGCTGCGGGCCGAGAGTGGCGCGATCTGCACGCTGTCCCTGTCGTTCAACAACGACGGCCCCCTCGGCACGTTCTTCCGCTACATCGGCGACACCGGTACCTACCTGGCGCGGTACGACGACCTCAGCACGGGCAAGGACGAGCCGATCGACGTGACCCGGGTGGCCGTGTCGATGGACGGCATCGAGCTGCAGGACCGCGAGTTCGTGGCGGCCATCCGCGAGGGCCGGCAGCCCAACTCCTCGATCGCCGACGTCCTCGCCTGCTACCAGACCCTCGACGCACTGGAGCGGCAGCTCGAGGCGGCCCGGTGACCCAGGCCTCGGCAGGGGGTCCTGGGGTCAGCCCGCGTGAGCCAGCAGGAAGTCAGTCGTCCGGTCCACCAGGGCCTCGACCTCTGGCGTCGGCAGCGTCGGGAACATGGGCCCCTCCCCCGGGCACGGTGACCACCTCGGCCGCCACCCCGGCAGCCAGCAGAGCCTCGGCCAGGCGGGCGCTCTGCCGATGCGGTACGGCCAGGTCCGCGTCACCGTGCCCCAGCAGGAACGGCGGCGCACCGGAGTGGGCGTGGTTGACCGGGCTCGCCTCCCGGGCCAGATCGGGGAGGTCGGCCGCCGGTCTGCCGAGGAGCACCGCCTCCCGCGAGCCCGGCCCACAGTCGGCATCGCCCCCCACCGCGGCCGGTCGTCGGGCATGGCCAGCAGGTCTGTGACGGGGTACCAGAGCGCGGCTGAGGTGACGGGCGGCGCAGTCTCCGTGCGGAGAGCGTGCAGGGTGGCGAGGTGGCCGCCGGCGCTGACTCCGACCACGGCCATGGGCACGTCACCGAGGCCGAGCTCTTCCCGGTACGGGCCGCACGTCCCACCGTCGGAGACGGTGCGTCTGGACCCCGAGTCGGTCCGGGTGGTCGAGACGGCGTTCCGACTCGGCGAGGACGCCCTGCGCGAGTTCAGGCCTGACGCGGAGCGGACGCTCTGGCCGGAGCACTTCGACCTCGCCATCACGGTGGACCGGGTCAACTACGGAGTCTCTCCGGGCGACGGCTACCTCGACCGGCCGTATGCCTACGTCGGCCCGCACGACCAGCTGACCGGTGACTTCTGGAACGCACCGTTCGGCGCCGCGCGGCTCGTCGGCGAGCTGGCCGACGTGGCGGGGATGGCTGCCTTCTTCAGGGACGGCGCCCGCCTCGCGGCCCGATCGCAACCCTGACCTGCAGCTGACCCAGGCCGTCGCACTCACCGCCCTCCGCCTACGCGACCCGTCCCTGTGCAGCCAAGGTGTGCCGGACCGGGAAGTGGGGTATTCCTTCTCCATCACACGAGAGGCTGGTCAATGAGGTCGTGGCGCAAGTCCGAGGCCGGCGGTTTCGCCCGGCTGTTCGCGTGGCTCGTAGTCACGTTCCGCTGGTTCATCGTGGTGGGGTGGGCGGTCCTCCTGGTCGCGGCGGCAGTGTGGCTCCCAGCCTCCAGCACCAGTGCCGACCTCGGTGGCTTCGCGCCGCCCAACAGCAAGGCCATCGCCACGGAGACCACCTCAGCCAAGGCGTTCGGCTTTCCCGTCCTGTCGCGCACCATGCTCGTGCAACGCGACGCCAACGGCCTGTCGCAGGCAGCGCAGCAGCGGGCCGTGGAGCGCGCCGTGGCCGTGGCCAAGCACACCGGAGGGGACGTCGGCCCGATCGTGGCGGTCGTGCCGATCGGCAACACCCAGGGCGTCTTCCCCTCGTCGTCGGAGCGGGACACCACTGCCGTGAGCTACGTCTTCACCAAGCCGGGCACCACGTTCGGCGACGAGGTCGGTGCCGCGGACAGGTTCGCTCGGGAGAAGGTGAACCAGCCGGATGACCACTTCGTCGGGGTCACGGGGACGGTCCCCGCGCAGCTCGCTCAGTCCACGATCCTCTACGACCACCTGCTGCTGCTCGAGGGCGTCACGCTGGTGGCAGTCATCGGGATCGTGGCCCTCAAGTTCCGGTCGATCGTCGCCCCGCTCGTGGCTCTGGTGACGGCGGCAGCGTCGTACTTCCTGGCCGTCCGGGTCACCAACTACGCCGGGGGGTTCGTGGAGGGCGGTGCGCCCGACGAGCTCAAACCCTTGGTGCTGGCGCTGGTGCTCGGCATCGTGACGGACTACGCGATCTTCTACCTGTCCAGCATGCGCGCCGGTCTCGAGAGCGGGTTGGACAAGGTAGCGGCGGCCAGGGCCTCGTCCGCGCAGACCGGTCGGATCGTGCTGGTCGCCGGGATCGCGGTGGCGGCAGGCAGCGCCGCGATGGTGGTCGCGGAGTCGGGCTTCTTCCGCGCGTTCGGACCGGTGCTGTCGCTGTCCGTGCTGTCCTCGATGGTCGTCTCGCTGACCTTGCTGCCCGCACTGATGGCGATCTTCGGTCGCGCGCTGTTCTGGCCCACCCGGCCCCAGCGGGAGCGGAACCAGCCCGTCGCGCGGGCCGCCGCCCGGGTGCTGACGGTGCGGGTGGTGGCGCTGGTCCTCGGTGGAGCGTGCGTGGTCGGGCTCGCGACCCTGGCCACGGACGCGGGGCGGCTGCACCTGGGCGTCTCCTTCGCGGCGTCCCTCCCCTCCGACAGTGCGCCGAATCGGGCGGCTCAAGCGGCCGCATCCGGGTTCGCACCGGGCATCGTCGCGCCGACCGAGCTGCTGCTCCAGGGGAGCAACGTCGGCGGCGACCGGGACAAGCTCACCCGCCTCGGCCACGAGCTGTCAGAGCAGGAGGGGGTCGCCGGCGTGCTGAGCCCTGACGCACTGCCCGACGAGGTGGTGCGTGGGTCGCTGGTGACCAAGAGCGGCGACGCGGCTCGCCTCATCGTGGTCCTCGACCACGATCCGTTGGGGCCCACCGCGATCCGTGACCTCAACCGGGTGACTGCAGCCATGCCCGACCTGCTGCAGCGGGCCGGGCTGGACGAGGTCCGCTATGGCTTCGCCGGCGACACCGCAGTGGCCAGCGAGCTCGTCGCCGCCACCAACGCCGACCTGCGCCGCATCGCGGTCGCGGTGCTGCTCGTGAACCTCGTCCTGCTGATGGTGTTCCTGCGTGCGATCGTGGCGCCGGTGCTGCTGCTCGGCTGCAGCGTGCTGGCCCTCGCCGCATCGCTCGGCTGCCTCACGCTCGTCTTCCAGGACCGGCTGGGCCATGACGGGGTCGCCTTCTACGTGCCCTTCGCCGCGTCGGTGCTGCTCCTCTCGCTCGGGTCCGACTACAACATCTACGGCGTCGGCCACATCTGGACCCGGGCGAAGCACACCACGATGCGGGAGGCCATCGCCGAGCGAGTGCCCGAGACATCGGGAGCGATCACCGCAGCAGGGGTCACCCTCGCGGCGAGCTTCGCCATGCTCGCCATCGTCCCGCTGCGGCAGTTCCGCGAGCTCGCGTTCGTCATGGGCCTGGGCGTCCTCATCGACGCACTGGTCGTGCGGGGAGTCATGGTGCCGGCACTGCTCGCCCTCCTTGGTCGGTTCAGCGCCTGGCCCCGGAAGCTCGGGGGTGCCACGGCACGCGAAGAGCCGGCGGGGGCTGCCCGACCCGACCGACTCGACCGAGCCGACCGGGCCGACCGAGGCAACTAAGGCGCGAGGCCGAAGCGCCCGGTCAGCGTTCGACGAGCTCCGTGCGGCGCTGGGGCACGAGCCTCCTGCGGATCCGCCGCACGGTGAGCGGGTCGTACTCCATCGCCTCGGGACGCAGGGCGATCCCGATCAGTCGGCCGCCGTACTCGGCGGCGCTCAGGCCCCAGCGCTGCTGGACCTCTGCCTCCTTGGTGCCGGCGTGGCGCCACCACTCCCGCTCGAAGTCGAGCATCGCCATCTCATCAGCAGTCATCGGAACCTCCTTCACCGGGCCCGCGCCAGCGGACGCCACCAGCACGCCCTTACCCGGATCCGTCCTCCTCAATCAGTCCGCCGCCCGTCGATCACCTGGCCAGTCGGTGCGTGAAGTAGCCCTCAGGGAAGGGCATCGGGCCGTACACTCGTGCCGCCACACGACCATCTCTGGGGGGACCACCGTGAGCTTTCTGCCGTCCTGGCGCCATGTCCTGAGCGGCGCCACTGCGTTCGCCATGCTGGTGGGGGTGCTCGCGCTCTCCGCGCCGTCGGCCCAGGCCGCCGACGCCGAGGCTCCCGTGCTGACCTCCTTCTCGGTCGCACCCCGCGCCGTCGTGCCCGGACAGGACGTCACGGTCACCTACGCGGCGACGGAGGCGGCGGGGACCCTCTCGTCGGTCGAGTTCCAGTTCCAACGCGGCACAGTCGCCTACACGGCCCACGCGACCGGTGCGGTGCCGACCTCGGGCACCGTCCACGTCAGCCTGCCGGACGGCTCCGCGAACGGGATCTACTCCCTCACCCTCGTGCGGCTCAAGGACCCCGCGGGCAACACTTCCATCGCCTTCCGCAACGGCTCAGTCAGCTACTCCGCGGGCGCCACCGGCCCGGCGACCCATCCGTTGACCCTCTCCGCCGGGGACCTCACCCTGACCGGCTCGGTCCCCGACCAGACGTCAGCCCTGTTGACCTCCGCCTCCATCACCGACTCGACGCTCACGGTGGGCGATCAGGTGGCCGTCGGCTACGGGATGACCGAGCAGCACCTCCTGCGCGCCGTGACCGTGTACTACCAGAACAAGACCGCCAACTTCTCGACCTCCGTCCAGGCTGCCAAGCCGGTCGACGCCGACCTGCCGACGTCGGGGGTCGTCACCACCACCGTGCCTGACACCTGGGCCAACGGCCTGTATGCGGTGACGTCGGTGGCCGTGGTCGACCAGTTCGGCAACACCTCGAGCTTCTACTCCGACGGTAGGACGCTCCGCGATGGGTTCTGGGGCACCCACAGCGTCGACCTGACCGCCCTGTCCTTCACCGTCTCGGGCTCCCCGGCCGACTTCGAACCCCCGGTCCTGACCGGCCTGGGTCTCCCGACGCCGCTGGCCACCTTCGGGGGAACGGTCTCCCTGCCGTACACCACGACCGACGCCAGCGGCCCGCTCAACAGCATCACGGCCACCTTCGCCTCGTCGTCCGGCGACGCCTTCACCCTGACCAACACCGGCGCGCCGTTGTCGGGGACGCTCACCGGTCCAGCCAACCCGGCCCCGATGAAGAGCATCGCGGACTACGAGCTCTCCTCCCTCCGCATCACGGACGCGAAGGGGCGCTCGGCGACCTATCACCATGGCGGCCTCCTCGACCTCCCCGGCGGCTCGACTACCCACAGCTTCGACTTCTCGCTCCGCGAGATCCGCCTCGCAAAGGCTCCGACCGCTACGACGTGGGCTGCTGTGACCCCGGGCCCGGCCTCGGCCAGGGTCCAGTGGGACGACGCCGGTGACAACGGCGCTCCGATCACCGGCTGGACCGTGACCGTCAGCCCCTCGGGCAAGGTGGTCACGACGAGCGGCACGGCCCGGTCGGCGACCATCACCGGGTTGACCAACAAGACTCGCTACACCTTCACGGTCCGTGCGAAGAACGCCGTCGGCACGGGTGCAGGGAGATCGGTCTTGGGTATGCCGCGCGCCTTCGGGCTGCGCATCCTCTCGCCCGGGGACTTCGACGGTGACAGCAAGAGCGACATCCTGGCCGTCAACCACGACGGCAAGCTGCTCTTCTACCGCGGCAACGGGCGCGGCGGTTTCGCCTCCACCGGCAAGGTCATCGGTGCCGGCTGGCAGGTCAACCGACTGGTCTTCCCGCGACAGGGTCCCCGCGAGGGCGGTCTGTTCCCCGACGTGTGGGCGGTCAGCTACGGCGGCACCCTCCTACGCTACGCCTCGACGCGAAACGGGACGCTCTCGCCCGGGGCGCCGATGGGCTCCGGCTGGGACAAGTACGCCAAGGTGTTCACGGCCGGCGACTTCGGCACCGACGGCTACCCGGACGTCATGGGCATCACCGACGGCGGCGACCTCTACTACTACCCGCACCGGTGGCAGACGGGCGGCTTCTACCCGGGCGTCCGGATCGGCGGCGGCTGGCAGGCGTTCACGCAGGTGTTCGGCGCGGGCGACCAGACCGGCGACGGGCGCAACGACCTGATGGCGATCAAGTCCGACGGCACGCTCTGGCTCTACGCGGGCAACGGCAAGGGCGGGTTCGCCGCAGCCGGCAAGCGGATCGGCAGCGGCTGGGGCTCGGTGCGGGCGGCGTTCATCACCGACTTCGACGGTGGCGGTCCCGACCTCCTCACCGTCGACGCCAAGGGCGACCTGCGCCTCTACCGCGGCAACAACCGGGCCGGGTTCAGCTACCGCGGCGTCATCGGCAAGGGCTGGAACATCTTCCTCTGACCGTCGGTCACGACTGGCTGACGAGCGGGCACCGGGCGGAGCACACTGGCCAGACGAGTCGTCGGCAGGAGGCCCAGCATGACCGTGTCGCCATCGGAAGCACCCCCGCCGCAGGGAGTCCCCGATGGGGTCCGTGCGCAGATCCTCGCCACTGAGCACTGGAGCCTGCTCGCCACGCGCAGCATGACCTGGTCGGAGGTGATGAGCCGGATCACCATCCACCTCACCGTGGCCTCGGCGTCGCTCGTGGTGCTCGCCCTGTTCGCCCAGGCGTCCGGGTTCACCACGGCCTTCCAGGTGATGGCCATCGGCCTGGCCGCAGCGGTGCTCGTCATGGGCACCTTGACCCAGATCCGGGTCGTCAACGCCAGCATGGACGACGCCTCGACGGTCCTCGGCATGAACCGCCTCCGCGCGGCCTACCTCGACCTCGACCCAGGTCTCGCGCCCTACTTCGTCACCTCTCCCCACGACGACCAGAAGGGCCTGATGCAGACCTATCTCATGGGCTGGCCCCGATCGACACTGAGCCATGTCGCGGGCAGCACGAGCGTCTTCCTGACCGTGGTCAACGCGATCGTCGCGGGGACCCTCGGGTCCCTGGTGGCCGATGCGGCCGGCGCCGCCTCGGCCGTCGTCGTGGGCGCGGGTGTCCTGTGCGGCCTCGGCTACGTGGCCGGCCAGCTCGTCATCGGGCAGCGGACCTTCGCCTCGATCCGCCAGGAGTCGCGCTTCCCCTCCCCCGAAGACGACTGAGCCGTTCGCCCGTCCCGCTTCCGTCCCCGTCTCGTCCGGTCTGCGAGACATCCCCCCGACGTCGTGGACGAGCCCCGGCCACTCGTGCTCCACTGGTGACATGTCTTCGACCACCGCGGTGACCGCCATGCGCATGGATTCCATGTGCTGCGGCGTCATGCGGTGTTGCTGCTGCGCCTGAATACCAGCCCGCACCAGCCCGGCGCTCCATCTGAGTGAGCGCCCCACCCCATCGGAGACCGAGTCATGAGCAGCACCCTCACCAGCCACGCGGCATACCACCGCATCCACCTCGACCTGCACCTGACCCAGGGCTCTGTGTGTCCCCGAATGTGTTGCCACGCCGCACATTCCGACACCCAGTCCACTGAACAGGAGCAGTTCCATGACCGCCATCACCACCGCCGGGACCCCCGGCGTCAACCGCTTCACCCGTAGCCAGCTGCTGCGCACCGCGCGGCTCTTCGCCACCGACCCCGACCTCGACCGCCTGGTCGACCCCGAGGCCACCGAGCGCAGCTGGCAGCGCCTCGACGCGACCGACCACCTCGAGATCTGGCTGATCAGCTGGCCCGTGGGCGCGAGCACCGGGTGGCACGACCACCTCCAGTCGGAGGGCGCCTTCCTCACCGTCAAGGGCGAGCTCGCCGAGCAGTCCTGGTCCGGGGGCACCGCCCACGACCGCTACCTCTGGGAGGGTGAGGGCCGCACCTTCGGCCCGCACCACGTCCACAACGTCGCCAACCTCGGCGACCGGCCGGCCCTGTCCGTCCACGTCTACTCCCCATCGCTGCGCGGGATGACCCGCTACGCCCTGCTCGACGGGCGGCTCAAGCAGACCGCGATCGAGCGGGCAGGAGACCAGTGGTGACCGCCACCGTCGCACCGACCACCACGGTCGCGCCCTCCGTCCACTGGGAGACCCGGCTGTTCAGCGACCCGACCGCGACCAGCGCGCCGCCGGCCGGACGCGGCTGGGACGCGCCCACCTACGCCGGCATCGACGACCAGCTGGGTGACGCCCGCAGCCGGCTGGACCGGGTGAGTGTGCGCGCCGCCTACCAGGAGGTGCTCTACGGACGGGCCATCCTGGTCGACATCCGTCCGGCCGCCCAGCGCCTCGTCGAGGGCGAGGTGGCTCCCCACCTCGGCGTCCTCGTCGTCGAGCGGAACGTGCTCGAGTGGCGGTTCGACCCGCGGCACGACGCGCGACTCGACGTGGCATCCTTCGACGCGCGCATCCTCGTGCTGTGCCAGGAGGGGTTCACCTCGTCGCTGGCTGCGGATGCCTTACTGCGCTTGGGGATCCACCGCAGCACGGATATCGTGGGCGGGTTCCGTGCCTGGCGCGAGGCGGGCCTGCCCGTCGTCGCCTGAGCGGTCACCCCGGCGACCGAGGTATGCCGCGCGGCCCGGCCCCGCGGCATACCTCCGTGCGTCGTGGTCCAGCAGTGTCGGGGCCTTGGTGGCTCAGCCGCGTCGGCGGCGGATCGCGCTCAGGCCGATGAGGGCGACCGCTGCCGCGGCCAGCGCGGCGATGCGCTCGGTGCGCAGGTCACCGGACTCGGTGCGGGTGGCCTCGGTGAACTTCGCCTTGGCCGACTCCACCTGACGTCGGGCGATCTCGTGCGGCGCGGTGCGGGTGTGCAGCTCGTCGACCGTGCCAGCGAGCCGCTCGCGCGCGGCGGCGATGTCGGCCTCGATCTGGTCGACCGACCGGCTCGCCTCGGACGAGGCCTTGCCGTTCTGGTTGTCGCTCATGCGGCGCTCCTCGGTGGGTGGGGCGGAGTCTGGGTCAGGCGGGGAGACGGGGCTGAGCCGGTCGTCAGGCCAGCCCCAGGTCGCGGCGCAGCTTGGCGACGTGGCCGGTGGCCTTGACGTTGTACCAGGCGTTGGAGACCTTGCCGTCCTCGTCGACCACGACCGTGCTGCGCAGGACGCCCTCGACGGTCTTGCCGTAGAGCTTCTTCTCGCCGAACGCGCCGTAGGCGTTCATGACGGCCTTGTCGGCGTCGGAGAGCAGCCGGATGGTCAGGCCGTCCTTCTCCCGGAACTTCGCGAGCTTCTCTGGCTTGTCGGGGGAGATCCCCAGCACCTCGTAGCCCTCACCGCGCAGCGTGTTGATGTTGTCGCTGAAGTCGCACGCCTGCGTGGTGCACCCCGGCGTCATTGCAGCCGGGTAGAAGTAGACGATCACCTTGCGGCCACGCAGGTCGGACAGCGAGACCTCGCCGCCCTGGTCGTCGGGCAGGGTGAAGTCGGGGGCGATGTCACCTGTGGTCAGTCGCTCGGCCACTGCTGTCTGCTCCTCGTCGTCCGGACGGTGTTGTTGCACGATGATGTTATTGCGAGTCAGTTGCAATAACGTGGCTGTCACCAGCGGTTCCCAACCTATCCCAGCCCGGCTACGAACACCTCAGGGACAGGGCACCGTCAACCAGGCGGCAGCCTCGACCAGGCGGCACCATCCACCCGAAGGAGCGACCCGTGCACGTCCCCGACGGATTCCTCGACGCACCGACGTCGATCGGCACCGCAGTCGTGGCCGCCGGTGGGGTGGCGCTGGCCCTGCGTGGAGCCCGTCGCGAGCTCGACGACCGCACCGCACCGCTCGCCGGACTGGTCGCGCTGTTCATCTTCTGCACGCAGCTGCTCAACTTCCCGATCGCCGCAGGCACGTCGGGCCACCTGCTCGGGGGCGCCCTCGCTGCGGTCCTGGTCGGACCGTGCACGGCGACCCTGTCGATCACCGTGGTCCTGCTGGTCCAGGCGACCCTGATGGCTGACGGCGGGATCACCGCGCTCGGCACCAACATCACCCTGATGGGGCTGGTCGGGGTGTGGACCGGCTGGCTGGTGTTCATCGCCCTGCGCCGGGTGCTGCCCCAGCGCCCCCTGTGGGTGGTGCCCGCCGCAGCCGTCGCAGCGCTGGTCTCCGTGCCCACGGCCGCCTTGGCGTTCTCCGTCCTCTTCGACGTGGGCGGCACGGTGGACGTGCCGTTCGCGACCGTCGCCACGGCCATGGTCGGGGTGCACGCCATCATCGGCATCGGCGAGGCGATCATCAGCGCCCTGGCCGTCCTGAGCATCGTCGCCGTGCGACCCGACCTCGTCCACGGAGCCCGGCCGAACCTCCAGCACCGCACCCTGACCATCCGCGAAGGGGTGCCCGCGTGACCGCTCCCCGACCTCGCGTCTCGACCCGACGCCTCATGGCGGTCGGCATCCTGGTGTGCCTCTTCCTCGCGGGGGTGGTCTCCTACTACGCCTCCAGCCACCCCGACGGGCTCGAGTTCGTCGCCAAGGACAAGGGTTTCGCCGGCTCGGCCGCGCCCCACGCCAGCGACGACTCCCCGTTCGCGGGCTACGCGACGCGTGGCATCGACAACGCCCGGGTGTCCGGCGGCGTGGCCGGCATCGTCGGTGGCGCGCTCGTCTTCGTGATCGCCGGCGGGCTCTTCCTGGCCGTGCGTCGACGCGACGACGGCACCGGGCACGCGGAGGCCGGCGTCGACACGGTCGGCGGCCACCCCGAGCGGGACGGCGACTGACATGGGCGCGGGACACGGCCACCACCTTCATTTCCACGGGCACTCCCCCGTCCACCACCTGCCGGCGCACCTCAAGCTCCTCGCCCTGGTGGGTTTCGTCCTGACCGTCGTCCTCACCCCGCGCACCGCCTTCGCCGCGTATGCCGTCTACCTCCTCCTCGTGCTCGTCGCCCAGCGTGCGTCCCGGGTGCCGTTCGGCTACTTCGCCAAGCGGATGGTGGTCGAGGTGCCCTTCGTGCTGTTCGCGCTGCTGATGCCGTTCGTCGCCACTGGCCCCCGCCTCACCGTGGGTCCGCTGCGGCTGTCCGAGCACGGGCTGATCGGCGCCTTCGCCCTGCTGGCCAAGGGCACGCTGGGGGTGATGGCGTCGCTGGTGCTGGCGACCACCACCGAGCCGCGCCACGTGGTCGCCGGTCTGGAGCGGCTCCGGCTGCCCGGCCAGCTCGTGCAGATCATGGGCTTCATGGTCCGCTACCTCGAGGTCGTGACCGGCGAGGTGTCACGGATGAAGGTCGCCCGCGAGTCGCGTGGCTTCCAAGCCCGGTCGGTGCGCGCGTGGCCGGTGCTCGCGTCCACTGCCGGCGCCCTGTTCATCCGCTCCTACGAGCGTGGCGAGCGGGTCCACCTGGCCATGCTCTCCCGCGGCTACACCGGGTCGTTGCCGGTGACCCACCCGGTGACGGCGACACCCGCGCAGTGGCGCGTGGCCGGCATACTCCCCGCCGCGGCCCTGGCGACCCTGCTCGTGGTGGCGACCCGGTGACCACGCCGGTGCTCGACGTGCGCGGGCTGGCCTACGCCTATCCCGACGGACACCAAGCGCTGTTCGGCGTGAATCTCCATGTGCACCAAGGGGAACGTGTCGCCCTCCTCGGACCCAACGGCGCGGGCAAGACCACCCTGGTGCTCCACCTCAACGGCATCCTCACGGCCGGTGCCGGGTCGGTCTCGGTGTCCGGCCTGCCGGTGACCGAGCCCAACCTCATGGAGGTGCGCCGGCGGGTGGGCGTGGTCTTCCAGGATCCTGACGACCAGCTCTTCATGCCGTCCGTGCGGGCCGACGTGGAGTTCGGGCCGGCCAACCTCGGCCTCCGTGGCGCGGCGCTCGAGGCCCGGGTGGTCGCCGCCCTCGACCAGGTCGGGATGCTCGACTTCATCGACCGACCACCGCACCACCTGTCGTTCGGTCAGCGTCGACGGGTCGCGGTGGCCACCGTGCTCGCGATGGAGCCCGAGATCCTGGTGCTCGACGAGCCCTCGTCGAACCTCGACCCCGCGTCGCGACGGGAGCTGGCCGACATCATCCGGTCCCTGGACGTGACCGTCCTCATGGTCACCCACGACCTCCCCTACGCCTACGAGCTCTGCCCCCGCTCGGTGGTCCTGTCCGACGGGGTCGTGGTCGCGGACGGCGCGACGCGGGAGGTGCTGACCGACGACGCCCTGATGTCGGCGCACCGGCTCGAGCTGCCGTTCGGGTTCGACCCGCGGACCATCCCCACCCCCTAGCGGGGTCCGGGCTCCCACGCGGCCTCGTCGGCGCCGTAGCGGCGCCCCACCCACGCGAACTCCCGCGGGGCGTCGTCGAGCGTGAACGCCGGACGAGCCTGCACGACGTGCCCGTATGCCGTGTCGGACCCGACCGTCCACGGGCCCAGGTCGTCGACTGGCTCGACTCCCCCGTCGAGGGCGTCGGTCTGCAGCAGCCAGTGGGCGGTGCGCGCCAGGTGCGCCTCCACCCGCCAGGTGCCGCCCTCCTCGGCGCGGCGGCGCAGCGCTGACAGCACGCCCCCCGCGAGGAGGTAGCCGGTCGCGTGGTCGAGCGCCTGGGCGGGGAGCGCGCCCGGCGTCCGTCCGTCGCGGGACTCGAGCACGGCGATGCCGGTGGCCGCCTGCACGATGCTGTCGAAGCCGCGGCGCCCGCCCCACGGCCCGCTCGGCGTCCACGCACTCAGGCTGGCGCAGACGAGGTGGGGGTGCTGCTCGGCGAGGTGCTCGGGGTCGAGGCCGAAGGCTGCCAGCGCCCCGGGCCGGTAGCCGGTGACCAGGACGTCGGCCGCCGCCAGCAGGTCGTGGAGGCGGTGGCGGGCATGCTCGTCCTGGAGGTCCACGAGGGTCGAGCGCTTGCCCGAGTCGGTGTCGAGGTGCAGCACGTCCAGCTCGGGGAGGTGGGGGCTGTCGACCCGCAGCACGTCGCACCCCATTTGGGCCAGCGCCCTCGTCGCCACGGGGCCGGCGAGGACGCGCGTGAGGTCGAGGACGCGAGGCCGGACCGGCGTGGGCATCGGGTCCGTCGTGGCGACCGAACGCACCGCCAGGACGTCGTGGCGCGCGATCGCGTGGGCCTGTTCGGACGCCATCCACTCGGTGATCGTCCGGACCCGGACGGCGATGCCGTGGTCGGCGGTGACGACGTCCTCGAGAGCCTGCGCCGGCCGGTCGGCGATCGCCGAGCTGGCGTCGTGGCGGGTGGCGCCGTCGGGCAGCCCGAGGGCCCGCAGCAGTCGCACCCGGTGGTGGGGATAGTTGGCGTGCGTGCGGACCCAGCCATCGCTCGCCTCGAAAAAGCCTGACAGCGCTGCGAATCCGGGCTCGCGCGCGCCGTCGATGGTCTGCACCTGGTCGTTCCGGAAGGACACTGACACCTGACGAGGGTCGACCCGCACCCGCTGCGCACCCCGCAGCGCGGCGCCGGCCAGCCCGGCGGCAGCGACCGCTCCGCAGGCGAGGGTGTTCACCGGGAGTTCGGAAGGAAGGGCGCCGCCGGGCGCGAGCTCGAGGTGCGCCGCCGCATACCCCTCGTCGAGGCCCAGGGCCGGGAGCACCTCGCGCAGCAGGTGGTTCACACGTCGACTCTAGAACCCCCGGGAGACCTCGTCGTCCTGGCTGCTCGCCTGTGCCTCAGCGGCTCGCCGGTGCGTCAGCGGCTCGCCGGTGCGTCGGCGACGGCCTGGGCCTTCCACGCGGCGTACTCGGTCCGCAGGCAGGTGCCGCAGGGGCGGTAGCCCGCGGCGACGGCGGTCGCCGCGTCCGCGAAGAAGACCCGGTGCTGGACGTAGCCGCCCTGGCGGATGGCGCGCAGCGCGGACGGGCAGTCGAGGCGTCCGTAGAGCTTGCCCCGGCGGTTGCCACCCAGCGTCCCGGGCACCTCACTCTCGCAAGGCTTTCCGTCAGCGCCGATGAGCGTGAACACGGTGGCCTAGTAGCCCTCCGGAAGGAGCTCGCCGACCGGAGTGCTGGGCTCGATCCGGTTGGCCGCAGGCGCCAGGGGGCAGACCCAGCGGTAGTCGTAGACGCACGACGGGTTGTACGCGAAGTTGAGGTCGACCACCCACCGGCCGTCGTCGTCGCGACCCAGGTCGGTGCCCTTGACCGTGTCGAGCAGGTAGCGACCGGCACCGTAGGTCTCGGTGCCCGCCGAGCCGTCGCGCACCGGCAGGAAGATGCCGCCGCCGTAGGAGTTGAGCCACCACACGTCGAGCGTGCCGAGTCCGTCGAGGGTGACCCGACCGGCGCCGGTGAACGGGACCACCCCGTCGGTCGCGGACCGGAACTCCCATGGCTGCTGGGCGTCTGCGTCGTCCTCCCCCACCGCCTGCACCTCGACGACGAACCGGTAGGCCGCGTCGTACGCCGCGTGCCGCAGCTGCTGGCCCTCGCGCCGGGGCGAGGCAGGGTGGTCGAGGAAGAGCTCGGACCGTCGCTCGACCCAGAGCGCGTGGGAGGTGGCCGGGTCCGGCTCGGCCCGCACCGCGGCATACAGGGCATGCACCTCACGCCGCCACGACGCGACGTCAAGGGCACCGGGGTACTCCAGCTCGTCCTGCCCTTCGAGGTCGCTGCCTTCGTGGTCGCTCACTCGCCGATCGTAGGCGCCTCGCCCTGCTCCGTCGTCCCCACCCAGCGTGGGTCGCTCCCCAGCACGTACCCGGACTGGACCAACAGAGCCGTGACGTGCCCTGCCGACAGGTCGGCTTCGGGCGCGGTCAGAACGGCGGGGGTCCCAGGATGACGATCGCGCCAGTGGCCGCGGCCGCTGAGGCGACGCGCTCAAAGTCAGGAGGCGGCGGCTCCGCGAGCCCGGCCGGGTCGCTTGCCTGCCGGTAGAAGGCTTCCCCTGTGCCGGGAGTCTGGAGGCAGAGCATCCGCGCCGTTGGCGTCGTCACCATGAAGGCGTGCGGTATGCCGCGCGGGATGATCGCGATGCCGCCCGCCGCAAGGGTCTGCTCGTGACCGGCGACGTGAAGGCGCACCTCGCCGTCGAGCATGTAGAAGGTCTCGTCCGCCTCAGGGTGCTGGTGCAGCGGGGTCACCTTGCCCGCGTCCAGGAGGTCCTCGAAGAGGAGGTACGCGCCACCGGTCTCGTCCTCGGTGGCCAGCCAGGTGTGCACTCCCCCGCCGCAGAACCAGCGACGCTCACCCGCTCCGTCCGCTCGCAGTGTCGTTGCCAGCGTCGCCATGAAGAGACCCACCTTCTTCGTGGGACTCATGTCCCATGATGAGATTAGGGTACCGTGAAACTCGTGTCAACGCCCTACGAGCTCACCGGTCGATCCCGCCAGAAGGTGCGAACCCGCGACGCGCTGGTCGCCGCCGCGCGTGATCTCGTCGCGCAAGGTGGAACCGCGCCAACCGTCGAGTCGGCCGCTGAGGCGGCATCGGTCTCGCGCACGACCGCCTACCGGTACTTCCCCACTCAGAAGGCTCTGCTGGTCGCTGCGCATCCCGAGATCAGCGCGAAGACCCTCGTCCCTGAGGACGCCGGCGACGACCCGGAGACCCGACTCCTGGGCGCGGTCGACGCCTTCATCAGGATCGTCGTGGACACCGAGCACCAACAGCGAACCATGCTGCGGCTCTCGCTGGACCCGGACATCTCGCGCGAGTCACTGCCGCTCCGTCAGGGGCGCGCCATCACGTGGTTCGAGGAGGCCCTCGCCCCCCTGCGTCCGCGCCTCTCCGACGCTGAGATCCATTCACTGGCACTGTCCGTCCGCAGCGCCGTCGGCATCGAGTCGCTGGTCTGGTTCACCGACATCGCTGGGCTCACCCGCGAGGAGGCGGCCCATCGGATGCACTGGTCCGCGCGAGCCCTCCTTCGGCAGACGCTCGCGGAAGCCGGTCTCGGGAGCTCGACCGGCTGACGCTCAGGCGCGTGGCCACCGCAGGGGGCCAGCGCGCCCACGGCGTCTGCGTAGAATTGCCGCGCTCGCCGGAGTGGTGGAACTGGTAGACACGCGGCACTTAGGATGCCGTGCCTTAGGCGTGGGGGTTCGAGTCCCCCCTCTGGCACCAATGCCTGACGTGTGGGGCTCAGCCGAGGAGCTCGCGCAGGTGCGGGACCATGGCGCGGAAGGCCTTGCCGCGGTGCGAGATGGCGTTCTTCTCCTCGGGGCTCAGCTCTGCCGCGTGGCGGGTGTCGCCCTCCACGACCAGGACCGGGTCGTAGCCGAAACCGTTGGCGCCCTTGGCCTCGCGCGCCAGCGACCCCGCCATCCGGCCCTCCGTCGCGCGGACCGTGCCGTCGGGCAGGGCGAGCACCGCAGCGCAGACGAAGGCCGCGGCGCGGTGCTCGTCCTTGACGTCGGCGACCTGGGCCAGCAGCAGGTCGAGGTTCGCCCGGTCGTCGCCGTGCCGCCCCGACCAGCGCGCCGAGAAGATGCCCGGCGCACCACCGAGCACGTCGACCGCGAGGCCGGAGTCGTCGGCGAGCGACGGCAGGCCGGTGTGGGCGGCGAGCGCCACGGCCTTGAGGCGGGCGTTGCCCTCGAAGGTCACCTCGTCCTCGACGACGTCGGGCGCACCGTCGAACTCGGACGCCCCGACGATCTCCAGGCCGAGCTCCTCGCACACGTCGGCGAGGATCGCCCGCAGCTCGCCGACCTTGTGGTCGTTGCGGGTGGCAAGGACGACCCGGCACACAGGCTGCGCTGACATCAAAGGACGCGCTCGCGCGGGGTCGTGGCGAGCGCCTCCTGCTGCTTGAGGGTGAGGTCGGCGCACCCGACGGTGGCCTTGTCGAGCAGGAGGTTGAGCATCTCGCGGTCGAAGGGCGCACCCTCGGCGGTGCCCTGCACCTCGACGAACCGCCCGTCGCCGGTCATGACGACGTTCATGTCGGTCTCGGCCGTGGAGTCCTCTGGGTAGTCGAGGTCGATGACGGCCTCCCCCTTGACGATGCCCACGGAGACCGCCGCGATCGAGCCGGTCAGGGGCTGGGCGTCCTTGCGGATCAGGCCCTTGGCGCGGGCGTCCTCGATGGCGTCGACCAAGGCGACGTAGGCGCCGGTGATCGAGGCGGTGCGGGTGCCGCCGTCGGCCTGCAGGACGTCGCAGTCGAGCACGATGGTGTTCTCGCCCAGGGCCTTGGTGTCGATGATGGCGCGGAGGCTGCGACCGATGAGCCGGCTGATCTCGTGGGTGCGCCCGCCGACCTTGCCCTTGCGGGACTCGCGGTCGGAGCGGGTGTTGGTCGACCGCGGGAGCATCTCGTACTCCGAGGTCACCCAGCCGGTGCCCTTGCCCTTTAGCCAGCGCGGCACGCCCTCGGTGAACGACGCCGCCACCAGCACCCGGGTGCGGCCGAACTCCACGAGCACGCTGCCCTCGGCGTGGTCGAGCCAGTTGCGCGTGATGCGCACCTCGCGGGTCTGGTCAGGGGTGCGTCCGTCGTGGCGAGTCATGCGGCAAGGCTAACGGGGGCGTGCCGGGCGTCGGTGGCCCGGCCTAGGGTGGGAGCCATGGCTGACACCACTCGTCTCGGCGCCCACGTCGACTCGGCCGACCCCGTCACCGCTGCCCGGGAGCGCGGCGCCGGGTTGAGCCAGTTCTTCCTCGGCAACCCGCAGGGCTACAAGGGTCCTGAGTACGCCTACGACGGCGGGCCGGAGGCGTTACGGGCTGCTGCGGAGGCCGCAGACGTCGACCTCTACATCCACGCCCCCTACCTCATCAACGTCGCCTCGACGAACAACCGCATCCGCATCCCCAGCCGCAAGCTGCTCCAGCAGTTCATCGACGCGGGTGCGCTCATCGGGGCCAAGGGGCTCATCGTCCACGGCGGCCACGTCGAGCAGGCCGCTGACGTCGACAAGGGCATCGACAACTGGCGCAAGGCGATCGAGGCCACCGACCTCAAGATCCCGCTCCTGCTGGAAAACACCGCAGGCGGCGACAACGCCATGGCGCGCACGCTCGAGCGCATCGCCCGGGTCTGGGACGCGATCGGCACTGCCGAGGGGTCCGACAACGTCGGCTTCTGCCTCGACACCTGCCACGCCCACGCCGGCGGCATCCCCCTGGCCACCGCGGTCGACGACCTCCGGGCCATCACGGGTCGGATCGACCTGGTCCACTGCAACGACAGCCGCGACGAGTTCGACTCCGGAGCCGACCGCCACACCAACCTCGGCGAGGGACTCATCGACCCCGACGAGCTGGTGGGCGCAGTGCGGGCAGCCGGGGCCCCCGTCGTCATCGAGACCCGTGGCGGGCTCGAGGGACAGCAGGCCGACCTGGACTGGCTCCGCGCTCGGCTCTGACGCGGGTGGAGACCGCTCAGTCGACCAGCGGGTGCGTGGCGAGGAACCGGCGGATGTGCTCGCGCGGCTGGTCGGCCAGGTGCGGGCCGTGGGTGAAGGCCGCCGTCGAGTAGTCCAGCTCGGCGAGCCGGTGGGCGGTCTTCTGGGTCAGGGCGAAGTTGGAGCAGAACGACTTGATCGGCCAGCGCAGGCCGCGGACGTTGAAGATCGAGTCACCGGTGATCAGCACCCCCGACTCGCGGTGCAGGTATGCCGCGTGGCCGGGTGAGTGCCCGGGCGTGTGCACGACCTCGAGACCACCGGCGACGTCGAGCACCTGGCCGTCGGTCAGTCGCTCCCCCACGGTGACCGGCGGGAACCCGTTGGTGCCCATCAGCCTGGTCATGATCCTGGCCACGAGGAACGACTGGTCACGCTGAGCGGTGTGCCCGGCCTCGGCGTACGGGGCGTCGTCCTCGTGGATGCCGAAGTCGAGCCCGGTCTGCTCGGCCACGTGTGCTGCCCCGCCGGCGTGATCGGGGTGGGCGTGCGTCAGCAGCAGCCGCGTGACGTCCGACGGGCCGGAGCCGATCGACGCGAGGGCGGCCATCACCTTGGGCCCGGACTGCTTGATGCCCATGTCGACCAGCGTCACCTGGCCGTCGGCGTCACGGAGGATGAAGCCGTTGACGAAGTCCCCGAGGAGGGGGATGCGCCAGACACAGGACGCGATGGGGACGGCTGCCGCTCTGGCCATGCTGCGAGCCTAGGCGATCACCTGCCACCCCGCCCTTCTCCACTTCTGGCCGCCCATGCCGCACCGACTGCCCCTGAGGCGGCCCGCACGCGGCACCAGTGGCCGGAAGTGCGCGGGGAACCGGTCAGTCGGCGAGGTCCGGGGGCCAGAGGAGCGTGAACCGCTCGAAGCAGACCTCCAGGTCCTCGGCGAACGCGATGCCGAGCCCGGCACACTGGCGCTCGTAGGCCGCGCGGTGACCGTCGAGCCAGGTCTGCAGGGTGCGGTCGTACTCCCCCTCGTCCCACGCGAACCGGGTGTCGACGCTGTGGAACGGGCCGAGCCGCAGCTCCGTGGTGCGCAGCACGGCACGGGGCACCCCGGCTCCGTCGCAACAGACCCAGCAGGCCCCCAGCGGTGGGAACGGGTCGCCCGACGCGAGGTATCCCGCGACGAGGGTGGCGGTGGCCCGCTTGGCGCCCCCGACGATGAGGCCAAGGATCTCGTCGGCGACCTCGGGCGTGCTGCCGAAGCAGATCACCTCGGTGTCGTCGCGGCGTGGGACCTCGGGGTGGGCGGCGAGGAAGTGGTCGTACATCCGCAGGCCGGCGTCCCGGTCGACCGGCACGGAGGGGCCGGTCGGGTCCCCGCTCACGAGCTGCCGCCCACCTCGTAGGTCGCGCCCTGGAAGGCCACGTCCAACGGACCGGACCAGATCGCGGCGGCCTCCGCGCGGCATACCTCGGGGTCGTTCCACGGCGGGATGTGGGTGAGGACGAGGCGACGGACACCCCCGGCCGCGACCGCTGCGGCGGCGGCGCGTCCACCCGACAGGTGGATGCCCTGGGTGTCGTCGCGCCCCTCGACGAACGCGCTGTCGGTCAGCGCGAGGTCGGAGCCGGCCAGGAGCGGGGTCAGGGCCTCGCAGGTGTCGGTGTCGCCCGTGTAGGCGATCACCGCGCCGTCGGCTTCGACGCGGAAGCCGTAGGCCTCGACCGGGTGGTTCACCCGGTATGCCGTGATGGTGAACGGACCGACGCGACTCACCTGGGTGTCGGCCAGCTCGTGCACGGCGAACTCGTTGGTCATGCCCCCGTGCTCGAGGCCGTGGTACATCAGCGCGAAGCGCTCGTCGGCGCCGGAGGGCGCATGCACCGGGAGCTGGCCCTCGACCGGGCCGCTCGGGCGGTACTTGCGCGTGACGTAGAGGCCGCAGACGTCGACGCAGTGGTCGGGGTGCAGGTGGCTGATGAAGACGGCGTCGAGGTCGGCGAGGTCGACGTAGCGCTGGAGCGGGCCGAGGGCGCCGTTGCCGAGGTCGAGGACGATCGACCAGGAGCGCCCCTGGTGGTCAGCCTGGATGAGGTAGGAGGAGGCGGGGGACGCGGGCCCGGCGAAGGAGCCGGAGCAGCCGACCACGGTGAGCCTCATCGAGCCACCACGACCGTCCGCACCACGGAGTTGCCGTAGACGTCGCCGACCTCCGGCCCGAGGAACCGGCGGGCCAGAGCCCGGAACTCCTCGGCATCGCCGGTGGTGGTGAACCCGTGCTCGGGTGCGGGCAGGTGGCCCGGCCGAAGCAGGTCGCGGTCCGCGAGCACCCGGTAGACGTCCTTGGCGGTCTCGTCGGCGGAGGAGACCAGCGTGACGCCGTCGCCCATCACGTAGGAGATCGCGCCCGTCAGCAGCGGGTAGTGCGTGCAGCCGAGCACCAGGGTGTCGACGTCGCGGTCGACGAGCGGCGCCAGGTAGTCCCTCGCGACGTCGATGACCTCCGGGCCACTGGTGACGCCGGACTCGACGAACTCGACGAACCGCGGGCAGGGCACGCTGGTGACCTCGAGGTGTGGGGCGGCGGCGAAGGCGTCGACATAGGCGCCGGACTGGTGTGTGCCCCGCGTGGAGATGACGCCGACCCGGTGGTTGCGGGTGGCGCGGGCAGCGCGACGGACCGCAGGCCGGATGACCTCAACCACCGGCACCTCGTAGCGCTCGCGGGCGTCGTGGAGGACGGCCGCGCTCGCGGTGTTGCACGCGATGACGAGGGCCTTCACGCCGTGGTCGACCAGGCGGTCGAGGCACTCGAGCGCGAACTCCCGGGACTCGGCGATCGGCCGTGGTCCGTAGGGCGCACGGGCCGTGTCGCCGAAGTAGGCGATCGACTCGTGGGGCAGCTGGTCGAGGACGGCCCGGGCAACGGTCAGCCCGCCATAGCCCGAGTCGAAGATCCCGATGGGTGCGTCCGCCACGGGGTCAAGGCTAGGTGCCGACCCCGGTCTCGTCCTCATCCTTCCGGCGTCTCGTGTGTCACACGGTCGCTCTCTCATGCAAAAGGCGAGTTAGCGCCGCGGCTGGCGGCGCTAACTCGCCTTTTGCATGAGTGGTCACCGGGAGGTCAGGGCGCCAGCGCGTGCGCCAGCGTCTCCTGGAGCCAGGTGAGGAAGTCGTAGACGGCCAGGGCGTAGACCGCGGGGTCGTCGTCCTCGAGGCCGGACACCTGCTCCTCCAGCAGCTCCATGTCGTCATCGTGCTTGAGCCCGAGCCGCTCCCCCAGCACGAGGCGCACGTCGGTCAGGGCGATGAGCAGGGCGAGGGCCTGCGGCTGCTCGAGGGAGATCTTCTGGTCGTCGATGGCGGCCAGGGCCGTGATCGCCGTCGTCAGGTTGGCCGCCTTGCGCGCCCGGAGCCCGTCCTCGGTGAGGCGACGGAACTCCGCGGCCACCTGCTCGTCCTCGCGGTTCGCCGTGGGGAAGATGCGCTCGAGGGCGGGGTCGCGCGGCTGCGGGACGGCGCCGGAGAGCTCGGGCACCTGGTCGGCCGCGGACAGCGAGATGCCCATCCCGATGCTGCCCAGCCCGGCCACGATCCGGTCGAACTCGTCCTCGTCGGTCGGGTCGGTCGCGTCGGTCGCGTCGGTGGCGTCGGTCGGTTCGGTCCCGAGGTCGGGCTCCGGCTCGGGCTCGACCAGCTCGAGCACCTGTTCCATCAGCCCGACCACCAGCCCACGCTCAACGGCGTCGAGCTTGGCGACGAACCGCCCGTCGCGGCGTTTGAACCCGCGGGCCACGTCAGCTGTCCTTCTGGAAGGTGGCCCACAGGCCGTAGCCCTGGAGTGCCTCGGTGTCGGTCTCCATGCGTTCGCGGGCGCCGGTCGACACGACGGCGCGGCCCTTCACGTGGACGTCCATCATCAGCCGCTCGGCCTTGGCCTTGGAGTAGCCGAAGTAGGTCTGGAAGACGAACGTCACGTAGGACATCAGGTTGACCGGGTCGTTCCACACCAACGTGATCCACGGGACATCCACCTCCGCCAGCTCGTCGGTGGAGACACTCTCCTGCTGCACGGGCGCGATGGACATCACCGCAGTTGACGTCATGGAGGGGACAGCATGGGGCACGGGTCCACCTTAGGCTGCGACCGTGACCCCGCGTTCACCCAGCACCGCCCTGTTGACCGACCACTACGAGCTCACGATGCTCGAAGCCGCCCTGCGCAGCGGGGCGGCCTCGCGCCGCTGCGTCTTCGAGGTGTTCGCCCGCCGGTTGCCCGACGGTCGTCGCTACGGCGTGGTGGCCGGCACCGGTCGGCTGCTCGACGCGATCGAGCGGTTCCGCTTCGCGGACGACGAGCTCGAGCACCTGCGCGAGGTCGTGGACGAGCCCACCCTGGCCTTTCTGGCCGACTACCGCTTCGACGGCGACGTCTGGGGGTATGCCGAGGGCGAGAGCTACTTCCCCGGCTCACCGGTGCTCGTGGTCGAGTCCGACTTCGCCCACGGGGTGGTCCTGGAGACGCTCGTCCTCAGCATCCTCAACCACGACAGCGCGATCGCCTCAGCGGCGTCGCGGATGACGTCGGCGGCGGGCGAGCGGCCCTGCATCGAGATGGGGTCGCGCCGCACGCACGAGGAGGCGGCGGTGGCCGCCGCCCGCGCGGCATACCTCGCCGGCTTCGCCACCACCTCCAACCTGGAGGCAGGACGCCGGTTCGGGGTGCCGACGGCGGGCACCGCCGCGCACGCCTTCACACTCCTGCACGACGACGAGCGGGAGGCCTTCACGGCCCAGATCGCGGCGCTCGGCAAGGGCACCACGCTGCTCGTGGACACCTACGACGTGGCGACCGCGGTGGCCCTCGCCGTCGAGCTGGCAGGGCCCGAGCTCGGTGGCGTGCGGCTCGACTCGGGTGACCTGCTGGCGCAGGCCCGCGAGGTGCGCGAGCAGCTCGACCGGCTCGGCGCCACGCAGACCAAGATCGTGGTGACCAGCGACCTCGACGAGTACGCCATCGCCGCGCTGGCCGCGGGCCCGGTGGACCGCTACGGCGTGGGCACGTCCCTGGTCACCGGCTCTGGCGCCCCGACCGCCGGCATGGTCTACAAGCTGGTGGCCCGGAGCGACGACGACGGCGTCATGGTCGGGGTCGCCAAGAAGAGCAAGGACAAGGCGTCGGTCGCCGGGCGCAAGTACGCGCTGAGGAGGCGCAACGCCAAGGGCATTGCCGACGCCGAGGTGCTCGGCATCGGCGAACCGCCGGTCGACGACGGCGACGACCGCGAGCTGCTCGTCCCCTTGATGACGTCCGGACGCACCGTCTCGACGTCGACCCTCGAGGACGCCCGAGAGCGCCACGCCGCGTCCCTCGCCGAGCTCCCCCGGGCTGCCCTGCGGCTGCAGCGCGGCGAGCCCGCCATCCCCACGGTCTACGAGGACTGACCACGCGTCGGCCCGCGGTGGGCAGTAGCGTCGCGGCATGAGCCGCGCGCTGGTCATCGTCGACGTGCAGAACGACTTCTGTGAGGGCGGCTCGCTCGCCGTCGCGGGAGGAGCGGAGGTGGCGCGACGGGTCAGCGAGCACGTGGTCGCCCACCTCGACGACTACGCCGCGATCGTCGCCACGGCCGACTGGCACGAGGATCCGGGCGCACACTTCTCGACCGACCCCGACTTCGTGGACAGCTGGCCGGCACACTGCCGGGTCGGCAGTGACGGCGCGCTCTTCCACCCCGCTGCCGGGCCCGCATTCGAGCACGTCGAGGCGATCTTCCGCAAGGGTCACCACAGCGCCGCCTACAGCGGTTTCGAGGGTTTCACCGTCGAGGCCGACCGCAAGGTCGCCCTCGCCGACTGGCTGCGCGACCGGGCCATCGAGCAGGTCGACGTCGTGGGGATCGCCACCGACCACTGTGTCCGCGCCACGGCTCTCGACTCCGCGGACGAGGGCTTCGAGACGACTGTGCTGCTCGACCTCACCGCGGGCGTCGCCGCCGAGACCACGAGGGCAGCCCTGGCCGAGCTCGCCGCCGCCGGGGTGGAGACAACCGGCGCACCTGGCCTGACGGCTCACGCGCCCCCTGACTGAAGGTTTACCGGGACGACACACGGGCACCCTCATCGCGAAACAGGCGGTCCCTAGCGTGGCGGCGTGGACCAGGACCCCGATGCTGCCGCCGGACCGCGGACGGCGTCCGCGCGGGTGGCGTCGGCGCGGGTCGCGTCGGTGCGGATGGCGCCCCACCTGGTGGCGCTCTGCGGCCTCAAGCACGTGCCGACCCGGCACGGAGCGGCCATCACGGTCGCGGGCGTGGCCCTCGCACTGTTCCGCGCCGGCGACCGGGTCTGGGCGGTCCACGACCACAACCCCTACACCGGGTGCGGCGTCGCCGGTGGCCGGATGTCACGGGTCGGCCGCACGCCGGTCGTCGTGTCGCCGATGTACCACCTCGTGTTCGACCTGCGGACCGGCGCCTGCCTGAATGCGGTCGACCTCCCGCAACAGCGTCTGCGCACCGTCCCGGTGGAGGTGGTCGCGGACGTCGTCCACGTCGACGTGACTGACCTCCGGGCTGACCAGCTCCACCGCGCCGACCGGGCCGTGCCCGCCCGTGTCAGCGCCTAGTCAGCGGGCACCCGCCCCGTCGATCTCCCCACTTCTGGCCAGCCGTGCGCCTTCGGACCCCGGGTCCGGGCCCCGCGTGCCGCCTGCGTGGCCAGAAGTCGGGGAGGGGTCGCAGTTCTCACAACCACTCGGGACCCCTTGTGCGGCAATGGTTACGGAGCCTTTACGGCAGTCGTCGGGACGGGAAACACGGTCTTGCCACGCTGACTGCGTGACCACGAACCTGAGCCCCGACCCCACGACCGCGACGTCGCCGACCACGACCACGCCGCCCCCGTCGTCCACCACCACGGCCGCCCCCACGCACCGCAGCGGCCGCTGGATCGACCACTGGGATCCCGAGGACCCCACCTTCTGGCGCGGCGGCGGCCGCGCGATCGCCCGTCGGAACCTGACCCTGTCGGTGTTCGCCGAGTTCCTCGGCTTCTGCGTCTGGGCCCTGTGGAGCGTCGTCGTGCCGCTGCTCCCCGGCGCGGGCTTCAGCCTGACCCTCGACCAGCAGTTCTGGCTGATCGCCGTGCCGAGCCTGGTGGGCGCGACGGTGCGGATCCCCTACACCTTCGCGGTACCGCGCTTCGGCGGCCGCAACTGGACCATCATCTCGGCCCTCCTGCTGCTCCTGCCGGCGTCGGCCCTCGCATGGGTCGTGAGCGACCCGTCGTCGTCGTTCGGGCTGCTGCTCGCCTGCGCCGCGCTGGCCGGCTTCGGCGGCGGCAACTTCGCCTCGTCGATGACCAACATCTCCTTCTTCTTCCCCGAGGCCGAGAAGGGCAAGGCCCTGGGCCTGAACGCCGCAGGCGGCAACCTCGGCACCGGCCTCGTGCAGCTGGTCGTGCCCGCTGTCATCGTCATCGGCGCCGGGACGCACCTCGAGCGGGCCGGGCTGATGTTCATCCCGCTGGCCATCCTCGCGGCCGTCCTGGCCTGGCGGGGCATGGACAACCTCACGGGCGCCAAGGCGGACTACCGCAGCTTCGCTGCTGCCACCCGCAACCGGCACACCTGGATCATCTCGTTCCTCTACATCGGCACCTTCGGGTCGTTCATCGGCTACTCGGGGGCCTTCCCGACCCTGCTCAAGACCCAGTTCCCCGAGACGCCCACGACGATCGCCTTCCTGGGCGCGCTGATCGGGGCGCTGACCCGACCGCTCGGTGGCATCGTGGCCGACCGGCTCGGTGGTGCCCGCGTCACGATCGCCTCGTTCACCCTCCTCATGGTCGGCGCGATCGGTGCCATCGAGGGCCTGAAGTCGCACAGCTTCGTCGTGTTCTTCGGGTCGTTCCTCGTCCTGTTCGTCGGAGCCGGCATCGGCAACGGCGCGACCTACCGGATGATCCCTGCGGTCTTCCGCGCCGGTGTCAGCGCCGACCGCCTCCCCCTCGCGCGCAAGACGGCCGCCGGGTGCATCGGCATCGCCGGCGCAGTCGGCGCCTACGGAGGCTTCTTCATCCCCCGTGGCTTCGCGATGGCCAAGGAGACCTACGGCTCGCTCGTGCCTGCGCTGTGGGTGTTCGTGGTCGCCTACGCCCTCATGGCGGCAACGACGTATGCCGTGTACGCGCGGCGCGGCTCCGCCCTCGCCGCCGAGTCGATCTGAGCCGGGAATCCTGTTGACCCCCATTCCTCTCGCCACGGGCAGTCCGACTCCCAGCGACAGCGCTGCTGGGAGCCCGGGTGTCGCCACCCACTGCCCGTACTGCGCCCTGCAGTGCGCCCAGACCTTGACGGCCACCCCTGGACTCGACGGTGCCAACGGCGTCACCGTCGAGGGCCGGGCCTTCCCCACGAACCGGGGCGGTCTGTGCCAGAAGGGCTGGACGAGCGGAGAGTTGCTCACGACTCACGACCGACTCACCACCCCGCTCGTCCGGGGGCACGACGGCGAGCTGGCGCCGTCGAGCTGGGAGGACGCCCTCGACCTCGTGGCAGATCGGCTGCTCGTCATCCGGCAGGAGTCCGGCCCGGACGCCGTCGCGGTGTTCGGTGGGGGCGGCCTCACCAACGAAAAGGCTTACCAGCTGGGCAAGTTCGCCCGGGTGGCCCTCGGCACCGCAAACATCGACTACAACGGGCGGTTCTGCATGAGCAGTGCCGCAGCCGCCGCCAACCGGTCGCTCGGGGTGGACCGGGGCCTGCCGTTCCCGCTGACCGACCTGGGCGGGGCCGACGCCATCCTCCTGCTCGGGAGCAACCTCGCCGAGACCATGCCTCCGTCGGTGGCCCACCTCGCCGAGGTGCGCGCTCGAGGAGGGCTCGTCGTCGTCGACCCGCGCCGCAGTGCCACCGCCGACCTCGCGGCGGACGAGCAGGGGCTGCACCTCCAGCCGGTGCCCGGCACCGACCTCGTGGTCCTCCTCGCACTGCAGCACGTGCTGCTCACCGAGGGCCTCGTGGACACCGACTACGTGGAGCGACGCACGAACGGGCTCGAGGACGTCCGGCGGCGCTCGGCGCTGTGGTGGCCGGAACGCGCCGAACAGGTGTGCGGCGTGCCCGCCGACGTCCTGCGCGACGCGGCCCGACTGCTCGCGGCCGCCAGCCCGTCCCGGGGCGGCGCCGGCGCCTTCGTGCTCACCGGCCGGGGGGCCGAGCAGTCCCGCCAGGGCACCGCCACGGTCTCGGCGGCCATCACGCTGTCGCTGCTGCTCGGGCTACCGGGCCGGGTGGGCAGCGGGTACGGCGCCGTCACCGGCCAGGGCAACGGCCAGGGTGGCCGCGAGCACGGGCAGAAGTCCGACCAGCTGCCCGGCTACCGCATGATCGACGACCCCGCGGCGCGCGCCCACGTGGCGAAGGTCTGGGGCGTGTCGCCGGAGTCGTTGCCCGGCAAGGGAATGCCCGCCGTCGAGCTGCTGGCCTCGCTCGGGACGGCCGACGGTCCGCGCGCGCTGCTGGTGCACGGCTCCAACCTCCTGGTCAGCGCCCCGAACGTCCACCGCGTGGCGGACCGCCTCGCGGCCCTCGACCTGCTCGTGGTCTGCGACTTCGTCCCCTCCGAGACGGCGTTGCTGGCCGACGTGGTCCTCCCCGTCACCCAGTGGGCCGAGGAGGAGGGCACCATGACCTCCCTCGAAGGTCGCGTCATCCGGCGACGCAAGGCGGTCGACCCACCCAGCGGCGTCCGCAGCGAGCTCTGGGTCTGGGCGCAGCTGGCGGCCCGCCTCGAGTCGGCGGGCACCTGGGACACCGAGCCGACCCTGGTCTTCGACGAGCTCGCCCGGGCCAGCCGCGGGGGCCGCGCCGACTACAGCGGCCTCAGCCACGCGCGGCTCGACGGCGACCAGGCCCTGCACTGGCCCTGCCCTGCCACCGCCGACGGGGAGCCCGACCACCCGGGCACCCCACGACTGTTCGCCGAGTCGTTCTCGACTCATGACGGGCGGGCCCTGATGGTCGCGGTCGACCACCTCGGGCCGGCCGACGACCTGCGCCCCGACGCTCCCCTCTACCTCGTGACCGGCCGGGTCCTGCAGCACTACCAGTCCGGTGCCCAGACCCGGAGGGTCCCGGCCCTGGCCGGCGCCGTGTCCGGCGCCTTCGCCGAGGTCCATCCCCTGCTGGCCGCGCGGATCGGGATCGGGGACGGCGAGCGGGTGCGACTGACCACGGCACGGGGGTCGCTCGCCGTCCCGGCCAGGGTGACCGACTCGATCCGCCCCGACACGGTGTTCGTGCCCTTCCACTGGGCCGGCACCGGCAGCGTCAACCGGCTCACCAGCGACGCGACCGACCCCGTCTCGGGCATGCCCGAGTTCAAGGTCTGCGCCGTGGAGGTCACCTCCGCGCGGGTGCGGCCCGCAGCTTCGCCGCGACCGACGGCAGGGGTGTCGGCATGACCCGCCTCGTCGTCATCGGCAACGGCATGGTGGGCTCCCGGTTCGTCGAGGACCTGCTGGCCGCCGACACCAGCGGCCGCTACGACATCACCGTCGTCGGGGCCGAGGCGTGCGAGCCCTACAACCGGGTGCTGCTGAGCGAGGTCGTGGCAGGCAAGCACGACCTCGCCGCGCTCACCCTCCCCACCCCCACCAGTCCCCGGCTGACCGTGCTGCGCGGGGCGCCCGCCGCGCACCTCGACCGGGAGGACCGCGTCGTCGTGACCGCGGACGGCGTCCGACTGCGCTACGACCGCCTCGTGCTGGCCACCGGGTCGGCGGCCCGGGTGCCCCCACTGCCGGGCCTGCGCAGTGCCGACCCACTGCACGGTGACGAACACCAGCACAGTGCCGACCCCCTGCGCACCGACGACCTGGCTGCCGGCGTCCACGCGCTGCGCACCATCGACGATGCGCGTGAGGTCGTGGCCGCCACCCTCAACGCGACCCGGGCCGTGGTGCTCGGCGGGGGCGTGCTCGGGATGGAGGCGGCCTGCGGTCTGGCCCGGCGTGGCGTCGTCGTCACCGTGGTGCACCCCGCGAGCACGCTCATGGAACGCCAGCTCGACGCCGAGGCAGGGCGGGTGGTGGAGCTCGCGATGGCGCGCCTGGGCATCGACCAGCGCGTCGGCGTCGGGGCCACCAGCGCCGTCGTCGACGGTGGGCGCCTGACGGGACTGCGCCTCGACGACGGCGAGCTCGTGCCAACCGACCTCCTGGTGCTGGCGACCGGCACCGTGCCGAGCACGGCGCTGGCCGCGAGCGCCGGGCTCGGGGTGGACCGCGGGGTCGTGGTGGACGACGACCTCCGCTCCCCCGACGACCACCGGGTCTTCGCGATCGGTGACTGCGCCCAGCCCCCTGAGGGCGGCACCGGGCTGGTGGCCCAGGGGTGGGAGCAGTCACGACGACTTGCCGCCCACCTCTGCCGCGCCTCCAGCGCCTCCAGCTCCTCCAGCGCCTCCAGCGCCTCCGGCCAGGCCACTTCCACCCTCACCGTCAGCACCGACCTGGCTCGCCGGTCGTCGACGTCCGGCAGCGACGTGGTCCGGCTCAAGGCCCACGGCCTCGACGTCGTGACCATGGGCGTGTGCGGTTCGGCTCGCGCGGACGACCCGGCCCAGCGCACCCTGCGCCTCAGCGACCCGGACGTCGGTCGGCACGTCGAGGTCGTCGTCTCCGGGGGTCGGCTGGTCGGCGCCACGTGTGTGGGCGCCGGCGCCGTCGCCGCCGACCTGGTCACGACGTACACCCGGCGCACGCCCGTGCCCGCCGACCCGGCATACCTGCTGCTGCCGGCCCTCGCACCGCACCAGGGGGGCGGGCCCACCTCCCCCGCCGACCTGGCCGACGACGCCGCGGTCTGCCGGTGCAACGGCGTGACCAAGGCCGGCATCGAGGCGTGCGTCCGGGACGGCGCGACCAGCGTCGCGGAGGTCGCCACCGCCACCCGCGCCACGACCGGCTGCGGTGGGTGCCGCGACGGCGTGTGCGCCCTCCTCGACTGGCTCACACCCGCGTCCTCACCCGAGCGCGCCGACACCGGTGAGAACGACGTAACGAAGGGGAAACACATGATCCACAGCACCGAAACGGCGGGCTCCTAACGTGGCCGCCATGGTCCAGCCCACGGCTCCGCGCCAGCTCGTCGTCGTCGGCGGCGGGATGGTCGCGCGCCGGCTGGTCGATGCCCTGCGCTCGCGGGACGTGGCGGGCCAGTGGGCGGTGACAATGCTCTGCGAGGAGCCGCGCGCTCCGTATGACCGCGTCGCCCTGACGTCGTACTTCACCGGTCGCGACCCCGACGACCTGGCGCTGGGTGGCCAGGAGCTCTGGGACGACCCGCTGGTGACGCTGCGGCGCGGCGTGGCCGCCACGTCGGTCGACCGCGACGCCCACACCGTCAGCACCACCGACGGCCGCGTCCTCCCCTACGACTCCCTCGTGCTGGCGACCGGTTCGTATGCCGCCGTGCCCCCGGTCCCGGGCAAGGACCTGCGCGGCGCGTTCGTCTACCGCACCATCGACGACGTCGCCGGGCTGCGCTCCTACGTGGAGAGCCTCCGCACCGAGGTGGACCGCCCGCTGCGCGGAGCAGTGGTCGGAGGCGGCCTGCTCGGGTTGGAGGCGGCCGGTGCACTCACGGCCCTCGACGTGCACACGACCGTCGTCGAGTTCGCTCCCCGGCTGATGCCACTCCAGGTCGACGAGGGCGGCGGCGAGGCACTGCGCCGGCTCATCGAGGCCCTGGGCGTCAGCGTCCGCACTGGCACCGCCACCGCCAAGATCGTGGGGCGACTCGGACGGGTCTCCCGCATGGAGTTCGCCGACGGGGCGCCGCTCGATGTCGACGTGGTCGTCTTCGCCGTCGGCGTGCGTCCCCGCGACGAGCTGGCCCGCGAGTCCGGTCTCGAGGTCGGCGAGCGCGGTGGTGTCGTCGTCGACGACGCCTGCGCCACGAGCGACCCGGCGGTCTGGGCCGTGGGCGAGGTCGCGTGCATCGGTGGCCGCACCCTCGGCCTGGTCGCCCCCGGCTACACCATGGCCGAGGTCGTGGCCGACCGGCTCCTGGGCGGCGAGGGCACCTTCCCGGGGGCCGACCTGTCCACCAAGCTGAAGCTGCTCGGGGTCGACGTCGCGTCGTTCGGCGACGCCTTCGCGGCCGAGCCCGGTGGGCTCGAGGTGGTCATCTCCGACCCCGTCGCCGGGGTCTACAAGAAGCTCGTGATGTCCGACGACGCCCGCACCCTTCGGGGCGGCATCCTCGTCGGCGACGCCAGCGCGTATGCCGCGCTGCGCCCCATGGTGGGCCGCGCGCTGGGCGGCGACCCAGCGGCATACCTCCTCCCCGAAGGGGCCGCACCGGCGCCCGCCGGCGACCTCCCGGACGACGCGGCCGTGTGCTCCTGCAACAACGTCACCGCCGGTGCCATCCGCTGCTCGGTGACCGACGCGGGCTGCACCGACCTCGCCGGGGTGAAGGCGTGCACGCGGGCCGGCACGAGCTGCGGCTCCTGCCTCCCCCTCGTGAAGCGGCTGGTCACCACCGAGTTGGAGAAGTCCGGCATCGCGGTGAGCAGTGCGCTGTGCGAGCACTTCGAGCTCTCCCGCGCGCAGCTCTTCGACGTCGTGCGGGTGCAGGGGCTGACGACCTTCAGCGAGATCATCGCCCGGCACGGCACCGGCCGCGGCTGCGACATCTGCAAGCCGGTCATCGGGTCGATCCTCGCCTCGCTCGGCACCGGTCACATCCTCGAGGGCGAGCGGGCGTCCTTGCAGGACACCAACGACCACGTGATGGCCAACCTCCAGAAGGACGGCTCCTACTCCGTCGTCCCACGCATCCCGGGCGGTGAGGTCACCCCCGAGGGCCTGATCGCCATCGGCGAGGTCGCCCAGGACTTCGGGCTCTACACGAAGATCACCGGCGGCCAGCGGATAGACCTGTTCGGGGCCCGGATCGAGCAGCTGCCGAGGATCTGGAAGCGGCTCGTCGACGCGGGCTTCGAGTCGGGCCACGCCTACGGGAAGTCGCTGCGCACGGTGAAGTCCTGCGTCGGGTCGACCTGGTGCCGCTACGGCGTGCAGGACTCCGTGGGTCTGGCCATCGCGCTCGAGCTGCGCTACCGAGGGCTCCGCTCGCCGCACAAGCTCAAGCTCGGGGTGTCGGGCTGCGCCCGCGAGTGCGCCGAGGCGCGTGGCAAGGACGTCGGGGTGATCGCCACCGACCACGGCTGGAACCTCTACGTGGGCGGCAACGGTGGCTTCACCCCGCGCCACGCCCAGCTCCTTGCCGAGGACCTCGACACCGAGACCTTGGTGCGCACGATCGACCGCTTCCTCATGTACTACGTCCGCACCGCCGACCGCCTGCAGCGGACGGCGGCCTGGGTGGAGGACCACGAGGGTGGCCTCGATGCCATCCGGGCGGTCGTCCTCGAGGACTCGCTCGGGATCGGCGCCGACCTCGACGTCGCGATGGCCGGGCACGTCGACGCCTATGAGGACGAGTGGGCCGCTGCCCTGGACGACCCCGAGACGTTGCGGCGCTTCGGGTCGTTCGTCAACGCACCCGACCAGCCCGACGACACCTTGGCCTACGTCAGCGAGCGCGGACAGCCGCGTCCGGCCACGGATGCCGAGCGCGCCGACTCGGGCGTCCTGATCGCCGGGACGACGCTGGAGGTGCGGCGATGAGCGTGGAGGTCGGCGCCGACCTCGGCACCAGTGTCGAGGTCGGCTCGGGGGCGGTCGCCGCGAACGACTCCACCGTGACGTGGCACGAGGTGTGCGTGCTGGCCGACCTGTCCCCGGAGCGCGGCGCCGCCGCCTTCCTCGACGGCGTGCAAGTCGCGCTCTTCCGCACCCACGACGACCAGGTGTATGCCGTGCAGCAGCTCGACCCCTACAGCGCCGCGAACGTGATGTCGCGAGGGATCGTCGGGAGCCGGGGCGAGGTGCCGACCGTCGCGTCGCCGATGTACAAGCAGGTGTTCGACCTGCGCACCGGTGAGTGCCTCGACGCGGTGGGCAAGGAGCCGAAGCCCTTGGCGTCCTATGCCGTGACCGTCCTCGACGGCGTCGTGCGCGTCGCCGTGCCCGGCTCCGGTCCCCCCGGCGGTGCGGGATGACGACCCTGGTCGGCCTGGACGTCACCGGTCGGCGCGTCGTCGTGGCCGGCGGTGGACCTGTGGCCGCCCGCCGCGCCAACGCCCTGGCCCACGACGGAGCCGTTGTCACGGTCGTCGCCCCACAGCTGTGTGAGGACCTGGTCGACGCGGTCGCCGACGGCACGGTCGCGTGGGTCGACCGCGAGGTGGTGGAGGGCGACCTCGCCGACGCGTGGCTGGTCCACGCCGCCACCGACGACCCGGGCGTGAATGCCCGGGTCTCGCAGTGGGCGACCGCCGCCCGGGTCTGGAGCGTGTGCGCGAGCGATGCCGAGCTCGGGACGGCCCGCACCCCTGCGACCACCGAGCACGCCGGCCTGCTCGTCGGGGTGGTGTCGGCCGGCGACGCCGACCCGCGCCGGGCCAGGGCCGTGCGCGACCAGCTCGAGTGGACCCTGCAGTCCGGCGAGGTCGACCTTCGCGGCCGGCGTCGACGTCCAGGCGCCCAGGGACGGGTCGTGCTCGTCGGCGGCGGCCCCGGGGCCGCCGACCTGATGACCCTGCGGGCCCGCAGAGTGCTCTCCCAGGCCGACGTGGTGGTGACCGACCGGCTGGGACCGACCAGCGTCCTGGCGGACCTGCCGCGCGACGTCGAGGTCATCGACGTCGGCAAGACCCCCGGCCTCCACGCCGTGACCCAGGACGAGATCAACCGCATCCTGGTGGACCACGCCCAGCGGGGTCGGCTCGTGGTGCGGCTCAAGGGCGGCGATCCCTTCCTCTTCGGTCGCGGGGGCGAGGAGGCGCTCGCCCTGGCGGCCCACGGCATACCGGTCGAGGTCGTGCCCGGAGTGAGCTCGGCCCTGTCGGCTCCGCTGGCTGCCGGCATCCCCGTCACCCACCGCGGCACCGTCGCCGCCGTGCACGTCGCGCACGGTCACGGCCGGCTCGACGACACCGCAGTCGGTGCCGTGGTGCGAGGCGAGGCGACCCTCGTGGTCCTGATGGGGATCAGCCTGCTCGCCGACCACGTCGCCCGCCTGCTGACCGCCGGGGCCTCGGAGCAGGTCCCCGTGGCCGTCATCGAGGACGCCAGCCTCGACTCTCAGCGCGTGACCCGGGGCACCTTGTCGACCATCGCCGCGACCTGCGCCGCGCGGCAGGTGCGCGCCCCCGCGGTCGTCGTCGTGGGTGCTGTTGCTGCCGAGGGCTTCCTGGCAGCGCCACCGTGAACACCCGTCTGGGCCAGGTCATGACCGGCTGCGTCGTGCTGGTGACCGCCGACCGCCGCTCCGGAGAGCTGGCGTCGGCGCTGACCCGGCGCGGTGCCACCGTGCGTCACGCCCCGGCCATGAGCATCGTGCCGCACGAGCACGACGACGAGTTGCTGGCCCACACCCGAGAGCTCCTCGACGCCCCGCCCGACATCGTGGTCATCACGACGGGCATCGGGTTCCGGGGGTGGGTGGAGGCCGCCGACGCCGCCGGACTGGCCGACCAGCTGGTGCAGGTGCTCTCCGGGGCCCGGATCATCGCGCGGGGCCCCAAGGCGCACGGGGCGATCCAGGCCGCAGGGCTCCAGGCGGACTGGGTGGCCGAGTCGGAGACCAGCGCCGAGATCCTCGACCTGTTGCTCGCCGAGGGCGTCACCGACCAGGTGATCGCGGTGCAGCACCACGGCGCCGGGGCCGACGGGCTCGACACCGAGCTCGCCGCCGCGGGGGCGCAGGTCCGCAGCCTGGTCGTCTACCGCTGGGGCCCGCCACCGGACCCGGTCGCCCTCAAGCTGTCCGTCATCGCTGCTGCCGACGGCGAGATCGACGCCGCCGTCTTCACCTCGGCGCCCGGGGCTGCGGCCTGGCTCGCCGAGATGGACGCCCAAGGGGTCGGGGACGAAGTCGTGGCGCGCATCCGCAGCGGCACCATGGTCGTGGCCGCCGTCGGTCCTGTCACCGCAAAGCCGTTGCAGGAGAGAGGAATCCAGCCGATCATCCCCGACCGCGGACGGCTCGGGGCCTTGGTCCGCGGGCTCGTCAACCACTACGAGCAGGCCCAGACCTCCGCGGTCCAGACGACCGCCGGCCGACTCCAGGTCAGGCGCACCGTGGCCCTGCTCGACGACCACGTGCTCCCGGTGTCACCCAGTGGCCTCGAGGTGCTGCGGGTGTTGGCCGAGGCAGGCGGTGAGGTGGTCACTCGCGCCCAGGTGCTGTCCGTCCTCCCCGGGGACTCGACCGACCCGCACGCGGCGGAGGTGGCCATCGCCCGCCTGCGCGAAGCCGTGGGGCACAAGGGCATGGTCAAGACCGTGGTCAAGCGCGGGTACCGGCTGACCACCACGTGACCCATGACGTGACCTGACGTGACCCTCGACCTGACCTCGTCCTGACCTAGTGGCGGCCGCCCTCGGCGGCTCCCTCGACGACGACCGGCTGGCCGTTCGAGACGAGCTTCCAGTCGTAGGTCGTGAAGGTGGTCGGGTCGATCACGCCCTGCTCGGTGGTCCAGTCGATGAGCAGCTGCCGGATCTCGACCTGCGCGTTGTAGAGGACCGGCGCCGTGGTGACGCCCGGGAAGCCGCCACCACCGGACTGGCGGTAGTTGTTGATGGCGATGACGAACCCGGCCGACGGGTCGACGGGCTGGCCGGCATAGGTGAGGTTCGTGATCCGCTGTCCCGCCGGCTGGGCGATGTCGATGTCGTAGGCCAGCGAGGCGTCGAGGCCACCCATGATGTCGTAGTTGTAGTCGGGGATCGGGGTGCCGTCCACCGGCGGTCGCAGCGCGTTCGTGACCGAGTCCGGCGTGAACGGTCCGGTGCCGGTGACGGTCTTGAAGTAGGCCGCGGAGTACTCGAGGTAGGCCTTGACCTGCGCGCCAGTGAATCGGATGCCGAGGAGCGTGTTGTCGTAGATGTACAAGCCCGCGACGTCGCGGACGGTGACGTTGCCCGCCGGGATCGCGGCGTCCCGGTTGAAGGGCGCGGCGATCGACAGGACCGGCAGCGACTCGTCGGGGGTGCCGGCCAGGGCTGCCTTCACGGCGGCGGCCTGCACGTGGTTGATGAAGTCGATCGCCGCCGTGTCCTCGAACCGCGCGGTCGCCGCCGACATGGCCAGGGTGCAGGTGCCGATGACGGAGTTGACGTAGGTGCGCACCACCGCGTGGTCCTCACCGACGAGCTCGGCGACCTCCGGGTCCTCCGGGACGGTGTTCGCGTTGAGCAGCGTCGCCCCCGAGCTGGTCAGGTGCCAACGGCCCTTGGTGAACTCGAGGACGAAGTCCATGACGGACAGCCGCATCCCCCACTTGAGCGGCTCGGTCAGGAGGACCTTCTTGCCGGACGTGACCTTGCTGGGCACGAGCAGCTCGACGACCTCCTCGTGGGCATGTCCCACGAGCACCGCGTCGACGCCTGCGACCTCTTCCGCGAGCTGGCGGGAGGCGTTCTCCGGCACCGGCAGGGCGTCGCCGTACGACGAGCCGGGCTTGGAGCCGGAGTGGCACGAGACGATCACCAGGTCGCACCCAGCCTGCTTCAGGCGCGGGACCATCACGGTGGCCTGCTCGACGATCCCCGGGAACTTCACGAGCCCCTCGACGTTGGCCTTGTCCCAGATGGCGACGCCGGGAGTGACCAGACCGAGGATGCCGACCTTGACCGGCTTGCTCCCCCTGACCTTGAAGGTGCGGATCACAAAGGGCTTGAAGATCGGGGCGCCGCTGGTCCAGTCGACCGAGTTGGCGCTGAGCAAGGGGAAGTCGCACTGCGACTCGAAGGTCCGCAGCGTGTCGAGCCCGTAGTTGAACTCGTGGTTGCCCAGGGCCGCAGCGTCGTAGCCGATCGCGTTCATAGCCTTGGCCATCGGGTGCTTCGAACCGGCCGTGATCGGGTCGACCTTGGCGTAGTAGTAGGCCAACGGGGTGCCCTGGATCGTGTCACCCGCGTCGAGCAGGAGGGTGTTCTGGGCCCCACGCTCGGCCCGGACGGCGCTGACCAGCGTGGCGATCTTGGCCAGCCCGATGTCGTTGTGTGTCGAGTCGTCGTACTCGACGTCCTTGAAGTAGTCCCAGTTCAGGGCGTTGCCGTGGGTGTCGGTGGTGCCCATCACGGTCAGCCGGAACGTGGGCGTCTTCGTCGTCGGTCGGCCTGCCTCAGGCACCGCGTCGGCCCTCGGGGCACTGGCGAAGAAGGCCGCTCCTGCCCCTCCGACCACCGCGAGCGCGAGCATCTCGCGACGGCTCTTCTCGTGCTGGACGAGGTCCTGAACGGCAGTGCGGGCAGACGTCACGATTGCCTCCAACGACAAGTGGCCGGGAGCGGGGGTGGGGTCCCGGGTGCGCGTGCCTCGTCGTCGTCGACGGGGCGGGTCTTTCAGCCTAACCCGGGCACGACATGACAGACCATGCCGAAGTGGCAAAGTCTGGCGGTCAGCCGATGCTGTAGTCGGACCCGTCCTTGGTGCGCCCGCGGCTCCACGACCAGGCGTACTTCCCGTCGTCGACGGCGCGGCCACCCTCGCCGAGCTCGAGCGGACGGAAGGTATCGACCATGACGGCCAGCTCGTCGAAGTACTCGACGCCGATCGACGCCTCGGACGCACCGGGCTGCGGCCCGTGGGCATGACCTCCCGGGTGCACGGAGATCGAGCCCTTGCCGATGCCCGAGCCCTTGCGCGCCTCGTAGTCGCCGTCGACGTAGAACATGATCTCGTCACTGTCGACGTTCGAGTGGTAGTAGGGCACCGGGATCGACAGCGGGTGGTAGTCGACCTTGCGCGGCACGAAGTTGCAGATGACGAAGTTCCAGCCCTCGAAGACCTGGTGCACCGGCGGGGGCTGGTGCACCCGCCCCGTGATCGGCTCGTAGTCCCGGACGTTGAACGCGTAGGGGTAGAGGCACCCGTCCCAGCCCACGACGTCGAGCGGGTGGAACGGCAGGGTGTGCACCGTCCCGACGATCCCGCCACTACTCGACTGGCCGTTGCCACGGTGCTTGATGTAGACCTCGGTCTCGTCGTCCGCCTTCGCACCGACGTCCTCGGCCAGCAGCGGACCGGCCGGCGCGCGCAGGTCGCGCTCGCAGTAGGGCGCGTGCTCGAGCAGCTGGCCGTACTTGGACAGGTAGCGCTTGGGCGGCGCGATGTGGGAGTTGGCCTCGATGCAGTAGGCCCGCAGCGGCTCCGTGGTCGAGCGCTTCGGGATCCAGCGGTGCGTCGTCGCCCGCGGGATGACCAGGTAGTCGCCCTCGGCCACGTCGAAGGCCCCGAACACGGTCTCGACCCGCGCCTTCCCGCGCTCCACGTAGACGCACTCGTCGCCGATCCCGTTGCGGTACCACGGGCTGGGAGCCCCGGCCACGGCATACGAGATGCGCACGTCGCCGTTGCCGAGGACGAGGCGACGTCCGGTCACGACGTCGGTGTTCTTGACGTCCTTGGCCTCGAAGAGGTCGTGCAGCTTGAGGTGCCTGGGCATCAGCGGGTGGTTGGGCGTCGTCGACAGGTCGCCGATCGTCCACTCGCGTGCGCCGGCAACGGTCGAGGGGATGTTGCGGTGGTAGAGCAGCGAGGAGTCGGAGGAGAAGCCCTCCTCCCCCATCAGCTCCTCGTAGTAGAGCTCACCCTGCTTGCCCCGGCCGGCCGGCCGGCGGTGCTGGGTGTGCCGCTTCGGCGGGATGTTGCCCTGGTGCTGGTAGAACGCCATCGCTCACTCTCTCGTCCGGTTGGGCCGAGCATGGCACGACTGGCCGCCACCCCGACACCTCGGGCTGCCGGGAGCGCCGGCCGGAGTCGCGGGTAGCCTCACGGCCATGACATCGCTGTCGGAGGCCGCGGCCGACCGCCCGGCCGAGCCGGCCCTGTTCGCCGGCCTCGTCGACGACGCCGCCGTCTTCCCGCCGGGCAACGCACCACTCGCGGATGCCGTGCGGCTCCACCGCGTCCACCGCGCGAGCCGGTATGCCGCGTGCGTGGGTCCGCTCCTCGTCCCCGCCTCGGCTGCCCCCGACCTCGCCGGGCTGCTCGACGGGGAACCGCTGCGGGTCGGGGTCATCGGGCGGCCCCGCACGCCGGCCACCGACGTGGCCGACGCGGTGGCGCTCCTGCGGCAGACCCCCGGTGTCGAGGTCACGGGGGTGGAGCTCGGCTGGACACCCGACTGGCGGGCCACGGACTTCGCCGGGCTCCCCCGCACCCTCGAGGTGCCGCGCGGCGCCCAGCAGGAGGCGGCCGTCGCCGACATCGCCGCCGATGCCTCCGATTCCGTTGTCCTGCAAGCAAAGTTCCGATCCGGCGCGACTGACACCTGGGCGTGGCCCGACGAGACAGAGCTCGCGACGTTCGTCCGCAACGCCATCGACCACGACCTCGGCTTCAAGCTGACCGGCGGACTGCACCACGTCGTCCGCGGCACCCACGACGGCCAGGAGCAGCACGGCCTGCTCAACGTCCTGGCGGCGGTCCGCTGGGCGCTCAACGGCGAGGAGGTCGATGAGCTGGTGCCCCTCCTGGCCGAGCGCGACCCGGACGCCCTCGTCCCCCAGATCACCCGCATGAGTGCCGCCGACGCGGCCATCGTGCGGGCCTTCTTCACGGCATACGGCTGCTGCGAGGTCACCGACCCGCTCGGCGAGCTGATCACCCTCGGCCTCATCCAAGGAGCCTGACGTGTCCTCCCCCTCGACGCCTGTCGCCACCACCGCGCCCGCCCAGACCTGGCTCGACCTGCCTGCCGACCACCCGTTCGGTGTCGCGCACCTGCCCTACGGCGTCTTCTCGACCACGAAGACGGCACCACGCGTCGGGGTGCGGATCGGTGACTGGGTGCTCGACGCCAGCGAGGTCGCGCGGATCGGCCGGGACGCCTACGGCGTCGGCGAGGGCCCCGACCTCACCGCGGCGTGGGAACGGCCCAGCCTCAACGCATTCCTCGACCTGGGCCACGAGGCCTGGGCGGTCGCCCGCGCGTGGCTGGTCGAGATCCTCACCGACGACGTCCACGAGGAGGGGGTGCGCCCCCACCTCGTGCCGCTCGCCGACGTCACCCTGCACCTGCCGATCGAGGTGGCCGACTACGTCGACTTCTACGCGAGCGAGCACCACGCCACGAACGTCGGGCGCATCTTCCGCCCCGACTCCGCGCCGCTCACCCCCAACTGGAAGCACCTGCCGATCGGCTACCACGGTCGCTCCGGGACGGTCGTCGTGTCGGGGACCGACCTCGTGCGGCCCCAGGGGCAGCGCAAGGCCCCGAGCGACCCGGCGCCGACCTTCGGACCGAGCCGCAAGCTCGACATCGAGGCCGAGCTGGGCTTCGTCGTGGGCGGCGGCACCATCCTCGGCGAGCCGGTCGACGTCGGCCTCGCCGCCGAGCAGCACCTCTTCGGAGTCGTCCTGCTCAACGACTGGAGCGCCCGCGACCTCCAGGCATGGGAGTACGTGCCACTGGGGCCGTTCCTCGGCAAGTCCTTCGGCACGTCGATCAGCGCCTGGGTCACGCCGATGGCCGCCCTGACGTCGGCCCGGGTGCCGCTGCCCGGCCAGGACCCCGAGCCGCTCCCCTACCTGCGGGGTGGAGCCGACGCGGTGTTCGGGCTCGACCTGCACCTCGAGGTGGAGTGGAACGGCACCGTCGTCGCCCGACCCGAGTCCCGCGACCTGTACTGGTCGCCGGCCCAGATGCTGGCGCACCTGTCGGTCAACGGCGCGTCGATCCGCAGCGGCGACCTCTTCGGCTCGGGCACCATCTCCGGCGCCGCGAAGGGCACCCGCGGCAGCTTCCTCGAGCTCTCCTGGAACGGCACCGAGCCGGTGCAGCTCGCGGACGACAGCGAGCGCACCTTCCTCGAGGACGGCGACACGGTCGTGCTGCGGGCGTGGGCGACCGGCACCGACGGTGCCCGCATCGAGCTGGCTGAGGTCAGCGGCACGATCCTCCCCGCGCGCTGACCCGCAGCACGGGTCCGCGCCGGGTCCCCACGGCGTCGCTACCCCATGCAAAAGGCGAGTTAGCGCCGCGTGGTTGCGGCGCTAACTCGCCTTTTGCATGAGTCAGCGTCGGGGCTGTTTGCCCACCACGACGTTGGTCCCGGCGAGCTTGTCGTGCAGGGCCTGCTTGCGCTCGTCCCAGGCCGGCCACAGGAGGTCGACCAGGGCCGCGAGCGAGAACAGGTTGCCGACCAACGGGATGTTGCCCAGCAGGCTGAGCCCGGCCTGGACTGAGGTGCGCTTGGCCGCATCCGCGACGGACAGGACGCCGGGCCGGTCGCGCAGCCGCACGCTGATGCCGACCGCTGCCTTGCCGGGCGTGGCGCCGGTGCGGCTGAGGAAGAACACGGCATACGCGAAGGTGACGACGGCGGCGATGAGGCCGAACGCGAGGATGTAGCCGAAGTTGACGTTGTCGGCCGTGATCCGGTCGAAGGCGCCCGGGTCCCCGGAGTCCATCGCCGTGCTCAGCTCGTCCCACACGGGCTCGAAGCCCTTGAACAGGAACCAGCCACCGAGCACCAGCATCAGCACGAACTGGATGATGCCGTCGATGATGAACGCGCCGACGCGCTGCCAGTAGCTCGCCAGCGGCTGGCCGTCGGGCGTGGTCGCCACGCGCTGCGCGCCGCCGTAGGTCGGGGCGTTCCAGCCACCCTGCTGTGCGCCGGGGAACTGCGGGTGCTGCTGACCGGGCTGGGGCGGGGGTGGGGCCTGCCAGCCACCGGCCGCGGGCGGCTGCCCCTGCACCTGACCCACCTGCGCTCCCGGCTGCGCCTGGGGCCCACCCTGGCCCGGGTACTGCGGCGGGTGGCCCTGACCCGGGAACTGCTGCTGGCCGGGCTGCGCCGCCCCTGAGGCGGGCCTCGTCGAGCGGGGCGTCGTGTGCTTGCTCCAGACCACGCCGTCGAAGTACCGCAGCTGGGTGTCGTCCTCGGGGTCGTCGTACCAGCCGGGAGTCGTGGGCGTGCTCATGCCGCAAGCCTCTCACGCGCTGAGGAGGGTTTCTCCCACGACCGGTCCGCGGCCCTGCCACCACCACGACAGGGCGGGTATGCCGGGTGGTGACCACCCGGCATACCCGCCCTGTCGTGCGGTGCGGCGTCGCGCCGCAGGCCTCAGGCTCAGAGGTTGCCGCGGGCGTCCTGCTCACGCTCGATGGCCTCGAACAGCGCCTTGAAGTTGCCCTTGCCGAAGCCGAGGGAGCCGTGCCGCTCGATGATCTCGAAGAACACCGTCGGGCGGTCGCCGAGGGGCTTGGTGAAGATCTGCAGGAGGTAGCCGTCCTCGTCACGGTCGACCAGGATCTTGCGCTTCTGCAGCTCCTCGATCGGGGCCCGCACCTCGCCGATGCGGGCGCGCAGCTCGTCGTCCTCGTAGTAGGAGTCGGGGGTGTCGAGGAACTCCACGCCGTTGGCGCGCAGCTCGTCGACGGTGCGCAGGATGTCGTTGGTGGCCAGCGCGAGGTGCTGGGCGCCCGGGCCGTTGTAGAACTCGAGGTACTCGTCGATCTGGCTCTTGCGCTTGGCGATAGCGGGCTCGTTGAGCGGGAACTTGACCCGGTGGTTGCCGTTCGCGACGACCTTGGACATCAGCGCGGAGTAGTCGGTGGCGATGTCGTCGCCGACGAACTCGGCCATGTTCACAAAGCCCATGACCTTGTTGTAGAAGGTCACCCACTCGTCCATCTTGCCGAGCTCGACGTTGCCGACGATGTGGTCGAGGGCCTGGAAGAGGCGCTTGGGGGCACCCTCTCGCTTGACCCAGGTGGACGTCCTCGCGACGTAGCCCGGCAGGTAGGGGCCGTCGTAGCGCGAGCGGTCGACGAGGGTGTGGACCGTCTCTCCGTAGGTCGCGATCGAGGCGATCCGCACCGTGCCGTGCTCGTCGGTGACGTCCTCGGCCTCACGGACCACGCGGGCGCCGGCGCGCTTGGCCTGGGCCACACACTTGTCGACGTCGGGCACCTCGAGCGAGATGTCGACGACGCCGTCGCCGTGCTTGGCGTGGTGGGCGATGAGCGGGCTGTCGGGGCTGACCGCGCCATTGATGACGAAGCGGATCGAGCCCGACTTGAGGACGAACGACTTGTGGTCGCGCTGGCCGTTCTCGGGGCCGCTGTAGGCGACGAGCTCCATGCCCCACGCGGACTGGTAGTAGTGCGCGGTCTGGCTCGCGTTGCCGACGACGAAGACGATCGAGTCCCAGCCGGTGACCGGGAACGGGTCCTTGCTCTCGTCGTACTCGACGAGGCCGACGAGCTGCTTGAGCTGCTCGAGGTCGAGGTTGGCCTCGCGCTCCTGCGGCGTCAGGTCCAGGGCGGTGTCCGTGGCGTGAGTGGTCATGCGTGCAGGGTGCCGGGCCCGGGCCGTGGTGTGCAACCGTGGCCTGATGGGCTGCACACTCTGCGCAGACTGTTGGTCATACCCGGCCCAACAGTGGACAATGTGCCCATGAACCTGGACGAGCTCGATGGCCGGCTGATCACCCTGTTCAGCGAGCAGCCGCAGATCGGGGTGCTCGGCGCCTCGCGCCAGCTCGGCGTGGCCCGCGGCACGGTGCAGGCCCGGCTCGACCGGCTGGTGCAGCACGGGGTGATCCGGTCGTGGGCGCCGCAGATCGACGCCGCGGCGATGGGCTACCCCGTGTCGGCGTTCTGCACCCTGGAGATCCGCCAGGGGCGCGGCCACACCCCCGTCGTCGACCACCTCTCCGGCATCCCCGAGGTGCTGGAGGCGCACACCATCACCGGCTCGGGTGACCTGTTCATCCACATCGTCGCGCGCGACAACGCCGACCTCCAGCGGGTCATCGACGCGGTGGTCGACGACGAGCACGTGATCCGCGCGAACACGGCGATCTCGCTGGCCACCCGCATCCCGCTGCGCACCCTCCCCCTGGTCCGCGCCGCCTCGACGGCTCGGGCCTGACTGCTCAGTCGTCGAGGCGGAAGCCTGACTGCTCAGTCGTCGAGGCGGAAGCGGAACTGCTCAGTCGTCGAGGCGGAAGCCGAGCTTGACGGTCACCTGCCAGTGCGCGACTGCTCCGTCGGCGATCTGTCCACGGACGCTCTGTACCTCGAACCAGTCGAGGTTGCGCACCGTCTTGGCAGCCTGGGTGACGGCGTTGCCGACGGCCGCCTCGATGCCGTCGGGCGAGGTGCCGACGACCTCGGAGATGGAGTACACGTGGTTGGCCATGGCCTGCTCCGTCCTCGGCGGCCGGGCGGCGCCGTTGCCGTCACGCTAGTCCCGTGCGCGACACCCGGCCAGACGGCGACCCTGCCTAGACCGCGGCGAACGCGTCGGGGTCGGTGCTCAACCGCGCGCGGAACGCGTTGTCGAGGGCGGCGTCGTCCTCGATGGCCGCGTCGTAGTGGTCATCCGACGACAGGTCGAGCGCGCTCGCCCGGTCGGGGTCGTCGAGGGCGCCCTCGGCGATCGCGCGCCGCACCGCGGCGATGGCCTCGGAGGCGGCCGGCACGTGCAGCCAGCGGTAGCCGGCCTCAGCGGCATCCAGCTCCTCGTCGGTCATGCTCTGGACCGCGTCGAGGACACCATCCGACATCGCCGAGCTGTGCAGTCGCAGCGCAGCGGCGAGCGCCTTGTCCCCCTCGCCGGGGGTCGAGCCGCCGGCCTCCAGTGCAGCGCGGTTCCAGATGGTGTCAGCCAGCTCGTCCATGACCGCAGCATGTCACCTGTTCCCGCTGACGTCCCGCAGAACACCCGCTCCTGGACGTCGCGTCGAAGCCGGGACCGGTCAGCGGCGGCCGACGAACCAGGCCCGGATCTTCTCGACCCGTGCGACGACCTGCTCCGAGGTGGCCTCGTCGAGAGCAGGGCCACCACAGGCCCGGCGCAGCTCGTGGTGGACCACCCCGTGCGGGGTGCCCTTCTTGCGGGCGTAGGCCGCGACCAGCTTGTTGAGCTCCTGGCGCTGGGCCGCGAGCGCCCGGTGCGCCGACACCGGCGCCTCCACCTTGCGCGGGCGGCGGGTGCTCTGGGCGGTCTGCCGCTCCTGGAGCAGCACCGCCATCTGGTCCGGCTCGAGCAGCCCCGGCAGACCGAGGTACTCCTGCTCCTCCTCCGACCCGGTGACCGCGTTGAGCCCGAACTGCTTCGCGTCGAACAGCACGTGGTCGAACTCGGCGTCGGACTCCAGCGCCTCGAAGGCCATCTGGTCGACGTCCGGGGTGCGCGCCGTGCGGTTGGCGGCGTCGACGAGGGCGTCCTCCTCGGCCCACATCGACGCAGCACTGTCGTCCTTGGCCACCCGGTCGAGGGCGTGGTCGCGCTCGTCCTCGAGCCGGGCCGCGTGCTCGAGGATGACCGGCACCGACGGCAGGAAGACCGAGGCGGTCTCGCCGCGACGGCGCGCGCGCACGAAGCGCCCCACCGCCTGGGCGAAGAACAGCGGCGTCGAGGTCGAGGTGGCGTAGACGCCGACGCAGAGCCGGGGCACGTCGACCCCCTCGGAGACCATCCGCACCGCGACCATCCACCGCGACTCGCTCGAGGCGTACTGCTCGATCCGGGCCGACGAGCCGGCATCGTCGGAGAGCACCAGCGTGGGGCTCTCCCCGGTGATGGACTCGAGGATCTTGGCGTAGGCGCGGGCCGCCGTCTGGTTGGAGGCGATCACGAGGCCCCCGGCATCGGGCACGCCCCGACGGACCTCGGTCAGGCGCTTGTCCGCCGCGGCGAGCACCGACGGGACCCACTCGCCCTTGGGGTCCAGCGCGGTCCGCCAGGCCTGCGCCATGGAGTCCTTGGTCAGCATCTCCCCGAGGCGGGCCGCGATCTCGTCGCCGGCCTTGGTGCGCCACCGCATGGCGCCTCCGTAGGCGAGGAAGAGCACCGGTCGGACGACACCGTCACGCAACGCCTCGGCATACCCGTAGGTGTAGTCGGCCGACGAGCGGCGGATGCCGTCGGCATCCTCCGCGTAGGTGACGAACGGGATGGGTGAGGTGTCGGAGCGGAACGGGGTGCCGGTGAGCGCGAGCCGGCGGGTGGCGGGCTCGAACGCCTCACGGATCGCGTCGCCCCACGACAGGGCGTCGCCGCCGTGGTGGATCTCGTCGAGGATCACCAGGGTCGGCGCCGCCTCGGTGCGCGTGCGGTGCAGCGCGGGCTTGCTCGCCACCTGCGCGTAGGTCAGCGCCACGCCGTCGTACTCGCTGGAGTGCCGGGCCGAGGAGTTGGAGAACCGCGGGTCGATGTGGATGCCGACCCGCGCGGCCGCCTCGGCCCACTGGGTCTTGAGGTGCTCGGTGGGCGCGACGATCGTCACGGCCGAGATGGTGCCGCGGCCGAGCAGCTCGGTGGCCAGGCGCAGGGCATAGGTCGTCTTGCCGGCGCCTGGGGTCGCGACCGCGAGGAAGTCCCGTGGGTCAGCGCGCAGGTATGCCGTGAGCGCAGCCTGCTGCCAGGCGCGCAGCTTGTCGGCCGTGCCCCACGCCGCCCGCTCCGGGAAGGCTGGTGACAGGTGCGAAGCGGCTGCGGTACTCATGGGACCGGCCACGTTATCCGTTGTCGCAAAACGACATGCCGAGGCCCCGGCGTCTCCGCCGGGGCCTCGGTGGTGTGCTAGGCCGTGGGGGTCACGTCCAGGGCACGGGTGGGCTGCTCAGCCGCGGGAGGTCAGCCGCGGGAGGTCAGCCGCGGTAGGTCAGCCACTGGTTCTGCATGCGGGTGGTCTGACCAGGCGTGAAGGTGTTCATGCACGCGTCGTCCGTGTAGTCCATGAAGTTCTTGATCGGGTCCAGGCCGGTGGCCGCGCAGGTGTCACGACCGGTCGGGCACCCGAACGCCGGGGAGGCCTCGGCCGGGGTGTCGCTCACGGAGTCGCCGCCCGAGCAGCCGCCCTGGAAGGTGTGGTAGAGCCCGACCCAGTGGCCGACCTCGTGGGTCGCCGTGTCGCCCTGGTTGTACGGCGCGAGGCTGCCGCCGGGGATGCTGCGGTAGTCGAGCACCACACCGTCGAGGGTGGTGTTGTTCGTGGACGGGAACTGCGCGTAGCCCAGCGTGCCGTCGGAGAACGTCGTCGAGTAGATGTTCAGCGCGGCCTTGGTGCCCTTGTGGAGGGCCGTCTTCATCGCCTTGGCGTCACTCGGCTCCTGGCCGCTGGCGGGGAAGGCGATGCTGTACCAGTCGCTGTTCGTCGTGGTCTCCGTGCCGGCGAGGGTGAACGAGAAGCTCGACGAGGCATAGGCGTTGTTGAGGACGTTCAGCTGGCTCTGGATCTGCGTCGTCGTGAGCTTGCCGCTCGTGCCGTTGGTGATCACGTGCCAGTAGACGCTGACCGTGGTCGCGGCGAAGGCGGGCGTGGTCGGCCCCGGCTTCCTGGTGCTGGTGTGGCCCAGCTTGCCGCTGGCCGTGGGCGCCAGGCCCTTGGCGGCAGCGGCGCTGCGGTAGGCGGCCTCCATGCGGTCGACCTGGGCCTGGCTGAACTCGTGCGGGTCGACGCGGTTGCCGCCCTTGGCGGAGCGCGCGGTGTTGACGGCGTCGGTGTGGGTCGCGCAGTCCGCGGCGACCGTGGCCTCCCCGGCCATCGGCTGGGCGACGGCGCTGCCCTGGCCGAGTCCGAGGGCGACGGCTCCCAGCATGAGGGAGGAGAGTGCGATTCGAGAGCGAAGCTTCATGGGCGTCCTTTCGAGGTGCCTCCCTCCGGGTTCGGTGGGTGGCTCGACCTCGCACGCTAGGAGCCCGATGCCCTGTCCCCGGGTCAGGGGAGGCAGGCGCAGGTAAAGACTCGTTCAGGCTTTCGGTGGGTGGGAACCCCTGTGCCGCGGCGGACGTCGGTGACCCCCACCTGCCGACTCAGGTCACTCGCCGCCGTCCTGCGGCGCCCGCAGACCTTCGTAGATCTCCTTGCACGTGGGGCAGACCGGGAACTTCTTCGGATCGCGTCCGGGCACCCACACCTTGCCGCAGAGCGCGACGACCGGGTCACCCGACAAGGCGCTCTCGAGGATCTTCTCCTTGCGCACGTAGTGCGAGAACCGCTCGTGGTCGCCCGGCTCCTGCAGCTGCTCCTCGACCTGCTCGCGCTCGAGCACGGCGGTCGTCGTGGAGGGCCGGGAGGGCTGGGCCTCGGGGGCCAGCGGGTCGTCCAGGGGGATCTGGGGCTCGCTCATCCAGCGATTGTATGCCGCGTGCCCGGCGCCGTTTCCAGGCGCTCAGTTCATCTCGGGGTCGGTCGGGAAGGTCGCCACGAAGGCGAGGTGGTCGCGCTGGCGCCGCAGCACCCGCGCCCACAGCTGCTCCGGGTCGGCGTCGAACGCGTCGCGCCCCTCGGACTCCACGACGTACCAGCTCCCCGCACGCACCTCGTCCTCGAGCTGCCCCGACGACCACCCGGCATACCCGGCGAAGATCCGCAGGCCGGCCACCTCGGGGACCACGATCGCGGGTGGGGTGTCGAGGTCGACGAGACCGAGCCCCCTGAACAGCCGCTTCACCCCGAGCGGCTCGACGTCGCCCGGGACCGTGACCAGACCGAGGGCACTGTCGAGACCGACCGGGCCCCCCTCGAAGAGCACCGACGGTGCGGTCGCGTGGGCCTGCCAGTCCGGCAGCACCGCATCGACGCGGGCATCCATCGGACGGTTGAGCACGACACCCTGGGCGCCCTCGTCGTCGTGGTGGAGGATCAGGACGACACTGCGGCAGAACACGCCCTCCTCGATCTGGGGGGTCGCGACGAGCAGGCTGCCCGACAGGTCCGTCATCTCCACGGGTCCATTCTGCCTGCCGACGCCAGAGCCCCGGTCGCGGGGACCGGGGCTCTGGCCGTTCAGATGATGCGTCGTTCGGGTGGTGCGTCGTTCAGGTGCTGCGCGTTCGGGAGACCGATCAGCCGCGGGCAGCGCGCGAGTAGCTGCCGCGCTCGCCCCGCGAGCCGCCGGAACGGTCGTCACGGTAGGAGCGGTTGCCACCCTGGCGCGGACCACGGGGGCCACCGCCACGGGGACCACCGGACGGGCGACCGCCGCTGCGCTTCGGGCCGTCGAGCACCCGACGGACCTGGTCCTCGGGGACCGGGATGCCGCTGGGGGTGACGGCGCCGGTCGCCGCGAGGCGGTCGTCGCCGGGGACGGCCTTGGTCGGCATCGCGTCGATGCCGGCCTCGCGGGCCATCCGCTCCATGGTGCGCCGCTGGTGCGGGAGCGCCAGGGTCACGACCGTGCCCTTGTCGCCGGCGCGGGCCGTGCGGCCCGAGCGGTGCAGGTAGTCCTTGTGGTCGGCCGGCGGGTCGACCTGGAGGACGACCGAGACGTCGTCGACGTGGATGCCGCGGGCGGCGACGTCGGTGGCCACCAGGACCGGCAGGCTGCCGTCCCGGAAGGCCCCGAGGACACGGTTGCGCGCGCCCTGGTTCAAGCCACCGTGCAGCGCGGCAGCGAAGACGCCCTGCTCGCGCAGCTGGAGGGCCACGCGGTCGGCGCCGAGCTTGGTCCGCACGAAGACGACGGTGCGGCCCGCCCGGTTGGCGACCTCGGCGGTGATCGTCTTCTTGTGCATCGGGTCGATGAGCAGCACGTGGTGCTCCATCGTGGTGACCGAGGCCTTGGCGTCGTCGGTGGAGTGCGTCTTGGGGTCGGTGAGGTAGCCCTCGACGAGCTTGTCGACGCCCTTGTCCAGGGTGGCCGAGAACAGCATCCGCTGGCCACCGGCAGGCATCTGGTCGAGGATCGCGGTGACCTCGGGCATGAAGCCCATGTCAGCCATGTGGTCGGCCTCGTCGAGGACGGCGATCTGGATGTCGCGCAGCTGCACGGCGTCCCGCTCGATGAGGTCCTTGAGGCGACCCGGCGTGGCGATGAGCAGGTCGACGCCACGGTTCAGCGCGCTGATCTGCGTCGTGTAGGACAGGCCACCGGCGACGAGCTTGTGCTTCAGGCCGAGGACGTGCACGAGGGGCTCGAGCGCGTCGGACACCTGCATGGCGAGCTCGCGGGTCGGGACCAGCACGAGGGCACGGGGACGGCGCGGACGGGCCCGCTCGCCGTCGGCGAGACGGGACAGCATCGGCAGCCCGAAGGCCAGCGTCTTGCCGGAGCCGGTCTGGCCACGGCCGAGGATGTCCTTGCCGGCCAGCGCGTCCGGGATGGTCGCGGACTGGATCGGGAACGGCGTGGTGATGCCGTCACGGGCGAGCCGCTCGACGAGGCGCTCGGTCAGGCCCAGGCCGGCGAAGCCGTTGTCGGAGTCCACGGTGACGGGACCGTCGACGGTCTTGCGGGTGGCCTTGACCCAGGTGTCGGCCTCCATGCGCTCGGTCTCGGGGTCGACCTGGCTGTCGAAGCCACGGGCCGGACGGTCGCTGCGGTCGAAGCTGCGGGCCGGGCGGTCGCTGCGGTCGAAGCTGCGGGCCGGACGGTCGCTGCGGTCGAAGCTGCGGGCCGGACGGTCCGTGCGGTCGAAGCTGCGCGCGGGGCGCTCGCTGCGGTCGGTGCTGCGGGCGGGGCGATCGGTGCTGCGGGCCGGACGGTCGTCACGGTTGTAGCTGGTCACAGGGCGGTCCTCACGGTTGTACTGACGGGGACCACGGCTCTCACGACGGTCACTGGCATCACGGTCATTGCGACGAGCCGGGCGGTCGTCACGGGTGGACTCGCGGCGCTGGGGCCGGTCGTCACGGTTGAAGGTGCGAGCCGGACGGTCGTCACGGTCGAAGCTGCGGGCGGGGCGGTCGCTGCGGTCGTAGCTGCGCGGCGCACGGTCATCACGGCTGAACGAGCGGGCCGGACGGTCGGTGCGGTCGCTGCGGTCGAAGCTGCGCGGCGCACGGTCGTCACGGCTGAACGAGCGGGCCGGACGGTCGCTGCGGTCGAAGCTGCGCGGCGCACGGTCGTCACGGCTGAACGAGCGGGCCGGACGGTCGCTGCGGTCGCTGCGGTCGAAGCTGCGCGGCGCACGGTCGTCACGGCTGGACGAGCGGGCCGGACGGTCACTGCGGTCGTAACTGCGGGCCGGACGGTCCGAGCGCTCGGGGCGACGGTCAACGTCGCGAGCCGGCCGCGCGGCATACGCGGTGCCACCGGTGGGTGCGGAGGACTGGCCGCGGTGGGCCTTCTTGGGGCCCTTCTTCGCGGCAGCCTTCTGGTCTGGGGTCCAACGGGCCTTTTTGGGCGCGCCGGATCGCAGGTTCTTGGGCACAGATGTTCAACTCACTTCAGGTACTCGAGGTAGACACGTCTCGAGCCACCTGGCGAGGGCAACGAAGAAGACGAGCCTCAGGCCGCGAGGGCCCGTTGGACCGGATCAACAGTTGTCATCCGGTGGTCTGCAGTCGGAGTAGGGAATGCGTCTGTGGCGCCTGTGCCACCTGATGGCGCTGCCGAGCGCCGCCGAACTGAGCCCGAGCAGTCTATCAGCGCCGCAGCGCCCTCCCGACCACGACGGACGTGACCCCGAGCACCACGCCGGAGAGGTCCGCCACGGCGTCCCAGGCGTCGCCCGACCGGTGCGGGAGCAGGTAGTGCTGGAGCAGCTCGCTGACCGGGGCGTGCAGGGCCAGCAGCGCGACGAGGTATGCCGGGCGCACGCCGGCGAGCAGGCCCGCCACCGTGGGCGCGAGGAAGAGCAGGACGTGGGCGACCTTGTCGCTCCACGTGACCGGGCCCTGGATGTCGACCCGTGGCCAGTAGAGCGCGGCGAGGTGGGCGACGAGCAGCACCGCAAAGACCACCGCGGCGGTCCGGTGCGGTGGGCCGACGACCACGGTCGCCTCTCCCGGGTCGGCACTGAGCACGGCGCGGGTCGAGCCCGCGGAAGTCTGGTCGCCGGCCGACGAGCTAGCCAATGAACTCGGGCTCTTCGGCCATCCGACGCGTGGGAACCTGCTCCGGTGTGGTGCCGAGCACGGCCGCCTTGACCGCGGCCGCGACCACCTTCGACACGTCGGGGTGGAACACGCTGGGGATGATGTAGGCGGCGTTGAGCTCCTCCGGGTGGACGACCTCCGAGAGTGCCTTGGCGGCGGCGAGCATGACGTCCTCGTCGATCGAGGTCGAGGCCGCGTCGAGCAGACCGCGGAAGACGCCCGGGAAGACCAGCACGTTGTTGATCTGGTTCGCGAAGTCGGAGCGACCCGTGGCCACGACGGCTGCGTACTGGGCGGCGGCGATCGGGTCGACCTCGGGCTCGGGGTTGGCCATGGCGAAGACGATCGCGCCCTCGTTCATGGTCGCGATGTCGTCACCGGTGAGGATGCCCGGGGCCGAGACCCCGACGAACACGTCGGCGCCCGCGATCGCCTCCTTGAGGGTGCCGGTGACACCGCGGTGGTTGGTGTGCTCGGCCGACCAGGCCAGTGCCGGGTGCTCCCCTGAGGCGATGTCGTCGCGATCACGGTGCAGCACGCCGAACTGGTCGGCCACGACCACGTCGGTGGCGCCGGCCTTGAGCAGCAGCTTGAGGATCGCCGTGCCTGCCGCGCCCGCTCCGGACATGACCACGCGGCATTCGCTCAGCTCCTTGCCGACCACCCGCAGCGCGTTGCGCAGGGCGGCGAGGGTGACGATGGCCGTGCCGTGCTGGTCGTCGTGGAAGACGGGGATGTCGAGCTCGTCACGCAGCCGCCGCTCGATCTCGAAGCACCGGGGAGCCGAGATGTCCTCGAGGTTGATGCCGGCGAAGACCGGGCTGATCGCCTTGACGGCGCGGATGATCTCCTCGGTGTCCTGGGTGTCGAGGCAGATCGGGAACGCGTCGATGTCGGCGAACCGCTTGAAGAGGGCAGCCTTGCCCTCCATCACCGGCAGCGCCGCCAGGGGGCCGATGTTGCCCAGCCCGAGGACCGCCGAGCCGTCCGTCACCACGGCCACCGTGTTGCGCTTGATGGTGAGCCGCCGGGCGTCGGCGGGGTTCTCCGCGATGGCCATGCAGACCCGGGCGACCCCCGGGGTGTAGATGAGGGACAGGTCGTCGCGGTTGCGGATCGGCACCTTCGACTCGATCTTGAGCTTGCCGCCCAGGTGGGCGAGGAAGGTGCGGTCGGACACCTTGCCGATCTCGACGCCGTGCACGCCGCGCATCGCCGCGACGAGCTCGTCGGCATGGTCGGTGTCGCGAGCCGCGGCGGTCACGTCGACGCGGAGCCGGTCGGAACCCGACGCGGTCACGTCGAGCCCCGTGACCAGGCCGCCCCCCTTCTCGATGACCCCGGTGAGCTCGGAGACCGCGGTGGCGCGGGCCGGGAGCGTCAGCCGGACGGTGATGGAGTTGGACACGGAGGGGGCTGCGGTCATGTCCGGCATTCTCCCGATTACCGCGCGGTATGCCGAACCGGGTCCACGACGGGACTCCCCGGCCGAGCCCTCGCCAGCCGGCGGTCGACGAGGTCCTGCCCGCTCACGGCCAGCCAGCCGCACACGGCGGCCAGCGGGAGCTCGACCAGCACCGCCATCGCCAGCGCGACCCACCGCTCCCCGTGCGTGGGCGCGGTGACCACGTCGAACCACGCGTCGGCGGCGAGCAGCGCGGCGCTGGCCCCCGCCACCGCTGCGAGCCACCGCCGTCGCCGCACCGCGGCCCAACCGGTCAGGGCGAGCATCACCAGGAGGGCCAGGTCGAAGCCACCCCACGCCAGGTCGAAGTGCGCGGCGGGCGCGGTGCGCGGCAGCACGACGAACAGGTATGCCGTCCACGGCACCATGAGGGCGGCCAGTGCGGCGAGCGTCCAGCCCGCCACCGTCACGCGTCGCGCCCGCGCGCGCATCAGGGCGTCGCCGCCCGCGCCACGGCGCGCAGCAGGTAGCGCTCGTGCTCGATGTCCTTGCCCCAGAACACCGAGTCGGTCAGCTGCACGACGGTGCACTCCCCCACCAGCTCGCCCACGACGGCTGCCAGCTCCTCCGACGGCACCCCGGCGCTCCAGGGCAGGGCCGGCTTGTCGGCCGCCGCCTCGAGCCCCCAACGCCCCTCCACCAGCACCATCCGGCCACCCGGGCGCAGCAGGGCGGCCCAGCGACGCAGCGCCTCGGTCGGGTCAGGCAGCGTCCAGAGGATGTGCCGCGCGAAGACCACGTCGACGGACCCTGGCTCGAAGGGCGGGTCGCCCGCATCGCCCTGCTCGACCTCGATCGCGGCACCGAACGGCGCGGCCTTCGCCTGCGCCCGGCGCACCATCTCGGCCGACAGGTCGACCCCGCGGACCTGGTGACCCAGCTCGGCCATCAGCGCGCTCATGGTGCCCGTGCCACAGGCGAGGTCGGCCACCAGCGAGGGGGTCGTGGGCAGCCAGGTGCGCAGCAGGTCCTTCCACGCCGACCGGATGTCGGAGTCGAGCAGGCCGTGGTCGGGGTAGCTGTCGTACTCCGCCGCGAAGTCGTCCCAGTAGCGGCGGATCTCCTCGGTGGTCGTGCCGTCGGCGCTCGTGCCGTCCGCGCTCGGCCGGGCGGCGGTGACCGCTCCGGTGCTGGTCTGTTCGGTGCTCATCTGCTCCACCCTAGGCTGGTCCCATGACAGGACACAGCGGGTCGGGGGGTGGCGCTGCCCACGTCGAGGTCACCGGTTCCGGGACCGCGTCGGCCGCCCCCGACGTCGTCCGGGTGCGCGTCGGGGTGCGGTGCGAGGCCGACGACGTCACGTCAGCCCTGGCCGACGCGGGGAGCCGCGCCCAGTCCCTCGCCCAGGCGGCGCGCGACCACGGGGTCGCGGACGCCGACCTGCGCACCACGGGCACCGGGGTCCACCCCCGCCACGACCGCGAGGGGGTCACCGTCGTCGGTTACACGGCATACCAGAGCCTGTCGGTGACGGTCCGCGACCCGGCCCTGGTCGGGAGCCTCGTCGAGGCCTTCGCCGGCGCCGCCGGCAACGCCCTGACGATCGACCACCTCGGGCTCGAGCTGGCGGACTCCGCCCCCGTGCTCGCGCAGGCGCGGGAGGCGGCGTTCACCGACGCACTGGGCAAGGCGCAGCAGTATGCCGCGCTGGCCGGTCGCACGCTCGGGAAGGTTGAGCGGTTGTCCGACGTTGAGCGTGGTGGAGCCCAGCCCCGGTTCGCCATGATGGCGGCCGGCAAGGCAGCAGACCTGTCCGTCGAGCTGGGCGAGAACTCGGTGACCGCGACCGTCGTGGTCCGATGGGAGTGGACGTAGAGATGGCTAGCACGACGCTGACGGCGGAGAACTTCGAGAAGACGATCCTCGAGGGCGGCACCGTCTTCGTGGACTTCTGGGCCGAGTGGTGTGGGCCGTGCAAGCGGTTCGGACCGGTCTTCGAGAGCGCGTCCGAGCAGCACGCCGACGTCGTGTTCGGCAAGGTCGACACCGAGGCCGAGCAGGCCCTCGCGGCCGCCGCCAACATCACCTCGATCCCCATGCTGATGGGTTTCCGCGACGGCATCCTCGTCTTCGCGCAGGCCGGCGCGCTCCCCGCGACCGCGCTCGAGGACGTCATCACGCAGGTCAAGGCGCTCGACATGGACGCCGTGCGCGCCGACATCGAGTCGCAGAAGGCCACCCAGTCGTAACGACCGCAGGCTAGGCCGCTCGACTCCCGACCACGGGCCGGTGCGCCCGAGCCGCGACGAGCAGGCTGGCGCCGACGGCGATGCACACCACCTCGGAGACGGCTGCTGCGTACACGGCGAAGCCCTCCCAGTGGGAGTGCACGCCCATCAGGCCCACGGTCGTCGAGATGACGAACGCCCCCAGCGTCGACAGGCCGAAGCCGAGCGTGAGGAAGGCGGGCACCCAGTGCTGCCACGTCAGCAGCAGGATCGCGATGACGACCCCGGCCACGACGTTGACGAGGAACGCTGGGCCGACGGACTGGTCCCGCACCCCACCGAACCAGAGCTTGAGGTGGACCGCGGCCGACACGACCAGCGCGACCGCTCCCAGTGCATGCCACTTCATGTGACCTCCCTTGCCGGCCGAGCCTGGTGCCGGCCTCCACCCTTGATGACGGGCCAGCCCGCGCCGGGGTTCAGCGTGGTGCAGCGACCGGTGTGCCGGGGGTCGGGCCGAAGGCGGTGAGCACCCGGTCGCGGAACCCATCCATCCGCCAGACCGGCGCCGCCGCAGTGGGGCGCATGCCTGCCTGCCATCCCCACCCTGCGATGCGCTGGGTCACCGCGGCGTCGTGGGCGACGAGGGTGACGGGCACCCGGTGGCTCGCCCGGGGGCCCGAGACGACGGTCGAGGGCTGGTGGTCGCCGAGCAGCACCAGCACGAGGTTCGGGTCGTGGGCCCGTTGCACGAGCTGCACGAGGCTGGCGATCGAGTAGGCGACCGAGTCGGCGTAGGCCGCCCGCACCGAGGCCGGGTCGCGCCACACCTGCGCCCTGGTGGCGGCCTGGTCACGGATCGGCCCGAACACCGACCCGTCGCCGAGGGAGTCCCAGTCGACGAGCCGCGGCAGCGGTGCCCACGGGACATGGCTGGTCACGAGGTCGATCTCGGCCATCACGGGGGCGCGCGGACGGCCAGTCAGCTCACGGTCGGCGAAGGCCTTGAGGGTGTACTGGTCCGGCATGGTGGCGTAGCCGAACCGCGGCCCCGCGTACCCGACGTTGCGGGCGTCGTAGACCTGGTCGTAGTGGTAGAACGACCGCGCCTCGGGCCAGTCCTCCCGGTTCGACGGGACATCCACCACCGTGCGCCACCCGGCCCGGCCGAAGGCCCCACTCAGGGTGAGCCGGTCGCTCGCCATGAGCTGGTCGTACCGCCGCTGGCTGTCGACCCAGACCCCCGACTGCAGGGTGGAGTGGGCCAGCCAGCTGGTGCCCCCGAAGGTGGGCGAGTCCAGCCAGGCGCTCCGGGTGGAGTAGCCGGCCGCTCCGAGCGCGCTCGTGGCCCGGTCGAGCGCGGGTGCGACCCCAGCCGGTGCCGGCCGGCCCGTGACGGCGACCTCGCCATAGCTCTCGACGAAGACGAAGAGCACGTCCTGGCCGCGCAGCCCGGTCAGCAGGTCCGCCGCGGGCGCCCGCGCGAACGGATCCGTGGCCACGGCGCGGTCGAAGGTCGCCCCGTCACGCAGCGCCGCGCGCACCCTGGTCACGTGGTCGCCGACGAGCCCCACGGACGAGGTGGAGGCGAGCGGCAGTCCCGGCGCGACCTGGACCTGGGTCACGGCCGCCACCAGCCACACCGCGCCCATGACGACGAGCGCGCGAGCCCATCCGCGCGGATGCCGGTCGAGGTGTGGCTCGAGCCGGCGCACCAGGGCGCCGGTCGACCAGGGCACGACCGCGAGCAGCAGGATGACGATGGCCACGGACCCGACGAGCGCCGCCGTCGCGCCGGACGGGCCCACCGAGTCACCGAGCAGGTCGCGCGCGGACCGCAGGTAGGTCCAGTCGGCCACGAGGTCGAACGGGCGGCGCAGCGCCGTGGTGAAGCCGATGTCGAGGAGCTTCACGAGGGTCACGACACCGAGCAGGGCCCCGACGACCAGCGCCGCCCGACGGCGCCACGACCCCCGGACCACGAGGAGCAACAGCACCAGGAGGATCGGGTCGACCGGCAGCCGGAGCAGCCAGGTGAGCGGTTCGTCGGTCGGGTCGTCCGGTGCCACGAGCACCACCCACACGGCGAGGAGGGGCAACAGCGCGACCGCCAGCGCGCCGCGGCTGCGGAGTCGACTCCCCCGGCTCGCCTTGTCGATGGCGCCGGTCGAGCTCACGGAGTGGCCTGGACCCGCGGCCCGGCACCGACCTCCACCACGACGACGCTTGGCAGCACCTCCACGGGGCGCTCACCTGCACGGGTCGATCGGGTCGCCCGCGCCCGCCACAGCTCTGCGCCCTGGGTACCGAACGACCACGCGAGCAGGACGAGCGCCAGCACGGCGAGACCGACGAGCGCCGGGCGGGGCAGGACCCCGGCGGTGGCCAGGGTGAGCACGATCCCCTGCATCGCCGCAACTGCCTTGCGCCAGTAGCGCGGTGGGACCTCGCCGCCGAGCCACGGCGCAGCCCAGGTGGCCCCCACGAGCAGGTAGCGGAAGAGGCCGATGGCCACCACCCACCAGCCGAGCACCAGCGAGGCGGCGACGCTCAGGACCAGGATCAGCCAGGCGTCGACCTCCATGTCGAGCCTGGCGCCGAGCGCCGACGCCGTCCCGGTGCGTCGGGCGACCCAGCCGTCGAGGGCGTCGAGCGAGAGGGCCACGGACGCGAGCAGCACCAAGGAGGTCCGCGCGGGGTGGGCGGACGGGCCGGTCAGCGCACGGTCGAGGACCGAGCTCGTGGTCAGCGCCGCCACGACGCAGGCGAGCGTGCCGCGCGTGACCGTGACGTGGTCGGCGGGTCCGAGGCCCCGCCGACCGCGGCGGGCCAGCGCCCGCACCAGGACGACCCAGCCGACCCCAGCACACGCGACGGCGACGAGCACCCCTGCGGCTGCGGCCAACCCTGCCGACCCCGTCGGTCCGGGTGCCAGCGCCAACAGAAGGACGCCGAGCAGCGCCGACTGCGCGGCCATCGGCATCACCGGGACTGCACTCCTGCCCACCACACCTCCAGTCTCTCCAGCCTGACCCTAGGACGGCACAGCCGACCCGCCAGTTCACCCGGGCGGCATACCGGCCGATCGCTAGGGTGGGGCCGTGTCCGGGTCTGCACTCGCGTACTGGCTGACCGCACCGGGGGTGGGCGAGCTCCGGCCGGTGACGGTGCCCTCACCCCGTCCGGACGAGGTCCTCGTCCGGACCGTCAACTCCGCGGTCAGCCGAGGCACCGAGACTCTCGTCTTCGAGGGCCGGGTCCCCGAGAGCCAGTACGCCACGATGCGGGCACCCTTCCAGGAAGGGGACTTCCCCGGACCGGTGAAGTACGGGTACCTCACCGTCGGCATCGTCGAGCAGGGGCCCGCGCACCTGCGTGGCCGGCTGGTCTTCTGCCTCCACCCCCACCAGACGAGGTTTGTCGTGCCGGCCGACGCCGTCGTGGTGGTGCCCGAGGGCGTGCCTCCCGAACGGGCCGTCCTGGCGGGCACCGTCGAGACAGCGGTCAACGCCCTGTGGGACGCTGCGCCACTGGTGGGTGACCGGGTCGCGGTGGTCGGGGCAGGCATGGTCGGGTGCTGTGTCGCGCGCCTGTTGTCCGGCATCCCCGGCGTCCGCACGACGCTCGTCGACATCGACCCCTCCCGGGCCGGGGTGGCGGCTGCCCTCGGTGTCGACTTCGCGCTGGCCCCCGACGCCGGGTCGGTGCCCGGGGCCGGGTCGGCGCCCGGGGCCGGCGCTCACGACCTCGTCGTGCACACCAGCGCCACCTCCGAGGGTCTTGGGCTGTCCCTGGCCCTCCTCGCCACCGAGGGCCAGGTGGTCGAGCTCAGCTGGTACGGCGACCGCGAGGTCAGCGTCGGCCTCGGCGGGTCGTTCCACTCGGGGCGGCTCACCATCCGGGCCAGCCAGGTGGGCGCGGTGTCCCCGGCCCGGCGCTCCCGCCGCACCACCACGGACCGGCTCTCGCTCGCCCTGGACCTGTTGAAGGACCCCGCCTTCGACGCCCTCGTCACCGGGCGGTCGGCCTTCGATGAACTCCCGGCCGCCATGGCCCGTCTCTCGGACGGGAGCCTTCCGGCGATCTGCCACCTCATCACGTACGACAGCACCGACCACCACACCGACGACAGCACCGACCACCAGGGGTAGGCACCGTGTTCAGAGTGACCGTGCGGGACCACATCATGATCGCCCACAGCTTCCGCGGCGAGGTCTTCGGTCCGGCGCAGTCGCTGCACGGCGCCACCTATGTCGTCGACGCGACCTTCCACCGCGCCGACCTGGACGACGACGGCATCGTGGTGGACATCGGCCGCGCCGGTGAACAGCTCCGGGCGGTCCTGGCCGACCTCAACTACCGCAACCTCGACGAGGACCCCACCCTGACCGCCGGCAACACGACCACCGAGGCCCTGGCCAGGCTGGTCGCCGACCGCCTCGCCGCCCGCGTCCACGCCGGCGACCTGGGTGCCACGGCCTCCGGGATCAGCGCGATCACGGTGACCCTGGCCGAGTCGCCCGTGGCCTGGGCGAGCTACGAGCGCGGACTGTGAGCGCGCTGCCGTGAGGACGGTGCACGTCGTCGTCCCGGACTCTGTCGACGACCCAGCCCGTCCGAGCGGCGGCAACACCTACGACCGCCGCGTCTGCGCGGGCCTGCAGGACCTCGGGTGGGCGGTGCGCCTGCACCCGCTCCCGGGGCGCTGGCCCCATCCGGACGCGAGCAGCCTGGCCGGCCTCACCCGCACCCTGGCGTCCCTGCCGCTGGGGGCCGTGGTCCTCCTCGACGGACTGGTCGCCTCGGGGAACCCCGCCGTCCTCCTGCCAGCGGCACGGCGGCTGCGGCTCGTCGTGCTCGTGCACCTCCCGCTCGGACACCCCCTCGCGGTCGAGGCGGCCGGCCGGAGCCCGGGTGAGGCGAAGTCTGCGGCGGCCGAGGGCGAACGGCTGGTCCTCCAGGCTGCCGCAGCGGTCCTGACCACGAGCCGCTGGACGACGCACTGGCTCCTGGCCTCCTACGACCTCGACCGCAACCGGCTGCACGTGGCGAGACCGGGAGCCGACCGGACCCACCCCGCGACGGGCACCTCGTCGGGCAGCGCGCTGCTCAGCGTCGCGGCAGTGGTGCCGGCCAAGGGCCACACCGAGCTGCTCGAGGCCCTCGCGTCGTTGGGCGACCGCTCGTGGCGGCTCGTGATCGCCGGCGCCCTCGACCTCGCCCCCGACCACGTCGCTCACCTCCGCGAGAAATGCAGGGAGGCGGGCCTCACCGACCGCGTCACCTTCGCCGGCCCCTTGGCCGGCGCAGCGCTGGATCGCGAGTATGCCGCCGCCGACCTCGTCGTCGTGGCGTCACGGATCGAGACGTACGGTCTCGTCGTGACAGAGGCGCTGGCGCGAGGGCTGCCTGTGCTGTCGACCGCGGTCGGCGGCGTCGCGGAGGCCATGGGTACCGTCCCCGGCACCGGTCGCCCGGGACTCCTGGTCGACCCCGCAGGCGACGGCCTCGGGACGGCCCTGCGGTCCTGGCTCGACGACGCGACCCTGCGGGACCGGTTGCGCACGGCAGCACGCGAGCGCAGCACCACCCTGGAGCCGTGGTCGGCCACTGCACGTCGCGTCTCCGACGTGCTGTCCGAGGTCGCGGGAGGGCGCTCGCCCCAGGGCGCGGTCGGCCGGGACGAGACGCCCCACCCCGTGGACGGGGCGCTCCGGTGAACCGCAGCCACGCGGCATACGTAGGTCTGGGTGCAGGGCCACACCGAACTCCACCTGATCTCGAGGGGCGCGCCATGACGCTGACCGAACGCTCCGGCGACCCGGCGCGCGCCGCGGACGGGCTGGCGACGACGGCGCGCCGACTGGCCCGCTCCCCACTGGCGCGACGGCTCGGCGGCGGGGCCGTCCTCGGCTTCCTGGTGTGGCGGCTGGGGGTCGAGCAGTCAGTGCGCGCGGTCGGCGCCATCGACGCACGGGCGCTGGCTGCGGCGCTCGTCCTCACCGCCCTGACCACCTTCTGCTGTGCCTGGCGGTGGAGCCTCGTGGCCGCCGCCCTCGGTGCGCAGGTCCCGCTTCGAACGGCGGTGGCCGCGTGCTACCGCTCGCAGTTCCTCAACACGGCAACCCCGGGTGGCGTCCTCGGCGACGTGCACCGGGGTGTGCGCCACGGTCGCCGCACGGGCAGTGCCGCGAGGGGCCTCAGGTCCGTGCTCATGGAGCGGTCCGCCGGTCAGGTGGTGCAGGCCGGCATGGCCCTCGTGGCCCTGTCGGTGCTGCCCTCGCCGGTGCGGTCCTCCGTCGCCTGGGCGTGGGCGGCCGTCGTCGTCATCGCCCTCTGCGTGGGCCTCGCAGGACGGTCGGGTCGGCGGCGCGGCCGGGACGGGCTCGGGTCCGCGTGGATGGGCGAAGTCCGCCGCGGTGTGCTCGCCCGTCGCACCGGGCCGCTCGTTGCCCTCGCGTCGGCGCTGGCCGTCGCGGGTCACGTGCTCACCTTCCTCGTGGCGGCACGCACGGCCGGGTCGACCGCCTCGGCGACCCGGCTCGTGCCCTTGGCGTTCGTCGTGCTCATCGCGATGGGGATCCCGGTGAACATCGCCGGGTGGGGTCCGCGGGAGGGAGTTGCGGCGTGGGTCTTCGGAGCTGCGGGACTGGGCGCAGGAGCCGGCCTGTCCACGGCCGTCGTGTACGGCGTGCTCGTCCTCGTCGCGAGCCTTCCCGGTGCGGCCGTGCTGGTGGTGGCCCGCGGGCGAGCGCGGCCACGTCCGGCTGTCGGTCGCGTCGCCGAGGAGGTCGCCCGTGGCTGACCGTCCCTACACCCTGCTCAGCTGCAGCATGTCGATGGACGGATACCTCGACAGCGCCACACCCGGCCGGCTGGAGCTCTCCAACGCGGCCGACTTCGACCGGGTCGACGCCGAGCGGGCCCGGTGCGACGCGATCCTCGTCGGGGCCGCCACGATCCGCAATGACAACCCCCGCCTGCTGGTCCGCTCAGCAGAGCGGCGAGCGGACCGCGTCGCCAGGGGCTGCCCGCCGTCACCGGTGAAGGTCACCGTGACGAACGGTGCCGACCTGGACCCCGGGGCCGAGTTCTTCGCCCCTGGCGAGGTCGAGAAGCTGGTCTACTGCCACACGAGCGCGGTGGACGACGCCCGTGCCCGCCTCGACGGTGCGGCGACCGTCGTCGACGCCGGCGACCCCGTGACGCTGCGCTGGGTCGGTGAGGACCTGGCGCGGCGGGGGGTGGGGCGGCTCATGGTGGAAGGCGGTGGTTCGGTACTCACGCAGCTGCTCAGCGAGGACCTCGCCGACGAGCTCCAGCTCGCGGTCGCGCCCCTGTTCGTGGGCGACTCCCGCGCCCGCCGGTTCGTCGGCGACGCCCAGTTTCCTTGGTCGCCCGGCCGTCGGGCAGACCTCGTGGAGGTGCGCCACATCGGCGACGTGGCGCTGCTGCGCTACGCCCTCTCACCGCGCTTCGACCAGCGCCGGACGGGTGGACGCCATGGGTCTTCGTGACGCCACGATCCGTGCGCAGGTGAGCATCCCCCTCACCCTCGCCGACGGCCTCCACACGACCGCGCGGGCCTTCACCTTCACCGGCCTGCACGACGGTCGCGAGCACCTCGCCCTCGGGCTGGGTGGCTGGGCGCATCGGCCGGTGGCCGAGTCCACGCTCGAGCGGCCTCCACTCACCCGGGTGCACAGCGAGTGCCTCACCGGTGACGTCCTGGGCAGCCGACGCTGCGACTGCGGCCCCCAGCTCGACGAGGCCCTCCACCGCCTGGCCGAGGAGGGCGGGCTGTTGCTCTACCTCCGGCAGGAGGGACGCGACATCGGCCTCTACGCCAAGCTCGACGCCTACGTCCTCCAGGACGAGGGGCTCGACACCTTCGAGGCGAACCTCGCCCTCGGTTACGAGGAGGACGCGCGCGACTACACCGCCGCCGCCCAGATGCTCAGGGCGCTCGGCGTGACCCGGGTGGCGCTGCTGACCAACAACGCCGACAAGGTCGCCCAGCTCGAAGGGCTCGGGGTCGACGTGGTCGAGAGGGTGCCGACTGCCGTGCACCGGTCCGATGCCAACGGTCGCTACCTCGCGACCAAGCTGCTCAGGCAGCCCGCGCCGCCCGCGCCGCCCGACCTGCTGCACGGGTGAACCACGCGGGCAGGGGCGCTGGCAGACTGCACCCATGACGTCGTGGTCCATCCAGGCCTTGGGATGGGCAGGCTCCGCCCTGCTCATCTTCTCCCTCCTCCAGCAGCGCGTGCTGCGCTTCCGGATCCTCAACCTGACGGCGAGCTGCACGCTCATCGTGTTCAACGCGTTGCTGCACGTGTGGCCGATGGTCGCCATGAACACCGTCACCGCGGGCATCAACATCTGGATGATCACCAAGCTGCTGCGTGAGCGGGGCGACGAGTCGGTCTACGAGGTCGTCGCGGTCGGACCGGACGAGTCGTACCTCCAGCACTTCCTCAAGGTGCAGGGTGCCGACATCCGCAAGTACTTCCCGCAGTTCGACGCCGGGGCCCTGGGCGCGGGCCGCAGCGCGTACCTCGTCGAGCGCGGCAACGAGACGGTCGGCGCCGTCGTCGTCCGCGACGCCGGGGACGGCGTGGCCCAGGTGGAGCTCGACTACGTGACGCCGCGCTTCCGCGACTTCTCCCCCGGCGAGTTCGTCTATCGGAGCAGCGGACTGTTCCGCGGCAAGGGGATCCGCCAGATCGTCACGCCCCCGGGCATGGTCAACCCCTACTACGCCCGGCTGGGATTCCGGGAGGAAGGCGACCACTGGGTCGCCGACCTCGCCTGACCCGACCTCAGCCGACCGGCGCCGGCTCGACGCTCTCCCGCGGCGCCACGCGGCGCACCGTCAGGAACAACCGGTGCGCCGTGACCACCGCAGCCGCCCACCCGAGCCCGAGCGCCCAACCCGCCACCACGTCGGTCAGCCAGTGGTGCCCGAGGAAGACGCGGGACAGTCCCATCGTCAGGACGAAGACCGCCCCGACGGCGACCGCGGTGGTGCGCGCCCACGCCGAGTCGAGCCGTCGCAGCAGCAGGTAGACGAGGACCGCGGTGAGGACCGTCGCGTTGAGGGTGTGGCCGCTCGGGAAGCTCGGTGAGGTCTCGTAGGGCGGCACGGCCTGTGCCAAGGGCGGACGGGCCCGCCCGATCAGCGCCTTGCCGGTCGTCGTCATGGCCAGCGAGCCCGCGGCCGCGATCAGCACGAGCACCAGCGGGGTGCGCGAGCGCCACCGCCAGACCATCAGGAGCGTCAGCACGGTGGCCACGATCGGCATCCCCACCGGGCCACCGACGTCGGTGTACAGCGTGACCGCGTGGGCCAGCCCGGGCGACCGCCAGGCGATGGCCTGGTCGAGGACGGGCTGGTCCAGCCCCGCGATGCCGTCGGCCTCGGTGACCGCGTCGTAGACCTCGGCCGCCACCGCGGTGAGTGCGACCGCGACGGCTCCCCCGACCAGGGCCGTCACGACGAGGACGAGGTGCGCGGCGCTCCACCGTGCGAGGTCGACCGCGTGCCCGACGACCCAGTCCGCGAGGCGACGACCCGCCGGGGTGCGCCAGTCGGTCAGGTCGCGGGAGCCGATCCGCTCCTCGGCGGGGGTGTCGTCGCGCAGCATGAGCCCATCCTCGCAAAGCCGGCCCGGCGGCATACCCACTGGCCTGCGGCGATGCCAGTATGCCGCGGGGTCGGCGACCGCGCGTGACCGCGCCCCGGGCACCACGAGAGCCCGGTCGCGAACGACCGGGCTCCGGGGCTGAACTGACGGGTGAACACCGCGGTGGTGGAGGTGGCGGGAATTGAACCCGCGTCCACTGACGGGAATCCAGGACTTCTCCGGGTGCAGTGCGCTGTGGATTTTCTCGGCCCCAGTGCTCGCACGCACACGTCCACTGACAGGCCCAGTCGAGTAAGAGTCCCGCGCAGTCCCCCGACATGACTGCGCAGCAAGTTCTCTAGCTGACGCCAGACACTGAGTCGAGAACTAGCTCAGGCTGACGGACTTCGGAGCTCGCTCAGGCGGCGAGGGCGAAGTCGGTGCGCTTGGAATCGGCACCTATTGGTTTGCCAGGATCGTTAACGAGATAACCGGGCATCCTCGACCCGCTTCCCCTGAAATGCCGACCAATGTCGAAACCGATCACCCCCGTGCTCCTGCGAGTGCAGGGGTGTTCACACGTCCACTGTTCAGTTGGTGCTGCTCTCACAGCCTACCGTCCAACGCCGACGGGCCCGCACGCATTTCCCGGCCAGCCTTGTCCAAGGTTTGTCCAATCCAGGCCCCCGGTGGTGCCGAATCCCCGGCGCAGGGTCCGGAGGTGCGGCCAGCGGTGACCGTGCGTCCGGGACCACCACACCGCAGTGGATTTCTGGAGGACAAGCATGTTCGCTCGACGCTTCATGACAGCGGTGGCGGCCCTCGGCCTCGCCGGCACGGCCGCCCTGGCCGGAGCACCATCCGCCTCGGCACACGGGTGGGACCATTCCGCCACGGGCACACGCAGCCTGGCCGCGCTGCTCGCCCGGGACGGATCCGGCTTCGACCGCAACTGGAACGACTTCGACATCGTCGACAACGCGGTCACGGCAGTACTGACTGCCAAGCCGGGCTCGGCCGTCGGGGTCCTGGCCGACGGGACGGTCGCCCTCACGGCGTTCCTGCCCACCGACCGGGCCTTCCGCCACCTCGCGTCCGACCTCACCGGCAAGCACTACAGCTCGGAGACAGCGGTCTTCGCCGACGTCGCCTCCCTGGGCATCGACACCGTCGAGGCGGTGCTGCTCTACCACGTCGTCCCCGGGGCGACGGTCACCTACCGCCAGGCGCTGGCTGCCGACGGCGCGACCCTCACCACGGCGTCCGGTGGCACCGTCCAGGTCGACGTGGTCGGCCGGTGCGTCGTCACGCTCGTGGACGCCGACCCCAGCGACCGCAACCCCTTGGTCGTGCGGGCCAACCTCAACAAGGGCAACGCCCAGATCGCCCACGGCATCTCCGAGGTGCTGCGACCGCTCGACCTCTGAGCGGAGCAACCGACCGGGTCGCGGGCGTACAGCGGGCACCCGCGGCTCGGTCAACCGCGGCTCGGTCAACCGCGGCTCGGTCAACCACGGCTCGGTCAACCACGCGGCTCAGGCAACCGCCGTCAGCCCCCGAAGTCCTGGGTCCAGTAGTGGCCGTACGAACCGCCGGTGGCATGGCCGACCCCGAGGGCCGTGAACGAGCAGTTGAGGATGTTCGCCCGGTGTCCGGAGCTGGCCATCCACGACTTCATCACGGCAGACGCGGTGGTATGCCCCGCGGCGATGTTCTCGCCGATCGTGCTGCCCCGGTAGCCCGCCGCCCGGATGCGGTCGGCGAAGGTGCGCCCGTCCTTGCTGGTGTGGGAGAAGTAGTCCTTTGCGGCCATGTCGGCGCTGTGTCGCTGCGCGGCGCTCTGGAGCGCGGAGTTCGCCCGGACCGCACCGCAGCCCGCCTTCGACCGCTCGGAGTTCACCAGCGACAGGACCTGCCCCGCGACACCCCCACCGGACGGTGGCTTGGGTGCCGGCTTGGGTGCCGGCTTCGGAGCGGGCTCCGGCGTGGGCGTCGGAGCGGGCTTCGGGGTGGCCCGCGGTGTGCTCGTGGCCGGCTTCGTCCGCGACGCCGACGGACGAGCCGTCCGGGTGGTGGTGGTCGGACGGGTGGTCGTGGTGCTCGTGGTCGGCAGGGCCGTCGAGGTCGTGGCCGCCGAGCTCGTGGTGGACCCGGCCCCGGTCGGACCTCCCGCTCGGTCCGCCCCGTCGGTGCAGCCGGTCAGCGTTGTCAGGGCCAGGGCCACTGCAGCCAGGGCTGCGGCACGGCGGGCGGGGCGATGGGCCAGGCGTCGTGCGATGCCGGTCACGGGGGATCTCCTCGAGCGGGGAGCGTGGGGGCGGCGGCTGCAGGCGCGACCGGTCGCCCAACCTACGCTCCTTGCGCCTCGAAATCGTCCCTGGCGGCCACGATCTGGCCGACGTGGGCCTCGGCCCAGTCCGTGAGCACGGCGATGGGTCCACCCAGCGAGACCCCCAGATCGGTGAGCGCGTAGTCCACCCGCGGTGGCACCTGCGCGAACACCGTCCGGGTGAGCAGCCCGTCGCGCTCCATCGCGCGCAGGGTCTGGGTGAGCACCTTGGGCGCCACCCCACCGACGCGCTGGCGCACTGCGGTGAACCGCAGCGGACCGTCGACGAGGGCGCCGATCACCAGGACCGTCCACTTGTCACCGATCCGGTCGAGCACCACCCGCGTGGGGCAGTCGGGGTCGAAGGCGTCGCCCCGCTCGAAGACTGCACGCTTGGTAACCATGAGGTACTTATAGCACGTTGAAGTGCTCAGTTACCAATAGTTACTGTCGAGCCGACCCAGCAACCCCCAGTCCGATGAAAGGCATCACCATGACGAAGACCCCCCAGCTGAAGATCGCCCTGTTCGGCGCCAGCGGCATGGTCGGCTCCCGGATCGCCGCCGAGGCCGTCGCGCGCGGCCACGCGGTCACCGGCTACACCCGCCGCGGCGGCGAGCTGCCGTCCGGCGTCACGGCCGCCACCGGCGACCTCGCCGACGAGACCACGGTCAAGGAAGCCGCGACGAGCCACGACGTCGTCCTCTCCGCGACCGGCCCGAGCCGGACCGGCGAGAGCCACGAGCCGTGGCTCGACTCCGTCCGGAACCTCGTGGACCACGCCGTCGGGGCCCGGGTGCTCTTCGTGGGTGGCGCCGGCTCGCTGCTCACCCCCGAGGGCACCCGCCTGCTCGACACCCCCGGCTTCCCGCCGGAGTATGCCGCCGAGGCCACCTCGGGCGCAGCCGCCCTGGAGCTCTTCCGGGCGGCTCCGGAGGACCTGGACTGGACCTTCGTGTCGCCGGCCCCGGTGATCGCGCCCGGCGAGCGCACCGGCAGCTACCTCGTCGCCCTGGACTCCCCGGCCGGCGACTCCATCAGCGCCGAGGACTACGCGGTGGCCCTGGTCGACGAGCTCGAGCAGCCGCGCCACCGCGGCGAGCGGTTCACCGTCGCGAACTGACTCCCGCGGCATACCCCTGGGTCGGCCCGTCCGCATCGCGGGCGGGCCGTCTCACTTGTCGGGACCTCACTAGGATCGGGGCACCCTGCCCGTCCCCCGTGCTCCTCGAACTTCGCCGGCTCCCACCACCTCCCGGGTGCCGACCACCTGGAGGTCAAGTGTTCAGCAAGGTCCTCGTCGCGAACCGGGGTGAGATCGCGGTCCGCGCGTTCCGCGCCGCCACCGAGCTCAGCGCCAAGACGGTCGCCGTGTTCCCCTACGAGGACCGCAAGTCCGAGCACGTGCTGAAGGCGGACGAGGCCTACCGCATCGGCGAGCAGGGCCACCCGGTCCGCGCCTACCTCGACCCCGAGGCGATCGTGCGGACGGCCGTCGAGGCCGGGGCCGACGCGATCTACCCCGGCTACGGCTTCCTGTCCGAGAACCCCGACCTCGCCGAGGCCTGCGCCAACGCCGGCGTCACCTTCGTCGGCCCGCCGGCCTCGGTCCTGCACCTCACCGGCAACAAGGCCCGGGCCATTGCGGCGGCCAAGAAGGCGGGGCTCCCCACGCTGGAGAGCGCCGAGCCCAGCACCGACGTCGACACCCTCGTCGCCGCGGCCGAGGAGATCGGCTTCCCGATCTTCGCCAAGGCCGTCGCGGGCGGCGGGGGCCGAGGCATGCGGCGGGTCGAGCGACGCGAGGACCTGCGGGAGGCGCTCGAGGCCTGCATGCGTGAGGCCGAGTCGGCCTTCGGCGACCCGACCGTCTTCCTCGAGCAGGCCGTGGTCAAGCCCCGCCACATCGAGGTGCAGATCCTCGCCGACGGCGAGGGCAACGTCATCCACCTGTTCGAGCGGGACTGCTCGGTCCAGCGGCGCCACCAGAAGGTCGTCGAGATCGCCCCGGCCCCGAACCTCGACCCCGAGCTGCGCGAGCGGATGTGCGCCCACGCCGTCGCCTTCGCCAAGGAGATCGGCTACGTCAACGCGGGCACCGTCGAGTTCCTGCTCTCCCCCGACGGCCGCTACGTCTTCATCGAGATGAACCCGCGCATCCAGGTCGAGCACACCGTGACCGAGGAGATCACCGACGTCGACCTCGTGAGCTCCCAGCTGCGGATCGCCAGCGGCGAGACCCTGGCCGACCTCGGGCTCTCACAGGACACCCTGCAGATCCGCGGCGCCGCCCTCCAGTGCCGCATCACCACCGAGGACCCGGCCAACGAGTTCCGCCCCGACACCGGTCGCATCACCACCTACCGCTCCGCCGGTGGGGCCGGCGTCCGGCTCGACGGTGGCACCGTCTTCGTGGGGGCCGAGATCGGCGCGCACTTCGACTCGATGCTGGTCAAGCTCACCTGCCGCGGCCGTGACTTCCCGACGGCGGTCCGGCGGGCCCGCCGCGCCCTGGCCGAGTTCCGGATCCGCGGGGTCTCGACCAACATCCCCTTCCTCCAGGCCCTGCTCGAGGAGCCCGACTTCCAGGCCGGCCGGCTCTCGACCTCGTTCATCGACGAGCGCCCCGACCTGCGCACCGCGCGGATCCCGGCCGACCGCGGGACCAAGCTGCTCACCTACCTCGCCGACGTCACCGTCAACCAACCGCACGGTCCGGGCCGCACGCGGGTCTCGCCGCGCGCCAAGCTGCCGGCCATCGACCGGTCGACTCCCCCGCCCCCCGGCGCGCGCGACCGGCTGCTCCGCCTCGGCCCACAGGGCTTCGCGGAGGAGCTGCGGGCGCAGGAGGCGGTCGCCGTCACCGAGACCACCTTCCGCGACGCCCACCAGTCGCTGCTGGCCACCCGGGTGCGCACCCGCGACCTCATGCACGTGGCCCCGCATGTCGCCCGGCTCACGCCCCAGCTGTGGTCGGTCGAGGCCTGGGGCGGGGCGACCTACGACGTCGCGCTGCGGTTCCTCGCGGAGGACCCCTGGGACCGGCTCGCGGCCCTGCGCGAGGCGATGCCCAACCTCCCGCTCCAGATGCTCCTGCGCGGACGCAACACGGTGGGCTACACGCCCTACCCGACCGAGGTCACCGACGCCTTCGTCACCGAGGCGGCCAGCACCGGCATCGACATCTTCCGCATCTTCGACGCCCTCAACGACGTCGACCAGATGCGCCCGGCGATCGAGGCGGTGCGGGCCACGGGCACGGCCGTCGCGGAGGTCGCGCTCTGCTACACCGGCGACCTCACCAGCCCCGACGAGAAGCTCTACACCCTCGACTACTACCTCCACCTGGCCGAGCAGATCGCCGAGGCCGGGGCGCACGTCATCGCCATCAAGGACATGGCCGGGCTGCTGCGCGCCCCCGCGGCCCGCACCCTCGTCACGGCCCTGCGCGAGCGGTTCGACCAGCCGGTCCACCTGCACACCCACGACACCGCCGGTGGCCAGCTGGCCACCCTGCTGGCCGCCATCGAGGCGGGGGTCGACGCCGTCGACGTCGCGAGCGCCGCGATGGCGGGCACCACGTCCCAGCCACCCATGTCGAGCCTCGTCGCGGCCACCGACGGCACCCCCCGCGCCACGGGGCTGGACCTCAGGGCGGTCAACGACCTCGAGCCCTACTGGGAGGCCGTGCGGCAGCTCTACTTCCCGTTCGAGTCCGGCCTGCCCTCCCCCACCGGTCGCGTCTACACACACGAGATCCCCGGCGGCCAGCTCTCCAACCTGCGCCAGCAGGCCATCGCGCTGGGTCTCGGCGACCACTTCGAGGAGGTCGAGGACATGTATGCCGCGGCCAACCGCATCCTCGGCAACATCGTCAAGGTGACACCCAGCAGCAAGGTCGTGGGTGACCTCGCGCTGGCCCTGGTCGGAGCCAAGGCCGACCCGGCCGACTTCGAGGCCAACCCGACGAAGTACGACATCCCCGACTCCGTGATCGGCTTCCTCTCGGGCGAGCTCGGTGACCCGCCCGGCGGCTGGCCCGAGCCGTTCCGCACCAAGGCCCTCGAGGGGCGCACCCCCAAGCCGCGCGTCACCGAGCTCGGCGACGACGACCGGGCTGCCCTCCAGGCCGACCCCCGGCACACCCTCAACCGGCTGCTCTTCCCCGGTCCGACGACCGAGTTCGAGAAGTCGCGGGACGCCTACTCCGACCTGGCCGTCCTCGGCACCCGGGAGTTCCTGCACGGGCTCGAGGTCGGGTTCGAGCACGAGATCGACCTCGAGCCCGGCAAGCGCCTGCTGCTCGGCCTCCAGTCGGTGTCGGACGCCGACGACCGCGGCATGCGCACCGTGATGTTCACGATGGGCGGCCAGCTGCGCCCGGTGCAGGTGCGCGACGAGCGGATCGCGGTGGACGTCAAGGCCGCCGAGAAGGCCGACCCGTCGGCCAAGGGCCAGGTCGCGGCACCGTTCGCCGGGGTCGTCAGCCTTGCGGTCGAGGAGGGCGCCACCGTCGAGGCCGGCGCCGTGGTGGCCACCATCGAGGCGATGAAGATGGAGGCCAACATCACCGCTCCCGTCGCCGGGTCGGTGCAGCGGCTGGCCATCGGCACGCAGCAGCAGGTCGAGGGCGGCGACCTCATCCTCGTTCTCGGGTAGCTCAGCCTCGGACAGCTCAGCCTCGGACAGCTCAGCCTCGGGTGGGCCGGATTCACGATTCACCGGACCCCTGACCTGCGGAAATGTCGTTTTCGGGTTACGGTCGAAGGGCAGGCGGTCAAGAAGCGGCTGCTGTCGCGAAGCACGACTCATCCGTTCGCATCCGACAGAGGAGGCCCCACATGGGACTGAATGACAAGCTCGACAACGCCAAGGACAAGGCCACCGGCGAGGCCAAGGAGGCCACCGGCAAGGTGACCGACAACGAGCGCCTCGAGGCCGAGGGCAAGGCCGACCAGACCGAGGCCGACCTCAAGCAGGCCGGCGAGAAGGTCAAGGACGCGTTCAAGAACTGAGCCCAGCCACAGGTATGCCGCGTGCGGACGTCCGCACGCGGCATACCTGTGCCTGGGGCCGGCATACCTGTGCCTGGGGCCGGCGTCCCGGTAGCGCCGGCGCCGGCGCGGCTACCAGGAACCGCCCGAGCTGCCACCCCCGCCGCCCCCGGAAAAGCCACCGCCTCCGGAGAAGCCCGACCCGCCGGAGCTGCCGGGCGTGCTCGTGAAGGTGCCCCCCGCGGTCGTCGCGAACGAGTCCATGTCGCGGGCGACCCCGTCGTAGTCGAACGCACCCGAGCCGACGTACCAGAGCGGCGGGGTGAGCGAGTGTCCTGCAGCGGCCGCGGACTCTGCGACCTGGCGGAAGGTGCCGGCCCACTGCGAGGCCACGCCGAAGACGATCGCATAGGGGAGGTAGCGGCTGAAGATGTCCTGCGCCTCCTCCCACTTGATCTGGGATGCCTCGGCCGTCACGAGGTACTTCTTGAAGCCCTCGGACTGGGCCGTGACCGCGCTGCCCTCGGCGGTCCGGGCGGCCATCCGCTGCCCGAGGATGCCGACGATGGCACCGGCCACCACCAGGCCCCCGAGCAGGATGAATGCCGGCGGGATGGGCAGGCCGGCGCCGGCCCCGAGGTCGGACAGCGGGCCGCCCAGCCAGACGAAACCGAAGAACGAGCCGACGACCAGGACGGCGGCGAGCCCCGTCCAGGTCGTCCGCTGCGCCTCGGGCGAGCGGCGGAACCAGCCCCGTCGCACGACCTCGTCGTACATCAGCTCCTCGACCCGGTCCAGCGTCGGCTTGAAGTGGTTCTTGAGGCTGGACAGGGTGCGCGTGGGGCCGTTCTCGAAGAGCCCCACGAGGAGCGCCTCCTCGTAGGGCAGCAGCGCGGTGCGGGACTGCTCGGCCGTGGGGGTGGTGCGGGTCAGCCGCCAGTCCTTCCCCTGGAGGAAGCCACCCTCCTCCTCGGCGATGGTGAGGTGTCCACGGGCGGCGAGGTCGATGATCGTGGCGGAGACGTCGATCGTGTTGGCGGTCTCGTCGATGACCGTGCCCACGAGTCCCGGCTGCACGCCGTCCGGCGGGGTGAACCGCACCGCGATCGGACCCCTGCGACCCTGGACGACCTGGCCGTCCTCACCCACGACCGGGCTGAGCCCGGGCGTGAGCCCGGCGTACTGCTCGTCGCGGCCACGGGTGTAGACGAGCACGCCCATCAGAGCGGCAGCCAGCAGCGGGATCGTGACTCCCGCTCCCGCCGCCAGGGCGCCGAGTGCCTTGGACGTGGTCGAGGTGACGATCTGGCCGTCGTCCGACACCTGCCCCTCGTGGAGCACGGGGTCGAGCGAGCCGAACCCGTCGATCGGCAGCGACGCCAGGATGGAGACACCCTGGCCGGCCCCCGCCTTGGGCGCGCTGAACTGGGCGCTGGCGCCCGGCGTGGCAGTGCAGCGCTGCGTCGAGCCGAACTCCCCGATGAAGCACTCGGCCCGGTCGCTGGCCCCCGGTCCGGTTACGGTGGCGCTGACGTCCTCGTAGACGTTGTCGTCGGAGGCGTCGACCAGGTTGTAGTAGACCTCCGCGTGGTCGGTGAAGCCGTTGACGTAGGCGTCCAGGTGGTAGCGCACCACGTAGGTCTGCGTGCCGCTCACCGTCTCGTCGGCCCGGCCCACCCGGATGCGCATCGCCGAGCCGTCGGTGGCGTCGGTCACCGACACGTCGGCCGGCGCCCCCGAGGGCGAAGTGGCCGATACGTGGGACAGCGGGTACTCGCGATAGGTGTCGGCGCGGTCCTGGTAGCCGACCCGCACCGTGACGAAGCGCTCGATGCCGTGCCGGTCCTCGCCCTGCGGAAAGTGCCACGTGATGTTCTCGACGACGTCGAGCGAGCCGTCCTGGTTGGCGGTGATGTCGACGTGGAACCGGGTGGCCAGGTCGTCCGGCGCGGCGGCGACGGCACTCGAGGCGCCGAGGACGAGCGCTGCGGAGGCGAACAACAGCGCGAGCCCGGCCCCCGCGGCATACCGTCGTCCGCCCCCGCGCACGCGCATGGCCCTAGCGTCCCTCGCCCGAGGCCCGCCGGGCCTGGCTGAGTGCGCGCTGCGTGTCACGGGTGTCCTGGCGCTCGCGCAGCGCGTGCCGCTTGTCGTACTGCTTCTTGCCCTTGGCGATGGCGATCTCGACCTTCGCCCGGCCGTCCTTGAAGTAGAGCTGGAGCGGGACGATGGTGTGCCCGCTCTCGGTCGACTTCTTCATGATCTTGGCCAGCTCCGCACGGTGCAGGAGCAGCTTGCGGCGGCGCCGCGGGGTGTGGTTGGTCCAGTTGCCGTTGACGTACTCGGGGATGTGCACGCCCTCGAGCCACAGCTCGTCGCCGCGCCACGTGGCGTAGCCGTCGATGAGCGAGGCGCGCCCCATCCGCAGCGACTTGACCTCGGTGCCCATCAGGACGAGCCCGGCCTCGAAGGTGTCCTCGATGAGGTAGTCGTGGCGCGCCTTCTTGTTGCTCGCCACCACCTTGCGACCTTGTTCCTTGGCCACTGCCCGTCCACGCCCTCGTCTTGGTTGTCTCAGCGGTCATCGCTGGGTCGCCGTCCGGGTCGACAGCCGACCCGGCGAGGCAACGCTACCTGCAGGACCGGGTATGCCGGCCAGTCGGTTTCCGCGCGGCGCGCCGGACGACCCGGGAGCCGACGACTGCAGACCTCAGAGCCAGCGCCGCGGGTCCCTCGGGATGCCGTCCTCATAGGTCTCGAAGTGCAGGTGGCAGCCGGTCGACGAGCCCGTGGTCCCCACGTAGCCGATGATCTCGCCGCGGGAGACGTTGCCGCCACCCACGGCGTACCGCTCCATGTGGTTGTAGGTGGTCACGAGGTCGACCCCACGGACGATGCCGTGGTCGATCATGATCCGGTTGCCGTAGCCGCCGCCCCAGCCGCGGGAGATGATGTGGCCGGACGCAGCCGCCCTGATCGGGGTGCCGCAGTTGGCCGCGAAGTCGCGCCCGGCGTGCAGGCGCCAGTAGTGCAGGATCGGGTGGTAGCGCATGCCGAACTCGGAGGAGATCCAGCCCTCGGAGGGACGCGACAGGTAGCCGCCGGAGGACGAGACCGGCGGCGGCACCGGCCTGTGGTGCTTGCGCAGCCACGCGGCGCGACGGGCCGCCGCAAGCTTCGCGGCCTTGGCCCGGGCGACGAGGACGCGTTGCAGCCGCGCCTGCTCCTTCTGCGCTGCGTCGAGCTTGGTCTTCTCGGCCTTCTTCTGGGCCTCGAGCGCGTTCGACTGGGCGGTCTGCTGGGCGGCGAGGGCGTCGAGCCTGGCCTTCGCTGCCGCCGCGGCGGCGCGGGCCTTCTGCGCCTTGGCCAGCGCGGCCTCGGCCTGCTTCTTGGCCGCCTCGACCTGCACCTTGAGCGCCTTGATGTGCGCTTCCTGGGCGGTCGCGGCCGCACGGGCGGTGGCCAGCCGGGTGAGCGACTGGTTCTGCACGTCCATCACGGTGTCGTTCATCGCGATGCGGTTGGCGAAGTCGTCGGGCGTGGTCGCGCTCAGGGCCACGGACAGCTGGCCCATGCCCTGGTCCTGGTAGAGCTGTGCCGCGAACCGGGCCACGCGGGTGCGGGTCGCGGCCAGCTGCGCGCGGGTGGCCGCCAGCTCGTCGACCGCGCGGGCCTCGTTGGCGCGGGCGACGTCGAGCCGCACCGCCATCTCGTCGTTGTAGGCGTCGGCCCTGGACACGGCGGCGGTGGCCTGGTCGAGGGCGGCCTGGGCCCCCGGCAGCGCGGCCTGCGTGCGGCGCAGCGCGATGTAGGCGTTCCTCAGGCTGGCCGAGGTGTCCTCGAGCTCGTCCTTGAGGGACTCGATCTCCTTGTCGACCTGCTTCTTCGCCTTGCCCGGGTCGCCGGCGCCCGGCGCGGTCCCGACCGTGGACCCGAGGACCGGCGCGGCGGCCAGCGACGGGGTCGCGACCCCCACCGAGCAGGCGACGGCCAGCCCGAGGGCGAGCAGGCGGACGCGGCGAGACCCGCGTCCGACACGGTGGTGGGCGCGAGAAGGCGGGGGGATTGCGCTCATAGGCCTCATTGGTAACACACACCACACCCGTATCCGGGGATTGGCGCCTGTGAAATGGCCGATCTGCCCAGTCTCCCGATCCCCCAAGCAACCTTTGCTAGCAAAGGTTGCTTGGTCGAGGACAGGTTGCAGCCTGTCCACGAACCAGTTTCCTGTGCCAGCAAGGTTTCGTGGAACTAGGGGTGCGCGGGGCAGCGGTCAGACGCGCAGGTAGCGGCGCAGCGTGGCCCAGGAGGTGAGCACCGAGACCACGAGCATGAAACCGACCAGCCACGGCGCCACGAACCAGATGTCGTGGGCACCGACGAGCGGGGCGTCCTGCAGCACCGCGGAGACGCGTGGGATCAGCGAGTCCGCCGTCACCCACAGGCCGGCGATGGCCAGACCGGTGCCGGTCAGGGCGGCCAGGACCGTCTCCATGACGAAGGGCAGCCGGATGGTGAAGTTCGAGGCACCGACGAGCTTCATGATCCCGGTCTCGCGTCGTCTGCTGAACGCGGCCTGGCGGATCGTCGTGGCCATCAGCAGGATCGAGCAGAGCACCATCAGCCCGGCGAGGAACAGCGAACCGATGGTGACGACGTTCATCACCTTGAACAGCTTGTCGAGGGTCTTCTGCTGGTCCTGGACCCGACCGACCCCCGGGGCGCCGTCGAAGGCGCTCACCACGACCTCGTACTTCTTGGGGTCGGACAGCTGGACGCGGAAGTTCTGCGGGATGTCGCCGACCTGCAGGTAGTCCGACAGCGGCGAGTTGCGGTACTGCTGCTTGAACCGGTCGAAGGCCTGCTGCTCGGACTCGTAGTAGACGTTCTTGACCAGCGGCTTCATCTCGTCGAGCTGGGAGCGCAGGGCGTCGCGCTGCTCGTCGGTGACCGCCTTGCCGTCACAGTTGACGTCGAGCGAGTCCTTGCCGCACATGAAGATCGAGACCTGGATGCGGTCGTACCAGTAGCCCTTGAGGGTGTCGACCTGTCCCTGGGCGAGGAAGCCGATGCCCATGAGGTAGACCGACACCATCGTCACCAGCATCACCGAGATGGCGATGGACAGGTTGCGGCGCAAGCCGATCCAGATCTCGCTGAGCATGAACTGCAGTCGCATGGGGGTGGGTCTCCAGTGGGTTCTGTTCGGGGCGCTGCCGGCCGTGCGTGCAGGGACAGGTCGGGGTGGGCGGTCGGCGGCGGTCAGCTGCCGCTGCCGTAGACGCCCTTGTTCTCGTCGCGGATGATGTGGCCGTTGCGCAGCTCGACGACGCGCTTGCGCAGCTGGTCGACGATGTCGTCGTCGTGGGTGGCCATCACGATCGTCGTGCCGGTGCGGTTGATCCGGTCGAGCAGCCGCACGATGTCGAGGCTGGTGGTCGGGTCGAGGTTGCCGGTCGGTTCGTCGCACAGCAGGATCGGCGGCTTGTTGACGAACGCGCGCGCGATGGCGACGCGCTGCTGCTCGCCACCGGAGAGCTCGTGCGGGAGGCGCTTCTCCTTGCCCTCCAGGCCGACCATCTCCAGGGTCTCGGGGACGACCTGGCGGATCGCGTGGCCCGAGCGACCCAGGACCTGGAGCGCGAACGCGACGTTCTGGTAGACGTTCTTGTTGGGCAGCAGGCGGAAGTCCTGGAACACCGTGCCGATCTCGCGGCGCAGGCGCGGCACCTTGCGGGCCGGGAGGCTCCCGACCTCCTGACCCGCGACCAGGACGGTCCCCTGCGTGACGCCCTCCTCCTTGAGGACCAGGCGCAGCAGGGTGGACTTGCCCGAACCGGAGGCGCCCACCACGAAGACGAACTCACCGCGCTCGACCTCGAGGTTGATGTCGCTCAGCGCCGGTCGGGTCGACCGGGGATAGACCTTGCTGACGTTCTCGAAACGGATCATGCGCGCTGGGTGAGCCTCACGGGGAGATACGGGCGGAACGGGACGGAAACGGCATCCGTGCGCCAGCAGCGCACGACCACCCGAGGATAGGTCGCCAACCTTGGTATGCCGCGCAGCCCCACCTCCTCGGCGTTGCGGCTACCGGCCCGCCTCCCCGTCAGCCGTCCAGCTTCTGCTGCTCCTTGCGCCACCGGACGCCGGCCTCGATGAAGCCGTCGATGTCGCCGTCGAAGACGGCCGAGGGGTTGCCCACCTCGTACTCGGTGCGCAGGTCCTTGACCATCTGGTAGGGCTGGAGGACGTAGGACCGCATCTGGTCGCCCCACGACGCCTTGACGTCTCCGGCCATCTCCTTGCGCTCGGCGGCCTCCTCGGCCTGGCGCTGGAGCAGCAGCCGGGACTGCAGCACACGGAGCGCGGCCGCCCGGTTCTGGATCTGCGACTTCTCGTTCTGCATGGAGACGACGATGCCGGTGGGGATGTGCGTCATCCGGACCGCGGAGTCGGTGGTGTTGACGCTCTGGCCGCCGGGACCGCTGGAGCGGAAGACGTCGACCTTGATCTCGTTCTCGGGGATCTCGATCGAGTCGGTCTGCTCGATCAGCGGGATGACCTCGACCGCCGCGAAGCTGGTCTGCCGCCGCCCCTGGTTGTCGAACGGGCTGATCCGCACGAGGCGGTGCGTGCCGGCCTCGACCGAGAGGTTGCCGAACGCGTAGGGCACGTTGATCTCGAAGGTGGCGGACTTGAGCCCGGCCTCCTCCGCGTAGGAGGTGTCCATGACCTGGGCCGGGTAGTTGTGCCGCTCGGCCCAGCGCAGGTACATCCGCATCAGCATCTCGGCGAAGTCGGCGGCGTCGACGCCACCGGCGCCGGCGCGGATCGTGATGACCGCGGCCCGCTCGTCGTACTCCCCCGACAGCAGGGTGCGGACCTCGAGCTCGCCGACCGCCTTCTGGAGGGACACGAGCTCCTTCTCGGCCTCGACCATCGTCTCGGCGTCGCCACCGTCCTCCGTGCCCATCTCGACGAGGGTCTCGAGGTCGTCGATCCGCTGGTCCATGCCGGTGACGCGCTCGTACTCGGAGTTCGCGCGGGAGAGGGCGGAGGTGACCTGCTGGGCGGCGTCCGGGTCGTCCCACAGGTCGGGGGCCGACGCCTTGGCCTCGAGCTCGGTGATCTGGGCCTGGACGGAGGCCAGGTCGGTCACCTCACGCACCGAGTCCATGGTGTTGCGGAGGTTCTTGATCTCTTGCTGGAAGTCAACGGCCACGAGACCCAACTCTATGGCACCTCGCGCACGCCCCCGACCTCCGTGGGCCGGGCGGGGACATGGGTATGCCGCGTGGCCCGGGCCACGCGGCATACCCACCTCACCTGCTGGGCGTCAGACGACGAGGCCGAGGATGAGGACGAAGACCAGGCCGGAGACGGAGAGCAGGGTCTCCATGAGGGACCAGGACTTGATGGTCTGGCCGACCGAGAGGCCGAAGTACTCCTTGACCAGCCAGAAGCCGGCGTCGTTGACGTGGGAGAAGAACACCGAGCCGGCGCCGATCGCGAGGACCAGCAGGGACACCTCGGAGGTGCTCATGCCGGCGGCGAGGGGCGCGAGGATGCCGGACGCCGTGACCGTCGCGACGGTGGCGGACCCGGTGGCGAGGCGGATCAGGACGGCCACGACCCAGGCGAGCAGGAGGATGCTCACGCCGCTGCCCTGCACCCAGTCGGCGACGAGCTGCCCGATGCCGGTGTCGACCAGCGTCTGCTTGAACCCGCCACCGGCGGCGACGATGAGCAGGATGCCGGCGATGGGCGGCAGCGACTTCTCGAGCGAGGAGGCCAGCTCCTTGGTGCCCATGCCGGCGCCGCGGCCGAGGGTGAACATGCCCACGATGACGGCGATGAGCAGCGCGATGATCGGCGTGCCGAGGAAGTCGAGCACCGTGCGGACCGCGTTGCCCTCCTCGGCGAAGATGTCGGCGAGCGCCTTGCCCATCATGAGGACCACGGGGGTCAGGACGGCGAACAGCGTCACCGCGAAGGTGGGGCGCTGCACCCGGGCCTCGTGGTCCTCCCCCGTGCCGAAGAACTCCGGGGCCGGGACGTCGACCCAGCGACCGGCGAACCGGGCGAAGAGCGGACCGGCGATCGCGATGGTGGGCAGGGCGACGAGCACGCCGAAGGCGAGGGTGATGCCGAGGTTGGCCTTGAGCGCGTCGATCGCCACCAGCGGACCGGGGTGTGGCGGGACCAGGCCGTGCATGGCGGACAGACCGGCCAGGGCGGGGATGCCGACCTTGACGATGGACAGCTGGGAGCGTCGGGCCACCAGGAAGATGACCGGCATCAGCAGGACGAGGCCGATCTCGAAGAACATCGGCAGGCCGATCAGGGCGCCGACGCCGGCCATCGCCCACGGGAGGGTGCGCGGCGAGGAACGGCCGACGATGGTGTCGACGATCTCGTCGGCGCCACCGGAGTCGGCCAGCAGCTTGCCGAACATCGCGCCGAGCGCGATCAGGGTGCCGACCCCGGCCGCGGTGGAGCCGAAGCCCTTGGTGAAGCTGTCGATGGTGTCGGACATCGCGACGCCGGCCACCGCCCCCACCGTCAGCGAGCCGAGGGTCAGGCCGAGGAACGGGTGGAGCTTGAAGCGGGTGATGAGTACGACGATCACGGCGATGCCGAGCAGCGCCGCCGGGATCAGCCGGGCCGCCGGGATGTCCGGGACCTCGGCCGCGTCGGCCGCGGTCAGGAGGGGGTGCAACAGGGAGAGGACGTCGCTGGTCATGCGGGGTCACGCCTTTCGAGGGGGTGGCTGGCCGGGGAGGTGAGGCCGGAGGGGGAGGTGAGGCCGGAGGGGGCGGTGAGGATGGCGAGGGACTCGTCGACGAGCGTGTCGACCGGCTGGGCCACGTCGAGGGTGGCGCCGAGCTCGTCGGGCTGGAGCACCTCGAGCGTCGCGAACTGCGAGTCGATGAGGGCGGCCGGCATGAAGTGACCGGGCCGGCCGGCGACCCGCGCCGCGAGGACGTCGCGGTCGCCGTGCAGGTGCAGGTAGACGGCCTGGGGAGCCGCCGCGCTGAGCACGTCCCGGTAGGCGCGCTTGAGGGCGGAGCAGCTGGCGACACCGCCCGTCGCACTGTGTTCACGCAGCCACGCGGCGATGGCCTCGAGCCAGGGCCCGCGGTCGTCGTCGTCGAGCGGGATCCCCGCGGACATCTTGGCGATGTTGGCCTCGGGGTGGAAGTCGTCGGCGTCCGCGAAGGGGACGCGCAGCCGCTGGGCGAGGGCCGCGCCGACGGTCGTCTTGCCTGACCCGGACACCCCCATCATCACGACAAGGGGCGGTGCGGGGTGTTCCGGTGCTTCAGGCATGGGCTGACTCCTGTGTCGGCTCGGGCTCGTCATCGAGGACCTGTCGACCAGAGTGACCCATCAGAACGGCTTTATCAAGACTTTGAGACAAATAAATAGTATTTAAATTCCTACCCACGAGTTCGCGGCATGTCTGGCACGCTGGACCCATGACCGACTCCGTGGACGCCTCCCCCACCGGTCATGAGCCGGGTCTGCACGCCGGCGTCCTCGACCGGCTGGGCCAGGAGATCGTGTCGGGGACCCTGCCCGTCGACTCGGTGGTCCGGATCGACCAGCTCGACGAGCGGTTCGGGGTCTCCCGGTCGGTCGTCCGCGAGGCCGTGCGGGTGCTGTCCTCGATGGGGCTGGTCGAGACGCGGCGCCGGCTCGGCGTGCGGGTGCTCCCGTCCGTGCAGTGGAACGTGTTCGACCCCCGGGTGATCCGCTGGCGCCTGGACGGGCCCGACCGGGAGGACCAGCTGGTCTCCCTCGGTGAGCTGCGCCGCGGCTTCGAACCGGTGGCCGCCGAGCTGGCCGCCGACCGCGCCACGCCCGACCAGTGCGGGGCGATGGCGGCGGCGGTCATGCAGATGACCGTGCACGCGAAGTCGGGCGACCTGGTCGCCTACCTCGAGGCCGACAAGGACTTCCACCGCACCATGCTCGAGGCCTCGGGCAACGAGATGCTGGCGGCCCTCTCCACCGTGGTGGCCGAGGTGCTCGCCGGGCGCACCCACCACGACCTGATGCCACGGACGCCCAACCCCGCGGCCATCCGCCTGCACGGCGATGTCGCGCAGGCGATCGGTTCGGGCGACGGCTTGGCCGCGAGCGCCGCCATGGCGGCGATCATCGACGAGGCGAGCGCCGCCGTGCGCGAGACCAAGGGATCGGGCCACCGCAGCTAGGGGACGGCCCACTCCCCTCCCCTCACAGGTCGCAGGTGTTGACGAGGTCCCCGGCCGCAAGCGGTCGGGAAGGCGGCATACAGGCCGGACCGGACGACATCCTCTCGTGACTAACTCGTACTTGACTACCTTGTACTCTACCTAGGGGCTAGGTAGAGTACGACCATGACTTCACCTCGTGAGCCACGGATGACGTTGGCGACCCAGCTGGTCCTGGGTGCGCTCCTGGCCGATCCGTCGAGCGACCACTACGGCCTCGAGCTGAGCTCGGAAGCGGGACTGCCGAGCGGGACCATCCACCCGATCCTCGCCCGGCTCGAGGCCCTCGGCTGGGTGGAGTCCGAGTGGGAGGACATCGACCCCCGCGTCGAGGGCCGGCCCGCCCGGCGCTACTACCGGCTCAGCGCCGCCGGAGCCGACTCGGCCCGGGCCGCACTCGCCCGGGTGCCGCGTCGTCGAGCCACCGCTTCGCTTCGGCCCGCCCCAAGCGGACACTGATGTGGCCTCCGCGCCACCCCTGGAGGACATCGTGAGCACCACCAAGCCGTTCCTCTGCCGCACCAACCTGCGGCACCGCTGGGAGCTCGCCGAGACCAGCGACGGGGAGGAGTACATCCGGTGCGCCAAGTGCCTCAAGGAGAAGTGGACCGGGCTGGGCAACGACCGGTCGGTGGCCTCCAACGTCATCGCCAACTACGGCAGCATCAACTGAGACTGGGGAGGGCGGCATGATGCCCACGCGCAGACCGCCGGACACGCGGTGGACGCTCGCGCTGCCCTGGCCCTCCCGCATCGTGCGCCTCGCGACGCACGCCCTTCCGGCCGGCACGGTGCGTGACCGGTACCGGTTGGAGCTCCTCGCCGAGCTCGCGGCCGTACCCGGACCGCACCAGACCCGCCACGCGGCGGGGATCCTGACCCATTCGCTGGCGCTGCGCTCGGCGGTCCGAGGCACCCAGGTCACTCCCCTGGAGGCAGTCATGACCACCCCGACCAAGCCCTGGCTCTGCCGGACCAACCTCCACCACCGGTGGGAGTGGGCTCACACCCGCGATGGTGAGCGGTACATCCGCTGTGCCAAGTGCCTCAAGGAGAAGGACTACGGTGCCGGCACCCGGTGGGTCGGTGGCGCCAGCATGGGGGGCGGCTACACCGGCCCCTAGCCGACCGGGTGGCGCAGGACGTCGCGGGTCAGCTCGAGCTGGCCGCGGTGCTGGGCCAGCTCCTCGTAGACGTGCAACAGCACCCCGCCGCAGGTCGCGGCATACCAGTCCTGCCGCGGGATGGTGGGGTTGGCCGGCGGGGCCGTCGGGTCGGTGCGGGCGACCCACTGCCGCAACGACTCCCGCATGTGGTCCGTGTCGGCGGCCAGCGTGGCGACGGCTCCCGTCGCGGTGAACTCGGCGTCTCGGTCGCGCGGCACCACCTCGCCGAGGTTGACCGTCGACGCCCACCGCGCCGTGACGCCGAGGCAGTGGGTCAGGATCGCGAACGGGCTGTTCGCGCCGGGCAGGTCGGGTCGCTGGTTGGCCAGGTCGTCGCCCAGCTCGACAACGATGTCGCGCATCGCCACGAAGGCCTCGTCGCAGAACCGCAGGTAGGTGTCCTTGTCGATCACGGCTGCGCCTCCGGGTCACTCACGGCTGACCGGTCTCGAGCAGCCGGCGGAACCCCTCCTCGTCGAGGATCGGGCGCCCCAGCTCACGCGCCTTGTCCTCCTTGGTGCCGGCGTTCTCACCGACCACGACGTAGTCGGTCTTCTTCGACACCGAGCCCGACGCCTTGCCGCCCCGCGACAGGATCGCCTCCTTGGCCGAGTCGCGCGAGAAGCCCTCGAGCGAGCCGGTGACGACCACCGTCATCCCCGCCAGGGTCTGCTCCACGGACTCGTCACGCTCGTCGGCCATCACCACCCCGTCGGCCTGCCACTGGGTGACGATCTCGTCGTGCCAGTCGACCGCGAACCACGCGGCCACGGCGTCGGCGATCACCCCGCCGACACCCTCCACCCCGGCCAGCTCCTCGGGACGCTCCTTGGCCGCCTCACGGAGCGCGGCCATGGTGGCGAAGTGCTGCGCCAGCGCCCGCGCTGCCGTGGGCCCGACGTGGCGGATCGACAGAGCGACCAGGACCCGCCAGAGCGGCTGCTGCTTGGCCTGCTCGAGGTTCTCGGAGAGGCGGATCCCGTTGGCGGACAACACCTTGCCGTCGACCACCGACTCCTCCGGGTCGGTCTTCTTGGCCGCTCGGGTGAACAGCGGCACCGTCGCGAGTCGGGCGCGCCCCGCCTCGCCGGCCAGCCCGAAGAGCCCGCTCTCGTCCTCCAGAACCCCCGAGTCGAGCAGCGCCCCGGCGCCCTCCCAGCCCAGCGCCTCGATGTCGAACGCCCCACGCCCGGCCAGCCCGGCCAGCCGCTCCCTCAGCTGCGACGGGCAGGTCCGGGAGTTGGGGCAGCGGATGTCCTTGTCGCCTTCCTTTTCGGGGGCCAACGGCGTGCCGCACGAGGGGCACTCGGTCGGCATGACGAACGCACGCTCGCTGCCGTCGCGCAGGTCGACCACCGGCCCGAGGATCTCGGGGATGACGTCGCCGGCCTTGCGCAGCACCACCGTGTCGCCGATCAGGACCCCCTTGCGGTGCACCTCGTCGGCGTTGTGGAGCGTCGCCCGCTCGACCGTCGAACCCGCCACGACGACCGGCTCCATCACGCCGAACGGGGTCACGCGGCCGGTGCGCCCGACGTTGACGAGGATGTCGAGGAGCTTGGTGTTGACCTCCTCCGGCGGGTACTTGAAGGCGATCGCCCAGCGCGGCGCCCGCGAGGTCGAGCCCAGCCGGCGCTGGATGGAGATCTCGTCGACCTTGATGACGATGCCGTCGAGCTCGTGCTCGACGCTGTGCCGCTCCTCGCCGTACTGGTCGATGAACTTCTGCACGCCCTCGATCGAGTCGAGGACGCGGTAGTGGGTCGAGATCGGCAGCCCCCACTCGCGGAACAGGTCGTAGGCCTCGGACTGCCGCGTCAGCTCGAAGCCCTCACGCAGCCCGATGCCGTGCACCAGCATGCGCAGGCCACGACTGGCGGTGACGCGGGGATCCTTCTGCCGCAACGACCCCGCGGCCGTGTTGCGGGGGTTCGCGTAGGGAGCCTTGCCGGCCTCGACCAGGCTGGCATTGAGGTCGCCGAACGCCTCGACCGGGAAGTAGACCTCGCCCCGGATCTCGACGCGCGCCGGGTGGTCGGACCCCGCGAGCTGGTGCGGGATGCCGTCGATCGTCTTGACGTTGTTGGTGACGTCCTCCCCGGTCCGGCCGTCGCCGCGGGTCAGGGCCCGCACCAGCCGGCCCTTCTCGTAGAGGAGGTTGACCGCGAGCCCGTCGATCTTGAGCTCGCACAGGTAGTGGTAGCCGGACGAGCCGGCGTCGCGGGCGACCCGCGCCGCCCAGGCGGCGAGCTCTTCGGGCGAGAAGCAGTTGTCGAGGGACAGCATCCGCTCGAGGTGGTCCACCGCGGTGAAGTCGGTCGAGAACACCGCGCCGCCCACCTGCTGGGTGGGGCTCTCGGGCGTGCGCAGCTCGGGGAACTCCTCCTCCAGCTCGTTGAGCCGCCGGATCAACCGGTCGTAGTCGCCGTCGCTGATCGTCGGCGCATCCTTCACGTGGTAGGCGAACTGGGCTGCCGTCGCCTTCTCGGCCAGGTCGGCCCACTCGTGCCGGGCGGCCTCGGGGGCGTGGCTCGGGGCAGGGCGGGAGTCGTCGCCGGCGGCTGTCCCGGATGCGGTCGTCGAGTCGTTCTCACTCACGGTGCCCATCCTGCCGCACACCCCAGACGACGCACCCCGCGCTCCCCGGTCGCGGCGCCGCGGGACGCAGGCACGCGGCATACCCGAACCCGTAGCCAAACCGCCCACCCACCGGAGAGGATGGCTGGAACCGGACCCCCCAGCGTCGAGGAGCCTGCGTCATGACCAATCTCGCCACCAACCTGGTCACCACCGCCCAGGAGCGGCCCGACCAGGCCGCCATCAAGTTCATGGGCAACGACCTCAGCTACGCCCAGATCCACGGCATGGCTGCTCAGGTGGCGGGGTCGCTCAAGGCGGCGGGCATCGAGCCCGGCGACCGGGTGGCGATCATCCTCCCGAACGTGCCGGCCTTCCCCGTGGTCTTCTTCGGCTCCCTGCTCGCCGGGGCGATCGTCGTCCCGATGAACCCGTTGCTGAAGTCCGGCGAGATCGACTTCTTCTTCACCAACTCCGGCGCCAAGGTCGCGTTCGTCTGGCCGGACTTCGTGGCGGAGGCGACCGAGGGGGCCAGGAGCTCGGGCACCCGGATCATCACCTGCGGGCCGATGGGTCCAGTCGAGGGCGCCCTCGAGGGCGGCGAGCCGATCGCCGAGCCCGTCGAGCGCGACGACGAGGACACCGCCATCGTGCTCTACACCTCGGGCACCACCGGCCGCCCCAAGGGCGCCGAGCTCACCCACCGCAACGTCCACCTCAACGCCCACCGCAGCGCCGTCGAGATCCAGGCCACCACGCCCGACGACGTCGTGATGGGCTGCCTGCCGCTGTTCCACGTGTTCGGGCTGGTGGTGGGGCTCAACGCCGCCGTCATCGCGGGCGCGGCGTTGGCGCTCATCCCCCGGTTCGACCCCGCCGAGGCGATCAAGGTCATCGGCAACGAGAAGGTCACCATCTTCATGGGGGTGCCGACGATGTATGCCGCGATCCTCAACCACCCCGACTCCGACGCCCTCGACGCGACGTCGCTGCGCACCTGCTGCTCGGGTGGGTCGGCCATGCCGCTGGAGGTCATGAAGGCGTTCGAGGCAAAGTTCGGCTGCATGATCCTCGAGGGCTACGGGCTCTCCGAGACCTCACCGGTCGCGTCGTTCAACATGCCGACCATGGAGCGCAAGCCCGGCACGATCGGGGTGGCCATCCCCGGCTGCGAGATGAAGCTCGTCGACCTCGACGGCAACGACGTCCCGCCGGGCGACGGCGTCGGGGAGATCGCGATCCGCGGCGACAACGTCATGAAGGGCTACTGGCAGAACCCCGAGGCGACCGCCGAGGCGATCCCCGACGGCTGGTTCCGCACCGGCGACCTCGCCACGGTCGACGACGAGGGCTACTACACGATCGTCGACCGCAAGAAGGACATGATCCTGCGCGGCGGGATGAACGTGTACCCGCGTGAGGTCGAGGAGGTGCTGTACACCCACCCCGACGTCCTTGAGGCCGCGGTGGTCGCAGTGCCCGACGACCTGCTGGGCGAGGACGTCGGCGCCGCGGTGGCGCTGCGCCCCGGGGCCACGGCGACGCTCGACGAGGTGCAGGCGTTCGTCAAGGAGAAGATCGCGGCCTACAAGTACCCCCGCCACCTGTGGCAGGTCGACGAGCTCCCCAAGGGCCCGACCGGCAAGATCCTGCGCCGCGAGGTCCACAAGCCGGCCGACGCCTGACCGGACCCGCCTGACCGGACCCGGCTGGCCTTGACACGCCGGACCACCGCCGGACGGGGTCCCGTCCGGCGGTGGCTCAGGCGGCCTTGGGTCGCCTGGCCGGCAGGCCGATGGTGACGGCCGAGACGAGCACGATCGCGGCGCCCAGCAGCTGCGGCCAGGCCAGGTGCTCGTCGAGGACGACCACGCCGAGCAGCACCGAGACCACCGGGATGAGGTAGGTGACCGTCGTGCTGACGGTGGCCCCGGCCCCGCGGACGACGTCGAACTGCAGCATGTAGGCCAGGCCGGTGCCGACGACACCCAGGGCCACCACGCACAGCAGGGGCAGCAGCGCTCCCCCGCCCTCGACGTCGACGTGGCCGGACCACGGAGCGGCGTAGCTGTCGCGCGACACCAGCCACCAGACGAGGAGCACCGGCACCATCAGGGCCGAGCCCACGAGCAGGAGGGCGGTCGGCATCGAGAGCCCGCCGAGGTCTGCGCCCCCGAGGAAGCGGCGGTTGTAGGTCCAGCCGAGGCCGTAGCACGCGCCGGCGACGAGGGTCATCCCGAAGCCCAGCAGGTCGGGCCGCCCGGTCGACTCCCAGGGCTGCATGATGACCACCACCCCGACGAAGCCGATGACGACGGCGGCCAGCTTGCGCGGCGAGAGCCGGTCGCTCGGCAGGAAGATGAGGGCGAAGAAGACGGCAGCAAGGGGCGTCGTCGCGTTGCCGATCCCCGCCAGCGCCGACGAGACGCGGACCTCGCCCGCGGCGAACAGGCTGAACGGCAGGGCCGTGAGGAAGACACCTGACACCGCGAGGTGGCCCCAGACGCGACGCTCCCGGGGCAGCCGACCACCGGTGACGGCCAGCAGGGCGAGCAGGGTCGCGGTGCCGGCGAAGATCCGCAGCCCGGAGATCTGCAGCGGCGCCATCGTGCGCAGCCCCACCTTCATGAGCAGGAAGCTGGAGCCCCAGATCAGGGCGAGCAGGAGGTACTTGGCCTGCCAGGGCACGCGCGTCGACGACGCGACGCCGGGGACGACGGTGGCGTCGGATGGGCTGGCGGCAACTCTGGCACTCATGGGCGGGTCAACTCTCGGCTCGTTCGGACCATTCCGCGGCCACGTCGACCGCTGCGCGTTGAACGCGCCAGGCCCCCTCCGGTGTGAGTCCGGGGAGGCCGCAGGCGGGGGTGGCGGTCAGGGCGTCGAGGCCCCGCGGGGCCAGGCCAGCGTCGCTCCAGCCGCGCACGACGAGGTCGGACGCACTGCGCACGGTGCCGGTGCCATCGGTCGGGAGGCACCCGGCATACAGGGCGACGCCGTCCTCGACCGTGGCGGCGATGGACTCCCACCGCGCGGGTGAGAGCGCGGTGACGTCGAGCGCCACGGCGCCGACGCCGGTGGCGCGCAGCAAAGGCAGCGGTATGCCGGGGTCGCAGCAGTGCACGACCGTCGCCGTGCCCGCGGGCACCGCCGCGAGGACGTCGCGCAGACCGGTCATGGCGGTCTGGGGGTCGACGGCACGCAGGTGGCCGTAGCCGGAGATCGTCGGCAGCCGACCCGCGAGGACCGCGGGCAGCGACGGCTCGTCCACCTGGACGACGACGGTGGCGCCCGGGACCAGCCGCTGCACCTCGGCGACGTGCTGGCGGACCCCCTCGGCCAGCGACCCGACGAGGTCGCGCAGGGCACCCCGGTCGGCCAGGGACTTCTCGCCGCGGTTGAGCTCGATGCCGGCGGCCAGGGTCCACGGCCCCGTGACCTGGAGCTTGAGGTCGCCGACGTAGCCGTCGAACACCTCGGCGAGCTCGTCGAGGTCTTGGTGCCAGAGCGAGGCAGCGCGCGACGAGTCACGCCCCGGCCGGTCGACGAACCGCCAGCCACCGGGCTGCAGGTCGACGTGCAGGTCGACCAGGAGGGCTGCGGTGCGGCCGACCATGTCGGCGCCGGGGCCACGCGCGGGGAGCTCGGGGAGATAGGGCAGGTGGCCGTCGCCGAGGATCTCGCGCACGCCCCGGAGTGCCTCGCTGACGTCGGTGCCGGGAAGGGATCCGATGCCAGTTGCGCGAGCCACGCCCTGAGCGTAGCCAGCCCCTCCGACACCACCGTGGCCGGCAGGGGAACTGCGTCATTTGACTGGGGTGTCCACGATTCGCGGTCGTTAGCCTTGGTGGGTCCCAGTTCGTGAGGGACAGGCGCGACGCAGGGTGACCGGGCCCGAGGGCCCCACCGGAGCAGGCCCGGGAACGGGGTGCTCCGATCGTCCCGTCCCTTCGCCCAGGGGAGCGAAGCCATGCCCTTGTCCACCATCGCCGCTGGTACTGCCTCCGTCCCGGTCACCCAGCTGGGCCAGAACGCCACCCTCGCCAAGGAGGTCCAGACCCGGCTCCGGCTCCTGGGCTGCCTCGACCCGCCCGCGAACGGCGACTTCGGGTCGACCAGCCAGCTCACCCTGGCGCGCTACGCCAAGCTGCGCGGCTTCGCCTTCACGAACGCCATCACCCCGCAGGTCGCCAAGGGGCTGCTGACCGACAAGGCCGACACGATCCTGCCGCTGCGGCTCGGGAACGACTTCGCCAGCCGGATGGTCCGCTACATGCAGGCCAAGGGATTCTTCGTCGCGCGGCTGCCCGGGTACCTCAACATCGTCTACGTCGAAGGGGCCGACCAGAGCGGCCGGCACAACGTCGACAGCCCCAACGTCTTCAACGACCGCAGGACGGTCTTCCACTTCGACAAGACCGGCAAGCCGGTCATGGCCCTCAACGCGCTGTGCACCACCGAGCCCGGCCAGTTCTTCACCAACAAGCCGCTCGACCCCAAGGGTGCGGCGCGAATCGCCTTCGGCCAGTACAAGTCGTGGACCATCGGCACCCACCACGCCGAGGCCAGTCCACCGCGAAAGCACAAGGCACTCGTCCAGGCCGACAAGATCCACATCTTCCGTGACAAGAACAAGGACGGGATCCGGCCCGGGGACAAGGAGTTCATCGTCGGCCCCGGGACGGCCATCAACCAGCACTCCGGTCTCGGCCAGTCCCCTTCGAACATCGGGAAGTCCAGCGCCGGGTGCCTGGTCGGCCAGAACGACGACGAGCACAAGAAGTTCATGGCCCTGCTCGAGGGCGACCCGCGGTTCATGGCCAACCACGGCTACAAGTTCATGACGACGGTCATCGCCGGGGACGACCTGGACAAGAAGGTGCCCTGACCGGCGGTGTATCACGGGCGACGGGTCGCTCCTCCTCCCACCAGGGACCACCTGAGAGGAGCGACCATGTCCGAGCAGCGTCGCCTTGCCGTCATCGTCGTGCGCAACGACTCGTCGACACCACAGCCGAACATGGCCGAGGTCATGGACCTGGTGCTGTTCAGCCCCAGCTCGATCGCGCGGTACTTCAGGGAGAGCGCCGAGGACTTCTTCCAGTTCGCCAGGCTCGACTTCTTCGGGTCGTACGACGTGACCCTGCCGATGGCCCCCAGCAGCCGGGACGTGGGGATCGAGGCGGCGCGCAATGCCGCGGCCGGGGCAGGGGTCGACCTCAGCCCGTACGACGGCACGGTGGTCTTCGCCTTTCCCGGCACCGGGTACGACGCGGGCGCCTACGGCTCCTCGGCGTTCCTGCCGACGACGGCCGACTTCACCTTCTTCTGCCACGAGCTGGGCCACGTCCTGGGCCTGGACCACAGCTACGGCATCTTCACCACCGGGGCGGACTGGATCGACAACAACCAGCCCGACTACTTCCCGGTGTACGGCGACCCGTACGACCTGATGTCCTCCGCCACCTTCGGCGCCGCCGACCCGACGACCACGCGACCGGCGGCCGACGTGCCCACCGCGCATCCGTCGTGGGGCTCCGCGCCGCCGCACATCGCCCGGGCCCTGCTCCACCACCAGAAGCCGGCAGCGCTCGAGGACAAGGGGCGCGTCGTCCACGTCAACGAGTCGCAGGACGTCGCCACCACCCTCTACCCGGTCGGTACGGCGACCGACGGCAAGCCCGAGCTCGTCGTGTTCCACCCGACGGGCGAGGACGGCGCGGGACACGGACGTGTCTACGTCGAGTACCGCCAGCCCTTCGACCACAACGCCTACTCCCGCTGGGACGAGGGGCTCGCAGACACGAACGAGCCCGGTGCACGGGACCGGTGCGGCGTCATCGTGCACACGATCGTCGACCAGCCGGGCGTCACGCCGGGTCCGGTCGTCTGGTACGCCGGCCGCATCGTCTTCCCGACCCCCGACACCGACGTCGCGGTCGACACACCCCTCGGGCAGGTGCACGTGGGCGTGACCCAGGAGTTCGGCCAGGCGACGCGGCCCGGCTTCGTGCGGGTGCGGGTGCGGCGGCACAGCGCGCCGTCGCTGACCGTCCGCACGACCAGTGCGGACACGACCGACGTCATCCGGACCGAACGCCGTCCGCACCCGGGTTGGGAGTGGGCCGGCGACTTCACCTGGGAGACGCGCGAGACCGTGCGCGTGACGACGTACACCCCGGTGACGGTCGGCATCGGTGGGACGTCACCGATCGACGCGGAGTCCAGCGTGGTCGTGAGCTGGTTCGTCGGCGGGACGCAGGTCTTCGGCCCCAGCTCGTCGATCCCCCTGACGCTGCCGGACGGACGGGTCGTGACGCTCGAGACCACCCTCCACGCAACCACCCGGGTCCTGACCCTGCGCAACCACCCGGCGGACGGTGACATCGACGTTCCCGTCGTCGCCCGCGCGTCCGCGGCTGACGGGGCCGGCGAGGTCTTCGCCACGAGCGCCTACTCGGTCCGGGCTCGGACCAGCGGGTGGGGCTCGGACTGGGACCGGTTCATGGACTTCTGGTACCGCATCACCCACCCGGTGCCGCGGGAGCGGATCGGGCCGCCGGACCCCGGGGACCCGCTCAAGCGGTTCGACCCGCTCGCCGAGGTGGCGCGACAGCAGCTCGAGCGCGTGCGGGAGGCGTATGCCGAGCTCGCGAGGGTGAGCCCGGCGGTGGCCGAGAACGCGCGCTCGGTGATGGCCGATCAGGAGCGGATGCTCCAGCCCCAGCGGCTCAAGGCTGTCAGCGTCGAGCGACGGGTGGGATAGGCGCCCCCGCGTCTGATCTCAGGTGGCGTCGAGCTCCGCGAGCAACCGCTTCGGTGCCACGCAGCGCCAGCCGTCCTCGACCAGCGCCTCGACGTGCGGCCAGTCGATGTCGTCGACGTCCAGGTAGACCCCCACCCAGCCGCGGTGCCCGACGTACGGCGGCCGGAAGTAGCGCTCGGGCTCGGCGGCAACCAGGGCTGCCTGCACCCCGTCCGGCGCGGCCAGCCAGACGGCGGTCCGGTCGTCGTGGTGCTCCTGCGCGGCCATCACGAAGGTCTTCTTCCCTCCGGCGAACCAGCACGGCTCACCGTGCGACTCCCGCTGCTCGGTCCCCGGGAGGGCCAGGCACAGCGACCGCACCCGCGCGAGCGGTGACCCGTCCCGGATCTCGCTGCGCAGCGGCATACCTAGCGCTCCAGCCAGGTCGCCGCGATCGTCGCCGAACCCACCACGCGCGTCCCCTCGTAGAGGACGACGGACTGTCCCGGCGCGACCCCGCGAAGTCGGCCGGACAGCCGCACCTCGACGTCGTCACCATCGGCCCACGCCTGCGCCGGCACTTCCTCCCCATGCGCTCGCACCTGGGCCCCGACCTCGACCACGCCCTCGGGCGGCGGCCCGCACCAGCGGGCGTGGTCACCGCGAATCGCGTTGACCCCCAACAGGTCTGACGTGCCGATCAGCACGCGGTTGGTTGCGGCATCGACCTGCACGACGTAGCGCGGGTCACCGTCGAGAGCGGACCGGTCGAGGCCCAGCCCCCGCCGCTGCCCCACGGTGTAGGCGTACGCACCCTGGTGCGCCCCGACGACCTCACCCGACTCGGCGTCGACGATCTCGCCGGGCTGCTCGCCCAGTCGGGCGGTGAGCCATCCGCGCGTGTCACCGTCGGCGATGAAGCAGATGTCATGGGAGTCGGGCTTGCTCGCGACGTAGAAGCCGCGCTCCTTCGCCTCGGCCCTGATCTCCGGCTTGGCGGTGTCGCCGAGCGGGAAGAACGCCCGGGCCAGCTGGTCGGCGTCGAGGACGCCGAGCACGTAGGACTGGTCCTTCGCCATGTCCACCGCGCGGTGCAGCTCCCGCCCACCGTCGGGTCGCTCGACGACCTGCGCGTAGTGGCCGGTGGCCACGGCGTCGAAGCCGAGCGCGATGGCCTTGTCGAGCAGCGCCGAGAACTTGATCTTCTCGTTGCAGCGCAGGCACGGGTTGGGGGTGCGTCCTGCGGAGTACTCGGCGACGAAGTCCTCCATGACGTCGCGCTTGAAGCGCGCGGCCATGTCCCAGACGTAGAACGGGATCCCGAGCATGTCGGCGACCCGTCGGGCGTCGCCCGCGTCCTCGATCGTGCAGCAGCCGCGCGCGGACTCGCGCAGCGTGGCGGCACTCTGCGACAGGGCGAGGTGCACGCCGACGACCTCGTGCCCGGCATCGAGCATGCGCCCCGCGGCGACGGCGGAGTCGACCCCTCCCGACATCGCGGCAACGACCCGCATCAGCCGGCCCACCCGCTGGCCCGGCGCGCCCGGTCGATGGCCGCCGGCAGGGCAGCCAGCACGGCGTCGACATCGGCGTCCGTCGAGGTGTGGCCCAAGGTCAGGCGCAGGGCGCCCTTGGCGGACTCCTCGGGAATCCCCATGGCCAGCAACACGTGCGACGGCTGCGGCACGCCGGCCTGGCAGGCCGAACCCGTGGAGCACTCCACGCCTGCGGCGTCGAGGAGGTAGAGCAGCGAGTCGCCTTCGCAGCCGGGGACGAGCAGGTGGGCGTTGCCCGGCAGGCGGCGGATGCCGTCGCCGGCCTCCCACGCGCCGGTGACCGTCACGTCGTAGCCCAGGCCCATCGCCTCGTGGACCAGCCGGTCGCGCAGGGCCACCAGCCGAGGGGTCTCCGTGGGCACCGACTGCACCGAGTCCTCCATGGCCACCGCGAAGGCACGGATGGCCGGGACGTCGAGGGTGCCGCTGCGGATCTGCCGCTCCTGTCCCCCGCCGAAGCTCTGCGGCACGACGACCGCGTCCCGGCGCACCAGCAGGGCGCCGACCCCGAGGGGGCCGCCGACCTTGTGCCCGGTGACGGTCATCAGGTCGGCCCCGGACGCGGTGAAGTCGACCGGGAGGTGCCCGGCCGCCTGGACGGCGTCGGTGTGGAACGGCACGCCGTACTCGTGGGCCAGCGCCGCGAGGTCGGCCACCGGCTGCACCGTGCCCACCTCGTTGTTCGCCCACATCACGGTGACCAGCGCGACGGAGTCGGGGTCCTCCTCGATGGCCGCGCGGACGGCCGTGGTCGTGATGAAGCCGGCCGGGTCGGGGTCGACCCAGGTCACCTTCGCGCCCTCGTGCGTGACCAGGTGCTCGACGCAGTCGAGAACGGCGTGGTGCTCGATCGAGCTGCAGACGATGCGGATGCGGGCCGGGTCCGACTCCCGCCGGGCCTCGAAGGTCCCCGCCACCGCCAGGTTGTCGGACTCGGTGCCCCCGGACGTGAAGACGACCTCCGACGGGCGGGCACCCAAGGCCTTCGCCAGCCGCTCGCGCGACTCCTCCACGACGCGACGGGCCATCCGGCCCGAGGTGTGCAGCGACGACGCGTTGCCGGTCGTGGCCAGCTGGTCGGCCATCGCCGCGATGGCCGATGGCAGCATCGGCGTGGTGGCGGCATGGTCGAGGTAGGCGGTCACTGGCGAAAGTTTACGCGTCAATCGTCCCTCCGGCCGCCCGGCGTCCACCTGACCAATCCTTTACCTACCGGCACGTAACCCCGGTCACACACCCTCGTTGACACGGCATACCGACCATCGCCGCTGCTGGTCAGTCGCCCTGGTCAGTCACCCTGGTCAGTCACCCTGGTCAGTCACGAAGGGAAATCAATGCACACCGTGAAGAGAACCCGGGCAGTCGTCGCGACTGTGGCCACGGCCGCCCTCGCCGCCATGGCCCTCGCCACCCCTGCCTCCGCAGGTCTGCTGTCTTCCGGCAAGGCGCTCGCGCCGGTCCAGCCCTGGCTGGCCTCCCAGCTGGGTGTGCTCAAGGCCGCCACCCCGACCACCGTCCTCGTGCACGGCACGGACACCGCCGCCGCCACCAAGGCCGTCCAGGCGGCCGGTCTGCGCAGGGTGACCACGTTCGACAAGGTCGGCGTCGTCGTGGCCACCGGTCTGCCCGCCCAGGTACAGGCCGTGCGTTCGCAGCCCGGCGTGACCTACGTCGAGGGCAACCAGCCCATCGAGATGCTGCTGTCGACCTCCAACACCGCCACCCGCGGCTCCGAGGCCCGCAGCACCCTGACCGGCGCCAACGGCTCCGCCCTCGACGGCAAGGGCGTTTCCGTCGCGGTCATCGACTCGGGTGTCGACCCCACCCACCCGTTCCTCACGAACGCCGACGGCACCTCCGCCGTCGTCAAGAACCTCAAGATGCTGTGTGACCCGCTGACCGAGGGCACCTGTGCCCCGGTCGACGCCGGGTCGCTCAACACCGACCTCCTGTCCGGTGGCGGTCACGGGATGCACGTCAACGGAATCGTCGCCGGTCGCGACGTCACCCTGTCCGACGGCACCACGATGCACGGAGCCGCCCCCGGCGCGAGCCTGGTCAGCATCAGCACCGGTGCCGTGCTGTTCATCATCGGCGCCGACGCGGCGCTCAACTGGGTGCTCGAGAACCACGACGCTCCCTGTGGCGCCGGTGTCCCGGCCAGCACCTGCCCGCCGATCAAGGTGACGTCGAACTCCTACGGCCCCACCGGCGGTGGCGCGTTCGACCCGAACTCCGCGACGGTCAAGATCCAGCGTGAGCTCGTCAAGGAAGGTGTCGTGTCGGTCTGGGCCAACGGCAACGACGGTGGCGACGGGTCCGAGGACCTGTCCAACCCGCCCGGCAAGGACCCGACGCCCGGCATCCTCTCGGTCGCCTCGTTCTTCGACCAGAACACCGGCACCCGCAACGGCACCGTGTCGGACTTCTCCAGCCGCGGCAAGGCCGGCGACCAGTCGACCTACCCGGACATCTCGGCGCCGGGTGAGGACATCACCAGCTCGTGCCGCGTCTACCTGCCGATCTGCTCCTCGGGACTCGATCCCAAGGACGGCGGCGACTACAACACCATCAGCGGCACCTCGATGGCCACGCCCCACATCTCGGGCATCGTCGCGCAGCTGTTCCAGGCCAACCCGAACGCCACCCCGGCGCAGGTCGAGGCGGCCCTGGAGTCCACGGCCTACAAGTACACGGACGGTGCCCCGTACGAGTCGGGCACCAACGGCACGACGAGCTTCGACAAGGGTCACGGCCTGGTCGACGTCGTAGCCGCCGCCAACGCTGTTCGCTGACAGCCCAGCGCAACAGCGCGGCGTCTTCGGAGTCCCGTGAGGGGGACTCCGAAGACGCCGACACCGCAGCCGGCACGCGACCCAACCCCGCACGCAGGCAGCGCGAACGCCCCGGACCCCCCTGTCCGGGGCGTTCACCTGTCCCGCCCCCCGCCAGCACCCCCGCCCAGCAACCKTTGCTAGCGCACGAAACTGGTTGGTGGACAGGTGGCACCCTGTCCACCAACGAGGTTCCTGTGCTGGGTGCCGAAGCGCCCCGGACCGGGTGGTCCGGGGCGCTTCGTCGGTATGCCGCGTGGCCGACGTCGAGCGTCAGCCGGCGAGGTCAGCCCTTGGCAGCGTTGACTGCCTCGGTGGCCTGCGGGAGGACCGTGAAGAGGTCACCCACGACACCGAAGTCGACGAGCTCGAAGATCGGGGCTTCCTCGTCCTTGTTGATCGCGATGATCGTCTTGGACGTCTGCATGCCCGCGCGGTGCTGGATGGCACCGGAGATGCCACAGGCGACGTAGAGCTGCGGCGACACCTGCTTGCCGGTCTGGCCGACCTGCGAGGTGTGCGGGTACCAGCCGGCGTCGACGGCGGCGCGGGACGCACCGACGGCGGCACCGAGGGAGTCGGCAAAGCTCTCGACGGGCGAGAAGTCGCCGCCGGTGCCACGACCACCGGAGACCACGATCGCGGCCTCGGTCAGCTCCGGGCGGCCAGTGGCCTCCTTGGGCTTGGACTCGGTCACCTTCGCGCCCTTGGCGGCGTCGGAGATGGTCGGCTCGAACGCCTCGTCGGCGGCCGCACCGGCGGCCTCCTCCGGCGTCGCCGAGTTGGGCTTGACCGTGATGATCGGCGTGCCCTTGGTGACGGTGGCCTTGACGCTGTAGGACCCGGCGAAGACGGACTGGGTCGTGGTGACGCTGCCGCCCTCCCCCGCCTGCACGTCGACGGCGTCGGTGATCAGGCCGGAGTCGGTCTTGATCGCCAGCCGGGCCGCGATCTCCTTGCCGGCCGAGTTGCTCGGGATGAGCACCGCGGCGGCGGAGGTCTTCTCGACCAGCTGCGCGAGCAGCTCGGCCTGCGGGGCCACCAGGTAGTCGGTGACGTCGGCGCTCTCGACGCGGTAGACCTTCTCCGCGCCGAACCTGGCGAGGGTCTCCTTCGCCGCGTCGAACCCGTCGCCGACGAAGACGGCGCTGGGCTCGCCGAGGCGACGGGCGATGGTCAACAGCTCTGAGGTGGTCTTGCGGACGGTGCCGTTCGCGTGGTCGACCAGAACAAGTACTTCAGCCATGGGGGTGTTCCTTTCCTTGTCTCTGGCCGGCTCAGACGAACTTCTGCGCGGTCAGGAACTCTGCGAGCTTGGTGCCGCCGTCGCCGTCGTCGGTGACGATCTGGCCCTGCTCGCGCGGGGGGCGCTTGGTGAACGACTCGACCTTGGTCCAGGCGGCGTCGAGGCCGACCTGCGACGCGTCGATGCCGAGGTCAGCCAGGGCCCACTCCTCGACCGGCTTCTTCTTCGCGGCCATGATCCCCTTGAACGAGGGGTAGCGCGGCTCGTTGATCTGGTCGGTGACCGAGACGAGCGCGGGCAGGGTGGCGACGATGGTCTCCGATGCGGCGTCGCCGTCACGGCGGATCGTCACGGTGGACCCGTCGACGGTCAGCTCGGAGGCGAAGGTCACCTGCGGCAGCCCGAGGCGCTCGGCGAGCATGGCCGGGACGACGCTCATGGTGCCGTCGGTGGAGGCCATGCCGGTGATCACGAGGTCAGGGCTGCCGATCTTCTTGACCGCCTCGGCGAGGACCAGCGAGGTGGCCACGGCGTCGGAGCCGTGGATCGCGTCGTCCTTCACGTGGACGGCCTTGTCGGCCCCCATCTGCAGCGCCTTCTTGAGCGCATCGGCGGCCTGGTCGGGGCCGACGGTGACCACGGTCACCTCACCCTCACCGGCTTCGACCAGCTTGAGGGCCTCCTCGACGGCGTACTCGTCGAGCTCGGACAGCAGTCCGTCGACGCCCACCCGGTCGGTGGTGTTGTCGGAATCGTTGAACGTGCGGTCGGACTGTGCGTCCGGCACGTACTTCACGCAGACGACGATGTTCATGTGCGACTCGTCCCCTTCTTCACAATGGTTGCCGCTGGGATCGACAGTGGTTTGTCGAGACTTGGTCAGGTGCCATCCTTACAGCCCCTGCCCGTAATCCACACGCCGCCAGTGCGTGACGCTCACCACGAGCCCGGCACGGCAAGCGCTCTGCGCGCCCGGAGGAGGTGACGGTGCCCACACCGCTGACGATCACCGGCGAGCGCACGGTGCCGGGGGTGGCCGCCGAGAACTACTGGTTCCGGCGTCATGAGGCCGGGTATGCCGCCGTGCCCGGCTGGGTGTCGTCGACCCCGAGCGTCGTCCTGGACGCCGGCTGCGGCGAGGGGTATGCCGCGGGCCTCCTCGACACGGCCTGGCCCGGAGTGCGCGTCGTCGGCGTGGACTACGACGCGGCGACCACCGCCCACGCCGCGCGCGTCCACGGAGGTGAGCGGGCGGCATACCTCGGGGGTGCGCTGACGGCGCTCCCCCTGGCCGACGGCGCCGTCGACCTGGCGGTCTCGCTCCAGGTGCTCGAGCACATCTGGACGCCCGGCGACTACGTGCGCGAGCTGGCCCGGGTGACGCGCGCCGGCGGGGTGGTGGTGGTCTCCACCCCGAACCGCCTCACCTTCTCCCCCGGGCTGGGTCGCCGGGAGAAGCCGGCGAACCTCTACCACTGCCGCGAGTACGACGCGGCCGAGCTGGGCGACGAGGTACGCCGCTGGCTGCCCGGCGCCACGGTGGCCGTGGTGGGGCTCGGCCACGGCGAGCGGTTGGCTCGCTGGGAGTCGGCGCGCGGTTCGGTCGTCGCGGCCCAGCAGGACTGCGACCCCGAGGCGTGGGACGTCGACCTGCGCGCGACCGTCGAGTCGGTCACCGCGCGGGACTTCGTGATCGGCGACGCAGACGACTCGAGCCTCGACCTGTTCGCCGTGGCGCGGCTGACGTAGCCCGTCGCCGTGGGTGGCGAGTCAGCCGTCGTCGACGGTCCGGCGGCCGGACTTGAGCTGACCCCGGCGCTTCTTGGCATCGACCCGGCGCCGCTGCGAACCCTTGGTCGGCCGGGTGGGCCGCCGGGCTGGCGGGTCTGGCGCGGCCGCCTCGCGCAGCATCATGACCAGCCGCTGCCGCGCGACCACGCGGTTCTGGCGCTGCGAGCGGTGCTCAGACGCCACGACGAGCAGCCGCCCACCCACGAGCTTCGGCGCCAACCGCTCCAGGAGCCGCTCGCGGGTGGCCTCGGGCAGCTCGGCGACCGCGCGCGACGTCGACGGGTCGAAGTCGAGCTCCACGCGGCTGTCCGTCGTGTTGACGCCCTGTCCCCCGGGCCCGGAGGAGCGGGAGAAGCGCTCGACCAGCTCACCGGCGTCGATGACCATGCCGTGGCGCAGCCCCGGACCCGCGGGCAGGCGCAACGGCGCCCCGGGTTGCGGCCTGCCGCCTGGAGCCGCGATCACGGCAGGAGGCGCAGCTCGTTGCCGTCGGGGTCGGCCAGGGTCGTGCCAGCGCCCTCCCGGCCGAGCTGGTCCCAGTCGTCCACCCGAGTCGCCCCGAGCGAGAGGAGGCGGTCGACCTCCGCGTCGTGGTCGTCGGTGGCGGCCAGCAGCAGGCGCTGGCGGTTCCTCGTGGGCTTGGGGGCGAGCGGGGGACCTCCCCAGGCGACCTTCGTCCCACCCTCCGGGGACTGGATGGCCGTCTCCTCGTCCTGGTCCCACACGAGCGGCCAGCCGAGCACCTCGCTCCAGAAGACCCCCACGTCGCGCGTCCCGTCGCAGGCCAGCTCGCCGAGGAAGCCGCAGCCCGCGAGGAAGGAACTGTCCGGCGGGATGACGCAGAGCTCGTTGCCCTCGGGGTCCGCCAGGACCACGTGCCCCTCCTCGGGCAGCTGGCCGACGTCGAGGTGGCGTGCCCCGAGGCCGACCGCCTCGGCCACGACGCGCTGCATGTCCCCCTCGTCGGTGCTCGTGAGGTGCAGGTGGATCCGGTTGGGGCCGACCTTCTCCGCGGGGCTCGCGACGAACCGCAGACCCACCTGGGTCGCGTCCCCCGCCAGGAGCAGACCCCCGCCGAGCTCCTCCACCGGCCGGTCGAGCACCGAGCCCCAGAAGCCGGCCAGCTCGGCCGGACGGCGTGCGTCGAAGTCGACGGCCACCAAGGTGCAAGACATGCCCGCACCGTGTCACGGGCCTCCGGATCGGGCAACCGGGTTTCCGCAGCAAAGGCCCTCGCGCAGCAGGGCAGGGCCGCAGGCGAGCAGGGGCGCAGCTGAGCCGTGGCTTGGCAGAGCCGTGGCTTGGCAGGGCAGCCGCGCGGGGTCGATCGGGGCACGGGCTGTCGGTGCGCCGGACTAGGGTCGCGGCCGTGGGAGACGTCGACGACGACCTCGACCCGGCCCTGGTGGCCCGGGTCGCCGCGATCTGCCTCGCGCTGCCCGAGACCCACGAGCAGGACGCCTGGATCGGCGTGCGGTGGCGGGTCCGGCAGCGCACGTTCGCCCACCTCGCCCACGTCGACCCGCGCGGCGGCTCGGTGTTCGGGCTGGCCGCGCGACTGGGCAGTCCCGCCGACGTGGTCACGTTCCGTTCGACCGGTGCGGAGCTCGAGGCCCTGGTCCACTCGGGGCTGCCGTTCTACAAGCCGGACTGGAGCCCCCACGTCATCGGCATGGTCATCGACGCCGCCACCGACTGGGCCGAGGTGGCCGAGCTGCTGGCCGACAGCTACTGCCTGATGGCCCCGAAGAAGCTCGCCCGGCTCGTCACGCGACCCGATGGCTGACCGTCAGACGACCAGGTAGGCGACCTTCGCGGTGACGACGTAGTGCATCGCGAGCTTGGATTCAGCGACTGCGGACTCCGTCGAGTCGGGAAAGGGCTCGGAGCGCTGGGTGCGAGTCGCGATGTACGGAGTGAGCATGACGTCAGGCCTCAGGTCGTAGCGCTCGTCACGACCCGCCGCGTAGGGCTCCACCTCGAGCTCGACGGGTGGTCCGTCGCCGGTGGCACAGGTGTACCGGCCCGAGGGCAGCATGCCGGGAGAAGGGTTGGCCATCCTCTGGCGCGACGGCCAGTACACGTCGGCCACGCCCTCCAGGCCCGAGCCGCCGTAGAGGAGGGTGCAGCCCGCGCCGAGGGCACGCCGATGCATCGCGCGCAGGGACGCGTCGACCTCCGGGGTCGTCGCGGCACCGGGGACCACCCGCGAGTGCGCGAGGTCGCACTCGTGGTCGTAGTCGTCGTGGCGTTTCCAGTTGTGCTGCCCCTCCGTGCACTGGTCGAACACCGCGGACCCGACCGGCTGCGCACCTTCGGTCACCTCGTCGAGCAGGCGCTCGGCCGCGGCATCACCAGCTGACCGGGCCGCGACCGCCTCGTCGCCGTCGGGTCGGAACGACGCACCGCATCCCGACATCAGCACGCCGGCCGTCACGGAGAGGACGAGGGGTGCGAGGAGCGCGCGGGGTGGGCGCCGGGTCGACATGGCGACAGTCTGGACGCCCGGGGGCGGCCACACATGAGTATCCGCACCCACTGCGGCAGACTGGTGGCTTGTGACTCCACCCGTGCCGGGCGCCTTCTGCCTCGTCCTGCACTCCCACCTGCCCTGGCTGCCCGGGCACGGGGTCTGGCCCCTCGGCGAGGAGTGGCTGTTCCAGGCCTGGGTGGAGTCCTACGTGCCTCTCGTCGCGGAGCTGGACTCCCTTGCGGCCGAAGGGCATCGCGACATCCTGACCCTCGGCGTCACCCCCGTGCTCGCCGCCCAGCTCGACCACCCCCGCATGCGCCGCGACGCCGCGACCTGGGCCGGACTGTGGGGCCTGCGGGCCCGCGAGCTGGGCTTCGACCCCGACCCGCACCGCCGGTCGACGGCCGAGCGGGAGTATGCCGGCGCGTCCGGGGCCGCGCGGCTGCTCGAGACACGGTGGCGCGCGGGTGGGTCGCCGGTCCTGCGCGGGCTGCGCGACCAGGGCGTGGTCGAGCTGCTCGGCGGGCCGAGCGCGCACCCGTTCCTCCCGCTGCTCCTACCGGAGGTCGCCGCCCTCGCGCTGCACACAGGTCTGGCCGACAGCGCGTGGCGACTCGGCGAACGACCGCGTGGGATCTGGTCGCCCGAGTGCGGCTGGCACCCGGCCCTCGCGCAGCAGTTCACCGAGGCCGGCGTCGGCCACTTCGTCGTCGACGAGCAGACCGTGCGCGACTCAGGCGGACACCCCCATGCCGCGTGGCGGGTGGCCGGGACCGACGTCGTGGCCGTGCCCCGCAACCTGGAGGTCACCAACCTCATCTGGTCCTCGCGCAGCGGGTACCCGGCCTCACCCGTCTACCGCGACTTCCATGCCCGCGAGGAGCTCACCGGCATCAGGCTTTGGGCGATCACCGAGCCCGACGTGGATGTCGGCCGGAAACGGCCCTACGACCCCGACGAGGCCCGCGGCCAGGTGGACCACGACGTGGCGCACTTCGTCGACGCGGTCCGCGACCAGCTGCTGCACGCCCACGAGGTGCGCGGTGAGCCGGGACTGGTCGTCGCGGCATACGACACCGAGCTGTTCGGGCACTGGTGGCACGAGGGTCCGGTGTTCCTCGGCACGGCGATCCGCGCGCTGCGGCGCGCCGGGGTCACGGTGACCACCGTCGAGAAGGCGCTCGCGCAGGGTCACGTCGCCGGCGACCTCGACCTGGCACCGGGTTCCTGGGGCGCGGGCAAGGACTACTCGGTGTGGGACGGCCCGGCGGTGCGCCAGATCGCGCACGAGAACGAGTGGCTGCAACGGCGCTGGCTCGACGTGCTCGGTCGCGAGCGCCTGGCTGGCCGGCTCCAGAACCGGCGACCCGACCTCGACCAGCTGCTGCAGACGTTGTGGCACGCCCTGTCGAGCGACTGGGCGTTCCTCGTCACGCGGGGGCAGTCGGTCGACTACGCGCGACGCCGGGCCGAGGAGCACCGCCGCGACTTCCACCTCCTGGCCCAGCTCATCCACGACGGACGACGTGACCAGGCGCTCGACGAGGCCAGACGACAAGGCTTGCAGGACAACGCCTTTCCCGCGCTGGACGCCCGCCTCGGGTGACCTCCGGAGCACGTGGGGGCGCGCGCCGCCGACCCGTGGACATAGGTGGTTTCCGTGATGTGACGGCCCGCCGGATGCCCTGCAATGGAGGGGGGTCGGCGCCCGCCGGTCACCACGTCCATCGAGAGAGGCCTGGTCATGATGACTTACCACCGCGTGGCCGCTGCAGGGGCAGCCATGGCACTCGGAACCATCGGGCTCGGGGTGAGCGCGGCCTCGGCGGTCGAGCCGACGCCGTTCACCATCACGGAGACCTTCGACGCGTCCGTCGCGGGTGACCCCACCTTCACCGCAACCGGAGGACTGTGCCCGTCCGGCACCCTGTCGGACGACGTGCCGGTCTTCGCCGGCAACCCGGTGATGCCCAAGGCAGCGCTGCTGATCCGCACGGTCTACACCTGCGCGGACGGCAGCGGCCAGTTCTACGCACAGAAGCACGTCTTCATCGTGTTCGGCGAGACGGGGCTCACCAACACCGGGCCGGTGAGCCTGATGGGGGGCACCGGACGCTACGAGAAGCTCAGCGGCCACGGGGTCGACATCGGCGCGCAGGACTTCGAGTCGGGCACCGGCACGGGGGTCGTGACGGGCGTCCTCTCACTCCGGTGAGCGCAGCGGGCGCGCGCCTCGCGCCGGAGCGGGGCGTCCGTCCGCGGGTCACTCGCGCGTCCTGACGACCCTTCCCGGTATGCCGGCCACGACCGACCGCGGCGGGTAGTCACCCCGGGCGACGGCCGAGGCTGCGACCACGCTCTGGTCGCCGATGTCGGTGCCGCGCGTGACGACGACCTTGGTGCCGAGCCAGACGTCGTCGCCGATGCGCACCGGCGACTTGACGATGCCCTGGTCCTTGATCGGCACGTCGAGCGATGTCGTCACGTGGTCGAAGTCGCACACGTAGACGTCGTCGCCGAACAGACACGCCTGACCGATCGAGATGTCGATCCAGCAGTTGATCGTGTTGCGGATGCCGATGACCGACTTGGGACCGATCCGCAGCGTGCCCTCGTGGGCCCGGACGCGGGCGTGCGCACCGAAGTGGGTGTAGGGGCCGACCACGAGGCGGCCGTAGCCCTCCCGGACCTCGAACCGCACGTCCGGTCCGATGAAGCAGGGGCCTTCGAACCGCAGCGACGGGTAGCGCGCGCTCGCTCGCGCCATCCGCAGGTAGCTCAGCAGGTGGTGCCGGGTGAACGCCCGGTTGGTCATCGCCCAGACCACCCAGCGGACCCAGGCCAGCGGCCGGGGCAGGCCGGAGGGACCGCGCTCGCCGTGGTCGGCCGGCGACATGTCCGCATTCGCTGCAGAGGTCACGGGTGTTCGCCTGTGTCTCGGTCGGCGGTCAGCCGGGCTTCACGCCGGTGATGCCGACGTTGTAGAAGAGCCGCGCCGGCACCGCCTTGGCCAGGACGCGGTCGACGGCCGAGAGCCGCTTCCACGAGCCGTAGGCGAACATCGCCCAGCCCCAGCCCAGCACGCCGGGCTTGACCGCTGCCTCGAACGTGCGCATCGGCCACCCCAGCAAGGCCGCCGTGAGCTCCTCGGTCTGGGTACGGACGCCGACGGCGCCCGCGCGCAGGGCCATCCGGGCCAGCTCGTCGGGGTCGAAGGTGTGCAGGTCGACGACCGCCTCCAGGGCCGCGGCGCGCGACGACTCGTCGAGCGCGTCCTGGTCCTTCGCCCATGTGTCGCGCAGGGCCGGCAGCTGGGTGACCGCCTTGGTCGCCTTCCAGGTCACCCGGCCGAGCTGGCGGGCGTACCAGTCGCCCACCCTGGTGGGCTCCCCCGCGATGACGAACCTTCCACCGGGCTTGAGCACCCGCAGGACCTCGCGGAAGGCCGCCTCGACGTCGGGGATGTGGTGGATCACCGCGTGACCGACGACGACGTCAAAAGTGTTGTCGTCATACGGAATTCGCTCGGCATCGGCGACCCTGCCCTGCACCCGGAAGCCGAGCGACTCGGCGTTCGCCTTGGCGGCCTCGACCATCCCGGGCGACAGGTCGGTGACGTGGACCTCGTCGAGGATCCCGGCCTGCTTGAGGTTGAGCGAGAAGAAGCCGGTGCCGGCGCCGAGCTCGAGGGCCATCCCGTAGGGCAGCGGGTCGGGCGTGCCGGTGATGGCGTGGAAGCGGTCACGGGCGTAGTCGATGCAGCGCTCATCGAACGAGATCGACCACTTGTCGTCGTAGGTCTGCGCCTCCCAGTCGTGGTAGAGCACCTGGGCCAGCTTGTTGTCGGCGTACGCGGCGGCGACCTGCTCGGCCGTGGCCGCGCTGACGGGAGCTGCCGCGCTCGTCGGGGTGGACGACATGGGTCAGGCGCCCTCGAACTTCGCCTTGCCGGGACCGTTCTCGACGAACGACTTCATGCCGATCTCGCGGTCCTTCGTGGCGAACAGGCCGCTGAACAGCATGCGTTCGATCTCCAGCCCGGTCTCGAGGTCGGTCTCCAGGCCGCGGTCGATGGCTTCCTTGGCGGCGCGGATCGCGTAGGCGGGACCTCCGACGTACGGCGCGAGGCGCGCCTTCGCGGCGGCATACACGTCCTCGGCCTCGACCACCTCGTCGACGAGCCCGATCGCGAGCGCCTCGTCCGCGGAGACGAAGCGTCCGGAGAACACGATGTCCTTGGCCTTGGCCGGGCCCACGAGCCGGGCCAGCCGCTGGGTGCCGCCGGCGCCGGGGATGATGCCGAGCAAGATCTCGGGCTGGCCGAGCTTGGCGTTCTTGGCGGCGACCCGGAAGTCGCAGGCCAGGGCCACCTCGCAGCCCCCGCCCAACGCGTAGCCGGTGATCGCGGCCACGGTCGGCTTGGGGATGCGCGCAAGGGTGCGGGTGAAGTCCTGGAGCACCCCGGAGTAGTCGGCCATGTCCGTGTAGGACATCCGCTCCATCTCCTTGATGTCCGCCCCGGCGGCGAAGACCTTCTCGCCGCCGTAGAGGACGACCCCGGCGACGTCACGTCGCTGCCCGGCCTCGATCGCCGCCGCCGACAGGCCGGCCTGGACCTCGGCGTTGAGCGCGTTCATCGGGGGGCGGTTGAGGCGGATCGTGGCGATCCCACCCTCGACCTCGAGGGAGACCACGCCCGTGGAGGAGCTGTCGCTCATGCGGGGCCGCCCCCGGGTGCCGGCTGGCCCGCGCCGGGACCGGTGTCCTCGCCGCCGCCCATGATCCGCTCGTGCCACATCTGCACGCCCGCGAGGACGAGCTGGATGGACACGTTGACCAGCGCGGGGACGTCGCTGTTCTGGTCGACGATGTGCTCGCTCGTCACGACCAGGGTGTCGTTGGCGAGTCCGGCCTTCACGACGTTCATCTGCAGGGTGATCTCGTTGCAGGTGGCCAGGCGGGTCAGCGGGTCGCTCGGGACCGCGTCGCTGATCGCCCACTGGCCGAAGACGCGCATGATCTGGAAGTCGCCCTCGGTGCAGCGCACGAACAGCTGCTGGTCCTGCACCGTGAAGGCGACGTCGCCGTCGTTGTCCACGTTGGGCGCCAGTGACTGGTCGATCAGGGCGTCCAGGACCCGTCCGCGCAGGGGGTGTTCGTTCGCGGGCGGGGGGAAGTTGGGCAGGGAAGTCGGATCCGTCATGTGCCCAACCGTAACCACTGCCTAGGCTGAGGGCCATGTCGCCCGCCACGCGCCCGCGTGACCTTCCTCCCACCCTCGGCATGACCCTGGTCGAGGGTGGAGCCGAGTTCGCCGTCTATGCAGGTCACGCCGATTCGGTGGAGGTCTGCCTCTACGACACGGACGACGCGGACGGCAGCTCGGAGCGTCGGCTGCCCCTCACCGAGCGCACCCACGGCATCTGGTTCGGCTTCCTCCCGGGGGTTGGCCCGGGCCAGCGGTACGGCCTGCGGGCCGACGGTCCGTGGCGCCCGGCCGAGGGCCTGCGCTACAACCCGGCGAAGGTGCTGCTCGACCCCTACGCCCGCGCCATCGAGGGCGACGTGTCCTGGACTCCCGAGGTGTTCGCCCACCGGGTCGACGAGCGGCTCAAGGGCGATGACCTGGTGCGCAGCCCCACCGACAGCGTGGGGTCGGTCCCCCGCTGCGTGGTGGTCGACGAGGCCTTCGACTGGGGCGCTGACGCGCCGCCGCACACCCCGTTGGCCGACACCGTGGTCTACGAGGCCCACGTCCGCAGCCTCACGATCCAGCACCCCGAGGTGCCCGAGCACCTGCGGGGCACGTATGCCGGCCTGTGCCACCCGTCGGTCATCGCGCACCTCAAGGCGCTGGGCGCCACCGCGGTCGAGCTGCTCCCGGTGCAGGCGTTCACGTCCGAGCCCGAAGTGGTCCAGCGCGGCCTGACCAACCACTGGGGCTACAACACCCTCGGCTTCTTCGCCCCCCACGGGATGTACGCCTCCACGACCGACCCGCAGGGGGCCCTCGACGAGTTCAAGGGCATGGTGCGGCTGCTCCACGCCGAGGGCATCGAGGTGCTCCTCGACGTCGTCTACAACCACACCGCCGAGCAGTCCGGGCGCGTCGGCGCCTCGCTGTCGTGGCGGGGACTGGACAACCGGGCCTACTACCGCCTGGACGAACGCGGCCAGGACATCGACGTCACCGGCTGCGGCAACACCCTCGACCTGCGGCACGCGATGGTCTGCAAGATGGTGCTCGACTCCTTGCGGTACTGGGTGAACGAGTGCCACGTCGACGGCTTCCGCTTCGACCTCGCCGTCGCGCTCGGACGTGGCCAGAACGACGACTACGACCCCAACCACCCCTTCCTCGTCGCCCTGCGCACCGATCCCGTCCTGTCCCGGGTCAAGCTCATCGCGGAGCCCTGGGACGTCGGCATCCACGGCTGGCGGACCGGTCAGTTCCCTCCCCCGTTCGCCGAGTGGAACGACCGGTTCCGCGACTCGGTGCGCACCTTCTGGCTCGACGACCTCAAGGCCCAGACCGCCGGTCACCACCAGGGCCACGGGGTGCGTGAGCTCGCCACCCGGATGGCCGGGTCGCAGGACCTCTTCGGGTCCCGCGACCGCGGCCCCGTCGCCTCGGTGAACTTCGTCGCGGCGCACGACGGTTTCACCACCAGCGACCTGACCCGCTACAACGCCAAGCACAACGGCCCCAACGGCGAGGGCAACCGCGACGGCACCGACAACAACCGCTCGTGGAACCACGGCGTGGAGGGCCCCGACACCGGGCTCGCGGATCCAGAGGTCGAGGAGGTCCGGCGTCGCTCGGTGCGCAACCTCCTCGGGTCAACCCTGCTCGCCACGGGGGTGCCGATGCTCAACGCGGGCGACGAGTTCGGCCGCAGCCAGGGCGGCAACAACAACCCCTACTGCCAGGACAACCCGACGTCCTGGTTCACCTGGAGCCTTGAACCCTGGCAGCAGGACCTCCTCGCCACGACCCGGTTCCTCACCCGCCTGCGCGCCGACCACCCGGTCCTGCGCCAGCGCACCTTCTTCACCGGTCGCGAGGTCCACGAGGACGGCTCGACCGACCTCGCGTGGTTCGACATCGAGGGCGAGACGATGGAGAACGGCCGGTGGGAGGACCCGTTGACCCGCACCCTGCAGATGCTGCTCAACGGCGCCTGGATCGGCCACGCCTCCCTGCTGGTCGTGCTGCACGGCTCACCCGAGGTCGGGAAGGTGACCCTGCCCGCCGTCCCCGGCCTCACGGCATACCAGCTGCTGTGGGACTCGAGCGACGAGCGCCCGGGCCCGCTCGGCGACTCGACGCCGCCCGGGCCGGTCGAGGTCGGACCCACCTGCATCCGGGTCTACCGGGCGAGCGACGCGACCTGACCGCGCTCAGCCTGCGGGTGCGCCGAACCAGGTCGTGAGCGCCTCGTCGAGCCCGGCCGCCGTCCCCTCGCCCACCCAGGCCACGTGGCCGTCGGGCCGGACCAGCACGGCAGTCGGGGCCGTGACCGTCCCGACGACGGGCAGCACCCAGGGGCCCGGGCTCTCGGCGTCCACCAGCGTGACGCGCCCGTCCACCGAGAAGGGGTCGAGGATGCCCAGCTCGCCGAGGTTGAGCAGGAGGGGCCGGGCGTCGTGGAGCAGCTCGAAGACCCGGCGCGGGCCGTTGGCCGTGGCGAGGTCGAGGTCGGGCATGCGACGTCCCACCAAGGGGTGTCCCCCGCCGAGGTCGTAGACCACGTCGAGCCCGGCCAGGAGCGCGGCGACCTGCGTCCTGGGCTCGTCCGCGCCCAGCACGTCGGCGAACGTCGCGCGGACGGCCTCGGTCCGCGCGTCGCCGCGCTGCAACAGCGCCTGGGTCACGACGTTCCTCAGGACGCGAGCCGTGGCGGGGTGGCGCTCGGTGAAGTAGGTGTCCAGCAGCGTCTCTGGTGCTGCGCCCTGGGCGACCCGGGCCAGCTTCCAGCCGAGGTTGACTGCGTCCTGCACCCCGAGGCCGATGCCCTGGCCGCCGGTCGGTGGGTGGATGTGCGCGGCGTCCCCGGCGACCAGCACCCGCCCACGCCGGTAGTCGGTGGCCTGGAGCGCGGCATCGGTGAACCGCGAGATCCACGAGGGGTCGTGGATCCCGAAGTCCGTGCCGTAGACCTCGGTGAGGGCTGCGCTGAGGTCGGCGAGGGTGGGCTCGGTGGCGTCGCCCAGCGCACGCTCGGTCACGACCATGCCGAAGGTGGTGCCGTCGACGAGGTTGATGCCGTGGATCCCCACGTCGTCGTGTCGGATCCCGGTGGGCGGCTCCTCAGCGAGCTCCGCCTCGGCGATGAGGTGGCTGCGGGTGGCCCGGGCACCGACGAGCTCGATGCCGACCGCCTTGCGGACGACACTGCGACCGCCGTCGGCCCCGACGACGTAGCCGGCCCCCAGCTGGGCGCCGTCTGCGAGGAGGAGGTCGACCCCACTGTCGTCCTGGCGGAGTCCGGTGACCTCCACGCCGAAGCGGATCGGCACCCCGAGCTCGTCGACCCAGCCGCGCAGGATGCGCTCGACGTGGCCCTGCGAGAGTCCGAGCGTGTACGGATGGCGCGAGGGAAGGCCGGCCACGTCCAACGGGACCCCGGCGAAGCTCATCGCCTGGAAGGTCTGGCCCTCGGACAGGAAGCGGTCGGCGATGCCGCGCTGGTCGAAGACCTCGATCGTCCGCGAGTGGAAGCCGCGGGCGCGGGTGCCCACCAGGTCAGGGGTGGGACGGCGTTCGAGGACGACGACCTGCACGCCGGCCAGCGCCAGCTCCCCCGCCACCATCAGACCTGTCGGTCCGGCGCCGACGATCGTCACGTCGACCGACTGGCCCACGCCACCCATGCGGCTCCCCTCGCTCACGTCATCCGGATGCTCAGCTCGCTCAGCTCGCCGTCGATCATGCCAGCCCCAGGCGTTCGTCATGGGACGTCGTTGGTCACGTCATGGTCTCCGGCCCTGAACTCCATGGGCCTGTCTCACCGAGCGGGAAGGGCGTCGCCCGCCAGGGCCACGAGCTCGCTCGTGTCGGTAGCGTCCTTCACGGGCCGGCGCTGGAAGGGTCGCTCGACGACGAACCACGAGGCCAGCGCCAGGGCGACGCTGACGACCGTGACCGTGGTGGCGCTGGCCCACAGCGGCAGGTCCCGCGACTCGACACTCAGGGCCACCGGGAAGCTCCACAGGTAGAGGCCGTAGCTGATCCGCCCGGTCGCCACCAAGGGCCGCCAGGTGAGCAGTCTCGGCGTGCTCTGCGCTGCGAAGGCGACGAGCACCAGTGATGCCACGGTGATGGGGGGCAACAGCCAGGCGAGGCTGGACTGCGGTGGCGCGGCACACATGCCCGCCAACAGGAGCGCACTCCCCACCGCGGCCGGTCTCAGGAAACGCACGGAGGTCCGTGCGAGGGCGAACGCCAGCGCGCAGCCGATCACGATGGCGTCGGCACGGGTGTCCGGCCCGAAGTAGATCCGCTCGACGGGGGCTCCGCTCAACGACAGGACCACGCGCCAGGCGACGACCAGCGCGACCACGACAGCCAGGATGACAGCAGGTCTGCGGCGTCTGGCCACCACCGGGAGCAGGAGCGGCCAGAGGAGGTAGAACTGCTCCTCGAGGGAGAGGGTCCAGGTGTGCACGAGGTTGCCCAGGTTGTGACCGGCGGCGCCCGCGAGGTTCGACGCGTAACCGGCCGTGAGCACGACGTCCAGCAGCGACTGGTGAGACACCAGCAGGTACGCACTGACGCCGATGAGGAGCAGCGCCAGAGCGGGTAGCAGACGGCGAGCGCGTCGCAGGTAGAAGCCGCGGAAGTCGATCCGACCGGTCGCGTCATGCTCCGCACGGAGGATCGAGGTGATGAGGAACCCCGACAGGACGAAGAACAGCGTCACCCCGACGGTGCCCCCCTGCGGGAAGAGCGGGAGGCCCGCGTGCTGGGCCAGGACGAGCAGGACGGCGACTCCGCGCAGCCCGTCGAGTGCTGGCCGGTAGCCCAGCCGTCCCCCTCGTGTCATGCGCGCAAGTGTGACGGGCCTCGGGTGGCCTCCGAATCCGCCGAATGGGCCAATCCCGGTGCGCTCGCCCCGACGCCGCCAGCCCGGGCCCGGACACAGGTATGCCGCGTGCGGGCGTCCGCACGCGGCATACCTCCGAGCCGTGCTCGGGTCAGGCGTTGGCGACCAGGCCCAGCTCGCTGGTGCTGGCCAGACCGGCGTGCTTGGGCAGCACCCGGACGGTGTAGCCGAACGAGCCGGTGCGGGCCAGCGCGAGGTCTCCGGCGAAGTGGTGGCGACCACCCTCGTAGGACTCCACGAACTGGAGCGACTCACTGACCACGTCGCGCAGCTCGTCGGAGTCACGAGCGGTGCCGTGCACGACCTGGACGTCGACCTCGTCGGGGTCGAGCCCACCGAGGGAGACGTAGGCGTTGACGTGCAACGTCTCGCCGATCTCGGGGCTGTCACCGACGCCCGAGGACTCGACGTGGTCGACGCGGACGTTCGGCCACGCAGCCTTGACCTTGGCCTTGTAGGCGGCCAGGTCGCGGGCGCCCTCGAAGGTCGCACCGTTGAGCGCCCAGCCGGCGCGGGCAGCGGGCCCGTAGAGCTGGGTCGTGTAGTCGCGCACCATCCGGCTGGCCAGGACCTTCGGGCCCAGCGTCGCGAGCGTGTGCGTGATCATCGAGATCCAGTTCTGCGGGAGGCCCTCGGCGTCGACGTCGTAGAAGCGCGGCGCCACCGAGTTCTCGATGAGGTCGTAGAGCGCCGAGGCCTCGATGTCGTCGCGACGCTCGGCGTCCTCGACCCCGTCAGCGGTCGGGATCGCCCAGCCGTTCTCGCCGTCGAACCACTCGTCCCACCAGCCGTCGAGGATCGACAGGTTGAGGCCACCGTTGAGCGCGGCCTTCATGCCGGAGGTGCCACACGCCTCGAACGGGCGCAGCGGGTTGTTCAGCCAGACGTCGCAGCCCGGGTAGAGGTACTGCGCCATCGCGATGTCGTAGTTCGGGAGGAACACGATGCGGTGACGGATCTCCGGGTCGTCGGCGAAGCGCACCATCTGCTGGATGAGCTGCTTGCCGGTCTCGTCGGCGGGGTGCGACTTGCCGGCGATGACGAGCTGGATCGGGCGCTTCTCGTCGAGCAGGAGGCGCTTGAGCCGGTCGGGGTCGCGCAGCATGAGCGTGAGCCGCTTGTAGGTCGGCACCCGTCGGGCGAACCCGATGGTCAGCACGTCGGGGTCGAGGATGTCGTCGACCCAGCCGAGCTCGGCCGGGCTGGCACCGCGCTTCTTCCACGAGGAGCGGGTGCGGCGGCGGGCCTCCTTGACGAGCTGCTCGCGCATCTCGCGCTTGGTCGCCCAGATCGCGTCGCGGGGCACGTCACCGATCCGGTCCCAGGCGTTGTCACGCTCGATGTCGGTGGTGCCGAGGTGCTTGGCAGCGACCTCGTAGACCTTGCGGTCCACCCAGGTGCCGGCGTGGACACCGTTGGTGACACTGGAGATCGGGACCTCGTCGTCGTCGAAGCCCGGCCACAGTCCGTCGAACATCCCGCGGCTGACGACACCGTGCAGCTGGGAGACGCCGTTGGCGCGCTGGCCGAGCCGCAGGCCCATGACGGCCATGTTGAACATGCCCGCCTGGCCACCCGGGTAGTCCTCCGCGCCGAGGGCGAGGAGCCGCTCCACGGGGACGCCCTCGACGGCGCGCTCGCCACCGAAGTGACGGGTGATGAGGTCTGCCTCGAACCGGTCGATGCCGGCCGGCACGGGGGTGTGCGTGGTGAAGACCGTGGCGGCGCGGACGGCCTCGAGGGCCTCGTCGAAGGTCAGCCCGGCCGACTTCGTCAGCTCGTGGATCCGCTCGACGCCGAGGAAGCCGGCGTGGCCCTCGTTGGTGTGGTAGACGTCCGGGGTCGGGGCGCCGGTCAGTCGCGACCACAGGCGCAGGGCGCGGACGCCGCCGATGCCGAGGAGCATCTCCTGCTGCAGGCGCTGCTCGCCACCGCCGCCGTAGAGACGGTTGGTGATGTTGCGGGCGGCCTCGTCGTTGTCGGGGACGTCAGAGTCGAGGAGGAGCAGCGGCACGCGGCCGACCTGCGCCTTGAGGACGTGGGCGTGCAGCTCGCGGCCACCGGGCAGGTCGAGGGTGATGACGCAGGGGGTGCCGTCCTCCTCGCGGAGGAGGCTCAGCGGCAGGCCGTCCGGGTCGAGCACCGGATAGGTCTCCTGCTGCCAGCCGTCGCGGTTGAGGCTCTGCTTGAAGTAGCCGGTCTTGTAGAACAGGCCCACGCCGACGATCGGGACGCCGAGGTCGGAGGCCGTCTTCAGGTGGTCACCCGCGAGGATGCCCAGGCCGCCGGAGTACTGCGGCAGCACCTCGGTGATGCCGAACTCGGGGCTGAAGTAGCCGATCGCCTTCGGGGCGCCGCCTTCGACCTCGTCGGCCCAGGCCTGGAACCACCGGGGCTCGGTCAGGTAGGTGTCGAGGTCGGCCTTCGCCGCGGCGACGGCCCCGACGAACTCGGCGTCGCCGGCGAGGTCGGTCAGCTCCTGCGGGGACAGCGCCGACAGCAGCCGGACGGGGTCCTTGCGCACCTTGTCCCAGCGCTGCGGGTCGATCCGCTGGAAGAGGTCGCGCGTGGGTGGGTGCCAGGACCACCGCAGGTTGCTTGCCAGGTCGCCGAGCGCGGCAATGGGCGCGGGCAGGACAGTACGGACGCTGAAGCGTCGGATCGCCTTCACGTGGGGCATCCTAAGGCCTCCGGAGCAAAGTCAATGACGCGTTCTTGCAGAACTTTCAAGAAATTTCAGCCGCGCGTCCATCTCTGCACGTGGGGAGGTGCGCGGGGTGCCGACCGAGTAGCGTCGGGCGCGTGACAGCGAAGCCACCGGCAGCCATGCCCAGCCCTCCTGACGCACCCAGTGCCGGCAGCCCCGGCCAGAGACCCGCGGTGACCAAGGCACCGAAGACCTCGCACCCCCAGGTCCCCATCGGCCGGATCCCGGTCCAGGGGATCAGCCCCGTCGTCGACAACGGCGCCCGGCCCGCCAAGGCGGTCGTCGGCGAGCAGTTCACCATCGGCGCCACGGTCTTCCGCGAGGGCCACGACGCCGTCAACGCCTCCGTCGTCCTCGTGGCGCCCGACGGGTCGGAGCGGGTCACCGCCATGACCCCCGTGAACCCAGGTCTCAACACCTGGGCCGCCGTGGTCGAGCCCGACACCGTGGGCTGGTGGTCCTACCGCGTCGAGGGGTGGTCCGACCCCTACGGCACGTGGGACCACGACGCGACGATCAAGGTCACCGCCGACGTCGACGCCGAGCTGATGCTCGAGGAGGGCGCCCGCATGCTCGAGCGCGCCCTGGCCGAGGTGGAGCGCAGCAAGAAGCAGAAGGCCGTCCTGGCCGACGCGGTCACCGCCCTGCGCGACACGCGGCGCCCGCCCCTGGCGCGCCTGCACGCGGGCACCGACCCGTCCGTGCGCGCCGAGCTGGCCGCCCGCCCGCTGCGCGACCACGTGAGTCCGTCCGCGGCATACCCGTTGCTCGTGGAGCGCGAGCGGGCCCTGTATGGCGCGTGGTACGAGATCTTCCCCCGCTCCGAAGGTGCCGTGCAGGACCCCGAGACCGGGAAGTGGACCTCCGGCACCCTGCGCACGGCGGCCAAGCGGCTGCCCGCCATCGCCCGGATGGGCTTCGACGTCGTCTACCTGACCCCGATCCACCCGATCGGCACGACGGAGCGCAAGGGACCCAACAACACCCTCGACGCCGGTCCCGACGACCCGGGCAGCCCCTACGCGATCGGCTCCCCCGATGGCGGGCACGACGCCATCCACCCCGACCTGGGGACGTTCGACGACTTCGACTTCTTCGTCGCGCAGGCGGCCGAGCAGGGGCTCGAGGTGGCGATGGACATCGCGCTCCAGGCCTCCCCCGACCACCCCTACGTGACGACCCACCCCGAGTGGTTCAAGCACCGCGCGGACGGCACGATCGCCTACGCGGAGAACCCGCCGAAGAAGTACCAGGACATCTACCCGCTCTACTTCGACAACGACCCGGCCGGGTCCTACGCCGAGATGCGCCGGGTGATCCAGGTGTGGATCGACCACGGGGTCAAGATCTTCCGCGTCGACAACCCCCACACCAAGCCGGTCGAGTTCTGGCAGTGGCTGATCGACGACGTGGCGCGCGACCACCCCGAGGTGATCTGGCTGGCCGAGGCGTTCACCAAGCCGGCGATGATGCACACCTTGGGCAAGACGGGGTTCCAGCAGTCCTACACCTACTACGCCTGGCGCAACCAGAAGTGGGAGCTGGAGGAGTACGTCACCGAGCTCGCCGGTGACGCGGCGTCCTACATGCGGCCGTCGTTCTGGCCGACGACGCACGACATCCTCACGCCCTACATGCAGTTCGGTGGTCCGGCCGCGTGGAAGCTGCGGGCCGCGCTCGCCGCCACCCTGGTCCCGACCTACGGCATCTATGCCGGCTACGAGCTGATCGAGCACGTCGCCCGGCCCGGCGCCGAGGAGCAGATCGACAACGAGAAGTACCAGTACAAGAACCGCCACTGGGAGGACTACGAGCCCGGCGGGGTGAAGGAGGGCCAGTCGCTGGCCGGCTACCTCACTCGCCTCAACGAGATCCGGCGCGAGCACCCCTCCCTGCACTGGCTGCGCAACATCACGTTCCACCACGTCGACGACGAGAACATCATGGCGTTCTCCAAGCGACGCGTGCTGCCCGACGGCACGGAGGACACCCTCGTGGTGGTCGCGAACCTCGACCCGCACAGCACCCGCGAGTCCACCGTGCACCTCGACATGCCCGCCCTGGGCCTCGACTACCACGACGGGATCGCCGCGCAGGACCTCCTCACCGGGGCCTCGTGGCACTGGGGCGAGCACGTCTACGTCAGACTCGGGCCCGAGACCGAGCCCGTCCACATCGTCGCTATCCGGAGGTTCTGATGCAGGGTCTCAACCTCGCCCAGCCCGGGCTGAAGAACGACCCCGAGTGGTTCAAGACCGCCGTCTTCTACGAGGTGCTCGTCCGCGGGTTCGGTGACTCCAAGGGCTCGGGCTCCGGTGACTTCACCGGGCTGATGGCCCGGCTCGACTACCTCGCCTGGCTCGGGGTCGACTGCCTGTGGCTGCCGCCCTTCTACGCCTCGCCGCTGCGCGACGGTGGCTACGACATCGCCGACTACACCGCCGTGCTGCCCGAGTTCGGCACGCTGCCCGACTTCCAGGAGCTGGTGTCCCAGGCGCACGCCCGCGGCATCCGCGTCATCACCGACTTCGTCATGAACCACACCAGCGACGCGCACCCGTGGTTCCAGGCCTCGCGGTCCGACCCCGAGGGCCCGTTCGGCGACTTCTACGTGTGGTCCGACACCGACGAGCCCTACTCGGACGCGCGCATCATCTTCATCGACACCGAGGTGTCGAACTGGACCTTCGACCCGATCCGGCGCCAGTTCTTCTGGCACCGGTTCTTCTCCCACCAGCCCGACCTCAACTTCGAGAACCCGGCCGTCCACGAGGCGATGTTCGACGTCGTCCGGTTCTGGATGGACATGGGGATCGACGGGTTCCGGCTGGACGCGGTCCCCTACCTCTACGAGGAGGAGGGCCACAACTGCGAGAACCACCCGAAGACGCACCAGTTCCTGGCCAAGCTCCGCAAGATGGTCGACACCGAGTACCCCGGCCGGATCCTGCTCGCCGAGGCGAACCAGCCCCCGGCCGACGTCGTGGACTACTTCGGCACCGAGGAGGAGCCGGAGTGCCAGATGTGCTTCCACTTCCCGGTCATGCCGATGCTCTACTACTCGCTGCGCGAGGAGAAGGCCGCGCCGATCGTCGACGTCATGGCCGACACCCCCGACAAGCCGGCCGGCACCCAGTGGGGCACGTTCCTGCGCAACCACGACGAGCTCACCCTCGAGATGGTCACGCCGGAGCAGCGCACCGCGATGTACGGCTGGTACGCACCGGACCCCCGGATGCGCGCCAACGTCGGCATCCGGCGACGGCTGTCACCGTTGCTGGACAACAGTCGAGCCGAGATCGAGCTGATCCACGCGCTGCTGCTCTCGCTACCGGGGTCACCGTGCCTCTACTACGGCGACGAGATCGGCATGGGCGACAACATCTGGCTCAACGACCGTGATGCCGTGCGCACCCCGATGCAGTGGACGCCCGACCGCAACTCGGGCTTCTCGTCGGCCGACCCCGGCAAGCTCTACCTGCCGGTCGTGTCATCGCTCGTCTACCACTACAACAACGTCAACGTCGAAGCCCAGATGGCGAGCAGCTCCTCGCTGCTGCACTGGGTGCGGGCGATGCTCGAGATCCGCAAGCGCCACCCCGTCTTCGGGCTCGGCGACTTCGAGGTCTGCCCGTCGGACAACGAGGCGGTGCTCTCGTTCCTGCGTGTCACGTGGGACCACGACGGCAACAGCAACTCCGAGGCGGTGCTCTGCGTCAACAACCTCGCGAGCCGTCCGCAGGCGACGACCGTGCGCGTGCCCGACGAGTTCAGGGGCGCTCACCTCGAGGACCTCTTCGGCGGCCAGGGCTTCCCCAAGATCTCCGACGACGGCACCATCACCCTGACCCTCGGCTCGCGCGACTTCTTCTGGCTCCGCCTCGTGCCGGGTGCGGCGCATGGCTGAGATCCACGACGCCACGATCTCCCCCACGAAGCTCGAGCTCGTGGGGCCCTGGATGGCGCGCCAGCGCTGGTATGCCGCGAAGGGGCGGCTGCCGGTGCTGCGCAAGCTCTGGTCGTGGCGGCTCGACGACCCCGCCGGACAGGTGGGCATCGAGACTTTCGTCGTCGTCGACGAGGGCGGCCCCGAGCCGGTCGTCTACCAGGTGCCCCTCACCTACCGTGGCGCACCGCTGGAGGGCGGTCAGCAGGCTCTCGTCGGGACGATGGAGCACAGCGTCCTCGGGCCGAGGTGGGTCTACGACGGACCCCACGACCCGGTCTACGCCGCGCAGCTCCTCGCCCTCGTGCTGGAGCAGGCCGTCCCCCAGGCCGGCAGCGAGTCCGACACCGTGGAGCCCGACGTCGTGCCTCGACGGCATCCGTCGTGGCAGACCGAGACGGCCTTTCGCTCGTCGAAGGTGCTCTCGGGTGAGCAGTCGAACACCTCCATCGTGTTCGACTGCACCGATGCCGACGGTGATCCGAAACCGTTGATCTGCAAGGTTTTCCGCATGCTCCAGTCGGGTGAGAACCCCGACGTCACGGTGCAGGGCGCACTCTCCGAGGCCGGCTCGACCAGGGTCCCCACCATGGTCGGCACCGTGAGCGCCGCCTGGCCTGCGCTCACCGACGGCGACGAGCCCTCCCGCGGCCACCTGGCCTTCGCCCAGGAGTTCTTCCCCGGCACCGAGGACGCCTGGCGGGTCGCCCTGCGGGCCGTCGGCTCGCACGAGGACTTCGACGAGTCGGCCCGCCAGCTCGGCGCCGCGACCGCAGAGGTGCACGCGCGCCTGGCGGAGATCCTGCCCACCGAGGCAGTGTCGGCCGAGGTGATCGCCACGGTCGCGGCCGGCATGCGGGCCCGCTACGTCGCGGCTGCCTCGGAGGTGCCAGCCCTGGCCGCCTACGAACACCGCATCGCCGATGTCGTCGACCGCGCCGTCAACGCGAGCTGGCCTGTCCTGCAACGGATCCACGGCGACTACCACCTGGGCCAGGTGCTCAAGGTGGACGGCCGTGGCTGGGTGCTGCTCGACTTCGAGGGCGAGCCGTTGCGCCCGCTCTCCGAACGCATGCTGCCCGACCTCGCGGTGCGCGACATCGCCGGCATGCTCCGCTCGTTCGACTACGCCGCGGGCTCGTGGGAGCAGTCCCACCCCGGCGGCAGTGCCCGCGACTGGGCCGAGAGCGCGCAGCGCGCCTTCCTCGACGGGTATGCCGCGGAGTGTGGCCGCGACCCGCGCGCGGATGCCGCGCTGCTCATCGCCTTCCAGCTCGACAAGGCGCTCTACGAGGTCGTGTACGAAGCCCGCAACCGGCCCACCTGGCTGACCATCCCCACGGCTGCCGTGGTCCGACTGCTCGACGACGCGAGGAAGGACCTGACGTGAGTCCACGGTTCGGCAAGAAGAAGCAGAAGCCCGGCTCCGACGAGATCGGCGCGACCACCGAGGCGACCGAGTCTCCGGTCACCCCCGAGTCTTCGGAAGATGCACCGGGTCCTGATCCGGCGGATCCTCCGAACACGGCGGATGAGCCCGAGGCCGAGGCCCCGCCGGCCCGCACGTGGTTCGGTCTCCCCGACTCCGACGACGCGCCCGCGGCCGACGCATCCACCGACGCTGCGCCCGCAGCCGATGCTCCCGACGCCGACGCTGCGCCCGCAGCCGATGCTCCCGACGCCGACGCTGCGCCCGCAGCCGATGCTCCCACGGCCGGCGACGCGTCCACCGACGATGCCACCGTGACCGCCGAGGTCCCCGCCGGGCCGCCGGCCGAGACGCCGACCAGCCGCTCGGCCGCTCGACGGGCTGTCGAACCACCGGTCGAGCCCCCGGTCGAGCGCGTCCCCGAGCCGGTCCCCACGCCGTCGACCCCGGAAGAAGCGATCCGCGCGCTCGCCGACGGCCGCCACCAGCAGCCGCACGACCTGCTCGGGCACCACCTCGAGGAGGAAGGGCTGCTGGTCCGCACCTACAAGCCGTTCGCCTCGTCGGTCGGCGTGCGGTTCGAGGACGGCGAGCGGATCGAGCTGCTGCACGAGTCCGACGGGGTCTGGGGCGGCATGCGGGTCGGAGCCACCCAGACCCAGGACTACCGCGTGGTCGTCGCCTACGCCGACGGCATCGAGCACGAGATGGACGACCCCTACCGGTTCGCCCCGACCCTGGGACCGATCGACCTGCACCTCATCGGCGAGGGCCGGCACGAGGAGCTGTGGACGGTCCTCGGCGCCCACGTCCGCGAGTACCCCGGGCCGATGGGCACGGTCGTCGGCACGTCGTTCGCCGTGTGGGCCCCCCGGGCCCAGGCCGTCCACGTGGCCGGCGACTTCAACGGCTGGGACACCCGCAGCCACTCGATGCGACTCCTCGGCGAGTCCGGCGTCTGGGAGCTGTTCGTGCCCGGCGTCGGCGACGGCACGCTCTACAAGTTCCTCGTGCGGGGTGCCGACGGCAAGGTCCGCGAGAAGGCCGACCCGATGGCCCAGGCGACCGAGCTCCCGCCCGGTCGCGCGTCTTCGGTCGTCCAGTCCCGCTACGGCTGGAGCGACGACGCCTGGATGGAGCAACGGGCGGGCAGCGACGCCCACAAGGCGCCGATGAGCGTCTACGAGGTGCACCTGGGCTCGTGGCGCAGCGGTCACGGCTACCGCGACCTCGCCGAGCACCTGGTCAACTACGTCGCCGACCTCGGGTTCACGCACGTCGAGTTCATGCCCGTCATGGAGCACCCCTATCCGCCGTCGTGGGGCTACCACGTCACGAGCTACTACGCCCCGAGCGCGCGGTTCGGCCGGCCCGACGACTTCCGCTACCTCGTCGACCGCCTGCACCAGGCCGCGATCGGTGTGATCCTCGACTGGGTGCCGGGACACTTCGCCACCGACCCCTGGGCCCTGGCGCGGTTCGACGGACTCCCCCTCTACGAGCACGCTGACCCGCGCAAGGGCTGGCACCCGGAGTGGGGCTCCTACATCTTCGACTTCGGCCGGATGCAGGTGCGCAACTTCCTCGTCGCCAACGCGGTGTACTGGATGGAGGAGTTCCACGTCGATGGCCTGCGCGTCGACGGCGTCGCCTCGATGCTCTACCTCGACTACGCCCGCAAGGACGGCGAGTGGGTGCCCAACATCCACGGCGGTCGCGAGAACCTCGAGGCGGTGGGCCTGCTCCAGGAGGCCAACGCCACGGCATACAAGCGGGTGCCCGGGATCGTCACCATCGCCGAGGAGTCCACGTCCTGGCCGGGCGTCACGAAGCCCACCAGCTCTGGTGGCCTCGGGTTCGGGCTGAAGTGGAACATGGGCTGGATGAACGACTCCTTGAAGTACCTCAAGGAGGACCCGATCCACCGGCAGTACCACCACCACCTGCTGACCTTCTCGCTGATGTACGCCTACAGCGAGAACTACCTGCTGCCGATCAGCCACGACGAGGTCGTGCACGGCAAGGGTTCGCTGCTGCGCAAGGCCCCCGGCAGCCGCTACGACCAGCTCGCGACGGTGCGCGCTTTCCTCGCGTACATCTGGAGCCACCCCGGCAAGCAGCTGATCTTCATGGGCAGCGAGTTCGCCCAGGAGGCCGAGTGGGCCGACGGACGACAGCTCGACTGGTGGCTGCTCGACCACCCAGCGCACTACCGGGTGCACAACCTGGTCAAGGAGCTCAACCGCGTCTACCGGGAGAACCCCGCGCTCTGGGCGCTGGACTCCGACCCTTCCGGGTTCGAGTGGCTCAACGCCGACGACAACGCCTGGAACACCTACTCCTACCTGCGTTTCGGCACCCAGGACCGGCAGGGTGCGGTCGTCGCGGTGGCGGTCAACTTCGGCGGCCTGGCCCGCGACCCGTTGCGCATCGGGGTGCCCCGACCCGGCGACTGGAAGGTCATCCTCGACACCAGCGGCTACGACGAGTTCGGGACCCCCAGCCAGGCCGAGGTGGTGGTGACCGCACAAGAGCACGGGGCGAACGGCCAGCCCTGGTCGGTCGAGGTCCGCGTCGCCGCCCTGTCCGCCGTCTACCTCGCACCCGTGGAGGGCGACAAGCTCGTGGAAGGCACTGACCGATGAGCGACCCGCGCGCTGGACAGCTCGCCGAGCCCTCCGACCTGGTCGACGTCGCCCACCTGGTGACCGCTTACTACACGCTCTCCCCCGACCCCGACGACCTCGACCAACAGGTCGCGTTCGGCACCTCCGGGCACCGGGGCTCGAGCCTGAGGACGGCGTTCAACGAGGCACACATCCTCGCAACCACGCAGGCGATCTGCGACTACCGGAAGTCGCAGGGCTACGACGGCCCGCTGTTCATCGGCCGGGACACCCACGGGCTGTCCGAGCCGGCGTGGGCCACGGCGCTGGAGGTGCTGACCGCCAACGACGTCATCGTGCTCGTCGACGACCGCGACGGCTACACCCCCACCCCGGCGGTCAGCCACGCCATCATCCGCGCCAACGAGGGCCGCACCACCGGTTCGGTGCTCGCCGACGGCATCGTCGTCACCCCGTCGCACAACCCGCCGTCCGACGGTGGCTTCAAGTACAACCCGCCGCACGGTGGGCCCGCCGACAGCGACGCCACGAAGGTCATCGCCGCCCGCGCCAACAAGCTGATCGCCGGTGGCCTCGAGGGCGTCCGCCGTATGCCGTTCAGCCGAGCCCGCGCGCACGCGCAGCCCTACGACTTCCTGGGCACCTACGTCGACGACCTGCCGAACGTCGTCGACCTGCAGCGGATCAAGGATGCTGGGGTCCGGATCGGTGCCGACCCCCTCGGCGGCGCCGCGGTCCACTACTGGGGCGAGATCGCCGACCGCCACGGGATCGACCTCACCGTGGTCAACCCGCTGGTCGACCCGACGTGGCGGTTCATGACCCTCGACTGGGACGGCAAGATCCGGATGGACTGCTCGTCGCCGTCGGCGATGGCGTCGCTGATCGCCCGCAAGGACGAGTACGACATCGCCACCGGCAACGACGCGGACTCGGACCGGCACGGGATCGTCACCCCCGACGGCGGCCTGATGAACCCCAACCACTTCCTCGCGGTCGCCATCCAGTACCTCTTCGGCGGCGCGCGCCCCGACTGGCCGAAGGATGCCGCGATCGGCAAGACGCTGGTGTCGTCCTCGATGATCGACCGAGTCGCGGCCGACGTGGGCGGTCGCCTCGTCGAGGTGCCGGTCGGCTTCAAGTGGTTCGTGCCCGGGCTCATCGACGGCAGCTTCGGCTTCGGCGGCGAGGAGTCCGCCGGCGCCTCGTTCCTGCGCCGCGACGGCCGGGCCTGGACCACCGACAAGGACGGCATCCTCCTGGCGCTGCTGGCCTCCGAGATCCTCGCCGCGACCGGCCAGAGCCCGAGCCAGCACTACCGCGAGCTCACGACGCGGCACGGCGACCCGGCCTACGCCCGCATCGACGCCGCGGCCACCCGCGAGGAGAAGGCCAAGCTCGCGGCACTGTCCCCCGGCGACGTCGCGGCGGACAGCTTGGCTGGGGAGCCGATCAAGGCCAAGCTCACCGAGGCCCCCGGCAACGGCGCGGCCATCGGCGGCCTCAAGGTGACGACGGAGAGCGCCTGGTTCGCGGCACGACCCTCCGGCACCGAGGACGTGTACAAGATCTACGCCGAGTCCTTCCAGGGCCCCGAGCACCTCGCGCAGGTGCAGGCCGAGGCCAAGGAGGTCGTGGGCGCCGCCCTCGGCGGCTGAGGCCGCAGCACGCGCCCTTGACCCCACGCGCGGCACGACCCGGCGGCGCGGGAGCGGACGCCTGCGGGCCGTTCGCGGACGCTATGCCGTGCCCCTCAGGGTGGGGCAGACCTCCGCGTGGCTCCTTCCCTGGCTCAGGTCGCAGTGGGCGCACCGAAGTGGAGCACCGAAAGTGGAGCACCGAAAGTGGAGCACCGAAAGTGGAGCCCCGCCTGGCGTTGCCCGATCCGGCGCACCTGCCCCTGAGGGTGGGGCATCGCCTATGGCCGTCACCGAGGGTTCGGCACGGCGTGGCACGATCCGTCGCACCTGTCGTCGCACCTGTCGTCGCACCTGTCGTCGCACCTGTCGTCGCACCTGCCCCTCAGCGTGGGCATCGCATAGCGCCTTGAATGCGCTGGCCGGCGGGTTACCGGTCTCGGGGGACACCGACCCCGTGGCCGGAAATTCGGAGGCATCCTCCGGAACAAACCGGAGGCACGCTCCGTTGGACCGGACATGACGCCCACGAACACCACCCAGACGTCCGGGCCGCGCACCTTGCCACGCACGGGCAGCTCCCGCCCCAACCTCGCCACCCTCGACCAGCTCCGCGGCCTGCGTCGCCCCCGGCTGATGCAGCCGGAGGCCCGCCGACACCAGATCGAGCAGGAGTGTCGGGCCTGTTGAGTCCGCGCTCCCGCACAACCCGCCCTGACCCGAACGGGCCCCGCCAGCTGGCGGGGCCCGTTCGTGCGTCGGGGCTCAGTCGGTCGTCACCGCCGGTGCGGGGCCGCTGACGACGGTCTCGTCGACAGCCGAGCTGCCTGCGCCGAGCCGCGACTGCTCGTCCTTGACCCACATCCGGGTGAGCCCGCCGAAGTGTCCCTCGAACTTGTCCCACTCGTGCTTCGGGTAGGTCGTCTGGATCGTGTCGCTGAGCAGGCTGCGGAAGTCGTCCGAGTCGACCCACTCCAGCACCATCTCGTCGATGTGCGGCAGCGCCGCGTCGCAGAACTCGCGGTAGCGGTCGGTGTCGAAGTGCGCGTCGGCGAGCCCCTGGTAGGCCGACAGCTTGCCGCCGTAGTCGAGGTCGGCATCGTCGGCCACGCTGAACCACGGGTCGGTGTCGACCTGGGTGCGCGCCTTGCGTCCGGTGGCCACACAGAACACCGACCACTTGATCAGCGCCTTCATCGCCCAGGGGAAGTAGTAGTGCAGCGAGGTGACCGCGACGTCGGGGCAGGCGTTGGCGTAGTCGATCGGGTAGACCACGCCGTCCTTGACGAGCATCTCGCAGGAGTTGAACTCCCACCGGAAGAACGCGTTCACCGTCTGCGCGATGGTGACCGCCTCGGTGCCGACGCCTTCGGACAGGAAGCCGTGCTCCACGGCATACCGGTTGTGCATGGGCTCGTCCGGCTGGAACTTCATCACCATCGTCTCGGGGCCGATGGTCAGCGCTCGCGCGAAGACCTCGAAGTCCTTCACCGAGGCCTGCAGGTGCATGAGCATCTCGCCCGAGTCGTCGTACGCGCTGTGCAGGTCGTCGACGTTCTTGACCTGCGAGACCCCGCGCCAGCCGCCACCGTCGAACGGCTTCATGAACAGCGGGTAGCCGATCTCCTCGGCGATCTGGTCGAGGTCGAAGGACTTGTTGTAGCGCTCGGCGGTGTAGGCCCAGCGGACGTTGTCGAGCGGGTTCTTGTAGGGCACCAGGACGGTCTCGGGGACGTGCATGCCGAGCCGCAGCAGGGCGCAGTACGCGGAGTGCTTCTCCATGGACTGGAACGTGAACGGGCTGTTGAGCAGGTAGACGTCGTCCATCAGCGCGACCTTCTTGAGCCACTCGCGCGGGTGGTAGTACCAGTACGCCAACCGGTCGATGACCAGGTCGTGCCGTGGTTTGTCGCGCAGGTTGAACGGCTCGATGGTCACGCGCTCGGTGTTGACCTGGTGGCTCGCGCCGTCGGGTCCGGTCAGGACTCCTAGTCTGCCCGCGAGGGTCTCGAACGCGCGCGGCCAGTCACCCTCCGCGCCCAGCAACAGTCCGATGAGGTGTTCCTGAGTCTTCGCCATGCGACCCATCCTGTCGGCTCAGGAGTCCGGCCGCGACCCCTCAGGGCTGCTCGATCGATGAAGCCGTCAGAACAGGGCGCTCATCAGCGCGGTCCGCGCCTTGCGCACCCGCTCGTCGTGCGACCCGACCACCGCGAACAGCTGCAGCAGGTGGTTCCTGGCCTGTTCGCGCTCGTCACCGGAGGTCGCTCGCACGAGGTCGATGAGCCGCAGGAAGGCGTCCTCCACGTGCCCGCCGAGCACGTCGAGGTCGGCGACCAGCCCCTGGGCCGCGACATCGGTGGGGTGGTCCGCCGCCGCCGCACGCGCCTGCTGCAGGTCGGCACCGTCGGTGCGCTGCATGAGGCCCACCTGAGCCAGGCCGAGCTCGGCGTCGGCGTCCGCGGGGTTCTGCTTGAGCGCCTGCTGGTATGCCGCGGCGGCACCGTCGAGGTCGCCGCGCTCGATGGCGTCGTAGGCCTCCTGGTGCAGCGGCGGGAGCTGCTCCACGACCTCTTCACCCTCGGCGGCCGGCTCGGCGGCGGCGACCTCCACGCGACCGGCCACGCCGTGCTGCACGGCCAGCGCGAGGAACTCGTCGAGCACCGGCCGCAGCGCCGACTCGGGCTGGATGCCTGCGAACATCGGCACCGGCTGGCCCTGGATCAACCCCATCGTCATCGGGACGCTCTGCACCTGGAAGGCGCGCAGGAGGGTGGGGTTCTGCTCGACGTCGACGCTGACGACCTGGAAGCGGCCCTCGTAGGTCCCGGCCACCGCCACCACCGTGTCGAGGTAGTCGCGCGACTCGGGGATCTGGGCGGCCCACAGGATGACCAGCATCGGCACGCCCACCGAGGCGTTCGCGATCTCCTGGAAGTTGGTGTCGCTGCCCTCGACGACGACACCGCTGCGACCGGCGACACCGCTCGCTGACGGCCCGGCGGCGGGAGCCGAGTCCCCCGCCTGGGCTCCAGCGCCGCCCGCAGCGCCTCCTGCAGCAGCTCCTGCAGGGCTTCCTGCAGGGGGCTGGTTGCGCAGGGCGGTCAGGTCGACGGCGCCACGCAGGCCACCGGAGGTCAACGGCTGGTCAGTCATGGCGGTGATTCTCCCTCACGAGCCCTTGGCGGAGAACAGCACCTCGTCGACGGCGACGACAGTGGCCTGGCCCTCGGCGGGCACGGTGAAGACCACGGTCTCGTAGGTCCTCAGCGTGGCGCTCTTCGTGAGCGTCTTCTTGCGCACCAGGCGCTGGAAGCCGGTGCTCGGCGTGAGCGACTTCCCTCCCTTGCGCAGGGTGATCGTGTCGGTGCGCTCGAGGAGGCCGAAGACCAGCGCTCCTCCGCCGCGCAGGGCGATGGCGACGGTGCTGTCCGGCTCGACCGTGTGCACCTGCTTGAGGGCGGCCAGCTTGCCGAACGCCTTGGCCTGCTCCCCCGCATGGGCCCGGATGGCCGCGGAGAAGGGGTCGGCCGGGTCGACGTCCTTCGCCGCGGCGCGCTTGGGGTAGGCCAGGCTCGCGGCATACTCCGTCAGCAGGGCGGCGGGCTGCACGGGGAGGTTGCTGCCCGTGGTCACCACCGGTGACCCGGCGTTGAGCGAGTCGAGGGCGGCAACGCTCGCACCCGGTTGCATCGGGGCGGCGGCGCTGAGCCGGAACGGCGTCCTGGCGTCCGGCGAGACCAGCAGGTTGAGCACCGCGCCGCCCTCGGCGGTCGCGGTCTGCACGAGGATGAGCCGGGGCCAGTCCGTGCCGCGGGACACCGCGAGGACCTTCGGCGGCTCCGTGCGGGTGAGCGGAGCTGGTGCGGCGGCCGCGCCCGACTCGAGCCGGCTCGCAGCGTTGGCGACGGCGAGCGCGCTGCCGGTGAGCGCCTCGGTGCGCAGCTTCTGTGCGTCGGCGGGCTTGGCCGCCGCGGCCTCGGCGGCCTTCGCGAGGACTCGGGCGGCGATGGTCTCGGCCGTGTCGGGAGAGATCGGCGCGGTGGTCGTCACCTGGGCCGGTGCGTCGTGCACCCCGACCAGTCCGGTGCCGACACCACACCCGGCGAGGGCGAGGCTGAGGGCGGCCACGACGGCCAGCTGGGTGGTGCTGCGGCTCATGCGGTCACCTCCGGGGTGGGTACGTCGGTCTGCGTGGGGGCCTCGGGCTGCTTCGCCGTGTCCGGCTGCTTCGCCGCCTCGGGCTGCTTCGCCGCGTCCGGCTGCTTCGCGGCATCGGGCTGCTTGGCCGCGTCGGGCTGCGGTGGTGCCTCGGCCCGGCGCGGGCGCCGCGGTCGGGTCTGCCAGAGGGAGGCACCGCCGCTGACGGCCGCGAGCAGCCCCACGAGCGTCACGAGCAGCGCCTGGAAGAACCACGTGCGCCGCTCGACGGTCACGGTCAGGGAGGTCAGGTCGACGGGGCTGCCGTCCGGCGCGGCGATGACGATGGACTCGGGAGCGCCGGTCTGCTCGACGCTGAGGTGCACCCGGCCCTCTCCGGTCGCGGTCTGGCGCCAGACGTCCGCGCTAGCCAGGTCGGGAGCCTTTCCCGCCCCGGCCCGCGAAGCCCTGAGGCTCCAGTCCCGGAGGTGGGCACCGGTGACCGACGTGCGGTCAGCGCCACCCACGATCGCGTCGGCGTCGGTGGGCGTGGTCCGACCCATCCAGATCGTGGTGCCCGGTGCGGCGACCGCCGTCACGGTGGCCGGCGCGTCGACCCGGTTGAGCACGGACGGCTCGACGACGACCAGCGCCCCGTGGTCAGGGGTGGTCCGCAGCGTGGCGCTGCCGGACGAACCGAGGTGCACGGTGAACCAAGCACCGACGGACACGAGGACGAGTCCGATCACCGTCAGCGCTGCGGACAGCACGCGTTTGGCGACCATCGACACAGTAGAAATCCTTACGTGAGCGGGCCGGCCAACGGGCGTTCCCCGCAGCCGGCATTCACACCACCATGACTCAGTCTCCCCCACGACGACAAATCCCCGACCCCACCCTCACCACCCGCATCAGCGGGCATTTCCCGGCTTCGGTGGCATGATCGCGCGTGATGACCACACGCTCACGGCACGACCGAAGTCGCCGCCCGGGACGCCCCCGCGAGGAGGCGACCGAACAGGCGATCACCGCAGCAGCACGCCAGGTGCTCGCGGACAAGGGCGTGGCCCGGATGTCCATGGAGCACGTCGCGGCGAAGGCCGGTGTGGCCAAGAGCACGCTCTACCGACGGTGGCCGTCCAAGATCGAGCTCGCCGTGCACGCGGTCGCGGCCACCTTCGACGAGATCGAGATCACCGACCACGGCTCGCTGGAGGCCGACATGCGCGCGGGCATCGGCGAGGCAGCCCGCCTGCTGCGTGACCCCTCGACCGGCGGTGCGTATGCCGCGTTGCTGGCCGAGTCGGCCCGTGACCCCGACGGGGTCGGCCAGCGCGTGCGCGAGTCGCTGTCGACGCGCCTGCACGCCCTGGTCGCGCTCTCCGTCGAGCGGGCCATCGACCGGGGCGAGATCCGCCGCGACATGATCGACGTGGACCTGCTCGCGGACGTGGTCGTCGGGTCGGTGATGCACCGGGCGCTGGCCACCGGCGAGCCGGACGAGGCGTTCGTCGACGGGCTCATCGCCCTGCTGGCCGACGTCGCCTACGCCCGGCTGCGCCGCGAGCAGCGCGAGGGCGGCGAGAACGACTGACCCGGCGCCATCTCATACAAAAGGCGAGTTAGCACCGCCACCCCCGGCGCTAACTCGCCTTTTGTGTGACTGGGCGACGCGTTGCAGCTGGCTGCCACGCGGCATACCCCTGCTCCTAGAAGCGGGCCGGCTCGCGGTAGACGCCCCACTCGTCGCGCAGCGCGTCGCAGATCTCGCCCAACGTCGCCTCGACGCGGACCGCATCCAGCATCGCCGGCACCATGTTGTCGTCGGTGCGGGCGACGTCGACCATGTGCTGGACGGCGGCGCGCACAGCGTCCTCGTCGCGGTCGGTCTTGCGGGTCTTGAGGGTCGCGACCTGCTCGCGCTCGACCTCGTGGCTGACCCGCAGGATCTCCAGCTCGTGCGTGACCGAGGCGGTGTGGCAGTTGACGCCGACCACCTTCTTGTCACCCTTCTCCAGCGACACCTGGTACTGGAAGGCGGCCTCGGCGATCTCGGACATGAACCACCCGTCCTCGATGCCGCGCAGGATGCCGGAGGTCATCGGGCCGACGGCGTGGTCGACGCCCCCCTCGGAGTTGAGCGGCTTGCCGAGCTCGCCCATGGCCTTGATCTTGTCGAAGATCGCCTCGGCCTCGGCCTCGATCTTGTCGGTCAGGGCCTCGACGTAGTAGCTGCCACCGAGCGGGTCGGCGACGTTGACGACGCCCGTCTCCTCCATGATCACCTGCTGGGTGCGCAGCGCGATCTCGGCCGCCTGCTCGCTGGGGAGGGCCAGCGTCTCGTCGAGGGCGTTGGTGTGCAACGAGTTCGTGCCACCGAGCACCGCCGCGAGCGCCTCGACGGCGGTACGGACGACGTTGTTGTAGGGCTGCTGCGCGGTGAGGGAGACTCCGGCGGTCTGGGTGTGGAACCGCAGCCACTGGGCCTTGTCGGTCTTGGCGCCGTAGACGTCGCGGAGCCAGCGCGCCCAGATGCGGCGGGCGGCGCGGAACTTGGCGATCTCCTCGAAGAAGTCCAGGTGGCTGTCGAAGAAGAACGACAGGCCGGGCGCGAACGTCTCGATGTCGAGGCCCCGCGACAGCCCGAGCTCGACATAGCCGAAGCCGTCGGCCAGGGTGAACGCGAGCTCCTGCGCGGCCGTCGACCCGGCCTCGCGGATGTGGTAGCCGGAGACCGACAGCGGCTTGTAGTCAGGGATGTTCTCGGCGCAGTACTCCATCAGGTCGCCGATCAGGCGCAGGTGCGGCTCGGGGGCGAACAGCCACTCCTTCTGCGCGATGTACTCCTTGAAGATGTCGGTCTGCAGCGTCCCGTTGAGGACCCCGAGGTCGACACCCTGGCGTTCCGCGGCGACGAGGTACATGCAGAAGACCGGGACCGCAGGGCCGCTGATCGTCATCGACGTGGTGATGTCCTCGAGCGGCAGCTCGTCGAACAGCACCTCCATGTCCTTGGCCGAGTCGATGGCCACCCCGCAGTGACCCACCTCGCCGAGGCTCATCGGGTCGTCGGAGTCGCGGCCCATCAGGGTGGGCATGTCGAAGGCGACCGACAGTCCGCCGCCCCCACGCTCGAGGATCATCTTGTAGCGCTCGTTGGTCTGCACGGCGTTGCCGAAGCCGGCGAACTGCCGGATCGTCCAGGTGCGGCCGCGGTATCCGGTCGGGTAGAGACCGCGGGTGAACGGGTACTCCCCCGGCCAGCCGATCCGCTCGGGCACCTCGGAGCCGTCGGCCGGCCCGTAGACCGGCTCGACCTCCATCTGCGAGAGCGTGGTGAAGTCGGCGTCCCGCACCTGCCCCTTGGCCTGGGCCGCGTCGTAGCGGGCCTGCCAGCGGGCGGCGCCGTCGCTCGTCGCGGGGGTGGTGGGTGCGGGGTTCTCGGCCATGCGCGCCAATTTACTAGGACGTCCTAGTAAATGTCACGCCGGGGCCAGCATTATCGGGTTTAGCAGGAAGGTTGCGCTTCACCCGAGAACGATTGTCGGGTGAAGCGCAACTTTCTCCTTAGACCCGATAAAGGGGAGGTATGCCGCGTGGCAGGGTCAGGCGTCGAAGTCGGCGGCGCCCACGCGCACCTTGCGCAGGAGCTCGAACAGCTGCTCGTGCTCGGCTGCGGACAGCATGCCCAGACCGAACTTGCGCTGCACCAGGTCGGCCGTGGCGGCCTCCATCGCGTCGCGTCCGGCCGGCGTGATGATGGCCAGGGTGCCGCGCCCGTCGTCGGGGTTCGGGACCCGCTCGACGAAGCCCTGGGCGTCGAGCCGCTGGACGATGTTCGTGGCGCTGGTCGGGTGCACCATCAGGCGCTGCCCGATCTTGCTCATCCCCAACCGGCCGTCCCGGCTGAAGGCGAGCAGCACCAGCGCCTCGTAGCGGGCGAAGGTGAGGCCGTGCCGGCCGACGATCGCGTCGTAGTCGGTGATGAGCAGCTGCTGGACGCGCATGATCGACGTCGCGCTGGCCATCGCCAGGGGCTGCGAGGTGCGCCCCCACCGGCGGGTCCACAGCTGCGCCGCACGCGTGATGGGGTCGAACGGCAGGCGGATCGGCTTCGGCACGCGCAGCAGGCTAGCCCTGCGGGGTGCGGATCGTCTCGAGCTGTCCATCATCGAGACGGATCTCGCCGTCGGCCTCCTCGGCCGCCTCGGGGTCGTGCGTCGCCATGATGACGATGGCACCGCGGCGCGCCTCGGCCCGCAGGAGGGCGAGCACGCGCTCGCGGTTGTCGTGGTCGAGCTCGGAGGTGGGCTCGTCGGCGAGCAGCACGTGTCCGCGCAGGGCCAGGCCGCGGGCGACGGCGACCCGCTGCTGCTGGCCGCCGCTCAGCTCCTCGGCCAGGTGGCTGCCCGACTCGTGCAGGCCCACCGACTCCAGCGCGGATCTCGCCCGGCGCTGGGCGTGATCGGGTCGCACCCCGCGGGCGAGCAGGGGCAGCGAGACGTTCTCGTGGGCGGAGAGCAGGACGGCCAGGGCGCTGCCCTGCGGGATCACCTCGATCCCGAGACGGGCCGCCTGGGCGCGGTCACGGACGTCGTCGTCGCCGAGGCGCACCACCCCGTCGAAGGCGACGGCGCCACCGATGGCCCACAACAGCGACGACTTGCCGGCGCCGCTGTGGCCGGTCACGGCGATGAACTCGCCCGGGTAGGCATCGAAGGTCGCCTCGGAGACCGCGACCGTCGAGCCGTAGCGGACGGTCACCCCCTCCACGCGCAGCGGCGGCGACTCGACGTCCTCGAGCAGCTCCGGGCCGTCCGCCCGCATCGTCCTGTCACTCACCGGACTCACCCCTCCCCTGCGGGATCAGCGTCCACACGCCGTCGACCTCCGCGACCCGCACCAGCGCACCGGGCGGGAACGCATCCACCGCTGCGGGCGGGAGGGGAAGGGACCCGTCGGCTGACACCACGGCATACGCCTCGCCGGAACGGCCCTCGCCACCGACGCGGCCGTCGCGGATCGTGACCGTGCGCGGCAGTCGCGCGGCCACCTCGGGGTCGTGGGTGACGACGACGACGGTGGTCCCCCACTCACGGTTGACCCGGTGGAGGGTGTCGAGCACGAGGTCGCGGGACGAGTGGTGCAGCTGCGAGGTGGGTTCGTCGCCGAGGAGGAGCCCGGGCCGGCTGGCCAGGGCGACCGCGAGCGCGGCGAGCTGGAGCTGTCCCGGGGGTAGCGAGTCGAGGGGTGCGGTGGCCGCGTGGTCGAGCCCCACGAGCTCGAGGACCTCGCCCGGAGGCGGCACCTCGCGGCCGGCACGGCGGGCGGACCGCTGGGCGAACTCGACGTTCTGGCGAGCCGTGAGGTAGGGCAACAGGTTGCGCGCCGCCCCCTGGAGGACCAGGCCCACCTCGGCGGCCCGGAACCGGTCGAGGTCGGCCTCGGTCATCGTCGAGAGCTCGTGCTCGCCCACCAGCACCCGGCCTGCGCTGGGTCGCATGAGGCCGCCGAACAACGTGAGCAGGGTCGACTTCCCGGCACCCGACGGGCCGAGCAGGCCGACCACCTCGCCGGGGTGGACGGTGAGGTCGACTCCGGACAGGGCGGCCACGTCGTGGCCCTCGGCGCGGTAGATGTGGACCAGGCCACGGGTGCTCACCCGCAGCCCGCCCGCAGGCGTGCCGTGCGTCACGAGGCTGTCGCTGCTCACAGCGACTCCCTGATCCGGCGCAAGGTGATCCGTCGGCCCGCCCCGACCGCGGCCAGCCAGCCGACGGCGACGAGCACCACGGCGGCCCCGACGGCCGAGCCGACGACGGCCAGGACGTCCGGCGCCAGCTCGAGGGCGGGCACCGGATCGGCGGCGCTGTCGAACAACGGGACCAGCGACATGGCCACCCACGAGCTCACGGCACCGCAGACGACGCCCACGACCGTGCCGACGAGCACGAGCACGACCTGCTCGCGCACGAGCGACCGACGCAGCTCCTTGAGTGGGACGCCGGACATGTGGAGCGCGGCGAGGTCGCGGGCCACCACGCGCCAGCCGGTCACGGTCATCACCAGGACGACGAGGGCGGCGAGGAGCACGCCCATGCCGCCGGTGAAGACGGCCAGCCGCAGGCCCCACGCCGACGCCGACTCGTCGAGGCGGTCCTTGGCGGCGGCAGTGCTGTGCCGGGCGAGCACCCCCACGCCCTGCGACTGCAGGCGGGTGGCCACCGCGTCGGCCTTGGCCGGGTCGGCGACCCACACGGACAGTGTCCCGGCGTCGGGCAGGCGGCCACCGAGGCGCGCCAGCGTCTCGTAGTCCACGAGGACGCCCTGGCTGCCCAGCACCGGGAGGGTGTCGACGGTCTGCTGCGCGGCGGCGACCATCGGCGTCCCGTTGAGGCCGATGGCGTCGAACCCCTGCGCCGTGCCGCCCGGCGGGACCGGTCCGGCGAGCAGTCCCGGCAGGACGGCCGGCACGTCTGCGTGGGACAGCTCGAGGGCGAACCCGGTGCTGTTCAGCGCGAGCGCCAAGGTGTCGGCGCCGGCGGCCACCTGCTCGAGCTTGTCGCTGGTGCTCGTCGGCGGGGCGACGAAGGGGTTCCACTGGTTGGCGGCGGCGATGCCGAGCGACCTGCCGTCGATCCCGAGGCCGGTGATGCTCAGCCTCCCGCTCACCTGGCTGACCTGCTCGTCGGTCTTGCGGAACTCGAGGCCGTCGAGCCGGCAGCCGTCGGGGCAGAGCAGGAGACCGTTGAGCTCGGTGGATCCCTTGCCGTGCAACGGCACCTGCGCGATGAGCCGGGTGAGCCGTTGGCCGGTCGGGGTGGTCACCGAGACGCGCAGCTCGTTCGGCGCCTCGGAGCCGGGGCCGACCGTGGGCGACACCGGTGCGCCGGACTGTCCGGGGGGTCGAGGCGTCGACTCGTCACCGGGGATGGTGAGGTCCCAGGCGAGCCGGCCGGTCACCCTGGTGCCGGAGAGCTGCACCGGCGCGATGTCGGGAGGGGCGAGCGCCCCGAGCCGGTAGGGCTCCCCCGGAGGAGCGAACGACGTCTCCTCGAAGTCCTTGGTGACGACCGCCATGGTGGCCGTCGAGCTCCGGTCGGTCTGCCGCACGATCGCGACCGGGCTGGCCAGGGTGCCGGTCGGGTCGATGGTCCGGACGGTGGCGAGCAGGCTCGTCGGGTTGCGGCTGTCGGTGTCGATCACGGCGGGCGCACCGGTCTGGACCTCTGCGCGGGCCTGCCAGTTGCGGTCACCGACGACGAGGGCGTTCGCGGCGAAGACGGTGAGGGCCACCGCGACGCTGACCACCGTGACGACCTTGCGCAGCGTCGGTCGGCGCTCCAGCCCGAAGGCGGTGAGGGCAGGACCGATCCGCCCGCGACGCAGGTTCGCGCGGCCACTGGCACCGGCGATCGGGACCGCCAGCCGGGAGGCCACGAGCCCGGCCGCCAGCGCGACCAGGGTGGGGGTGACGAGCGCGAGCGGACCCTCGAGCGACCCGGTCGCGAGCCCGATCAGGCCGAACGCCGCCAGCGCCACGGCCAGGATGTCGACGATCCCGAAGGCCCGCGCGCGCGCTCTCGACACCCTGCGCAGCAGCGCCGACACCGTCAGCCGCTGGACCGGTCGCGCAGCGAGCCAGATCGCCACGGCGCACACGACAGCCGAGGCAGCCAGCGCGACCACGGAGTACCAAGGCACCTCGAACGGCACTCCGTCGGGGAGGAGGAACCACCGCACCAGCGTCGTCAGCAGCAGCGCGAGGCCGAACCCGATGGGCAACCCGATCGCCACGGTCGCGGCCAGCTCGCCCATGACGATGCGGCCGGCCCCCTCCCGGCTGCGACCGCGGAGCCGGGCCAGCGCCACCTCGGGTCGGCGCTGCTCCACCGCGGCCTGCGCGACCAGCAGGAGGATCGCGGCGGCGAGCAACCCGAGCTGGGCCATGAGCAACGGGACGATGACCCGCAGCTGGTGCTGACCGACCCTGATGCCGTCGATGATCGTCGGCAGCTGGGTCTCGACGAGGGCACCGTCGATGCCGCCACCGGCGGCGCGGTTGTCGCCCTTCGCCGCGAGCACGTCGGAGATCTGCTGCAGGTTGCCGAGCGTGAACAGGTCTCGCTCGAGGGGGAAGGTCAGGGTCGCCTGCGCCACGCTCCAGTCGCGGGTGAAGGTGGCCTCGGTGGTGACGAAGTCGTCGATGGCGGGCACCGGTTCCAGGCCCGCGGTGATGAGCGTGCCCGACTTGCCGTCCAGCTGGGTGCGCTGCCAGTACGCCTCGTCCGGGACGACCTCGTAGGCTCCGACGACCTTGAGGGTCGCGGTGGGTCGCTCGGTCTGGCTGATGCTCGGCACCGGGGTCTTGAAGGTCGTGCCGACTGGCCACTTCCACGCCGCCAGGTCCTTGGCCGACACGAGGATCTCCCCCGCGGCCGCCGGGCACGTGCCCGTCGTGATCGTCAGGTGCTCACACACCTGGTCGCGGGCCACGAGGTCACCGGGCGACGGCTTCAGCCCTGGCCGCGGCACGATGGTGATCGAGTCGGCCAGCTGCCCCACCGGTGCGCCGTAGAGGACGCGCACCGATCCTGGCACGTTCCCGCTGAGCGCCGAGGGCCCGAACGTCGGGTTGGCGGTGCCACGCCCGGCGCGCACCACGAGCGCGATGTCGGCGACGCTGGCCGAGCTGATGCTGGAACGCAGCAGCGACTGCTCGAGGGCCCGCTGGTAGAGGGGTGCGAAGACCGCGCAGGTGGCGACCAGCGCCGCGAGCAGGACGAGCACGACCGCCTGGGCTCGGCGATATCTGATCGCAGCCCACATGCCGTCAGTGCCTCCGTGTGTCCGGCGGAAGAAACCCCCTCGGGCCGTCCCGTACCCGGTCGACCCTAAGGCGGATTCGTCCGGGAGGGGGCCACATTCCGGCAACGATTCACGGTCGCGGGCTCACGACGGCGCAGGTGTTGCGGTGGGCTACTCCTGCGCGTCGATGGCCGCCTCGAGGCGGTCGAGCTTGGCAGTGAGCTCACCGGCATACCCGTCGCGGATGTCGGCCTTGAGCACGAGGCTGACGCGCGGACCGAACCGGGCCACGGCGTCGACCGCGCCCTTGACGACGGCCATCACCTCGTCCCACTCCCCCTCGACCTCGGTGAACATGGACGACGTGTGGTGCGGCAGCCCGGACTCGCGCACGACGGTGACGGCGGCGGCGACCGCCTCACTCACCGAACCGGTCGAGTCTGCTGGCGTGGACGGGGCGACGGAGAAGGCAACGAGCATGAGCCCACCGTATGCCGCGCGCCTGCGCCCCGCCGCACCCCCCGGTGCGACGGGGCTGGCCCCCCGTGCTGCGTCAGCCGTCGAGGTGACGCTGGTAGGCCAGCAGGGCCTCGACGCGCCGGAAGCCGAGCTCGACGTTGACGCCGACCATGTGGGCGTTCTGCTCGGCGTTGCAGGTCTGCACCCGCTTCGCCTCGGGAGCCACCTCGGCCAGACCCTGCAGTCCGCGCGCCTTGACCGCCATGCCGAGCCGGTGGCCCCGGTGGTCCTTGCGCACGAGCGTGCCCCACTGCATGACCTCGTCGGGGTCGTCGGCCGACACCACCAGGTCGTTGTAGGCCACGACCTCGCCCGACGGAGCGATCGCCACGGTGTGCAGCATCGTGCGGCCCTGGGCCCCGAGCCGACCCAGCTCCTCGAGATAGGTCGCGGGGCTGAGGGCCTCCTCCTCGAAGTCCACCTCGCCGGTCGGGGCGTCGACGGCCAGCTGGTTCCAGCACTCGCAGTAGGACGCCTGCAGCTCCTCCGGCAGCGAGCCACGGTGGAACTCGATGCGGTATCCCTCGTGGTGCGATGCCGCGCCGGCAGCCAGCTCGGCCAGCCGTCCCGGGTCGAGCGGCAGGTCGAGGATGCGGCGGATCTCGGTGTTGGCGTAGGCGAAGCCGTGGCGCTCGGCGAAGCGCGCGTAGGGGTGACCCTCCCGGGCGTCGTCGGGCACGTTCGTCTCGACGAGGACCGTGCGGCGCCCCTCTGCACGGGTCCGCTCGATCGCGCGCTCGATCAGGGCGCTGCCGGCTCCGCGGTGGCGCAGCTCGGGGTCGATGTCGAGCTCGGCCCAGGTGAACTGGGTGTTGTCGAGCAGCGGGAACCACAGCAGCACGAGGCCGGCGACCCGCCCGTCCACCAGGGCGACGATCGGCTCGAGCCGCTCTACCGTGCTCTCCGACCGGAGCATGACGGTCATCTCGCGCAGCGACCACGTCTTGCCCCACGGGCGCTGGTACTTCTTGGAGGCGTCAGTCGCCTGGTGGGCCGCCGCGACCTCCGCGTCGTCGTGGATGTCGAGCAGGCGGACGACGACGCCCTGCGCCACGTCGTCGCGCTGGGTCACGGGTGAGTCAGTCGTCGTCTTCATGCCTCGAGTGTCCGACCTGGACCGTTCCGCGACAACGGGTTTTACCCGGCGGCCACGGGGACACCGATGTCGTAGTCCCACCGGCCCGAGGACCGACCGGCTTCGAGGACCAGGTCGAGCGCGTCGGGGTCCACCTCGGCCGGCACGTCGACGGCGACCAGCCCGTGCTCGGTGCCGTGGGACACGCAACCGATGGCGCCCAGCTCGGCGGCGACCTCCTCGAAGGTCGTGTCGGCGAACGGCACCACGCGGACGGTCCCGTGCCCGGACGCCAGCATCACGGACGTGACCCACCACCGGTCGTCGTCCTCGGTCTGGACGACCGACACGATGTCGTCGACCGCGATCCCGTTGGTGAAGACGGGCACGCCCACGACCGTGCAGGCGCCGTCGTGCCGCAGCTCGACGTCGATCTCCTCGCTGTCGAACGGCGGGTAACCGTCCTCGTCCTGTTCGAGCGACACGTACGCGTGCATGAGTACCTTTCCGGTCACGGGGCGAGGTAGGTGTGGACGAGGGCCACCGTCGCGGCGCCCTCACCGCTGGCGGAGGCGACCCGCTTCATCGAGCCGGCCCGCAGGTCGCCGGCGGCGAAGATGCCGGGCACCGTGGTCTCGAGGGCAGCGGGTGGACGGCCGTCGGACCAGTGCTCCATCGGCACCTCCCGACCGGTGTAGACGAAGCCACGCTCGTCGCGCACGACCTCCTCGGGCAGCCAGTCGCCGCAGGGGTCGGCCCCGAGCAGCAGGAAGAGCCCACCCGCGTCGACGCGCTCCGAGCCGTCCGGCCCCTTCAGCTGGAGCCACTGGAGCGACGGGTCGCCCCCACCGTCGACGACCTGGGTGGAGGGCCGGACCCTGATCCGGGACGTCGAGGCGATCTCCCGGATCAGGTAGTCGGACATGGTCGCCGCGAGGTCGGGACGCCGCACGCAGAGGGTGACGCTCGCGGCATACCGGGCGAGGTAGACCGCCGCCTGTCCCGCGGAGTTGCCACCGCCGACGACGAAGACGTCGCGCCCCTCCATCTCCCGCGCGGCGCTGGTCGCGGCGCCGTAGTAGACGCCGAGCCCGACCAGCTCCTCGAGCGCGTCGATGCCGAGGCGCCGGTACGTCACGCCGGTGGCGACCAGCACGGCTCGCGCCTGCAGCTCACCACCCTCCGTGCGCACCACGTGGGGGTCGCCCGGTTGAGCCGCGGGGACGATGCCCTCGGCGGCCACCCCGGTGTAGATGCGCGCCCCGAACCGGGTCGCCTGGAAGCGTGCCCGCTGGGCCAGCCGCATGCCGGAGATCCCCCGAGGGAAGCCGAGGTAGTTGCGGATCATCGAGCTGGTGCCCGCCTGTCCCCCGACGGCGTCAGACTCGATGACCACGGTGTCCAGGCCCTCGGACGCGCCGTAGACCGCGGCCGCGAGACCGGCCGGTCCGGAGCCGATGACGACGAGGTCGATCAGGTCGTCGGCATCCATGGTCTGGGGCGAGCCGTAGACCTCGCGCGCCACCATGCGTGCCGTCGCACCCTCGATCACCCGTCCGATGACCCCGGACGCCACGACGGGGAACGCGGGTGAGGCGCCGCTCTGCACCGAGGGCAGCTCCGACAGCACCCGCCGGGCGACCTCGCTGTCGGGCGAGTAGACCCGGTGCGGGAGGCCCATGCGGTCGAGGAAGTCACGGATGCGGGCGACCTCGGCCCGCGACCCACCTTCGATGATCTGCACGCCCTCGACCTCGGGGGTCGAGGCGGTCCAGCCCCAGTCGGAGAGGTACTCGGTGACGGCGGTGTGGAACTCCTCGTCGCGAGGCCCCTGGGGAATCAGCAGGTAGGTGTCGATCCGCCCACGCCCCAACGCTTCCCGGAGCTTGGCCAGCGAGAGGTTGTAGTCGCCCCGGGTGGTGAGGCAGATCCGTCGGGCAGCCGGCAGCAGGGTGTGCAGCTCGTCGAGCAGGTCGAGGCCCACCTCCACTCCAGGCAGGGTCCACCCGACACCGAGCAGCGCCACGGGTTGCCCGTCGGCGAGCGCCTGGCGCACGAGCTCGCGCCCACCGTCGGCGTCGTCGGCGCAGAGGACGTCGTAATCCCTTGCGTAGCGTGCGAACTCGCTGTCGACCACCGGGATGTGCTCGGCCGCGACCACGAGGACGATCGCCGGACGGACGCGTGCCGCGGTGGTCATGGCCTTCGCGTCACTGCTGCTTGTCGCTGTCGATGAGCCACGAGTCGCCGTCCCGGACGAAGGTCAGCGTGTGGGTCTCGTCGCTCTTCTCCCCGTCCTTGGGCTTGAAGGTCAGCTCGACGGTCGCCTTGTCGTTGGCGGAGTCAGCCTCGACCTTTCCGACGTCCACCGAGTCGATGGTGCTCCAGAAGCTCTCGTAGCCGTCTCGCCCACCGGAGTCCGCCTGCATCGTGGGAGTCAGCTGGGCGAACGTGGCGTCGCGCTTGTTCGCCTTCGTGACGTCGCGGTAGTAGGACTCGACGAAGCGGGTCAGCTTCGCGTCGTCCTGGGCCGTGTTCGCAGTGGTGGTCGTCGTCGTGGTGGACGACGACGAGCTCGACGAGCTGCTCGACGACGTCTTCGAGGGGGTCTGGGTCTGCGTCTTCGTGGAGGTGACCGTGGTGGTCTGGCCGGGGGTCGGCTTGTTGGTGCCGAAGCCGTCGGTCAGCGCATAGGCGATCCCGAGGGCGAGCAGCCCCAGGACGACCAGGGCCACGATCCAGCCGACCGACCGCGAGCGCCCGTCGTCACGGCGCTCGTCGTGGGCCCGGTCCCGCGGAGCCCCCGGCGGAGGGGGCAGCGGAGTCGTCTCGAGCCGCTGGGTGGTCTCGAGCGGCGTGCCGAGCACCTCGGTCGCGCCGAGCACCTCGGTCGCGGCGGCAGCGGCGCCCGCGCCACCCAGGGCCGTTCCCGCCGGCAGCGCCATGGTGGCGTCGCCGTGGGCGATCCGGTCCAGCCGTGCGGAGGCGGTGGCCATGTCCCAGCGGCGTTCGGGGTCCTGGTCCATCATCGCGGCGATGGCGCCACCCATCGGGCCGGCCTTCTCCACGGGTCGGGCGTCGCCCCGGGCGATGGCCTGCAGGGTGGCGAGCGGGTTGGCCTGGGACTCGTAGGGCGGCTGTCCCTCGACGGCGTAGTAGAGCGTCGCGCCCAGGGCCCAGACGTCGGACGCCGCGGTGGGGTCGCCGCCACGGGCGAGCTCGGGCGAGAGGTAGCCGGGCGTGCCGGTCATGAACCCGGTCTGCGTCAGCTGGTCGTCGGTGTGGGCCCGGGCGATCCCGAAGTCGCTGATCTTGGGCGTGCCCGCGAGGTCGATGAGGATGTTCCCGGGCTTGATGTCGCGGTGCACGATGCCCCGCTCGTGGGCGCGGGCGAGCGCGCTCGCGACCGCTGACCCGATCTCGGCGACCCGGGTGGGGGGCAGCGCGCCGACCTCACGGATCAGCTCGGCGAGGCTCTGGCCCTCGACGTACTCCATCACCAGCCAGTGCGAGTCGTTCTCGTCGACGACGTCGAACACCCCGACGGCGTGGGCGTCATTGAGCGACGCGGCGATCCGCGCCTCCCGCATGGCCCGCGCGGCTGCAGCAGGCTCCCCCGGCAGCGCCCCGATCTGCTTCACCGCGACCTCGCGACCGAGCACGGTGTCGAGACACAGCCACACCGTGCCCATCCCACCACTGCCGATGGGACGGACCACCTCGTAGCGTCCGGCGATGACCTGGGGCTGCACTGGGGTCCTTTCGATGGGGTCCGACGATCACCCTATTCGCCGCGGCTGATCCTTGACACTCCACGATGCCGCGCCTGCACGACCTCCGTTGTTCGGAAGATCCGCCGTGCCCAGGCTCGGCGGATCTTCCGAACAACGGCGGGAGGAGGGTCAGGCGAGGGCGGCGACGACCTGGTCGGCCGCGGCATACGGGTCGGTCGTGCCGTCCACGACAGCGGCGGCGAGCTCGTCGACCCCGTTGCCGTGGCGGAGGTCACCCATCTTGGCGCGCAGCGCCTGCAGGGCGATGGACTCGATCTCGTCGCCGGCCCGGCGGATCCTGCGCTCGCGGAGCGCGCCTGACTCGTCCATCCACGACCGGTGCTTCTCGATCGCCTCCATCACCTCGTCGATCCCCTGGCCCTGCTGCGCCACGGTCTTGATGACCGGCGGGCGCCAGAGGCCGGGCTCGGTGCGGTCACCCAGGGAGATCATGTGGCGGATGTCGCGCACGGTCGCGTCGGCGCCGTCGCGATCCGCCTTGTTGACGACGAAGACGTCGCCGATCTCGAGGATGCCGGCCTTCGCCGCCTGGATGCCGTCCCCCATGCCGGGCGCCAGCAGGACGATCGTGGTGTCGGCCAGGCCGGCGACCTCGACCTCCGACTGACCCACGCCCACCGTCTCGACGAGGATCACCTCGCACCCGGCGGCGTCGAGCACCCGCAGGGCCTGGGGTGTCGTCCACGACAGGCCGCCGAGGTGTCCACGGCTGGCCATCGAGCGGATGTACACGTCGGGGTCGAGGGCGTGGTCCTGCATCCGCACCCGGTCACCGAGCAGTGCGCCACCCGAGAAGGGCGACGACGGGTCGACCGCGAGGATGCCGATTCGCTTGCCCTGCTGACGAAAGGCGCCGACGAGCGCGTTGGTCGACGTGGACTTCCCGACGCCGGGACTGCCGGTGATGCCGATGATGTGCGCCTGCCCGGAGTGGGGCGCGAGCGCTGCCATCACCTCGCGCAGGGCGGGGTGACCGTCCTCGACGAGGGAGATCAACCGCGCGACGGCGCGAGGCGACCCTGCCCTGGCCGACTCGACCAGGGCAGGGACGTCGACGGTGCGGGGAGCCAAACGTCAGGCGCTGTCGGAGGAGACGCGCGGGACGCGCACGATCAGCGCATCCCCTTGGCCGCCGCCGCCACAGAGCGCAGCCGCGCCGAGGCCGCCGCCCCGTCGCCCCAGCTCGAGCGCGAGGTGGAGGGCGATGCGGGCGCCGGACATGCCGATCGGGTGGCCGAGGGCGATCGCGCCACCGTTGACGTTGACCTTCTCGACGTCGATGCCGAGCTCCTTGGCGGAGGCCAGGCCGACGGCGGCGAACGCCTCGTTGATCTCCACGAGGTCGAGGTCGGCGGGCGTGATTCCCTCGCGCTCGCACGCCTTCGCGATGGCGCGGGCGGGTTGCTGCTGGAGCGTGGAGTCCGGGCCGGCGACGACTCCGTGGGCGCCGATCTCGGCGATCCAGGTGAGCCCGAGCTCCTCGGCCTTCGCCTTGCTCATGACCACGACCGCGGCGGCGCCGTCGCTGATCTGGCTCGCCGAGCCGGCCGTGATGGTGCCGTCCTTGGAGAAGGCGGGGCGCAGCTTGCCGAGCGTCTCGGTGGTCGTGTCGGCCCGGATGCCCTCGTCGGTCTTGAACTCGAGCGGGTCACCCTTGCGCTGCGGGATGGAGACCGTGACGACCTCGTCGTCGAAGAGGCCGTCCTTCCAGGCGCGCGCGGCGAGCTGGTGGCTGCGGGCGCTGAACTCGTCCTGCTGCTCCCGGGTGAACTCCTGGTCGCCAGTGTTCGCCTGCTCGGTGAGCAGCCCCATGGCCTGGTCGGTGAAGGCGTCCCAGAGGCCGTCGAAGGCCATGTGGTCGCGCATCGTGACGTCGCCGTACTTGAAGCCCTCACGGGACTTCTCGAGCAGGTGGGGAGCGTTGGTCATCGACTCCTGACCGCCGGCGACCACGACGTCGAACTCACCGGCGCGGATCAGCTGGTCGGCCATCGCGATGGCATTGATGCCCGACAGGCAGACCTTGTTGATGGTCAGCGCGGGGACGGTCATCGGGATGCCGGCCTTGGCGGCGGCCTGGCGCGCGGGGATCTGGCCCGCGCCGGCCTGCAGCACCTGGCCCATGATCACGTAGTCGACCTGGTCGGGGCTGACCCCGGCCTTCTCCAGGGCGCCCTTGATGGCGAAGCCGCCGAGGTCTGCGCCCGAGAAGTCCTTGAGCGAGCCGAGCAGGCGGCCCATCGGCGTGCGGGCACCCGCGACGATGACGGAAACGGGACGGTCAGACATGGTTGGAGGCCTCCAGCGCCATTGGGGATTACCTGCCTTCACTCTAATGCGGCGGACCGCGCCCGGGTCCGCCCGGGCTGGTGGTGCTGGCCACACTCGGGTATGCCGTGTGGAGCTCCTCAAGCACTGGTCTCACCCTCACGGCGGGACCCAAGGCTGAAGCACCTCCGGCGCAGCGTGCTGGGCGCGTCGCGCGAATTCCCTGTCGGGACAATCGAATTGGTTGGTATCTGCGCTTGACGCTGTCATGGCCCTTCGGTAGGATTCGAACATACGTTCGACTATGGGGCCCATTGAGCCGACCAGGGGGTGATGGCTGTGGCGAGTGTCGCCGGGAGTGGAGACTGGGTGCCTGCCCGCCCGTCCGCGACGCCCTCGTTCGGCTCCGGCCTCCTCACGGCGGCCCTGGTGCGCGATGCCGACCCGGTCGCCCTGGCTGCCGCGGTGTTCGCGCTCTCGAAGTCCGACGTCGCTGCACTCGACCGGGTCGAGGCGGAGGCCTACGTCATCGCGTGCGAGCGGGTCACGGCCGCCCTCGAGGCGCGCCAGTCGCTCGCCATGGACACCATGGCCGACCGCGTCGAGGACGACCAGCACCGTCGTCGGATGGAGCCAGCGCTCCCGGTCAGGCCGGTCGCGTGCGACACCCACGGCCTCGTCGCCTCCACGCTCTCCCCCGCCCTGCACTGCGCGACGCGCACGGTGCAGCGACGGCTCATCGCAGCTCGGTGGCTGGCCTGCGAGTTCGGCGCGACGTTCGACGCGGCCTGGGACGGCGACCTCGAGCGTCGCCGCACCGAGGTCGTGGTCGAGGCGGGGCTTTCACTGCCGGTCCAGCTGCGCGGGGCTTTCGAAGCGTTGGTCCTGGAGTCCTCGGTCGACCAGGTCACGGGCGAGTACGTCGTCGTGTCCGACCGGGTGCGCGAGCTGTCGCGGTCCGAGCTGACGAGCAGGGCGACCAAGGTCGCCCGCGAGCTCGACCCGACGAGCGAGGAGGCTTCCGCCGACCGGGCCCGGGATGCACGTCGGGTGGTCATCCAGCCCGCCCGCGGCAACCCGGGCATGGCTCGCTGGGTGGTGACGTTGCCCACCGACTCCAGCCAGCGGATGGCTGCGGCCGTCGACGCGCTGGCCGGTGAGTACGCCAGGGCCAACCCCGGCACCCCGATCGACGCTGCGCGGGCCGATGCCCTCACCGACCTGGTGCTCTCGAGCGCCGACGTGTCGACGGTGGTCGAGCTGCTGGTCCCGGCCCTCCCGGCCACCGCAGCCCTGGTCGCGTCGCAGTCCGCTGACGAGGCGGCAAGCTCGGACGAGGGTCGTGGCGCAGAGCAGGGTCAGGGCGTCCGCTGGGTCATCCCCGGAGTCGTCGACGACCCTCGCCACGGCGCGCTCGCTCCCGACGTCGTCGCACGACTCCTGAGCGATCCCGACGTCACGCTGCGGCTCGCCCGCCTCGACCCGGACGGCTCGATCGTGCAGGACCCGACCACCTACCGACCGAGCGCCTCCGTCCGGCGTCGAGTCAGGTCGAGGGATGGCGGGTGCCGCTTTCCCGGATGCCACACTCCTGCGCGCAACACCGACCTCGACCATGTCATCGCGTTTCCGCACGGGCCAACCGACCCGGCCAACCTGGTCTGCCTGTGCCGCGCCCACCACGGGTTCAAGCACCACGGCGGCTGGACCCTGGGTCTGGCCCGTGATGGTAAGGCAACCTGGCGAGCGCCCGACGGCCGCAGCTGGGTCACCGAGCCTCGGCCCCACGGCATCCGCGAGGACCTCCACCTGACCGACCGCCTGCATCCCGAACGGCTGCACGACTTGCGTCGTGGGTGGTTGCCGGGACTGCCGGTGGGCATGACGCCGGCCGACCTCCTCAGTGCCGAACGCTGCCTTCCCGACGACCCGCCGGAGAGCCCGACCACTCCGCCGGCCCCGGCCGACTGGGCTGGCCTCCACCACGGTGGCCACGCTGATGACAGCACGGACCACGGTCCAGCCGTCCGGGCCGCGTCATCACCGAGCGACCCGACGCCCTGGCCCTCAGCACTCGAACGCCACCTCGAACGGCAGCTGGCCCTCGCCGCCTGACGCCCGCGGGTCGAACGTTCGGCGTCAGTCGGTGTGGACGGCCGTGACCCGCTGGCCGTCCGGCGAGATGATCGAGACGCTGATCCGCAGTGGCCCCGCGAGCGGGATGAAGGCTTCATAGGGCGGCGGCGGGTTGAGCCCACGGCGCAGCCGGTTGCGGACCACGACGATCTCGGTGGTGCGGGGGAACCCGACGGACGCCAACGGGATCTCGTCGAGGGGGAACGACCCACTGAGGGTGCGCGGCCTCAGCGCGGGGCCGATCGGCGGCCGGAAAGGTTCCCGCGGCAGGAACGGTCCGCCGGGCCGGACCCCGTCGGCGGGGACTCGCCCGGGCGACCGCGCGGGCAGGATCGGGCCGGGCGGGATCGGTCCGGGTTCGACTCCGCCGGGCAGGATCGGACCGGGTCCGCCCGGACCGATCGGCGCCACCGGCGCGATGGGCAGCGGAAGCGGGCCGAGCAGCCGCTGCTGGGCGACGATCTCCATCACGTAGGGCGGCCGACGACGGTAGCTCGCGTCGGTGATGATGCCCACGTGGACGCCTCGACCGGCGATCGCGAAGACGTCGACGATCGAGACCGTCACGTCCGGTGGCGGGGGGACCCAGCCGGGCACGGTCAGCTCGCGGACCACCTCTCGCCCGAAGGGGTCGACGAGCCGCACCCGCACGGCCACCGGGTCGCCGGCGACCGGTCGGGTGAACCACAACGCCAACGGTGAGCGGCCCGTCACCCTGGTCCCCTGCTCGAGCACCGGTGTGGTCGCGGCGGCCGCGGGGGCACTCGTGAGCGGCGTCGTGGGCACGGCCTGGAGCTCGACCGACGCGATGGGCTGGGCACCCGCGTCGCCGTCGAGTCGGTGGACCCCAGCCGGCAGCACGCGGGGTGGAGCCGTCGTGGCGGTCCGCACGACCACGCCGTGGTGGTCGCCGCCCCAGACGTCGGCGGCGAGCGGTTCGAGCTCGGGAGGTCCGGGCGGTACGAGCAGGCCGACCACGTCTGAGGCAGCCGAGGGGAGCCCGCGCTCACCCTTCTGCGGGACGACGTCGACGGGCACCGCGACGGCCCGCAGCAGCCACTGGTCCCAGCGTCCCGGCAGGGTGCCGGTCCAGGTCGCGGAGTAGATCGGCTGACCGAGCACCGGGTCGATGTCGGTCGGCGACGGCACCGTGGTCACGACGGCGTCGGCGAAGGCCGGGCCCATCGTCGAGACCTCGCGGGCGGCCTCCTCGGAGGTGGTCCGGTAGATCCGGAAGCGTTGCACCGCAATGGCGCTCGCGGCATACAGGGTGATGGTGACGGTGCCGTCGACAGCGATGGACGGTCGAGCCAGAGGAGGCGCAGGGCGGCGCAGCCGCGGTGCCATGACCGCCTGGAAGTGCTCGTGGGGGGTGCCGCTCGACGGCCAGGGGCTCTCGATGCCGGTCTTCGTCATCGTGGTGACGATGAAGAGGTGGATGTCGTTGGACCCCTTCGGCAGCGTGACGTCGTGCGAGCGCACCGCCCCGTCGACCTCGACGAGCCGGCGGAACGACGCCCGGCGTTGCGTGGGGGTCATCGCGTCGTACGCGGTGCGCAGGTCGACGAGCCGCTGACCCGGCAGGGTCGAGTCGGGTGGACGGGCCGCCAGTCCGGCCCGCTGGCGCAGGGACGTCTCGTTGACCTCCCAGATGATGCAGGTGCGCACATCGGCTCCGCCGGGCAGCGACCACGCCACCCGCACGTGGCTGCACCCCTGGGCGTCGACCGTGCTCCCGAGCGGCACGCCGGGAAGCGGCGGCGGCGGGAGCGGGAGGACCGGCACGGGGCTCGCGGCGCTGGTGCGCGCGGGGTTCGGGTCCACCGGCGACCACGGGGTGGGGCTCGACCCGACGAGCAGGTGCCGCCGCGCCCACACCTGGACGCCCCACCGGGCGGTGCTCCCGAAGTCGAGGGACGGGACGTCTGCCACCACGGCATACCGGCGTCCGCCGTCGCCCTGGCCCGGACCGGGCGTGACCACCTCGGTGCCGTCGGGGCTGAGGGGTTGCACGGTGCACCCGCTCGGGACGGGCGTGTCCCCGGCGAAGGTGAAGCCGAGGTCGCGACGGAAGCAGCCGGACGGGGTCGGAGCGGCGGGTGACATCCCGACCGGCGGCACGTCGGTCGCCGCTGCCATCGGGAAGTACAACGCGACGATGTCGACCTGGGTGGGGGTGCGCTCGAGCCACTCGACCGCGACCTCGGCCTTGAGGGTGCCCGGGCAGGTGGGGCTCCCGGCGTAGTGGGTGTCGAGGGCGACCGAGATGAGGCGGGTGGGCTGGGGCGCCGGCTCGGTGCCGTCCCACGGCACGTCCTGCCACGGCGACCAGATGCCGTGCACGTCGCTCACCGCGACTGCATAGCCGACATGCCGCCCGGCGCTGCCGATCACGATCTCCTGGCCGCCGTCGACGAGCGCCACGCGGTTGAACCCGGTGTTGCCCTCGGAGCCGTCAGGGCTGATCAGCAGGGGTCGGTCTCCCCCGGCGTCCCGCTTGGGCAGCAGCGACTGGGCGGGACCGGCGGTCCCGAGCTCGTACCGCGCCAGGGCCGACTCGGTGACCGGGGAGGCGGCGGCGTTCTTGGGCACGCGGTCCCAGGTGAGCCGGATCGACTCGCGCCAGGGCGCGTCGGGGGTGATGGGGCCGACCAGACCGGCCCGCTCGGACAGCAGAGCCGTCGGCGTCGGCACCACGAGGTGCGGCTCCGGTGCCGGGGCGTAGGCCGCGAACTCGGCACCCCCGCGGTCCGGAGGCGCGAGTCGCGAGTACTTCCCGGTGACGAGGAAGTCGCAGTGACCCACGGCGACCTGGAGGTCGTCGAGGCGCTCCATCGTGTACGACGCCCCGAACCCGGTGGCGAGGTTGAGGAACGGGTCGCTCAGCGCCGGGAGCATGAGCATCGGCCACGGTCCGGTGTCGGCCTGGGTGGTGAGCGACGACATCTTGCCGTCCTGCTGCGGCGGGTCGACCGCGCGCGGGCTGGTGACGGCGAACTGCTGGTACTCGCGCACCGACAGGTCGTACATCGGCGGCAGCTCGGGGAACAGGTCGCGCCGCACCTCCGCGACGAGCAGCTTGGGGTCGGGCGCGGCCCACGGCGGGGCGATCCGGCCGGCCTGGGTGACCGGCCCCCAACCGATCGGCGGCCCACCACGCAGGAGGCGGTGCACCGCGGCGTCGACCGGCGACATCGGGGTCGCGACCGGCCCCTGGTCGCTGGTGTCGTACTCGAACCCCGCCGCCGGCTGGTCGACGGGCAGGCCCACGACCTCGAGCGGCTTCCAGTTCGGGTCGTCGACGATGTCGGCCAGCGGCTGGATCGCGACGCTGATGTCGGTGCCGTTCCAGACCTTGGCGTAGGTCGCGCCCGAGGTCCGGACGGTGATGCTCAGCGGGTCGGCGTTGACCGGCTGGACCGACCCGGCCGCGACCGCGTAGTCGGCGTCCTCCCCGGTGCGGAAGAGGTAGACCGCCACGGGCGACGAGGGGTCCAGCGGCCGACACGTGACCCGCACGCACCCGGCCTCGACCGGACCCCAGGTGACGAACGGGATGCTGTCGCCGGAGACCGAGACCCGCGCCCGCTTGGGTGAGTCCTTCGGACTGCGGGTCCAGACCGTGAACGGCCCGCGCGGCACCCCGAGCGCCGGGCCACACGCCCAGCTGAGGTGGATGTCGAGCGAGCGCAGCTTGAGCTGGCGGTCGTCGAAGACGGGTGCGAGGGCAGCGCGCGGCGCGACGTGGGTGAGGGCATGCGTCCCGAACGCGCCTGCGTCCGCCACCCCGATGTCGAACTGGCGAAGCAGCTCCCGCTGGCGCGCGGCGAGGGTGGCCCAGGGCAGCCGGACGGCCTTGGCGCGGAACCGCGACGAGTCTGACCTGCGTGCCATCAGAGCTCCTCCTCCCAGGGTGCGCGCTGCAGGGGGACGTCCACGGCCACGGCCCGCGACTCGGCGCTCCCCGCGAGGGCGTCGGCGGCGACGACGAGGTCGAGGGCGGCGCGGGTGCCGCGAGCTCCGGGGGCGAGGAGGACGACCGCGCGTCCCAGGCCGGGCCCGCGGATGATTCGAGTGATCCCGGCGGCCGGGAGCGAGCCGGCAGGCGCCGGGCCCGTGCTGGGCTTGAGCGACAGCCAGTCGGTCATCCGCGCGGCCCACCAGTGGTGCGTCGGGTCGACGGAGTCGATCGGGCCCTGCACCTGAGTGGGCATGAGCCGCGACCGCCACAACGTCTCGCTGCACTCGACGACCAGTGCCAGGGGTGTGGGCGTGGCGTCGGTCGACCAGAGCACCTGCACCATCGGCGCCCCGGGCGTCTGCGGCGTGGTGAGGCCGGCGGCCTGGAAGGCCGCGTCGAGCTGGTCACCGGTGGGCGCGTCAGGCAGCGCCGCGAGCGGTCCGATGGCCGGCACGACGGTATGCCGCCAGCGCGCCTCGCGGAGCAGGCTCGCCAGCTGCGCGACGGTGCCGAAAGCACTGGTGGTGAAGCCGATCCGGTGCACGAGGCCACGGGCACTGGCGGCCGAGCCCTTCGGCACCGCATGGATGTCGATGAGGTAGTCGGTGAGCGGTTCGAAGTCGTAGGGCAGCTCGAGCACGTCGTGCCGCACCCGCTCGCCGCTGATGTCGATGCAGCGCTGGCCGTCGCCGAGGACCTCGAGCACCGCTTCCTCCCACGGCGTCGAGACGGCCAGGCCCTTGAGCTTCTTGAGGTGGATGCCGTCGGCCACCAGCGGCACGGTGAAGCCGGTGCCGGGGGCCCCACCACCGGGAGGCGCGGGGTGCTTGCCCGACGCAGCCAGGACGATGACCCGCAGCTCCTTGTCGTAGGCGTCGAAGAGGGCGGCGACGTTCTGCGTGGCGAGGGCGATCCGGATCGGCTCGGCACACAGGACACCGACGTCGTCCATGCCGGGCGCGGACGCGAGCAGCCACGGCGACAGGTCCTTCGGCGACTTGTCGGCACCGTCGGCGGTGAACCGGTAGCTGTCGGTGTGCCCGCCGTCCCACGACGGTGCGGAGGTCGGCTCGGCGTCCTGCTTGACCGAGGCAGCCCGCCAGTTGACGGCCACCGTGTAGGCGCGGCCCGGGACGAGCAACGCGTGGTCGTCGGGGTCCTGGGTGAGGGCGGTGGAGATGGCCTCCTGCTCACTGGTGACGACCGAGGTGTCCCACGACCAGCGGGTGGCTTCGCTGGTGAGGATGCCGGTCATGGCGACGAGGTAGAACGCCGGTGGCTGTTGGTCCTTCGGGAAACGCGTTGCGTCCCAGCCGATTTCGACCGTCGCGACATCTTGGAGATCCCGGGAGTGCACCAACAGCAGGGTGTGGGGCCAGGTGGCACGGGAGGCGACGCGCGCGGCGGCCTGGCCGGCGCGGCATACCGGGTCGAACCACGGACCGTCCCCGTCGACCCACGCGGCGGGCAGCGGGTTGTCCCCGTCGAGGCGGTCGTCGGAGTCGAGGGCACGCTGGTCGAGGACGTTGCCCTTCTCGTCGAGCCACCGCACGACGAGCCGCTGCATGAAGACTTCCTCGGGCACGAGCAGCAGCATCGTGAGGTCGCCCGCGCCGCCGTCGGGGCGTATCCGCACGGTGTCGCGCAGGTCGCTCGGCGTGAACTTGAGGCGGTCCCAGGCGCGCTTGACGCGATCCATGTCCTCCTCGGTGCCCATCGGTGCCGGTTGGTCGGAGTCGCGCACCGGCGAGCGGAGGATGCGACCTTCGCAGCCGAGGCCGGTCGACGCGGCCGCAGGCGTGACGGCGAGGACCGCGCTGGCCGCGGTCGCCGCGTGGTTGAGCTGCGGGTCCCAGCCCTGCGCGAGCCGCACCGCCTGCACGTCGCCGAGGCTGGCCCCGCTCGCCAGCGCCTGTGCGACTTCGCCCAGCGCGCTGTCGTCGTTCCCCGTGGCGCGGGTCGACCAGGCCGAGCCGGCCGTGGCGACCCACGCCTTGAGGGGGTTGGGCACGTCGCGCCCACGGCGGGGCGTGCAGCAGCGGACCGAGTCGCCGAGCACCACGGCGGGCGTCGTCCCCTGGAGGATGTCGATGGCCGGGTCGCCGGAGCGCCATGCCTCGGTGACGTCGCACTCGCCGTGAACCGGCCGGGTGCGCAGGGTGTCGGGCGGGTCTGGCCACGGGATGCCGTCGAGGTCCCAGCCGACGCTGCTCGGCCCGGGTGGCTTGCCGTCGAACGTCCAGAGCACCGGCGCGGGCGGAGCGGCCGGGTTGCAGACCGTCCCCCAGCGGTCGGTGACGCTGGTGGTGAGGGCCTCGCCGTAGGGCAGCGCGCGGCTGAACGGCGTGGGCAGCCAGTTGAGGAGGGCGAGCGCGGGGCCGGACGACGGGTCGGCGGGTGAGGTCTGCTTCCACCACGAGCTCGGGGTCTTGCCGGCCGGGGGCGCGGGCTGGAGGTCGCCGGTGAGAGTCACCGCGGTGATCTCGTAGGTCCACCAGCGGTCGCCGAGGCGGACCCACGGCCGTGCCCCGCTGTTGCCGAGTGGGGTGCCGCCCATGACCTGGCCGCGGACGTGGGGGGCGGCGTTGAAGAGCACGACGGGGATGGCGTCCAGCGGCACCGAGGGGGGTGTGCCGCTGGCGCCGGTCCGCAGGGCGTCGGCGAGCTTGCCGTCGATGGCGCGCTCGGCCCCGGTGCCCTCGACGAGGGCCGGCGAGCGCGACACCAGGCTGACGCCGGCGACGAGGGGCGGAGGGGTGAGGGTCTCCGAGGGCTGGTTGCCGATCGTGAGCGAGACACAACCCTTGACTGAGAAGAAGAAGAAGTCGACCTCGCCACAGACCTCGCCGTGGACGTAGGTGATGTCGGGGCTGCTCGGCGTCGTCCGACCGACGAGGACGTCGAGCTCGGCGCTGGCCCCGATGCTGATGATGAAGAGCCGCAGCTCGCCGCGCACGTAGATCTTGCCGGCCAGGAAGAACGGGTCGAAGCCGAGGATCGCGTCGAAGCCACCGGCGACCTCGAGGTAGAGCCCGATGCTCTTGCTGCCCATGAGCACGCAGCTGATGTGGAAGCCGGTGGCGATGGCCATGCCGCCGGTGACCGGTGGGAGCACGGGGATGGTGATGCCGTTGCCGTGCACCATGAGGTAGCCACTGCCCTTGATGACGTCGAGCACCTCGATGGTCACCCGGTCGTCGTAGGACCCCAGGTCGACCAGCCAGTTCTGGGGGTTGCGGGTGTCGAAGAACGCGGTGACCGGCACCCGGATCTTCAGCAGCTTCTGGATCTCGTATGCCGCGACGATGCCGAGCGTGATCGTGCCCCGGCCGAAGTCGATGTCGAGGACGGCGAGGAAGGTCGCGCTCTGGCTGGCGTCCTTGAGCACCGGGGGCAGCTTGAGGACGTCGGCCTTCATCACCAGCAGGAGCCGCGGACCGGGCACCTCGATGAGGATGATGCCCTTGAGGTGGACCACGAACCCGCCGTCGACGGTGCCGAGCAGCATGCCCGCAGCGAAGGCGTACGAGCCAGCCGTGTGGGTCCACCCGTCGGGGTGCATGACGTGACCGCGCTGGAGCTGCGCCTGGAGCCAGTCAAGGGAGGGGACGGGCCTTGAGGCGTAAGGTGACTCGTCACGCGCGTAGTTGATGCCGACGCCGCCCAGGAATCCGTAGATGCCCAGCCCGGAGTTGCCGAGCAGGAGCGGCACGGGCAGCTCGACCTCGGCCCCGATGAGCACGCCGGTCACGCCGTTCTTGGTCTCGACCGCGAGCACCGCACTGGCGCGCAGGTTGATCGGCGTGACGGTGAGGTCGAAGTAGCCCTTGAACCCGAACGGCGTGAACTCCAGCGACCCGTTGCCGTGCAGGACGCCCGGCACCTCCAGCGAGGCGGCCAGCTTGGTGAGGGTGATCTCGAACGGCCCGTCGAGCCGGGCCCTGACGCGGACGGTGTCGACGGTGACGATGCCCAGGTCGAGCCCGAGGCCGACCTCGACCTCCATGTAGGTGGGGTTGTCGCGGCTGACCCGGAAGCCCAGCACCCGCAGCAGCTCGTCAAGCGGTGGGCTGGCGCTGAGGGCACCGGCCGGGATGTCGAGGCTGTATCCCTTGCTGGGGTCGAAGACCGGGATCGGCAGGTAGTCGAGGTGGCCGGGGTGCGCCGGATCGGGCGCGGTGTTCCACGACGACCGCACCCCGATCGCCTTGTACCGCGTGGTGACTGGGTGCGCCGGGTTCACCTTGACGATACCGAGGTCGAAGGTGAACGTGACCTCGATGTCGAGCAGCACGCTCACCGAGGTGCCACGCGGGTCGACGGTGGCCGAGCCGTCGGGGGCGATGATGCCCTGGCTGACGACGAGCTCGCCCCCGCGCAGGATCAGCTTCTGGGTGTTGATCAGGCTGCTCGCGCCGAGGGCGATGCTGCCGATCGAGACCAGCGCCCCGGCCGCGGGTGACAGCTCGGCCGCAGCGGAGCTGAGCGGCGCGAGGACGCTCAGCGCCCCGAGCACGTTGAGGGCGTTGGGGTTGGAGTGCGCCAGGTCCATCTGGGCGAGCCCGTCGAGGTCGGCCTCGGCTGCGCGGAACTCCGCACTCACCAGCCACGACTCGCGGTCCTCGGCGATCCGCAGTCGCACGAGGAAGGTGCAGATGCCGTCGGAGGGGTTGCGGGGGCCGGTGCGCAGCGCGGGTTGGGAGTGTTGGCGCAGGGCGGTCTCGGCCGCCGTCTCGATGTCGAACTCGCCGTAGACCTCTGCCCTGATGAAGGTGCTCCGGAGCAGCTCGACCCGCACCCCGATCTTGCGGAAGCAGTTGGGGCGGCCACCGGTCGGCGGCGTACGGTCCACCTCGCGGGCCGGTGGCCGCACGACTCTCTCCACTCGGGCGGTGATGGTCTCCTGGCCGTTGCCGGCAGTGGTCGCGCGAGCCCGCCACCAGGCGCCGCTGCCGGCGGCTGGTGGCGGGGTGGTTCCCTCCGCCGAAGTCGTCTGGGCCTTGGCCTGGGTGAAGCCGTCGGCCGCACCCGCCGTGACGTTGGTGAATCCCTGGTGCAGCAACAGCTCGACGAGCACGTCACGGCGGCGCTCGCTGAGCAGTCGGTTGTAGGTCGCGTCGCTCGAGGAGTCGTGCTGCGGCCCCTCCCACGAGGCATATCCCTTGACGGTCAGCGCGGTCGCCGCGCCGATCTCGGTCACGACCTGCGGGGTGATCGCGGCGAGGAGGGCGCCCCCAGTGGGCGCGGCGCCCTGGGCCGGTGCGCGCGCGGTGCCGACGTTGTCGGAGTTGGTGGCGAAGAGGTGCACCGGCGTGGCCGGGCGGCCACAGACGGCGCAGTTGTTGGGGGCACCCGTGCTGGTGTTGAACGGGTCCGGCTTCGCGAACCGGAAGAAGGCGTCGACCGCCTGCGGCTGGGTGGGCGGCAGGGTGGCCGTGACGTCGACCCGCGCCCCCGCGGCGACCGGCACGTCCGCCTCCACCGATGGGCCGGCCCCTCCACCGGCCCAGGTCCAGTTCGCGGCCACCGGTGGGTCGGTCGTGAGCTTCACATGGGTGGCGGTCTCCGACACCCTGCGTATGGCGTGTGGCCGGCTGTTCGTCGGCGTGACCGTGACGGTCGACGAGCCTGCGCCGGTCGCCCCGAGCGCGCTGCGGCGGACCACGGTGAAGGTGCGGGTGGTCGGGGGGCCCGTGCCCGGGGTGGCGGTGACGGTGATGCTGAGGTTGCCGCTCGACGGGACGGTGAGCTCGACCCGGTCGTCCGCCGTGACGACGCCGTTGACGGTGATGCTGATCGTGATGGGCGCCAGCCCACCGGCCGTGTCCACGAAGAGGGTCGCGTGCTCCGGCAGCTCGGCCGCGCCGGTGCCGGGGTCGCCGATCCACTCCCCCGAGGCGGTCCGGAAGCTCACCGTGATGACCGGCGCCGAGCCTCGGTTGACCACCTCGGCCTCGAAGATGCCGGTGACGCCCGCGTGGACCCCGAGGCCGATCCAGAGGCTGCGCACGCCCGCGCTGACCGCAAGGCCCGTGAGGCCGGTCGGGGCGACGAAGAGCCGCGCCTCCGGGAGGTAGAAACCCTGCCAGTCGGCGGGCATCGAGCGGGCTTCGGCCGGGACGGCAGGGACGTTGGGGCCAGCCGTGCCCGACAGGTCGAGGACGGCGGTGCGGAAGGCGAAGCCGACGACGTCAGAGGGGCCGACGAGTGCGTAGGGCGGGTTCATCGAGATGAACTCGTAGATGTGGTCGACCGGGGTGCCACCGGTCTCGGCCGACAGCAGCTCGACGCCGACGGACTGACCGGCGAGCTGCTTGGCGCGGATCCTCAGTGACGGCAGCGTGAACGTGACGGGGAGGCCGTTGGCACGCAGCTGGCCCTGGCCGTCGAGGTCGGCGCCGCGCAGGAACGGCAGCCGCACCAGCACGATCGGCACGGTCAGCGTGACCCGCCAGCCGCCGTCACCGACCCCGCCGGTCTGGTGGAGCCCGAGCTGCACGCTGACGCTCGGGTCGGGGAACTCGATGGGGGTCGTCGAGGTGGTGCCGCCGTTGCCGAAGCCACCCGAGCCCGGGTCGAGGGTGATCGGGGTCGGCCAGGTGCCGGTGGCCGTGTAGACGTGCCAGGTGCCGTCCTCGTCGGCCTGCAGGCCGTCGTCGGTGCCGGTCAGGCCCTGCAGGAGGGGCCGCACCTGGTCGAGGGCACCGGAGTTCTGCGCGCTGGCCGGCAGGTCGGTCCACAGCGACACAGCACACCTCCCCGGGGGCGGCGCGAACCTCAGGAGGACGGCACGCGCGGGTGCCGCCCGGTGCGAAGCTGGCTGCGGGTCCCCTCGTAGCCACTCCAAGCGAATGCAAGCCAGTGATGCTCTATGCAGGTAACCAGTGGCGAGACGCGACGGTCAACGACCTGTCACAGAGCCGCCATCCCCGACGACGCAAACCTCGACAATCACGGCACCACTGCGGCGCGGCCAGCAGGTGTCGAAAATCGTCACCGCGCAACGGTCTTCGCCGCTAGTGCCCGACATCTGACGTTGTGTCCCGATACGGTCCGTCGGCCTTTCGTCCCGCGCCTCTCAGCTTTTTGGTGGACTTTCGGTGTCCGGCAGCGGGGTGACGCGTGTCGCCTTCTGGCGCCGTTAATCTTCCTGCATGCGCAACCCCAGCCACCAGAACGACGACGCCCGGACCCTCTCAGAGGTCGAGCGCGCGGAGCTCATCCAGCTGCTCCGCGGTGGCTCCTGGCGCGTCCTCGGCGGCGCCTCGCACGACTGAGGCCCCGCGCGCAAAGCACCCGGCTAGCCGAGGTCGGCTCGCGCCCGCGACTCCACGGTGATGGTGACCGAGCCGCCCACTGACTCGAGCAGCCCTCCGACCAGCGGCACCCTGGCCTCACCCGAGATCCGCACCACGGCGGTCTCCCCGTCAGGGCTCCCCGTGCCGCCAACCACCTGCCAGCGGAGCAGGCTCTCGGGTCGCGGTCTCTGCGCGAGGTAGTCGACGGCGGTGCGGCGAACAGTGGTGTCGCTGAGCGCGACCGCCCCGCTGAGGCCCTGGTGGTAGGCGCCCACGTCGAGCGAGTCGGCGGCATCGAGGGCCGCCCCGTCGGCCGCATCGAGGAGACGCATCCGCGACAGCTGGACGGAGGTCACCGCCACCGTCCCCACGATGAGCAAGATCGCGACGACGCTGAACCCCAGGACGAGCAGGGACACCTGGCCGCACTCGGATCTCGCTGCACGGCACCGGAGGGCTGGACCGGTCCGCCACGGTCGAGCGGCGGCTCCCCACCTCACGGCTCGTCCCGAAAGCGGTCGACCACCGCGACATGGCTCGCGGTGATCGGCACCTCGAGCGGCACCACCCGGCGGGCGAACGACGGGACGAGCGGCAGCGGGACCACGACCGTCGTGGTCACCTCCACCCGTCCTTCCGGTCGCAGGCAGGGGGTCCCGTCGCAGACCATCGCCAGGCGCAGGTCGTCGGCACCGAATCCCTGGTCCCCGAACGCCACCCGTGCTGCAGCGTGGGCCCGCTCCCCCGCCGAGGCCTCGTCATGGGCAGTCACATACGCGCGCCCGGCTTCACGCGCCGCGGTCGACGCGGCATACGAGCCGGCCTGGACCCTCGACACGGTCATCACGAGGTAGAACAACGGCACCAGCACCAGCACGGTGAGGAAGACGAACTCGACCACGGCACTGCCGCGCTCGGTCGGCCCGCAGGCCCCGGAGACCCTGCCCCGCATCACGGCCCTCACTGCGTCTCCAGGAAGGCACGACCGACGAGGTCGAAGCCGTCGTCGGGACCGAGAAGCCCGAAGATGGGCAACGGCGCCCGGACCCGTACCGTCACCACCTGCACGCCACCATCGACCGTCACCTCGGCGGACACGTCGTCGGCGAACCGCGACGACAGCGATGCCGAGATGAGCTCACCGGCCCGGCGAGCCCCTTCCTTCGGGCTGGACCCCGCACGCGCGCCAAGGCGGGCACCTTCGGATGCACACGAGATCAAGGTGTTCCGCACATGGAGGGTCAGCCCCACCTGGAGGACCGCGACGAACAGGACTGACACCAAGGCCGAGACGAGGACGAAGTCGGCCACTGCTGACCCCGCCTCGGCGCGCGGTCGCAGAGGATGCATCTCGACGGTCAGCGGCGGACGCTGTCCAGGGCGTCGGTGAAGAGCGCCTTGAGCTGGTCCTCGGCCACCGCCCACAGCGCCGCCACCAGACCAGCGGTCATCAGGGTGATCAGCACCCATCCGGGGACGTCACCGCGTTCGCCTCGGGCGTTGGCCTGACGGGCGGCTCGGGCCAGCGCGAGCTGGGACCGCACCAGGGTTCGGTGGAGCTGGGTCATGGTGTTCCTCTCGGGTGCTGCACAAGGGTCATCGGGGGTCATCGGGGGTCATCGGGGGTCATCGGGGGTCAGATCTGGAACCGCAGAAAGGCGAAACCCGGGAAGACTGCGAAGAGGACGGTGATCGGGAGCACGAGGAAGACGACCGGCACCATCATCGCGATCTCCTTCTTGCCCCCGGCCTCCATCACCGCTCGCCGTCCGTCCTCCCGCACGTCCTGGGCTTGCGCGCGCAGGACCTCCGCGAGGGGGGTGCCGCGCTCGACCGCGATCACCATGCCGTCCACGAACCTCGAGAGGCTCACCAGCCCGGTCCGGTCGCCGAGGCCTTGCAGGGCGGTCGGCAGCGGAGCTCCCGCCCGCGCGTCGGCGAGACACCGCCTGAGCTCAGTGGACAGCTCACCCTGGGACAGTCGACACACCCGCTCCAGGGCTCCCACCGCGCCCTCGCCCGCGCCGACCGCGAGGGCCAGGAGCTCGGCGATGGTGGGGAACTCGCTGAGCATCCGTCGCTCGCGGACGGTGGCCTCGTGGCTGAGCCACTGGTCCCGTGCCACCACCCCGGCCCCCATCCCGCAGAAGACGATGAGGAGTGGGCGGACCACCGAGCCACCCTGGCCGAGCCAGACCATGCTTCCGAGGGCGAGGCCGACGCCCATGCCCGCCGCACCCCACACCACCTGCTCAGCCCGGAACCGGTCTACATCCGGTGCCTTGCCGGCGCGGAGCAACCGCCTCGCGACCGAGGACGACCCGCCGAGCGCCGACTCGACGCGGCGCGCCAGGTCCGTGACCACCGGTCGGGCCAGGACGTCGAGGGCGCCGGGACCGCCCACCCGCCTCGCGGCCAGGAGCCGCGAGGGCCGAGGGGCATCGCGCAGGTACGGGAGCAGCCGGTCGTCGAGTGTGGCGCGGCGGTGGGCCGGGAGCCGCACCCAGACCAGGACCAACCCGACCCCGAGGGCCAGCCCCAGGAGCGCGCCGGCCAGCGGCGGGTTCATCGCAGCACCCGCTCGTCCTCGGGCAGCCGCCCCACGAAGAGCATGATCCGGTATGCCGCGACGGAGGCGATCGCGCCCACCACCAGGACCAGCGTGCCCGTCGAGCTCGCGTACGCCTGGATGGACTCCGGACGAGTGCACAGCATGCCGAGCACCACCCAGGGGGCGGCCACCGCGAGCCTGGCCGCGTTCACCGTCCAGCCCTGACGCGCCTCCAGCTCGGATCGGGTGCGGCTGTCCTCGCGCAGGAAGGTCGACAACGTGCGCAGGAGCGTGCCGAGGTCGCTCCCGCCCACCTCCCTCGCGATGCGCAGGGACTCGATCAGCCGGTCACCGACCGGGTCGCTCAGGCTCGCCTTGAGACGGTCGAGGCACTCGTGGAACCGCCCACTGGATCGGTAGTCCTCGGCAAAGACGCGGAAGGCCGGCCGCAACTCCTCGGGTCCGCGAATCGCGAGCTGGCTCAACGCCTCTGGCAACGCCAGCCCTGCTCTCACCCCCGAGGTGATGTTGTCGACGGCATCCGGCCACAGCTCGCGCAGGTTGGCCCGACGGCGGCGGGCACGGATCCTCACGAGGGCGACCGGCGCATAGCCGGCCATGGCCGCGAAGGAGAGCGCAACGGGCGCAACTCGGGTCGCGGCATACACGAGCAGGCCGACGAGGCCGAACGCCACCAGGCAGGCGGCCACCAGCCCACGCGGACCCAGCGTCTCGTAGCCGGCCTGGGCGAGCTGGTCACGCACGCGGCCCACCATCGAGACCCGCCGGGCGGCCCTGGGCGTGGCATCGGGCACCCAGCAGGCCCACCACAGGCAGAACAGTCCGCACCCCAGCAGCAGGCCCAGGACGATCCCACTCATCGCGATCACTCCGCGGCCAGGAGGGCCGCGACGTCGTAGCCGGCCCGCCGAAAGCGCTCGGCGTGCGGAGGGAAGCCGTCGGCGCGGCGGAGGACGCCCTCACGCTGGGTGAAGATGTCAGCGGTCTCGACCACGTCTCCCTCGACCCGGCCGGGGACCGCCACGACCTCGCGGACCCGGCGGACGCCGTCGTGCTCGAGGGCCGCGTGGACGACGAGGTCGATCGACCCTGCCACCGTGGGGACGACGAACCGGCTACCGACGTTCTCGCCTGCGAGCAGTGGCAACGTGCACATCTTCGTGATGGCTTCGCGGGCGCTGTTCGCATGGATGGTGCACATGCCGGGCAACCCACTGTTGAGCGCGATGAGGAGGTCAAGGCTCTCTCCTTGTCGGACCTCGCCGACGATGATCCGCGACGGGCGCATCCGCAGCGCTTCCTTCACCAGCCGCCGCAGCGGGATCTCACCCGTCCCCTCGAGGCTGGGCTGTCGACACTGCATGGACGCGACGTCACGCAAGGGGATCTTCAGCTCGAAGACCTCCTCACAGGTCACCACGCGCTCCCGGGGTGGGATGGCAGCGCTCAGGCAGTTGAGCAGGGTGGTCTTGCCGGCCTGGGTGCCTCCGGCGACGAGGATGTTCAGGCCGGATGCGACTGCTGCGCCGAGGAATCGGGCCGCGTGGGCGGTCAGGCTCCCCAGGCCCACGAGATCGTCCAGGTGGGCTGCACGGACCACGAACTTCCGGACGTTGACCGACCAGTGCTTCCTCGTGATGTCGGGGATGACGACGTGCAACCGCGAACCGTCCGACAGGACGGCGTCGACGAAGGGGCTCGACAGGTCGACCCGGCGACCGCTGGTCTTGAGCATCCGCTCGACGAGGTCGCGCACGCCGTCTGCCGTGAGCATTGTCGTGGTGAGCTCGGCGACACCACCACGAGCCACGAACACCTTCGACGGCTCGTTGATCCAGATCTCCTCGACGTCTGGGTCGTCGAAGTACTGCTGCAACGGACCGAAGCCGGCCACGGCGTCCTTCACCGACTTGACCGCGTCGTCGACGCTGGGCAGCGCCGGGAGACTGCCGTGCAGCGACCGCTCGTCGTAGTCGGCGACCGCGTCACGGACCAGGCGATCGAGCTGCCCGACATCGCGCGCCGGGTCGAGCCCGGAGCGGCGGATGAGCTCCCGGACCTCGGACTCCACGGTCACGAGCGCATCCATGCCGCCCCCTTCACGCTGGCTCGAATCATCTGTTGACCTTGGTTTGACTACGTTTGCGGAATGATAGGGACACTGAAGGTTCGGTGAGCTCAGTTGTCCACAGCTGTGGACGATGCAGCCATCGGCCCTTCGCGCTTCCCTAGCGTCGGCTGAATGCGTCTCCAGCTCACCGTGCTGCTGTCGGCAGCCGGCGGCGAACCTCCGACCGCGCCTGCCGAGGTGGAGGTGGAGGCAGCTCCCGGAGCCACGGCCGCTCAGCTGGCCAGCGCCCTCGTCTGCGCGCTCTCCGACGCCGACGGAGCCGCTGAGCCGACCCTCTCGGTGGCGGGCACCGTCGTCGAAGCGGCGGCCGAGGTGGGCAGGGCACCCTTGGTCGACGGCGCTGCCGTCACCCTCGCTCCGGGGCCCGCTCCGCTCCAGCTGCCGTCTCCCATGGACCCACGGACCCCCGTCACGGCGGCGATCACGCACGGCCCGGACGCCGGGCGCACGCTCGAGCTTCCCCCCGGCGTGCACACCCTCGGGCGCGGATCGGAGGCAACGATCGTGATCGATGACGCCCGGATCTCCCGAGTCCACGCCGTGATCACCGTCGACGCCGACTCGATCACGGTCGCCGACACCGGGTCGACGAACGGCACCGAGCTCGACGGAGCGCCGGTCGGTGCCGTTCCCCACCCTGCCCGCATCGGAGCCACCATCCGGGTCGGGGACACCCTGGTCGCGCTGCGAGCCGGAGGCGGGGTGCCGGCTGCCGTGGCTGCCCGTGATGACGGCACGATGGGAGTCAACCGGCGACCGCGTCTCCTTGGAGCACCCACTGCTCCGTCGATCTCGCTGCCGGCTCCGCCCGTCGCACCCCACGCCAATCGCGTGCCGTGGCTACCCATGCTGCTGCCGTTTCCGATCGCGGGCGTGATGGCGCTGCTCTTCGGTCCGATGATGCTCGCCTTCGCCGTCATGAGCCCAGTTCTCATAGCGGGCAACGTCATCGGCGACCGGCTGACAACCAAGCGCAGGTATGCCGCGGAGCACGCGGCTTACCTGCGTCGCCACCGAGAGGCCGAGGAGCGGGTGCAGGCCGCCTGCCGCGCTGAGGCCGACCTGCTGTCCCGGGCCTTCCCGGATCCGGCGCAGACCCTGGTGGCCGCCACGACCCCGACGGTGCAGGTCTGGCAACGACGGCGCACCGACCCCGACGCGCTGACCGCGAGCGTCGGGTGGTGCAACCAGCCTGCCTCGGTGCGAGTGCTCAGCGGGATGGGCGCCGACACCCCGGAAGCCCCTCTGCTGCAATGGGTTCCGTGCGCCATCCCCCTCGCCGAGCTGGGGGTCACGGGCATCTGTGGTGAGCGCACTGCCGTGATGGGTGTGCTGCGAGCCCTCCTGGGCCAGCTCGTCACCCTGCACTCCCCCCGCGACCTCGAGCTGGTGCTCGTCACGGGGCCTGGGCGCGCAGACCCTTCCTGGTCCTGGCTCGGGCGGCTGCCGCACGTCCGCACCGCCGACGGGCACCCGCGTCCAGAGTGTCTGCTGGCCTTCGAGCACCCCCACGACGCACTGGCCGACGCCGCACGGGCCGGCGTCGCACCACTCGCGGCCGTGGTCCGCCAACGGGTCGCCCAACGCGACGGCCTGGCCGAAGCCTGGTCGGGAGCACGGACCCTCGTCGTGCTCGACGGGGCCGCCGCGCAGGCTGCGCTTCCCGACCTCGCGGTCGTGCTCGAGCACGGTCCTTCCGTGGGGATCTGTGTCCTGGCCGTGGCCGACGAGCGGCCCCGACTGCCCTCGGAGTGCCGAGCGGTCCTCGACCTCGACCTCCCCACACCCGTGCTGCACGTGCCCGGCAGCGCACCCACCCGCCTCGTGGTGGACCGGGTCGGGCCGTGGTGGGCGGACCGGCTGAGCCGTGGCCTCGCACCGCTGCGCGACGCCACGCCCGCGACCGCGGCCGGTTCGCCTCCGGCCGGGCTCGGGCTCCGCGAGCTGCTCGGACTCCACGACACCGAGTCGATGCCCGCGACCATCGCGCGCACCTGGTCGCGGGGTCCGGAGAGCACCTCGGTGCCCATCGGTCACACCGGAGAAGCCGCCTTCCGTGTCGACCTCGCGTCCGACGGCCCGCATGTGCTGGTAGCCGGCACCACGGGCGCCGGCAAGTCCGAGCTCCTGCGCACCCTCGTGGCCTCCCTCGTGGTGCAGCACCGCCCGGAGCACCTGTCGCTCGTGCTCGTCGACTACAAGGGCGGCGCCGCCTTCCGCGAGTGCTCCCCGCTCCCCCACGTCGCTGCCGTGGTCACCGACCTCGACGAGCACCTCGCTGCCCGAGCCCTCACCTCCCTCCGGGCCGAGCTCAAGCGTCGGGAGCAGCTGCTCGCCGATGCCGAGGTCGCGGACTTCCTTTCGTACCAGTCCTCATCTGCCTCCGTCTCGTCTCCCCTGCCCCGGCTGGTCGTCGTCATCGACGAGTTCCGCGCTCTCGCGGAGGAGCTGCCCCAGTTCATCGACGGCATGGTGGCCGTGGCGGCACTCGGGCGGTCCCTGGGCATCCACCTGGTCCTCGCGACCCAACGACCCGCCGGCGTGGTCACGGCGGACATCAGGACGAACATGAACCTACGGATCGGACTGCGACTGCGCGACCGGTCCGACTCGGTCGACGTCATCGACGCCCCGGACGCCGCGGCCCTGGATCCGGGGGCACCCGGGCGGGCGCTCGCGCGGGTGGCAGACGGACCCATCACTGCCTTCCAGACGGCGTTCGCCGGGGCCAGGTCCGTGGTCACGCAGGGACCGCCCGACCGGATACGGGTGAGGCGACTGCCGTGGGGTGCAGCGCCGGCGCCGTGGCCGGAGTCCACGACTCCGCACACCGACACCTCCACGGACCTGTCGGCCGTGGTTGCTGCCGTGTCAGCCGCGGTCGCCCAGACCGGGGCGCGTCGAGCCGCAAGTCCATGGCTCGCACCTCTCCCCGAGCGGATTGAGGCGCAGTCACTTCCGAGGCCCGAGGACGCCATGCGACTCCCGATCGGGCTCGTCGACGAACCTGCCCATCAACGGCAGCGGCCGCTCGAGGTGGCCCTCGACGAGCCCGGTCACTGGGGTTTCGTCGGCGGCCCGGGGAGCGGGCGCACCACGGCCCTGCTCGCGGTGGTCGGCTCGGCGACCCGCACGCACGGTCCGAGCGACCTCCATGTGTATGCCGTCAGCGGCGGTTCGCTGTCGGCGGTCCAGTCACTGCCCCATTGCGGAGCGCACGTTTCGATCGACGACCTGCCCCGTCTCACGCGACTGGTAGCCGGGTTGTCGGAGGACTTGGCCGATCGGCGCGAGCGGCTCGCCACCACCGGTCGCCCGTCCATGGCGCACTGGCGCCGGGCGGACCCGAAGACTGCCCCCGCTCCGGTCGTGCTCCTGGTCGACGACTGGGACCTGCTCGCGCAGCGGGCCGACGACCACGATGGCGGCCAGGTGGTCACGAAGCTGCTGGGCCTGCTGCGCGAGGGTGCCGGACTCGGCCTGACCGGTGCGCTGGCCGGCGACCGGGCTCTCCTCGTCGGGCGGGCCGCCGCGGCCCTGGCCCACCGGGTCCTGCTCCGGATGAACGACCCCACCGACCTGCTCCTCGCGGGGCTGTCGCCGCGATCGGTCCCTACCGAGCAGCCTCCCGGCCGGGGCCTGCTCCTTGACGGCACCGAGGTCCAGATCGCCGTGCCCCCGCGGTGCGCACCGCCGCGCGGGCCGACCGGGACGTCCGTCAACGGCGCCGTCGACAGCGCGCAACGACGTCCATGGCGTGTCGATGCCCTGCCAACCCGCGTGTCCACGCGCTCGCTGCCGCAGCCGACCGATGCGGACGACGTCATCCTGGTGGGGATCGGCGGCGACGTGCTCGCACCCCGAGGGCTGAGTCCCTCTCGCGACCCGCGTCGGTGGGCCGTCATCGGCGGGAGCGGGTCCGGTGTCAGCACGACTCTCGCGACTGTCGCATCGGGGCTGGCGACGAAGGGTCGTCAGCTCTGTGTGGTCGCGACCCCTTCCGCGCCCTGGGCGGTACTCCGCGGGAACTCCCGCATCCTGTGGTGCGACGACCCCGGCCGCGTCGAGGGGCTGGTCGCCCTGAGACGGCGGGCACCCGACCTCGTCGTGGTGGTCGACGACGCCGACCAGCTCCTCGACACACCGCTCGACGCGGCCGTGCGTGAGATCGCCGCCTCGGTCGACCGCGACGGGGGACTCGTCGTGGTCGGAGCGAAGGCCGACGCCGTGTCCGTGCAGTACCGCGGGTTGGCGGTCAGCGTGGCGAAACACCGCACGGGCATCCTGCTCGGACCGTCCAGCGCGACGGCGGCTGACCTGCTCGGCACGCGGGTCCCGGTGGACCGGCTGGCACCGCCGGGGCGTGGCTACCTGGTGCGGTCGGGGGCTGCACTACCGATCCAGGTTGCCTCGACTAGTGTCAGGAGGTGACCCTCCCCCCTGACCTGGCCGCCCTCGGTGACGAGAAGTTCGTCTCCCTCACCACGTTCCGCAAGTCCGGCGCCGCCGTGGAGACCACGGTGTGGATCGGGCGCGACGGCGAATCGCTGATCGTGACGACGCCGAGCGGCAGCGGCAAGGTCAAGCGCCTGCGCAACGACGAGCGCATCGCCCTGCGGCCGTCGAGCCGGCGGGGGAAGGCCGACACCTCGGTGCCGCCGGTCGCCGGCGTGGCCGAGGTCGTCGAGGGCCGGGAGGCGATGTACCGGCTCGACTCGGTGATGGGAGCCAAGTACCCGCTCGAGTACCGCCTCGTCATGGGGATCGAGCGGCTGATCCGCCGCGGCGCACCTCAGCGGGTGATGCTGCGCATCACGGCAGCGGACGAAGCTGCCTGACCCGGCTCACCGCTCACCGCTCAGCGGTGTCTGCCGAATCCTGGTCCCTCGTGTCGGCGCGGATCGCGGCGAGGATGCCGACCAGGGCGATGACGATGACCAGGGCGCCAACCAGCGCACGGTCGCTCTGCACCAGGCTCCAGCCGACCGGGAGCAGCAGGGCGTTCCAGACGGCGGTCGGGGTGCTGGGCCAGTTGTCGCCGCGCACCCAGCCACGGGCCAGCGCCGCGATGCCCACCGCGAAGACCAGGATCAGCAGGGCCGACATCACGACCCGCGTCGCGTCGTCAGAGGAGTCCTGGGTCAGCTCCCACAGGTAGAACCCGACGAACCCCAGCAGCGCCAACGCCTGCAGGGCGCAGATGCCGGCGGCGACGGTACGGAACGGGTCGCGCGGGCGGGACGGGGCGGGGGCCGGACTGGTCACGGCACTCAGGCTAGGCCCGGGCGCGGACGGCGCGCACGCGGCATACCGCGGTCCGCGGGTGAGCCGGAAATGGGCGGACGTGACGCGACACGTCCGACATGTGACCAACACCTCACTGTCACCGGGTCGAAATCTCGTGCTCAGGGTGTCTATTCAGGTCCGGATGCGTCAGGCTGGAACAGAAAGCCGCGGCAACCCGTTGGCAGAAGTGCGTCCACCCCTCCAAACTGAGGTGCGCACGCGTTTCACCCTGTGCGGAAATGGGTCGGCTAGTGTTTGCCGTTCGGCCCTGACCTGCTCAGGCGCACGACCCCCTGCACACCCCCGCAATGACGCGTCCGTGCTGTGAGGTCCGCACCCCAGGGCCACACCGCGCGGATGCGAACCCCCCTGCACTACAAGGAGCACCCTTCATGGATTGGCGCGATCGCGCTGCCTGCCTCGACGAGGACCCCGAGCTGTTCTTCCCGATTGGGAACACCGGCCCGGCCATCCTCCAGATCGAGGAGGCCAAGGCCGTCTGCCGGCGCTGCACCGTCGTCGACGTCTGCCTGAAGTGGGCCATCGAGTCCGGTCAGGACGCCGGAGTCTGGGGCGGCATGTCCGAGGACGAGCGCCGCGCCCTCAAGCGCCGCAACGCTCGCGCCCGCCGCGCCGGCTGACCGAGCCCGCTTCGCCGCCGACGCGTCGGCGGACCCCCTGTACGACCACAACTCCAGACGACCGGGACCCGCCCTCAGGCGCCGTCCCTCCCCAGTGGCCGAAGCCGCGCGATGAAACGCACCCGCGTCCCGCGCGGCTTTGCTGCGTCCCAGGCGATCCTGCCCCGCAGGTCCTGCACCAGCGACTGCACGATCTGGGTGCCGAGCCCCGAGCCACCCGGCGTGAAGTCGGCCGGCAGGCCAACTCCGTCGTCGGTGATCGTCACCGTGAGCAGCTCGTCGCCGCGGTCGTCGGCCGAGCGCTGCGCCTCGACGTCGACGGTGCCGCCACCGGTCTCGGCGAGTCCGTGCTCGACGGCGTTCTGCACCAGCTCGGAGAGCACCATCGCGAGCGCCGTCGCGTCCTCAGCGCGCAACGTGCCGAACGACCCCCGCACCTGGGAGGTGATCGGGTGCTCGATCTTGGCGACCTCGGTGATCGCCTGCAGGCCACGCACCGCGATGTCGTCGAAGTCCACCGTCTCGTCGAAACCCTGGCTCAGCGTCTCGTGCACCAGCGCGATCACGCCGACGCGCCGCACCGCCTCCTCCAGCGCCGCCCGGCCCGCCTCGCCCTCGGGGAGCCGCCGGGCCTGCAGCCGCAGCAACGCCGCGACCGTCTGGAGGTTGTTCTTCACGCGGTGGTGGATCTCGCGGATCGTCGCGTCCTTGGTGAGCAGCTCGAGCTCACGACGACGCAGCTCGGAGACGTCGCGCAGGAGCAGCAGCGCCCCGACCCGGTTGCCACCCTCGGTGATCGGGATGGCGCGCATCGACACGCTCGCGCCACGTGAGGTGACCTCGGTGCGCCACGGCGCCCGACCGGTGACCACCAGCGCCAGCGACTCGTCGACCGGCGACTCGTCGCGCAGGAGGTCGGCCACCACCTTGGCCAACAGCTCGCCGATGACGTCGCCGACGTGGCCGAGCCGGTGCACGGCAGAGAGAGCGTTGGGGCTGGCGTAGGACACGATCCCGTTGACGTCGAGCCGGATCACGCCGTCACCGACGCGCGGCGCACCGCGCCGTTGGCCGGTGGGGGCGGAGCTGTTCGGGAACTCCCCCGCTGCGATCATCCGCGCCAACGCGTCGGCGAGCGCCTGATAGGTCAGCTCCAGCCGGCTCGGCGTCCGCATCGCCGCAAGATTGGTATGCCGCGTGATCACCGCGAGCGCGCGGCCCTCCCGCACGACGGGGATGGCCTCCTCGCGGACCGGCATGTCGTCGCGGAAGATCGGGTCCTTCTCGCGGACGATCCGCTGGTCGAGGTAGGCCTGGTCGAGCAGCGACTGGCGGCCCCGATGGGTGCGCCGCCCGACCACGTCCTCGAAGAACACCATCTGGCCGGTCGTCGGTCGCACGTGCGCCACCGCCAGCCAGCCCTCGAGGCCACCCGGCACCCAGAGCACGAGGTCGCCGAAGGAGAGGTCCGAGATCAGCTGCCAGTCACCGACGAGCAGCTGGAGCCACTCGACCTCAGCGGGGGCGAGGTCGGTGGCGGACTGGAGCACCTCGTTGAGGGTGGGCACGCGGGAAGCCTAATCGCGCGTCGGGAGGGCGGTGTTCGACGGGTGGGCGGCCCCTGTCTGCGCCGACGATCCTGCACGACACTGGCCCGGTGACCGACCTGCTCCCCTTCGCCGCCGACCTGCCGTCGGAGACCGTCGGCGCCGGCGAGGTGCTGATCACCGAGGGCGCGCCCGCGGGACGGATGTTGGTGCTCGTGTCCGGGTCGGTCGTCATCGAGCACGACGGGGTGCCGTTCGCCCGCATCGACTCCCCCGGCGCGGTCTTCGGGGAGATGTCCGCCGTGCTGGACCGTCCCGCGACTGCGACCGTCCGCGCGGTCGAGGACGTCGTGGTGCACGTCGTCGAGGACCCGCTCGACTTCCTGTCGGAGCAACCGGGAGCCGCGCTCGCCGTCCTGCGCACGACGGCGTCGCGCCTCGACGGGATGACGCACTACCTCGTCGACGTGAAGAGGCAGTTCGCCGACCAGGCCGGGCACCTCGGGCTCGTCGACCAGATCCTCGACGTGCTGGTCCACCACCAGGGCCCGGCCCCGCGCACCGGCTCGGCGCGGGACCCCGAGGGCGACCACCACGGTGACGACGAGGGTGGTGACGACGAGGGTGGCCACGACGGGGGCCCCGAGCACCCGTCAGGCGAGGCTGAGCTGCTCTGAGTCGAAGACGCCGAACCACGTCGCCGTGGCGGCGTCGGTGTCGAGGGTGATGTGCGCCGGCACCTTGCCGATCTGCTTGCCCGCGTTGAAGACCCACGTGTCGCCGAGGCGCGCGTGCCACGAGCCGCCCTTGGCCCACGGCGCCTGGTGGATGTGACCGCAGAGCACGACGTCGGGGCCGTGCAGCGCGATCCAGGCGGCCAGCTCCTCGTCGGGGAAGGTCCGGCGGCCGTCGAAGCACAGGGCGGTCCCCGCAGGCGGGGCGTGGTAGAGCCACACCCAGCGAGCCGGGCGGTCGACCGCGGCGGCAGCGAGCTGCGCTGCCACCTCGTCGCGGGTGACCGGACCGTCCCACCAGGGGCACACGGTGAAGCGGGTGTCACCGATGTCCACGCTCGTGCCGTCGACGTGCACCGACTCGGGTTGGGGAAGGCGCAGCCAGGCGGCCACCTGCTCGCCGTGCGCGCCGGGCCCGTCGAGGTCGTGGTTCCCGGACGCGACGAGGACCGTGCCGCGTGCCGCGAGGAGCGCGAGGTACCTCGTCAGGACGACGGTCTGCACGGCGTGCGGCACCGGGCTGACGACGTCGGCGAGGTCACCGACCACAGCGACGACGTCCACATCGGAGGCCGCCTCCACGAGCCAGTCGTAGTGGGGCAGCCGGTAGTGCAGGTCCGACACGACGAGGATCCGCATGACGTGATCCTCGCGGACCAACGGCCAGGGGCGCGCCCCCGGTGTCACCGGCTGGACGCGGCGCCCGGTGAGACGGCAGTCAGGGGAAGCGGACGAGGTCGCCGACGGCGATGGTGCCCGGCTGCTCGACGGTCGCGTAGATCCCGGCATGGAGGTCGTGGTGGTCGCTGATGGCCTGGAGCATCCTGGGCCGCTCCGGTAGCCCGACCTGGGCGACCCCGACCATCCGACATCGCTCGATGGCCTCGGTCACGCGCAGCCGCACCGTGCCGATGGTGACGTCGCGCCCGATCCACGACTCCTCGGCATACGGCTGGTCGGTGCGGACCACGACGTTGACGCGGAGGTGGCGCGGGTCGAGCGGGCGCCCGTCGCCCTCGTGCCGGCCGAGCTCGGCGAGCGTCGCGCTCCCGACGATGGAGAAGGTCGCGGCGTCCTGGTGCTGGACGTCGCCCTCCCTCCGCACGGTGACCGGCTCACCGAAGTGGCGCGAGACGATGGAGTCCGCGCCGTCCCGTCCGAGCGCGACCTCCGAGCCGTCCGGCAGGGTCACCACCGTGTCGGCGGCGCGCTTCGCCGCGACCAGCTCGAACACCGGGTCCATCCTGCGGAAGCGCCGGGAGTGCTTGCCGCTGGCCAGCTTGCCGTCCGCCGCGTAGACCGCCCACTCGCGGTCGCCGACCACGCCGGTCGGCCCGACCTCGACCGAGGCGAGGGCTTCCCCACCCATCGACTTCACCGGGTAGCGGGTCACGAGCAGGACTAGGGGATGCGTCGTCTCGTCGGCCACGCGCCCACTGTATCCGCGCGGTTTCGCCCCACTCCGGACCGTTTCGGCCTACCCTCGGCGACCATGACCGTGCCACCGTCGCAGCCACCCGTGCCGCCCGTGCCGCCCACCGAGCCGCCCCAGCCGACGACACCGGCCCAGCCCGTGGTGGGCACGATCCGGCTGACCATCCAGGGATCGGTGATGACGGCCAACGCCATCACCCCGCGGGTGCGGATCAACGGCTACCCGGTGCCGTCGCGCTACGGGGTGCAGGACCTGCCCGTCCACGCCGGGCCCAACCACATCGACGTCGACGCGCAGTGGATGCGCACCTACGGCCAGGCCGGCATCGACACCACCGTGGCGCCCGGGCAGGTCGTCGAGGTCTGGTACGCCTCGCCGGTGCACCAGTTCGCGCGCGGCAACATCGGCTTCACCAAGCAGCCCCGTCCCGGGATGGGCTGCCTGTGGATCGGCCTGGCCGCGGTCGCGTTCGTCGTGGTCCTGAGTGTCGTCGCGGCCGCGCTCGGCGGTCGCTGAGCACAGACCGCAGACCACCGAGCGGGCCGGTGAGCGCGGGCCGCCGGGCGCGCTACGACGTCGCGGCGCCCGAGCGGATCACCGAGCGCAGCGTGCGCAGGGCGACCGACAGGGCCGCGATGTTCGGCTTGTCGAGGCGCTCGATCCCGCTGAGCGCCGTCTTGGCCCGGGCCAGGCTCTCGGCGTTCGCCTTGGCCCACTCGTCGTAGCGCGCCAGCGGCGCAGCACCCGAGGTGGACGCGTCGATGACGGAGCGCACGAGGCTCTCCAGCACGGCATACAGGTCATCGCGGAGGGCACCACGAGCCAGCGCGTCCCACCGGTCGTCACGCGGCAGGTTGGTGACCCGCGTGAGCATGGCGTCGATCCCGAACCGCTCGGAGAGCACGAAGTAGAGGGGCGCCACGTCGGTGGGCGACTCCCCCGTGTCGGTGGCGATGTCGACGATGTCGAGCAGTGAGAACTGGTCGAGCAGGCTCGCGGAGCGCAGCGCGAGGTCGTCGGGCACACCGAGCTTCTCCAGTCCGGCGGCGTTGTGCTGCAGGCGCTTCAGCTCCGCACCCTTGAGCAGTTCGGTGATCTGGGGAGCGAACTCGCGGACCACCGCTTCGAACCGCTTCACCTCGTTGGCGACGTCGAGTCGCGACGGGCGCGAGGTGAGGAACCAGCGCATCGAGCGGTCGATCAGCCGCCGGAACTCGAGGTAGAGCTGGCTCTGCACGTCGGTGGACACGACGTTGTCGAGCGCCTCGACCTCGTGGACGAAGCTCGGCAGGTCGAAGATCTCGCGGCAGACCACGAAGGCACGGGCGATCTGCTCCGGGGTCGCGCCGGTCTCCTCCATCGCGCGGAAGGCGAACGTGATGCCGCCCCGGTTGACCATCGAGTTGACCACCGAGTTGGTGATGATCTCGCGACGCAGCGGGTGCTCGGCCAGCTCGCCGGCGAACTGCTCGCGCAGCGCCGCCGGGAAGTAGTCGGTCAGGGTCGCCTGGAACCACGGGTCGTCGGGCAGCTCCGACGGCAGCAGGTCCTCCTTGAGGGCGAGCTTGGCGTAAGCCACCAGCACCGAGAACTCCGGTGACTTCAGGCCGAGGCCGTCGGCGAAGCGCCGGTCGATCTCGGTGTCGGTCGGCAGGAACTCCAGCGCCCGGTCGAGGTCGCCGCGCTCCTCCAGCCAGTGGATCAGCCGCTGGTGGACGGGGAGCATCGGGTGCTCCTGGGCGCGGGCGTTGCCCAGCAGGACGTTCTGCTCGTAGTTGTCGCGCAGCACCTGGGCGGCGACGTCGTCGGTCATCGACGCCAGCAGCGTGTTGCGCTGCTTGAGCGTCATGTCACCGGCCTTGACCAGGGAGGTGAGCAGGATCTTGATGTTGACCTCGTGGTCGGACGTGTCGACGCCCGCGGAGTTGTCGATGGCGTCGGTGTTGACCCGCACGCCGTGCAGCGCCGCCTCGATGCGGCCGAGCTGGCTGAGGCCGAGGTTGCCACCCTCTCCGACCACCTTGCAGCGCAGCTGTCCCCCGTCGACGCGGATCGCGTCGTTGGCGCGGTCGCCGATGTCGGTGCTGCTCTCGCCGGCCGACTTCACGTAGGTGCCGATGCCACCGTTCCAGAGCAGGTCGACCGGCGCCTGCAGGATCGCCTTCATCAGCTCGGCCGGGGTCATCGACGTGGCGTTCTTGGGCAAGCCGAGCGCCGCGGTCATCTCAGGGGTGATGGCGATTGACTTCAGCGAGCGGTCGAAGATTCCACCGCCGCTCGAGATGAGCGAGGTGTCGTAGTCGGCCCACGAGGAGCGCGGCAGGTCGAACAACCGCTGGCGCTCAGGGAAGCTCGTCGCCGCAACGGGATTCGGGTCGAGGAAGATGTGGCGGTGGTCGAACGCCGCCACCAGCCGGATGTGCTCGGACAGCAGCATGCCGTTGCCGAAGACGTCGCCGGACATGTCGCCGATGCCGACCGCCGTGAAGTCCTGGGTCTGGGTGTCGTGACCCATCTCGCGGAAGTGCCGCTTGACCGACTCCCACGCGCCACGGGCGGTGATGCCCATGGCCTTGTGGTCGTAGCCGGCCGAGCCACCCGAGGCGAACCCGTCGTCGAGCCAGAAGCCGTAGGACTGGGCGACCCCGTTGGCGATGTCGGAGAAGGTCGCCGTGCCCTTGTCGGCCGCCACGACGAGGTAGGAGTCGTCGGGGTCGTGGCGCACCACCGAGGCGGGGGGCACGATCTGCGACCCGTCGCGGTTGTCGGTGAGGTCGAGCAGCCCGGAGATGAAGACCTTGTAGGAGCCGATGCCCTCGGCGAGCCAGGCGTCACGGTCGACCGTCGGGTCGGGCAGCTGCTTGGCGTAGAACCCACCCTTGGAGCCGGTCGGCACGATGACGGCGTTCTTGACCATCTGGGCCTTGACCAGGCCGAGCACCTCGGTGCGGAAGTCCTCCCGCCGGTCGGACCACCGCAGCCCGCCACGGGCCACCGGCCCGAAGCGCAGGTGCACGCCCTCGACGCGCGGCGAGTAGACGAAGATCTCGAACTGCGGCCGCGGGGCCGGCAGGTCGGGCACCTTCTTCGGGTTGAGCTTGATCGAGACGTAGGTCTTGGCGGCTCCCGCGGAGTCGGCCTGGTAGAAGTTCGTCCGCAGCGTCGCCGTGATGACCCCGAGGAACGCCCGGATGATCCGGTCGTGGTCGAGGCTCTTGACCTCGTCGAGGTCCTTGGTGATCTGGTCGCACAACGCGCCCTGCGCCGCCTCGCGCTCGGGGCCGGCCGCACCGGCATACCGACTCGGGTCGAACCGGGCCTCGAAGAGGGCCACCAGCTTGGCGGCGAGCCGCAGGTTGGAGACCAGCGCCGACTCGACGTAGTCCTGGGAGAACGTGGACCCGGTCTGGCGCAGGTACTTCGCGACGGTGCGCAGGATGACGACCTGTCGCCAGGTCAGCCCGGCACCGAGGACGAGAGCGTTGAACCCGTCGGACTCGGCCTCACCACGCCACACCGCCCCGACCGCGTCCTGGAACAACTCACGGAGCCGGTCCCGGCCGCCGTCGCCGGTCCACACCTTGTCGTCGCGCACCCGCAGGCCGAAGTCGTAGACCCAGAGGCCGACGCCGTCGCCCCGCGAGATCTCGTAGGGCCGCTCGTCGACGACCTCGACGCCCATGTGGGTGAACATCGGCAGCACCTGCGTCAGGGACAGCGGGCTGCGGCGGTAGAGCTTGAAGCGACGCTCGTTCGCGGGGGCGCCGGGCTCCTGGTACATGTTCAGGCCGGTGGCGTCATCGCTCTCCAGCGCGTCCATGTGACGGATGTCGGCGACGCCGATGCGCGAGGTGAAGTCCTCCTTGTAGGCCTCGGGGAAGGCCCGTCCGTAGAGGCCGACCAGCCGCGCGGCAGCCTCCTCACCGTGCTCCGCCCGGGCCGCCTCGCCGAGGTCCTCGTCCCAGGTGCGCGTCGCGTCGACGAGCTGGCGCTCGAGCACGGCCTCGTCGATCGAGGGGATCGACTCACCCGCCGGGACGCGGACGACGAAGTGCAGGCGGGCCAGCACGGACTCCGAGACTCGAGTCGTGAAGTCGACCGTGGCACCCGGAAAAGCTTGCCGGAGAATGGATTCCATCTTGAGCCGGACGCCCGTGTTGTAGCGGTCGCGGGGGATGTAGACGAGGCACGACACGAACCGGCCGAACCGGTCGCGCCGAAGGAACAGCTTGGTCTTGCGCCGCTCCTGCAGGTGGAGCACCGCCGTCGCGTTGTCGTAGAGCGACTCCTCCTCGGCCTGGAAGAGCTCGTCACGCGGGTAGTTCTCGAGCACCTCGAGCAGGTCCTTGCCCGAGTGCGAGTCGGGCAGGAAACCGGTGCGCTGGAAGATCGCGGCGACCTTGTCACGCAGCACCGGCACCCGGGTCACGGACTCGGTGTAGGCGCTGGAGGTGAACAGCCCGAGGAAGCGCTTCTCCCCCGTCACCTCGCCCGCGTCGTCGAACTGCTTGACGCTGACGTAGTCGAGGTAGGTGTTGCGGTGCACCGTCGCCCGCGAGTTGGCCTTGGTGATGATGAGCAGCTCGCGGGCCCGCGCCACGGCCTTGGCCTGCTCGCTCAGCAGCACACCGTCACCCGTGCGGTCGTAGCGCAGGAGCCCGAGCCCCGTGCCCTGGACGGCTTCGAGCATGTCGGCGTCCGGCCCGCGGTGGAGCGCGTACTCGCGGTAGCCGAGGAACGTGAAGTGGTTGTCCGCCAGCCACTCCAGGAGACCGCGCGCCTGCTCCACCTCCTCCTCCGGAAGTCCGGTCGGTGGCGCGTCGACGAGGTCGCGCGCCAGCTGCGAGCAGGTGGCCTTCATCTTGGGCCAGTCCTCGACGGCCTCACGCACGTTGCCGAGGATGCCGCGCAGCCCCTCGGCGATGCTGGCGCGCTCGGAGGCGCTGCTGTCGCGGTCGATCTCCAGGTGCATCCAGGACTCGCGCACGAGGCCGAACCCGTCGTCGGACGCGGACTGCCCCGTGGTGGCGCCGGCGTCGAGGACCACCTCCTCCAGCTGTCCCGCGGCGTTGCGTCGGACCCGCATCGTCGGGTGCACGACGAGGTAGACCGCACGCTCCATGCGCTGGAGCTCGGCACTCACCGAGTCGACGAGGAAGGGCATGTCGTCGGTGACGATCTGGACGACGGTGTGCCCGCTGGCCCAGCCCTGCTCCTCGATCTCGGGGTTGAAGACCTCGACCTTCGCGGTGCCGACGGGACGGTCCTTGGCGAGGTCGCGCTGGGCCATGGCCGCGCCGAGCAGGTCCTCGGGCGCTCGGGCCAGGAGATCCTCGGTGGCCACGTGGCGGTAGTAGGTGCGCAGGAACTCTTCGACCGCCTCACCACCGGCGTGGTCCGCGCGCTCGGCGGCGGTGTGCAGGAGTTGCTGACGGGACTGCTCCAGCGACGCAGACATGGCTGTCGACTTCATCCTCACTCGGTCTTCGGGCTGTGCGGGTCGTGCACGGCCGCCGCACCACGCTGTGCGACCCAGCCGAGACTATCGCTCACGAGTCGCAGGCGGCACACCCCGCCCCTCAGGTCACATTGGCGGAACGTTTACGCAGGTCAACGTGTGTTTTTGCGCAATGTGTGGTGAGGTGGAGTGTTTGCACCCCCCGAAGCAAAAGGAGTTCCACGTGATCGTCCTCGGCATCATCTTGCTGATTCTCGGCCTGCTCGTGAGCAGCCTCAAGATCCTGGTGACCATCGGCGCCATCCTCATCGTGGTCGGGCTCGTCCTGGCCATCCTGGGTGGCACCGGTCGCGCCATCGGTGGCAGGAAGCACTGGTACTGATCGGGCCTGGTTCGTGACGAACGGCCCTCGGAGTGCCCCATGTGGGTATCTCCGGGGGCCGTTGCCATGACCTCACTACAGTGAGAGGTATGCCGCCCGCCCGGGTCGACCCCGACCGTCTCCGCTTGCTCGCTGCGGCTCTCGGGCCGCTGCGCGAGTGCGCGCGGGACGGCGCCGCGGAGGTCCTCGAGCAGTTCCCCGAGGTGGGTGACCGGGAGACCCAGACCGTCCTCGACGGGTGGGTCGACCAGGTGGCCGACCTCCTGCGCGAGATCGACGCGACCACCACCGACCTCGCCGGTCGGCTGCACGTCGCCTCGCTCGCCGAGCCTGCCGGACTCGCTGACCCTGCGGGACGCGCCGAGCGAGTGCGGTCGTGACCGTCGTCGCCGGCGACCCGGCCTCCTGCTCGCGCCTGGGGGGCACCCTGCGCCACCTGGCCACCCGACTGCGCACCACCGGCCGAGCAGCCCGCGACGCCTTCGACGACGGTGACCTCGCTCGACCCGGCCCGGTGCTCCTGCAGGCCCGCCGGCGCGTCGACGCGCTCGACGCCGCAACGACTGCCGCTGCTCGCGAGGTCGACCGGGTCGGCTCGGCTCTGCAAGCCCACTCCGCCGACCTGTCCGAGGCGGTCGCCGACAGCCGTCGGATCGCCGCCCGCGCCACCCAGGCGGGGCTCCGCGTGGGTGCCGGCGGCGAGGTCGCCACGGCCTGGGGTGTCACCGGGGTCGCCGACGGCGAGGCCAGTGCCCACCAGCTCGCGGCCGCCGCCCGCATCCAGGCCGAGCTCGACGCCGTCAGCGCCCTCGTGGCCCAGCGCCGGCACCGCTTGGCCGTGACGCTGCGCGAGTCGCAGCAGGTGCTGGCCACGCACGCGGAAGCGCTGCGGCGGTGACGTCCGTCGACCTCAACGCCGACCTGGGCGAGTCGTTCGGGCGGTGGACCCTGGGCGACGACGAGGCGATGCTCGACGTCGTCACGAGCGCCAACGTCGCCTGTGGCTTCCACGCCGGCGACCCCCGAGGCCTGTTGCGGGTGTGCGGGCAGGCCGCCGAGCGCGGTGTCGTCATCGGCGCGCAGGTCGGCTACCGCGACCTCGCAGGTTTCGGCCGCCGGTTCATCGACCTCGACCCGGCTGACCTGCTGGCCGACGTGGTCTACCAGCTCGGCGCCCTCCAGGGCATCTGCGCGGCCGTCGGCGCGAAGGTCCGGTACGTGAAGCCGCACGGCGCGCTCTACAACGCGGTCGTCCACCACGAAGCCCAGGCAGCCGCGGTGGTCGAGGCGGTGCGCCGGGTCGACCCGACCTTGGCCGTGCTCGGCCTCCCCGGCTCGGTGGTGCTGGCCGTCGCGCAGGCCGCAGGGCTGCCGACCGTCACCGAGGCCTTCGCCGACCGCGCCTACACGCCTCAGGGCGGGCTGGTCCCCCGCAGCGAGGAAGGCGCCGTGCTGCACGACCCCACCTCCGTGGCCGCCCGGGCCGTGCGCCTGGTGGTCACCGGCCAGGTCGAGGCGTCCGACGGATCGGCGATCACGGTCGGCGCGCGGTCCCTGTGCGTCCACGGCGACAGCCCGGGCGCGGTGTCGATGGCCACCGCCGTACGCGCCGGCCTCGAGGCGGCCGGGGTCACCATCCGGCCGTTCGTCGCGGCCGACGCCTAGGCCGTCGTGACCGGTCGGCTGTTGCCCAGCGGCGAGCGGGCCGTCCTCGTCGAGGCCGACACCCTCGAGGAGGTGCTCGAGCTGCATCGGCGCCTGTGGGTCGACGACCGCGCGCCGGGCCTGCTCGACGCCGTGACCGGTGCCCGCACGCTCCTGCTGGTCGTCGGCTCGGCCGCCGCCCTGGGCCCGGTCCGGTCGGCGGCCGAGACGGCGCTCCGCGAGCTGTCGGGCTCGGCTGGCGCCCCGGCCCGGGCGCCGGAGCGGGCAGACGCCACCGACGTCGAGATCACCGTCCACTACGACGGCCCGGACCTGGCCGGCGTCGCGGAGCTGACCGGCCTGTCGCCGGAGGAGGTCGTCGCGGCGCACACCGGCCGGGTGTGGCGCGTGGGCTTCAGCGGCTTCGCCCCGGGCTTCGCCTACCTCGTGGGCGGGGACCCTCGTCTCGACGTCCCGCGACGCTCCACACCCCGGACCCGCGTGCCTGCAGGGTCGGTCGGGCTGGCCGGGGAGTTCAGCGGCATCTACCCGCGCTCCTCCCCCGGCGGCTGGCAGCTGATCGGCCGCACGGAGCAGGTCCTCTGGGACCTCGACCGCGAGCCACCTGCCCTGCTCCGGCCGGGGCTGTGGGTGCAGTTTGTGGATGCGGACGGTGTCGACGCGGACGGCACCCCATGACTGGCGAGCGAGCCACGAAGGCCGGCCCCGCGGCATACCCACGGCTGGAGGTGCTCGAGACCGGGCCGCTGGCCCTCGTCCAGGACCGCGGGCGCCCCGGCCTCTCGGAGCTGGGCGTCGGCCCGTCGGGGGCCGCGGACCGTGGGGCCCACGCGCTCGGTGCCCGGCTCCTCGGGCAGGACACCGACCGCGCCGCCATCGAGGTCCACCACGGCGGCCTGGCCCTGCGCGCCCACGGCGCCGTCACGGTGGTGCTCACCGGTGCACCCACGACCGCGACCGTCGACGGCAGGAGGGTCGGCCATGCCGCTCCGTTCACCGTGGGCGACGGCGCGGTCCTCGACCTGGGCCGCCCCACGAGCGGCCTGCGCACCTATGTCAGCGTCCGCGGCGGCATCGAGGTCGGCCTCGTGCTCGGATCGCGTTCGTACGACACACTTTCCGCAATCGGTCCTGCGCCGCTGCGTCGGGGCGACCTGCTGCCGATCGGCATCGCGGCGGGCCAGCCCACGGTCGACGTCGCCCCCGTGCCGACTCCTTCGACCGGCACCGTGACGCTCGAGCTGCTGCCCGGCCCCCGCCGCGACTGGCTGGCCGACGTCTCGGAGCTGACCTCGTCGCCGTGGTCCGTCGACCCGGCCAGTGACCGCGTCGGGCTGCGCCTCGACGGTGCCGCCCTGACGAGGTCGCCGCAGTTCGAGGACCGCGAGCTCCCCAGCGAGGGCGTGGTCAGGGGCGCCGTGCAGGTCCCTGCCGACGGGTGTCCCGTGGTGTTCCTCGCCGACCACCCGGTCACCGGCGGCTACCCCGTCGTCGCGGTACTCACCGAGCGCTCCGCCGACCTCGCCGCCCAGCTGGTGCCGGGCCAAGCGGTGCGGTTCCGGACTGCCTCGTCGCGGCGCTGAGCCCCGATGGCTACGCTGGCGAGGCGACGTCCGCCACAGCTGAGCCGACGTCCGCCACCAGCTGGTGGGCAGCATCCCGGTGACAGGAGAAGACGCATGAAGATCGCCAAGTCGATCGAGTACGCCGCCACCCCCGAGGAGGTCTTCGCCGTCCTGTCGGACGTAAAGTTCCAGGAGGCGAAGTGCGCGGCCACCGCGGCCATCAAGCACTCGGCGGACGTCACGACCGTCGGCGACCACACCGTCATCACCACCGAGCGCATCCTGCCCAGCGACGGGCTGCCCGACTTCGCCAAGTCGATGGTCGGCGACACCCTCAAGGTGACCGAGACCCAGGACTGGGGCCCGGCCTCCGGAGGTGGCGGCCGGCGTGGCACGGTCGAGATGGCGGTCGCCGGCGCACCCATCGTGCTCAAGGGCACCCTGATGCTCGCGCCCGGTGCAGGCGGGACCGTCGAGACGCTGGACGCCGAGCTCAAGGCCAAGGTGCCGCTCATCGGCGGCAAGATCGAGAAGGCTGCCGCGCCGCCGATCGAGGAGGCCATCGACATCGAGGCCGAGACCGCCGCGAAGTGGCTCAGGCGCTGACCTGAGACGTGGCGAGGTGAGGCGGCGCGCGCCACCTCGCCTCACCACGCCACCGTCAGCCCATGTGCGGGTAGGCGTGCGCCTTCGGCGGGTCGAAGGTCTCCTTGATGGAGCGGGCGCTGGTCCAGCGCAGGAGGTTCTGGGCGGCACCGGCCTTGTCGTTGGTGCCTGAGGCCCGGCCACCACCGAACGGCTGCTGGCCCACGACCGCGCCGGTCGGCTTGTCGTTGATGTAGAAGTTGCCGGCCGCGAACCGCAGCCGCGACGTCGCGTCGGCGATGACGTAGCGGTCCTGGGCGATGATCGAGCCCGTCAGGCCGAAGGGCGCGAACGACTCCATCTGGTCGAGCACCTTGTCGTACTGGCGGTCCGGGTAGACGTGCACCGAGAGGATCGGGCCGAAGTACTCGGTGCGGAAGGACTCGTCGGTCGGGTCGTCGATCTCGAGGACGGTCGGGCGGATGAACCAGCCCTCGCTGTCGTCATAGGTGCCGCCGGCCACGACGTCGACACCCGGCGTGGCATGGGCGCGGTCGATGGCGGCCGTGTGCTTGGCGTAGGCCCGCTCGTCGATGACGGCACCCATGAAGTTGGACAGGTCGGTGACGTCGCCCTGGCTGAGGCCGTTGGTGATCGAGACCAGGTCGGCCTTGATCTTCTTCCACAGCGAGCGCGGCACGTAGGCGCGGGAGGCGGCCGAGCACTTCTGTCCCTGGAACTCGAAGGCACCTCGAATCATGGCTGTGCGCAACACATCCGGGTCTGCGGAGGGGTGGGCGAGGATGAAGTCCTTGCCGCCGGTCTCGCCGACCAGGCGCGGGTAGGTGCGGTAGCTCGGCAGGTTCGCACCCACCTCCTGCCACAGGTGCTGGAAGGTCGGCGTCGAGCCGGTGAAGTGGATGCCGGCGAGGTCGGGGTCGGCGAGGGCGACCTTCGAGACGTTGAGGCCGTCGCCGGTCACCAGGTTGATGACGCCGGGCGGCAGGCCGGCCTCCTCGAGCAGCGACATGGTCAGCTGCGCCGCGAACTGCTGGGTCGGGCTGGGCTTCCACACCACGGTGTTGCCCATCAGCGCCGGGGCGGTCGGCAGGTTGCCGGCGATCGCGGTGAAGTTGAACGGGGTGATCGCGTAGACGAAGCCCTCGAGCGGGCGGTGGTCGGTGCGGTTCCAGATGCCCTTGGCGTTGAGCGGCGGCTGCTCGGCGAGGATCTGGCGCGCGAAGTGGACGTTGATCCGCCAGAAGTCGATGAGCTCGCAGGCGGCGTCGATCTCGGCCTGGTAGGCCGTCTTCGACTGGCCGAGCATGGTGGCCGCGTTCAGGTGGGCGCGCCAGGGACCGGAGAGCAGCTCGGCGGCCTTGAGCAGGATCGCAGCGCGGTCGTCGAACGACGTCTCGCGCCACTGGGGCGCCGCCGCCTTGGCCGCGTCGACCGCCGCCTGGGCGTCGCCGAGGGTCGCGTTGCGCATCGTGCCCAGCACCTTGCGGCGGGCGTGCGGCTGCCGGACCTCGATCTTCTTGCCCGTGCCCATCACCCGCTTGCCCGCGATGGTGTGGGGTAGGTCGATGCTCGCGCTGCCCAGCTCGGCGAGCGCCACCTCGAGGGAGGCGCGTTCGGGGCTGCCCGGCGCGTAGTCCAGGACGGTCTCGTTGACGGGGACGGGCACCTGGGTGACGGCATCCATGTGGGCTGGCTCCTCGGGGTCGCTTCGGTGGCTCGGGCGCGGCTGCCCCACAGCTCTGGGGCAGCGCAGCGCGCACCTATGGTGTCACGTATGCCGCCTGCCCTCGACGCCCCCGAGCTCGCCTACCGCTGGTCCGGCCCGGCCGACCCGGGCTCCCCCACCGTCGTGCTGCTGCACGGGCTGGGCGACTCCGGGGACTGCTGGCCGGACGCGGTGCGCCGTTGGTCGACGGACTACCGCGTGATCGGCGTCGACCTGCTCGGCCACGGTCGCTCCCCCCGCTTCACGACGGACCAACTGGCCTCCCCCGACCCCATGGAGGCGATGTATGCCGCGGCCGAGGCCACCGTCTCGCGCGTCGCCGCCGCGCACGGCGGGCCGGTCCTCGTCGTGGGCCACTCGATGGGTGGCGGCATCGCGGGGGCGCTGGCTGCGCGGCGGCCCGACCTCGTCTCGGCCGTCGTGCTCGAGGACCCCGCCTGGCGGGATCCCGCCGAGCGGGTGCAGCCTCGCGGAATCGTCCGGGAACGGGTCGCGGAGTGCCGGGCGTTCGCCGAAGACCCCGGCGGGCAGCTCGAGAAGGGGCGGGCCGACAACCCGACCTGGCCCGAGGTCGAGCTCGCGCCGTGGGCGGAGTCCAAGGCCCAGGTCGACCTCGACTTCCTCGACCTCGGCATCGCCAACCTGCTCGAGCCGTGGGACGACATCGTCACCGCCATCGCCACTCCGGCGCTGGTGCTGCTCGCCGAGCGGGGCGGCCCGGTGACCCCGCCCGTCCGCGCCCGCGCCGCGGAGATCGCCAACCCGCGCGTCGACATCAGGGTGGTCGAGGGGGCGGGGCACTGTGTGCGGCGGGACCGCACGGAGGCGTTCCATGCCCTCGTCGACCCGTGGCTGGCCGAGCACGCCTGACCCCTACGACACCAGCGTCGCCACGACGCGCTCGGCGCCGGCGTAGAGCCGCTCCACCTCGTCGTGGTCGCGTCCGATCGCCGTCACCCCGAGCCTTCCATCGACCCGCAGGCAGCTGAGCATGTGGAGCACCACCCCCGTCCTGCGGCCGGGATCGAACTCCAGCCCAGCCTCAGCGACCGCGTCGATGACCCGCTGGGGTGCGAGGGACTTCCACGACGGGTCCATCAGCCCGTCCGAGGACCGGTAGCACCGGCTGCCGCTCCGGTCGTCGAGGTCGTAGCGGCCGGTGGCGACGTGGTAGCTCCCCGGCGCCAGGTGGCGCAGGGCGGAGAACGGATGCGTCGTGCCGCCCTTGCGCAGGTTCACCTCGAGCGCACGCACGTCCCACTCCCCCCGCCGCCGCAGCGCGAGGAAGTCGACGCCGAGGCGCCCGCGGGCGCCACGGTCGGCCAGCCACCGACCAACAGCAGCGGCATGCTCACCCAGCCGCCCGGCATACGCAGGGTCGGCGGGGAAGCGGCAGCCCGAGTACACCTGCCCGTTGTCGCCCCCGAGGATCTGCTCGTGGGTCGACAGCACGCGGACCGAGCCGTCGGGGAGGATGTCCACCTGGGCGCTGGGGCTGCGCACGTCACGGCCCGCCATCAGCTCCTCCACCACAGCACCTGCCCCGAGGTCGGTGACGTACCAGGGCGGCAACGAACCCTGCAGGTTCGCCACGAGGTCCGCCTGCCGGATCCGGCGGCCGTCCGGGTCCCGCACGACGACCACGACGTTGCCGTCGCCGGCGCCGCTGTTGTCGTGCTTGACCACCACTCCCGCGAGTCGCGGTCGGGTGCGACGGATGCGGGCCACCGCCTCACCGACACCCGAGACGTCGCGGACGTCCTCGATGCCGACGGGAGTCGGGACGCCGACCTCGCGGAACAGCCGTCGACCCGCGCTCTTGAAGCCCAGCGGCCACAGCGCGGGGTCCGTGCCGTTGAGCGGAGCCCCGAGTGCCCGCGCCACCTCGACCTCGGTGGCCGTGACGTTCCACGGCTCGATGAGCGTGAGCCGTCCCTCGGTCAGGCTCCGCAGCCGCGCCACGAGGTCGGGCCGGTCGAGCAGCTTGGCCGACACCGACCGAGGTGACGCGTCGTCCACGGTGACGACGTGCAACCGGTCGAGCAGGCCACCGCGGCGGCCGGGCGACGCCAGCCGGTCGTAGTAGTCGAGCACCTCGGGCTCAGGCGTCTGGCAGGTGACGAAGACCAGCTGGCACCCCGGGATCCGCGGGAGCATGAGGGCGCTGAGCAGGTAGCGGTGCTCGTAGGCGCCGAGCCGCGTCGCATAGTGCGCCAGCAGGCTGTCGGCGAGGCTGAAGGCCGGGAGCACCACCACGACGTGCGGCGTCGTCGACCCCGCACCGTTGGCGCGCACGGCGTCCGCCAGCCCGGCCTGCCGTTCCGAGTCGCCGACCACACCGCCTCCCGACTCCTGCGCTCCCGAGCATCAGGGCGGGCAGTCGGGCGCGGAACCAGCGTTTTCCGTAGGAGCAGCGGGGCAGCCGGCCGCCTGGTCAGAGCAGTCGGAGGAGCTCGTCGAGCTCGGTCGCGTCGTACCAGAGCAGGTCCTCCACGCCCTGGTCACCGGCCTCCTCGTCGACGTGGAAGGACACCACCTGTCGGAGGGGGATGGGACTCGAGACCGTCACCGCGGCGAGCGACTCCCGGGTGCCGTCCGATGACACCGTGCCGGGGTCGACGTCCGCAGCGGCGACGACCCGCTTGGCCACCGTGGTGCCCTGGAGCAGCGCTGCGGCGTCCGCGGCCTCGGTCAGCGCGGCATACTCCCACTCCTCCTCGAGGCCGGTCGGGTCGGCGCGCTCGATGCGTTCGGTGACGCCGAAGGCGGCCACCGGTGCCGGCCCGATCTCGCGGTCCGCGGCCAGCCGGCGCACGGCCTCGGGCAGCAGGGGAACGTAGATCCTCGTCTGGGTCATCGGGTCATCCCACATCCTCACTGATTCCCACGTCCTGGAAGGCCGACCGGTCGGGCAGCGGTGCGGGGTCGTGCAGGGCGATCGCGGAGGTGCGCAGGGAGGTGGCGATGACCGCGGGTCGCCGGCTGACGTCCATGAGGTTGGCGCCGAACGCCTCGAGGTCCTCCTCCCCGGGGCCGAGCACCGTCACCTCGGCGCCGTCGTCGTGCACCTTGCCCAGCTCCCGCAGCACCCGGAGGGTCACGCGGTTGCGCCACTGGCGCTCCACCCGGGTGCGCCAGTGCGTGGGTGCGTCCCGGACGAAGCTCACCTGCGGAGCGAGCACGTAGACCTCGTCGAGTCCGAGGCCGGCCATCAGGTCGAGGTTGGTGGACGACCAGGCGCCGCCGTCGATGTAGCGGTGCGCACCGATGCGCACCGGTTGGTACCAGCCGGGGATCGCGCAGGAGGCCATCACCGCTGCTGGAAGGTCGACGACCGGGGCACCCCCGCGACCGAATGCCACCCGCTCACCGGTGTCGTAGTCGAGGGCCACGACGGTGATGCCACTTCGGGGCGGCCAACCCTCCGGGACGACGTGGCCGACCATGGCGCCGACGGCCTCGATGCTTCCGCGCCCCTCCGGCAGGATCGCTGACAACACGGCCGTCGGCGGGAGGTGGCGGAGGTGGAGTGCGTTGCGCCGCAACAGCTCTCGCGACCCGAACCCGACCTTGGGGAGTCCCGGCCGGTCGCCACCGGTGTCCTTCTCGTAGTCCCAGGCGTAGCCGGCCAGCGGCCCGACATCGATCGCGCCGTCCAGCTGGTGGATGAGGAGGTCGGCGACCGGGACACCGGCCCCGAGCAGCCCGGCGAGGACGGATCCGGCCGAGGTGCCGACGAACTCGTCGAACTCGCGCAGATCCACCCCGAGCTCGGCCTCGAGGGCCGTGAGCGCACCGACCATCCACGCAGCGCCCAGCACCCCGCCGCCACCGAGTACGAGGCCACGCCGCGGGCCACCACCACGGCGCGCCGCGCCGGGCGCTGGAGCCGGGGTCATCGCGCCTTGGACCGGTGGCTGTCGAGCAGCTCACCGAGGGAGTCGACGATGCTCTGGCCGAGGACGTCGATGTCGGGCATCGAGTCGCGGTCGGCGTTGAGGCCATAGTAGACACCGCCGTCGTAGGACGTCAGCCCGATCGACAGGGCCTGCCCCTTGGCGAGCGGCATCACTGGGTAGGTGGACAGCATCCGCGCGTCACCGGCATACAGGGTGTGCTGGGGGCCGGGCACGTTGGTGATGACCACGTTGAACAGTCGCCGTGACACCGCACTCCCGAGGCGGGCGCCGAGGGAGTGGAGGGTCGGGGGCGCGAATCCGGCCAGTCCTGCAAGGGATTCCGCGCCGACGGCTTGGCCGCCCTCCATCTGCTGGCGCATGGCGAAGGCGATCTGGTGCAGGCGCATCGACGGGCCGGGCTCGCCGACGGGCAGGTCCACGAAGCAGGCGGTGAGCCGGCTGCCGACGTGTCGCGCGTCCTCGTCGTAGACGCTCACCGGCACCATCGCGCGCACGGTCGTTCCGGAGTGGACGGACTCACCGCGGGTCAGCAGCCAGGTGCGGAAGGCGCCCGAGATGGTCGCGAGCACGACGTCGTTGATCGACACGTCGTCGGCGTAGTTGCCCCGGGCGAGCCTGCTGCGGACCTTGCGGTAGTCCTCGAGGTCGGTGCCGATCATGACGTAGCGGCGGGCCTCCCCCACCGGGGCGTTGAGCGGCGAGTGCGGAGCGGGGCGCGCCGCCGTGCGGGCCAGCGTCGACACCACATCGCCGGCGGCCGTCAGGGCGCGCGTGCCGACGGCCTTCACGTCGACCATGCCGCCGCGGATGTTCTCGACCACCTCGCTGGGCCGCCGGACCGCGTCGACGAGCGCGCCGGTGAGCAGCTCGATGTCGCTCGGCTCGCGGGAGGGCCGCCAAGTGTCGGTGACCAGCCCCTCGGCCGCAGGGTCGCCGTCGACGATCACATGGGCGATGTCGACGGCGTTGATGCCGTCGACCAGCGCCTGGTGGGACTTCGTCACGATCGCGAAGCGGCCCTCGTCCAGCCCTTCGACGAGGTACACCTCCCACAGGGGGCGGTGGCGGTCGAGGGCGCGCGGCTGGATCCGGGCGACGAACTCCTGCAGCTGCTCGTCGCTGCCCGGGCGCGGGAGGGCGGAGCGGCGGACGTGGTAGGTCACGTCGAAGTTCTCGTCGTCGACCCAGACCGGGTTCGCCAGCCGGCCGGGGATCTGCCGGATCCGCTGGCGGTAGCGGGGCACGAAGGCGATGCGGGTGGAGATGAGCTGGACGAGCCGGTCGTAGTCGAACCCGTCGCTCGGAGGGTCGAAGACCATGACCGAACCGACGTGCATCGGCGTCGTCGCCTCTTCGAGGTAGAGGAACGACGCGTCGAGGGAGCTCAGGCGGTCAGGCACCCGCTCATCGTGTCAGAAAGCGCTGTTTAGACTCGGGTTCGTGACGAAGATGACGCTGCGAGCGCCGACGAGGTATGCCGCCGGGCTGGCTCTGGCCGTCCCCCTCACCCTTGGCCTCGGCGCGTGTGGGAGCTCCGGCGACGACCCCGGGACCGACGGCTCCACCACCTCCTCGACGAGCTCCTCGAGCTCTTCGAGCAGCTCCAGCTCGTCCAGCAGCTCGAGCGCGGCTGGCCGCACCATCGAGATCACCGTGACGGGTTCGACGGTGACCCCGGCCCCGGCCACGGTCGACCTCGCGGTCGGCGAGAAGCTGACCCTCACCGTGACCAGCGACCACGCCGACCAGCTCCACATCCACGGGTTCGAGATCGAGCAGGACCTGGTCGCGGGCACACCGCTGAGCGTCACCGTCACGGGCGCCCAGCCCGGCGTCTACGAGGTGGAGACCCACCACCCGGAGCTGCGGCTGATGAAGATCGCGGTCCGGTGACGCCCGGCGCCTTCGCCGCCCTTCCCGCAGCCACGGCCCGGCCGGACCTCATGCCGGGTCTCGCGCCGGGTCTCGTGCCGGGTCTCGCGCCGGGTCTCGTGCCGGGTCTCGCGCCGGGTCTCGTGCCCGCCCACGGCGTGGGGTCGCGCGAGGACCTCCCGCTCCCCTTCACGCTCCTGCTCGTCGGCGCGGGGCTGGCCCTCGTGGTGTCGTTCGTGGCGCTGGGGCTGCTCTGGAGGCAGCCGCGCCTCGACCCGCGCGACGGGCGCCTGCTGCCGATGCCCGTCGCCCTCGCCCTCGACAGCGCTGCCGTCCGGGGACTCTTCGTCATCGTGTCGCTCGCCGTCACGGCCTGGACCCTGCTGGCCCTGGTGTTCGGCCAGGACAACGCCAACAACCCGGTGCCCTCCGTCGTCTACGTGTGGCTGTGGGTCGGCCTCGCCTTCCTGTCCATGGTCTTCGGCGGCATCTGGAGGCTGCTCAACCCGGTGCGCTGGATCCGCGCCGGCATCCTGCGGGCGGCTCGCATCGAGGACGACTTCGCGCTCCTGGACTACCGCCTCGGCCACTGGCCGGCCGCGACGGGCCTGCTCGCCTTCGCGTGGCTCGAGCTGATCGCCCCCGACAATGCCGACCAGCCGGTGCTGCGCATCGCGGTGCTCGGCTACCTCATCGTGAGCATCGTCCTGGCCCTGACCTTCGGGATCCCCTACCTGCGCCGGGGCGATCCCTTCACCTCCTGGTCGTCGCTCTATGGCACGCTCAGCCCGCTCGGCCGGCGGGCCGACGGTCGGTGGGTGCTGCGGACCCCCCTGCACGGACCACTCCAGCTCGATGCGGCACCGGGGCTGCTCGCCGTCACGTCCGTGATGCTGGGCACCACGGCCTACGACGGCTTCTCCGGCGAGACCCGTTGGTACACCTTCGTCCAGTCGTCCAGCCTCCCCGCCCGCCTGTGGGAGACCGGGGCCCTGGTCACGTTCAGCCTCGTGGTCGCCGCCTCCCTGTATGCCGCGGCCGTGCTGTCAGCGCGGCTCGCCGGCGTCAGCGTGCGAGGCATCGCCACCGCCTTCGCGCCGTCGCTCATCCCGATCGCCGCGGGCTACCTCGTCGCGCACTACTGGTCGCTGTGGGTCTGGGAGGGCACGAACGGCCTCGCCAAGATGAGCGACCCCTTGGGGACCGGGGCCAACTGGCTCGGCACCGCGGGCGTGTCGCCCTCGGCGGCGCTGATCGCCCCCGGCCTCGTGGCCGGCATCCAGGTCGTGGCCATCATCACCGGTCACGTCCTCGGCGTGGTCGCCGCCCATGAACGCGCGATCACGCTGTTCCCGCGTCGAGCCGCGGTGCTCGGCCAGGTGCCGCTGCTCGTGCTCATGGTCGGCTACACCGTGGGCGGACTCACCCTGCTGTTCAGCTCCTGACGCGACGACGACGGACGCGCGTCGGGGCGGCATACACGTCGGCGAGCGAGGCGACCGCGCTGCGCAGCTCGGACTGGGGCGCGGACTCGGCCAGCGTCGTCCCCGCGAACAGCGCCGCATCGAGGGTCGGCTGGTCGAGCGGCAGGAAGGCGAGGTCGTCCATCCCGGCGAAGCGGGCCAGCGCCTCGGCGATCCGCTGCTCGGGTCGCGCCCCCACCGAGGTGGCCCGGACGCGGTTGACCACCACCCGCGCCGTGGGCGACGGCACCGCGGCGAGGTCCTGGACCGCCCGGACCAGCCGCTGCAGCCCGATGGGGTCAGCCGTGCCCACCACGATGAGCTCGTCCGCCTCCTCGAGCGCGGTGAGGGTGGCGGCGTTGCGCCGGGGCGCCAGCGTGTCGTAGGACAGCTCCTCGTCGTCCTCGATGGCAAAGCCGCAGTCCACGACGACGAAGCGGGCCAGTCCCCGCCCGGTGGCCAGGACGTGGGCCACCGACGGCGCCCGGAGCTCGGTCCACCGCCCGGCCCGCGGTATGCCGGTCAGCACCCGCAGCCCGGGGCTCACCTCAGGAGCCACTCGCGCCAGGCCGGCAAGGTCGAGCCCGCCCTGGTCTGCGGCACGGGCCGCCGCCGCGATTCCCGGGGCCTCGTCGAGGAGTCCGAGCGCCTGGGCGATGGACGAGCCGTAGGTGTCGAGGTCGACCAGGAGGGTCGACTCGCGGAGGGCGAGCTCTGCGGCCAGGTTGACCGCGACGGTCGTGCGACCCGGTGCTCCGGTCGGCCCCCAGACCGCGATGACGGTCGCTGGAGTCGGCGCTGCCGGGCCCTCGTCGAGGTCATGAGCGTCCACCGGACCGAGGCCGCGCCCGAGCTGGCCGTCGCGGACCGCCTCGAGCGCGTCGAGGGCGTCGTCGATCTCGTGACTGGCCAGGTCGGCGCGCAGGACGACGTCCACGCCGAGCTGGCGCAGCCGGCGCTCGCCCGGCTCGTCACCGGGCCCCACGACCCCGGCCACCTCCACCCCGTGGTTGGCCAGCTCGTGCAGGGCCGGCCGGTCGAGCGCGCGCAGGTCGGCCGAGACCAGGGCCATCTCGCCGTGGCCCGCTGCGGCGGCAGCCAGCAGGTCGGCCAGGTCGGCGCACCGCCGCGCGACGGTGTAGCCGACGGTGGCCTCGACGGCCGCGACCAGCTCCGCCTCCCAGGCCGCGTCGAGCGCAGCGAGGACCCGACGGGTCACTGCTCCACCCGCAGGGCCGAGCCGGCTACCGGCACCAGCGTCACGCGCGCCCCGAGGTCGACCGAGGCGATGATCTCCTTGATGCGCGGAGTCGGGGCCATCACCTGCACCGCGCGGTCGCCCGCCGAGCCCCCTCCCAGCCCGCCCGTGCCGCGGGGCAGGCTCGACACGGAGACGGCCGCCAGGGCGAGCTCCGGGCCGACGAAGCCGCCCGCCGAACCGGTGCCCCCCGCCGGGTCGACCCGGTTGACGTAGACGTCAACGATGGACCCCACCTGGAGGGCCGCCGCGGACCCCGCATCGACGGTGAGGACCAGGGGCTGCACCCCGACCTCGCTCCGACCGCCCACCGCGGCGGCGGGGACGAGCTCGCCGGACGGCACCGGCCGCAGGACGAAGCGGTCGGGCGCCAGGCCACCGGTGGCCGAGAGGTAGGCGGGCAGCTCCGCCCCGAGCTGGACGTCGACCCGGCTGAGGTCGTCGTCGGTGAGCCGCTGGCCGGGCACCAACGGTCCGCGGGCGGCATACACGGCGGTCCGGTCGTCGACCTGGGCCACGACGAACGCGCCGAGGGCGACCGAGGACAGCACCAACAACACCCCCACCAGAAGGCGCGCGTCGCGCCACCGCGGTCGCTGGAGCCGAACCGCCTTAGGCACAGCGAGGTCAGTCATGGCGAGGTCCCCCTTCATCAACACGTGCTCGTCGGCTGCTGACCGGGGCAAACATGCGCACCGGAGCGGTCATCATGGCGCGTCGCGAGCGACCCAGCCCCGGTCAGTCCACAGGTTCGTGGGTCATCCACAAGGTCGGGAGGCCAACTCCCCCAAACGGCTATAGATGCCAGAATCTGTCCAACGAACAGACGCAGCCACAAGAACATGGTAAAAATTCGGTCAAGGGAAGGTCTGCTCCCAGTCAAGGCGACTGGCGGAAGAAGAGGGGAAGAACGTGGCAAAGCGATTCATTCAGCTTTCCGAGGTCTCGGAAGTTCTCGACATCTCGTCAGCTCAGGCATACGCACTCGTCCGGTCCGGCGAGCTGCCGGCGATCAAGGTCGGCGGGCGCGGACAGTGGCGCGTCGAGGTGGCCGAGCTCGAGGGGTACATCCAGCGGATGTACAGCGAGACCAAGACCTTCGTCGCCGCCCACCCGTTCGGCCAGGGTCAGGACTGACCCTGGTGCGCCCCGGCCGATCGGGCCGGGCGCACCAGCACCACCGCGGAGAACGGCACGAGGCGACGCCCGGTGACGTTCTCCGCCCTGCGGGGCAGGTCCGGGGCATGTTCGCTCAGCTCGAGCACGTCGCGACCCACCGCATCGATGGTGCCGCTCACCACCACCCCGTCGAGGTCGGTCACGAGCACGGTGGCGCGGTCTCGGCTCAGCCCCCGGAGCGCGTAACCGAGGCCGAACCGGCGCCCTTGACTGGTGCCGACGACCCGTAGCGGGAGGCCGGCCACCCCCGTCACCGCGGTGAACGGCACGAGCGCCAGGCCGCCGGCTTCGGTGGCCAGCAACAGCCACCCGTCGCCCACCTCGAGGACCCGCCCGGGGAGCGAGCCGACCACGCGCACCGTCAGCGCCACCCGCTCGCCGAGGGCCGCCGCCAACCGGTCGGGCAGGCCCACCAGCGCCCGCTCGCGCCGCGTGCGGTCGGCCACCTCACCATCCAGCTCGCGCCGCGCCTCCGCGTCCCACTGCGCCCCCAGGTCGGCGAACAGGTCGTCCCAGCGCATCGGCCCTCCCTTGCTCCGTCCTGCCCGTGGGGCCGTCCGCCCGTCCCGATGGGTCAGACGATCCCGCGCAGGCCTTGCCACGGCCGGCTCACGTTGTTACCTTCAAACTGTGTCAACCACACGCAAACACAGGTAAACAACAAAAGGCAAGTCACCACTGGGGGTGTGGATGGTGCTCAACGAGTTCGGGAGCCGGCGCCGCAGGATCGGCGCCGGCCTGAGACCGGTCGCCGTGATCGGTGCGCTGGTCGTGCTGGAGTTGCTCGCCCTGGGGGCCGCGAGGAGCGCGTGGCGGGTGGTGCGCGCCCCCGGACCCGCGAGCCTCGACGAGGCCGTCGTGCTGGTCGTGCTGACCGCCTGCGTGCTGCTCGGTGGGTGGCTCGTGGTCAGCACCACCGTCGCCTGCGCGGCCCACCTCCCGGGCCGGCTCGGGGACCCGGCTCGACGGTGGTCGCGCACCCTGGCGCCAGCGGCGACGAGACGGGTCGCCGCCCTCCTGGTCGGTGCGGCCCTGGGCGCCACCCTGGCGCCGGGCACCGCTGCCGGCTCAGTCGGCGGCGGCTCGGTGGGCGGCTCGGTGGGCGGCTCGGTGGGCGGCTCGGGCGGGCACGGCACCCCTCCGGAACGCTCTCCCGGGTTTGCCGTCACGCTCCCCGCGCCCGCGCCCTCGGTGCCGGCGGCCACACCGTTCAGCCCCACATCGTCCAGCCCCGAGCCGCCCGCGTCCGTGCCTTCCGTCCCCGAGCCGGGGTGGACACCATCGCGGCCGGTGGACACCCCCGTCACCGTGGCCCGCCTCGTGACCGGGGCGGGCGCACCGCCCTCGGCCGAGGTCGTCGTCCACCGGGGTGATTCGCTGTGGACCATCGCCCGCAGGCATCTCGGCCCCGGCGCCACCGACACGGAGGTCGCCGCCGCGTGGCCGCGCTGGTACGCAGCCAACCGCGACGTCATCGGTCCCGACCCCGGCATCCTCCGGCCCGGACAGGTGCTCCGCGCGCCCGCGGGGGCCCACCCGTGAGCCCCGCGCCGCGCGCCGAGGACCCCACGACGGCGCCCGGACGGCTGACGCCGTTGCGGATCGTCCCGGCTCCCCGCACCCGGCCACCCGTGCTCAGCGAGCTCGAGTCCTGGGTGCCCGAGGACGGCAGGACGTCGCGCTACGTGCAGGACGCGCTCGCCGTCGACTTCGACTCGATGACCGACGAACAGCTCTTCGGCGAACGCCCGACCCGGCGCGACGACCTCCCCGACCCCCGACCGTGGGCCGGCCACATCGCCCAGGGACTCGTCGAGGTGATGGCCGGAGCGCGTCCCGCGCCACAGGTGCTCCGCTGGACCACCCCGGAGGTGTATGCCGCCGTCGCCCGCCGCGCGGCCGTGTCAGCCCGGCGTGGTGCCGGGTCGGCGCGGCGCACGGTGGTGCGTGGTGTCCGCGTCTGCGAGCCGGCTGACGGGGTGGCGGAGGCCAGCGCCGTCGTGGTCGACGGCGGACGGGTCCGCGCGCTGGCCTTCCGGCTCGTGGGCATCGACGGGCGCTGGCGGGTCGAGGCCCTCCAGGTCGGCTGAGGTCAGGACGTCGGCGTCACGGCTTCCCGTGGCACATCTTGAACTTCTTGCCCGAACCGCAGGGGCACGGGCCGTTGCGGGACGCGCCCTTGAGCTGGTCCTCGCTGAGCGTGTCGTTGGCGGAGCCCACCGCCCGGTGCTCCACGTCGCCGGTCTCGCTCGGCGCGGAGTACTGCAGCTGCTGCGGACGACGCTCCGGCTGCTCGAGTCCCTTGGCCCGGAAGGTCGGGTGCTTGTCGGCCGTCGCGGCGGCGGACTCGGCGGGCACCAGGTCTGCCTCCGCGGCCTGACCACCGTTGCTCGAGATGGCCGAGGTGTCCACGGGCTCGTCGACCTCGGCGGCGGACGACAGCCCCGACCCGGCGAGCATGTCGGAGACGCTGACCGGCTGGAGCGCGGGAGCCTGCTCCTCGGGCTGGTCGACATCGACCTGCACGTTGAAGAGGTAGCCGACCGACTCCTCCTTGATGGACTCGTTCATCGCCTCGAACAGCTGGAAGCCCTCGCGCTGGTACTCGACCAGCGGGTCGCGCTGGGCCATCGCCCGCAGGCCGATGCCCTCCTGGAGGTAGTCCATCTCGTAGAGGTGCTCGCGCCACTTGCGGTCCAGCACGGACAGCACGACCCGGCGCTCGACCTCACGCATGACCTCGGCGCCGAGCAGCGCCTCGCGCTCGTCATAGGCGTGGTGCGCGTCAGAGGTGATGACCTCCCGCAGGCTGTCGCGGGTCAGCGACCCGTCGGCCGCCTCCAGGACGTCCTGGGGCGTCACCGACACGGGGTACAGGGTCTTGAGCGCGGTCCAGAGGCGATCGAGGTCCCAGTCGTCCGCGAACCCGTCGGCGGTCTCGGCGTCGACGTAGCCGCCCACGACGTCGTTGATGAAGTGCCGGATCTGCTCGTGCAGGTCCTCGCCCTCGAGGACGCGGCGGCGCTCGTCGTAGATCACCGTGCGCTGGCGGTTGAGGACGTCGTCGTACTTCAGGACGTTCTTGCGGATCTCGAAGTTGCGACCCTCGACCTGCCCCTGCGCGCTCTGGATCGAGCGGCTGACCATCTTGGACTCGATCGGGACCTCGTCCTCCATCTTGGCCGTGGTCATGAACCGGTCGACCATCGCGGCGTTGAACAGCCGCATGAGGTCGTCCTGGAGCGAGAGGTAGAAGCGCGACTCACCCGGGTCACCCTGGCGACCGGAGCGTCCACGCAGCTGGTTGTCGATGCGGCGCGACTCGTGGCGCTCGGTGCCCAGCACGTAGAGGCCACCGAGATCGGTCACCTCGTCGTGCTCGGCCTGCACGGCCTCCTCGGCCTTGACGAGCGCGGCGTCCCAGGCGGCTTCGTACTCCTCCGGCGTCTCCACCGGGTCGAGGCCCTGCTGCTTGAGCGTCGCGACCGCCATGAACTCGGGGTTGCCACCGAGCATGATGTCGGTGCCTCGACCGGCCATGTTGGTCGCCACCGTGACAGCGCCCTTGCGACCGGCCTGCGCCACGATCGCGGCCTCCCGCTCGTGCTGCTTGGCGTTGAGGACCTCGTGCGGGACACCCTTGCGGCGCAGCTGGTCCGAGAGGTACTCGCTCTTCTCGACCGAGACGGTACCGACGAGCACGGGCTGCCCCTCGGCATACCGCTGCGCGATGTCGTCGACGACGGCGTTGAACTTCGCCTCCTCGGTGCGGTAGACGAGGTCGGCCTGGTCCTTGCGCACCATGGGGCGGTTGGTCGGGATCGGGACGACGCCCAGCTTGTAGATCGAGTTGAGCTCGGCGGCCTCGGTCTGGGCCGTACCGGTCATGCCCGAGAGGGTGTCGTACATGCGGAAGTAGTTCTGCAGGGTGATCGTGGCGAGCGTCTGGTTCTCGTTCTGGATCTCGACGCCCTCCTTCGCCTCGATCGCCTGGTGCATCCCCTCGTTGTAGCGACGGCCGGCGAGCATGCGGCCGGTGTGCTCGTCGACGATGAGGATCTCGCCGTTCATGTTGACGTAGTCCTTGTCGCGCTTGAACAGCTCCTTCGCCTTGATGGCGTTGTTGAGGTAGCCGATCAGCGGGGTGTTGACGGACTCGTAGAGGTTGTCGATGCCGAGGTAGTCCTCGACCTTGGCGATGCCGGCCTCGAGGACGCCGACGGTCTTCTTCTTCTCGTCGACCTCGTAGTCGCCCTCACCGGACTCGAGCTCGCCCCGGGTCAGCCGGTCGACGATCTTGGAGAACTCGGTGTACCACTTGGTGGCCGCGTCGGCGGGACCGCTGATGATGAGCGGCGTGCGCGCCTCGTCGATGAGGATGGAGTCGACCTCGTCGACGATCGCGAAGTTGTGGCCGCGCTGGACGAGCTCGTCGACCGACCAGGCCATGTTGTCGCGCAGGTAGTCGAAGCCGAACTCGTTGTTCGTGCCGTAGGTGATGTCCTTGGCGTACTCGGCGCGACGCTCCTCCGGCGTCATCGACGCGAGGATGACCCCGGTCTCGAGGCCCAGCATGCGGTGCACGCGGCCCATCAGCTCGGACTGATACTCGGCGAGGTAGTCGTTGACCGTGACCACGTGGACGCCCTTGCCCTCCAGGGCGTTGAGGTAGGACGGCAGGGTCGCGACGAGGGTCTTGCCCTCACCGGTCTTCATCTCGGCGACGTTGCCGAGGTGGAGCGCGGCACCACCCATGAGCTGCACGTCGAAGTGACGCTTGCCGAGGGTCCGCTTGGACGCCTCGCGGACCGCCGCGAACGCCTCCGGGAGCAGGTCGTCCAGGGTCTCGCCGTCAGCGAGGCGCTTGCGGAAGACATCGGTCTCGGCCCGCAGCTCGGCATCGGTGAGCGCGGCGAAGTCCTCCTCGATCGAGTTCACCTGGGCGGCGATCCCGTGGAGCTTCTTGAGGATGCGTCCCTCACCGGCACGCAGCAGCTTTTCGACGATCTTGGACACGCAACATCTCCTGAAGTTTCTGATCTCCTGCTACGCCCGGAAGTTTTTGATCTCCTGCTACGCCCGGAAGTTCGCAGCCGTGGTCATCCGGGTGGCAACGGCCCGACCTAGGCTAGTCGAGTCGACGCGACGACGTGGACGCGCGGGCGGGGAACGCTCCCCACGGGCGAACGTGCCGGGCCCGTTCGCGGTTCCGACGAGGACGCTACGGGGCGACGAGGTCCTGGTAGTCGGGGTGCCGGGCGATCCACGCGGAGATGAAGGGGCACAGTGCGACGACGTCGTGCTCGGCCCGGGCCCGGACGTCGTCGAGCGCACCCCTGGCCAGCACCCCACCGACGCCCTCTCCGGCGAAGGCGTCGTCCACCTCGGTGTGCGTGAAGACGATGTGCGCGCCCTTGAACCGGTAGGCCGAGAACCCCGCGAGCGCGCCGTCGACGCGGGCCTCGTAGCGGTGCTCGGCCGGGTTGTCGGTGACCACGATGTCCGAGGTTCCAGGGTCCGTCATGCGCCAAGCCAAGCACGACTGTCAACGCAGCCCGTCGGCGACCCTCAGGCGACCGCACCCACCTCGGCGTCCTCCCCCTCGGAGCTCCACGAGCCGCGCTCGGGTGACCGCGAGATCGCCAGGCAGGCGAGCGCTGCGAACAGGCAGAGGCCCCCGGCCGTCAGCCAGGCGGTGAAGTAGTCGCCCGTGCTCTGCCGCACCCAGCCGGCATAGCTCGCCGCGACCCCGGCCCCGACCATGTGGGAGGCGAAGACCCAGCCGAACACGACCCCCGAGCGCGCGACCCCGAAGTGCCGGCGGCACAGGGCGATCGTGGGCGGCACCGTGGCCACCCAGTCGAGCCCGTAGAAGATGATGAAGATGAACAGGTTCGGGTGGATGTCCGGACCGAGCAGGGCGGGTACGAAGAGCAGGGCGAGCCCGCGGAACCCGTAGTAGCCGCAGAGCAGCAGCCGCGGGTCCACCTTGTCGGTGAGCCAGCCGGAGGCGATCGTGCCGACCAGGTCGAAGACGCCGATCAGGGCGAGCAGCCCGGCCGCCGTGGTCTCGGGCATGCCGTGGTCGTGGGCCGCGGGGATGAAGTGCGTGCCGATCAGCCCGTTCGTGGACCAGCCGCAGATCCAGAAGGTGCCGACGAGGATCCAGAACGTGCGCGAACGCGTGCTCTCGCGCAGCGTCCATACCGCGAGCCTGGCCGGCCCCACCTGCGACCCGGTATGCCGCGTGGCGGGCTCGTCGAGCGCCTCACCCGGGCGCGCCCCCAGGGGCCGCAGGCCGAGATCCGCGGGCCGGTCGCGGACGACGAGCAGCACCAGCGGCACCAGCAGCAGGGCCGCGCCGGTGACCACGAGCGCCGACCAGCGCCAGCCCGGCCCGGCGGCCAGGGCAGCGATGCCCGGCAGGAAGACCAGCTGGCCGGCCGCGCCGGCCGCGGAGAACACCCCGGTGACCAGGCCGCGGCGCGACTCCACGAACCACCGGTTCGCGACGATCGCCCCCAGCACGAGTGCCATCGCGCCCGCCCCGACGCCGACGAACACCCCCCAGAGCAGCCAGAGCTGCCACGGGTCGGTCATCACGGTGGTGAGCCCGCTGCCCAGGGCCACGAGGACGAGCGCGAGGCAGACCACCCTGCGCAGGCCGAACCGCTCCATCAGGGCCGCCGCGAACGGCGCGGTCAGCCCGTAGATCACCAAGTTGGCCGTCACCGCACCCGACGTGGTGGCCCGCGACCAGCCGAACTCGGACTCGAGCGGCTCGAGCAGGGCCCCGGTGGAGGAGCGGAAGCCGGCGGCGGCCACGAGGGCGCCGAGGATCACCGCAGCCACCCACCAGGCCCGGTGAACGCGTGGCCGTCGGGTCGGGGTCGTCGCCTGGGTGGCGGCAGGAATCGTCACTGTCGCATGCTATCTGCCATCTGCTGCCAGTCGACAGCGCATTCCGGACAACCCCCACCCGGATCCCGCCACCACCACCCCGCCGCTATTCAATGCAAAAGGCGAGTTAGCGCCGCCCATCCGGCGCTAACTCGCCTTTTGCATGGGGTAGCGACGGGTCAGGCGACGGCTGCCAGGCCCAGCCAGCCGGCCATCAGCGCGAGCTCGTCGTCGAGGGCGGCCCGGGCAGCGTCCGTGGCGCCCGCCTCCCAGTGGACGGCCTGCACCCGAAGCACCCCGGCCGCCCGGTCGGCCTTGAGGTCACAGCGGGCCACCAGGGCGTCGCCGAACAGGAACGGCAGCACATAGTAGCCGTGCACCCGCAGGTGGGCGGGCACGTAGATCTCGAGCCGGAAGTCCATGCCGAAGATCGCGGCGGTGCGGTCCCGCTGCCAGATGAGCGAGTCGAACGGGCTGAGCAGCGCCTGGGCCTGCACCTTCCGTGGCCGGCGCGCCTCCGGGTGCAGGTAGGCCGGTCGCTTCCACCCCTCGATCGTGGCCGGCACGAGGGCCCCCTCGGCGACGAGGGAGTCGAGGGCGGGCCTGGCCTGCTCCGGCTTGAGTCGGAAGTAGTCGCGCAGGCACTGCTCCGTGCCCACCCCGTGGGCCCGGGCCGCGATCAGGATGAGCTCCCGGAAGGCGACATCGTGCGGGGGCCTGGCGGCGGGGTCGGCGACCTCGGCGGCGAGGTGACCGGGCAGGACGCGGCCGAGCGCGGCATACCGTCGCTCGAACTGGCTGGTGCGGCCGGCGCTGGTGATCTGGCCGGCCCAGAAGAGGTGTTCGAGGGCGTTCTTGACCAGCGACCAGTTCCAGCCCCACTCGTCACGCTGGCGCGGGAGGTCGTGCTCGAGCGCGGCCTCCAGGCCCCGCGACGTGATCGGACCCCGAGCGCCGACCTCGGCCAGCACCGCGGCGACCAGCTCGGGGTGCTCGCGCGCGACGTGCTGCATCCCGCCCCACGAGTCCTCCAGGGCGCGCCGCATCCGGAAGTCGAGGAGTGGCCACGTCGCGGGCGGGATCAGGCTGGCCTCGTGGGCCCAGTACTCCACCAGCCGCCGGGGGGCGCGGTCGCGCGCCCGGTCGAGCAGGGCGGTGTCGTAGGGGCCGAGCCGCGAGAAGAAGGGCAGGTACTGGCTGCGGGTGAGGACGTTGACGCTGTCGATCTGGATGACCTGCACGCGGTCGATGACGCGCTGGACGTGCCGCATCGTGACGGCGCCGGGCGCGGGGCGCGGCTCGGCGAAGCCCTGGGCGGCCAGGGCGATCCGTCGCGCTTGGGCGCGCGTCAGGCGCACCGGGGAGGGGGTCGTCACTACCGGTGCGTCGCTGGTCACTCGCCGGGTTCGAGGAGGTTCTCGCGGACGGCGTACATGGCCGCCTCCATCCGCGAGTGGAGCTGCAGCTTCTCGAGGATGTTGCGCACGTGGTTCTTCACGGTGTTCTCGGAGATGAAGAGCTGGTGGGCGATCTCCTTGTTGGCCAGGCCCCGGGCTACGAGCCGCAGCACCTCGAGCTCGCGGTCGGTCAGCCGCGGGGCGCCGACGCCGCTGGGACGCTCACCCTGGCGCTTGCTCATGTGGGCGAACTCGGCGAGCAGCTTGGAGGCCATCGAGGGCGAGAGCAGGGAGTCGCCGTTGAAGACCGCGCGCACGCCGTCGGCGATCTCCTCACCCGGCACGTCCTTGAGCAGGTAGCCGTTGGCGCCGGCCTTGACCGCCTCGTAGAGGTCGGACTCCTCGTCGGACATCGTCAGCATGATGATCTTGGTCGACGGCACGAGCGCCTTGATGGTCTGGCAGGCCTGGATGCCCGAGGTGTGGGGCATCCGAACGTCCATCAGCACGACGTCGGGCAGCAGCTCGACCGTGCGGTCGACGGCTTCCTTGCCGTCGCCGGCCTCGCCGACGATCTCGATGTCGTGGTCCTGCGACACCACCATCTGCAGGCCCCGGCGGTAGAGGACGTGGTCGTCCGCGATGACGACCCTGATCGGGTCGACACCGCTCTGACCACCGTCCCCATTCGTCACGGAGCACATACTGTCATGCACGAGGACGACACCGGACGAAATGCCCTGTCGGGTCCGCCCGGTGTCGTCGTCGTCTCAGGTCAGGAGACCTTGCGCTCAGCGCCCTCGTCCTCGGTGACGTCGAGGTGGATCACGCCGTAGGACCAGCCCCTGCGGCGGTAGACGACGCTCGGCTGACCGGTGTCCTCGTCGTGGTAGAGGTAGAAGTCGTGGCCGACGAGCTCCATCTCGCGGACCGCCTGGTCGAGCGCCATCGGCACGGTCGCGTGGATCTTCTCGCGGATCTCGACCGGCGAGTTGCCCTGCGTGCCGAACCGGTCACCGTCACCGTCGAGGCCGTCGTGGACGTGGTCCTCGCCGGCCTGCTCACCGGGCTCCCGGATCCGCGCCGTCGCAGCGGCCACCGACTCGGGTGCGTGCCTCCCGCGGTGCACCCGCTTGCGGTCCTGGGCCCGCCTGAGGCGTTCCATCAGCTTGTCCAGCGCCAGGTCGAGCGCCGCGTACTTGTCGTCAAGACATGCCTCGGCCCGCACGATCGGGCCCTTCACGTGACAGGTGATCTCGACCCGTTCGCAGGACTTCGCCTGCCGCTTGTTGGGCTCATGGCTCACGATGACATCCACGCGCTGCACCCGGGGGGCGAGCTGCGGGATCTTGGCGAGCTTTTCGTCGAGGTGGTCACGGAATCGGTCTGAGACCTGCATGTGGCGTCCGGTGACGACAATCTCCACGGTGTTCCTCCATGGGTTCGGCGGGAGTGTGGGTCGGGCTGCGCGGCCCGGTGGTCAGCCGCGGCAGCACCTCCCCGCCGGCGTGCGGAAGCACCCTGTGGTCGGCGTGTCCGGCGGCTCCGCTCCCTGCCGCAGAGCGCCCTTCGGACCGCGTCCGAGGCGCCCTGTTCGCGTGACGTGCACGGGGGCCAGGGGGGCCATGTACCGACGGTAGACCACGCCGGAGGTTTGCGACACAAGGATTGGTTCAACGTTTGCCCGGAGTCTCTGGTGCGCCACCTGTATGCCGTGCTCACGGGCTTCGGGACGCAGCGAAACCGGCGCTCGGGCGCCAGTCCAACCCGTGGGACGGCGACCCCGTCCGGCCTCCGGAACGCCGCTGGGTGGCACAGATCGTGGCGCCCACGACCACGGTCGCGCCCGCCGCCCGCAGCGCCCGGGCGGCCTCGACCAGAGTCGATCCGGTGGTCAGGACGTCGTCGGCCACGACACATGCCGCGCCCGCGACCACGGACTCCCAGTGTGGTCGGACCGCCAGGGCGTGCTCGAGGTTGACGGCTCGCTCCCGCGCGCCGAGGCCGGCCTGGTCGGCCACCCGACGCCGGGCCCCGAGGGCGTCGGCGAGGAGCGCCTCGGTCGGGCCGAAGCCGGTGACGGCGCGGTCGACCAGGGCCCGCAGCGGTGCGTCGCCGCGCCGGCGACGAGCGGCGGCCGAGGACGGGACCGGCACGACGAGCACCGGGCCGTCACCCCGTCGCCACCGCGCGAGGAGCTCCGGACACCCCGCGACCGCCGCGTCCAGCGAGCGGGCGAGCAGCGCTCCCAGCAGACCGAGGCAGTCGCGGCGGCCGTCGTCCTTGTAGGCGGCGACGAAGGCGGCCAGCGACCCGGCATACCGGCCTGCACTGTGCACGGGCGGGAGGCCCGCCGGCACCGGTCGCGGCCGCACGGCCCTGGGGCCGCCCGGCCACAACGAGGCTGCGACGTCGGCCTCGCAGGCGGGACACACGACGTGGTCCGGCCGCCCGCACGCGGCGCAGCCGACGGGGAGCGCGAGGTCGGTCAGGGCGCGGAGGGCACGGAYGGCTCCGACCGGGCCGGACCACGGGGTCTCGAGCGGCATGGCCACATCGTGGGCTCGACGGTGTGTTGCCGCTGATTGGGCAGCACAAGCGTGTGGACACGACTAGTCTGGGCTTCGGCCTGTGGACAACTGCTGGGCGCCGGGGACGTGAGACGGGAGGCGTGTATGCGTTGGCTGCCCCATCTTGCCGTGTCCACCCGTCTCCGCCTGTCGATGGCCGCCGTGGCGGCGATGTTCGCCTACATCGACCACAGCTTCGTCACGGCCCTGCCGTGGATCCTGCTCGTGGTGACGCTCGACCTCGCCGCGGCGAGCCTCGGCTACCTCACCGTCATCCAGGGCGCGTTCCGCCACACCCAGCTCATCGCGCTGCTGGTCGTGGGCGTCGTCTCCGCAGGGATCGGCATGGGCAGCGAGGGCTCCTGGTCCAAGCTCCTCATCCTCATCCCGGCCTACCACGCAGGATCGCGGTTCGCCCGCACCGGAGCCTTCTCCGCCCCGCTGGTGGGCCTGGTCGTCGCCCTCGCCACCTCGTGGTGGCTCAACCGGTTGACGCCGCCGGAGTCCCAGCTGATCACCCTCGCGTCACTGTTGGCCGTGCTCTTCGGGCTGCTCGGGGCCTGGTCTCGTGAGCTCGAGCCGGAGGAGGTCGTCCCCGACGCCAACGTGGCCGCCGAGGCGAGCCTGCTGCTGCGTCGGCTGCACGAGCTCGCCGACACCCTCGACACCGGCTTCGACGCGCCCGGGTCGGCCGAGATGGCGCTCCAGGACCTCAGCAACCAGATGCGCTCGGCGCGCAGCGCGATCCTCGTCGGCTACGGCGACAACCCGGCGGTGCCGCTCGCGATCCGTGGCGCCGACCGCACGCCCTGGCCCGACCCCATGGAGCAGGACTCGGTCCTCGCGTGGACCTGGCGCCGCGGCGAGGCGACGCTCGCGGAGTGGAAGGACGACCTCGTCGCCCGCTCGGTGATCGTCGTGCCCCTCAACGACGACAAGGGCGACCGCCTCGGCCTCCTCGTCGCCGACCGGCCCCTGGTCACGCCGTTCCGCGAGGAGGACCTCGTGGCGGCCCAGGGCGTGGCCGACCGACACGCCGCCAACATCGACCTCTCCGTGCTCTTCGCCGGCCTGCGCGAGCGCGCCGGGCTCGAGGAGCGTGAGCGGCTGGCCCGGGAGATGCACGACGGGATCGCCCAGGAGATGGTCGCGCTCGGCTTCGGCATCGACGCCGTGCGGCGCAAGGCCCGTGGCGCCGACTCCCCCATCGCCGACGAGCTGGACGCCCTGCGCGTCGACGTGTCGCGGGTCCTGGGTGACCTGCGGCTGCACATCGCCGATCTGCGGATCGCCGTGCGCCCCGACACCGGGCTCGGCGCGATGATCGGCGCCCGGCTCCAGAACTTCGGTTCCTCGTCCGGGGTGACCACCCGCATGCACCTCAGCGAGACCGGGTTCCGGCTGCCGGCCCACACCGAGGTCCTGATCTACCGACTGTTCCTGCGAATGCTCGCCGACGCCCGGCACTCCCTGAACGCCGAGACCGTCGAGGTGCGCCTCAACGTCGCAGCCCCGAGGGTGGAGCTGTGGATGGCCCACGACGGCACCAGCGCCCTCACCGAACGCGACTTCGGCGACCACCCCCTGCTCGGTCTCGGCGGGGAGATCACCATCGAACCCTTCGGCGTTGAAGGCGTCGCCCTTCGCATGCGCATGCGTGCCCGTGGCGCCGCTCCCTCAGCAACGCTGTCCAACGAAAGGATCCCCCAGCCCTCATGACCATCAACGTCGTGGTGATCGACGACCACACCCTCGTCCGCGAAGCCGTCTGCCGCATGATCGACAGCGAGCCCGACCTCGCCGTCGTCGGCCAGGCCGGCGGGATCGCCGAAGGGCGCACCGTCCTCGCCCAGAACCTCATCCACGTGCTCGTCGTCGACGTGTCGATGCCTGACGGCTCCGGCCTCGTGCTGGCCCGCGCCGCACGCGAGGCCTCGCCCCGGCTCGGCATCGTGGTCCTGACCATGCACAACGACGACGAGACCCTGCTGGAGGCGCTCGACCTGGGCGCGTCGGCCCTGGTCCTGAAGTCGGCCCCCTCCGACGAGGTCATCGCGGCGGTCCGTCGGGCCGCCGTCGCGCCCGACGCCTTCATGGCGACCGGGCTCGCCGAGGCACTGCGTCGCCGTGACTCGAGCGACAAGCCCCGGCTCACCCCCCGTGAGGCCGAGGTGCTCGACCGCCTCGTCGCGGGTGACTCCATCGCGGCCGTCGCCAAGAAGCTCTACATGAGCGAGTCGACCGTGAAGACCCATGTCTCCAAGGTCTACGAGAAGCTCGGCGCCCACAACCGCGCCTCCGCCGTGATGTCGGCCCTGCGCCTCGGGCTCGTGAAGGCCGAGTCGGTGGGCCACGCCCGCCACTGACCGGACCACGCGGCATACCCACGCGACCGCGGTATGCCGTGGCCGCACCGCACACAGAAGGACCCCGCCGATCGGCGGGGTCCTTCTGTCGTCCGGGCTGGTGGCGTCAGCTCACATGTTGCCGAAGGTGTCGGCGATGCGGATCGCGCCGGGTCCGATGATGACGATGAACAGGGCGGGGAAGATGAACAGGAGCATCGGGAAGAGGATCTTCACCGGCACCTTCATCGCCTTCTCCTCGGCGCGCTGACGGCGCACCAGACGCATCTGGTTGGACTGCTCGCGCAGCACGTTGCCGATGGGCAGACCGAGCCGGTCGGCCTGGACCAGGGCGCTCACGAAGGTCTTGGCCTCGGAGACCGTGGTGCGGGCGGCCAGAGAGGAGAAGGCCGCCCCTCGGGTCTTGCCGATCTGGATCTCCGACAGCACACGGGCGAACTCACCCGAGATCGGCCCGGTGGTGGAGCGGGCGACCTGCAGCAGCGCGGCGTCGAAGCCCTGACCGGCCTCGACACAGACGGTGAGCATGTCGAGGGCGTCGGCGAGACCGCGCTGGAGCTCTTCCTGGCGCTTCTGGCCGGTGTTCATGAGCAGCAGGTCGGGCAGGAAGAACCCTGCCCCTGCAGCGGCGGCGCAGATGACGAGGCCGCGCACGCTGACCTGGCCACCCAGCGTGAACCCGAGGACCGCGCCCACGAGGAGACCGACGCCCTTGGCACCCATCACCCGCTCGACCGTCCAGGCGCCGGGGTTGCCTGCCAGGTTGAGCCGACGCACGATGCGGTCGTTGGCCCCGGTGGGCGACAGGCGCTGCGCGAGGGCCCGCGTCTGGTTGAGCATGGGGGCGACGATGCGCTCCATGGCGGGGAGGTCGGACTTGCCCACCTCCCGCTTGTCGATGGTCCGCTCGATGAGGTCGAGCGACCGGGCGACCCCGGTCGCCTGACCAGCGCCGAGCCCCGTGGCGAGCACCAGGGTGCCCAGGGCTCCGCCGATGGCGACCAGCGCGATGACCAGCAGAATTGTTCCCATTAGACCTTCACATCCACGACTTTGCGCATCCAGGCCATGCCGATGCCGAGCGAAATGAGACCGCCGATGATCATGCCGATGCCGAGCGGTCGAGTCCAGAGGAGCTCGATGTAGGACCGGTTGGTCTTCATCGTGTAGAAGAAGATGCCGATCGGGAGGGCCACGAGGATGTAGGCGGAGAGCCTGCCCTCCGCGGACAGCGCCCTGACGTGCCGACGGAGCTCCTCGCGCTCACGGAGCGTCTTGGCCGTCGTGCGCAGCGTCTCGGCCAGGTTGCCACCGACCTCCCGCTGGATCCGGATGGCCATCGAGGTCCACCGCATGTTGTCACTGTCCATGCGGTCGGACATCCGCTCCAGTGAGTCGGCGATGTCCGAGCCGATGCGGGTCTCGGCCAGCGCCCGGGCGAACTCCTTGGCCGACGGGTCCGCGGCGTCCTTGGCCACCGCGTCGAGGGCCTGGGGCAGCGAGAAGCCGGTGCTCAGGCTGCTGGCCACCAGGGTGAGCACGTCGGGCAGCTGGCCGTCGAACTTCTTGCCCCGACGGTTGGAGAGGAAGCGCAGGACGAAGGCCGGCCCGAAGACGCCCACGACGAGTCCGCCGACCGCGGCCGCTAGGGTCACCAGGAGTCCGCCACGGAAGAAGACCATCGAGGCGGCCACCGTGCCGACCACGGCCACGATGCGCAGCACCCACCACTCACCCGCCCGCAGGGGCAGGTCGGCACGCTGGATGTGGGCCATCGTCTTGCTGGTCGAGCTGCGGCCCTCCATCATCCGCTCGCCGAGGAACACGAGGTTCTCGGACATGACGTTCGGACGCGACTTGGCCTTGCCGAGTGCAGCGGTGCCGGCCGCGACGTAGCGGTCGATGTTCTCGACCCGGGTGCGGCGGCCGGACTTGAAGGACGAGCTCGCCAACGAGATGACCAGCACCATCAGGGCCAGGAAGACCGCGCCGATCGCGACGCCCAGGATCGGGGAGACGCCCAGGATCGGCAGGACCGTGGCCGTGGGTGCCGCCTTGACGAGGTCCTCGGTGGGGCCGACGACCGGGCGGTTGTCGGAACCCGCCTTCGTCGGTGCCGCCACGCCCGCGCCGAAGTCCACCAGGGCGGTCGTCGCGAACGGCTGGCCGTTGGACTTGCCGGAGATCTTGATGTTCTGGGCGCCACCGACACCGACCGGGAGGGGCATGGAGAAGCTGAGCTGTGAGGCGAGGGTCTTGGCGGCCGAGGTGAAGGCGTTCTGCACGCTGCCCGCGTTGGCCGCGGAGACGACGCTGCCGCCGCCCGCCTTGGCGAAGCTCTGGAGGACGCTCACGTTGCTGTCGGTGGACTTGAACGAGACGGCTTCGGCGCGGACCTTCGCACTCTTCAGGGCCGCCACGGTGGAAGCCTGGGTGGCGCTGCTCGCGGTGTCACCACCGTCGCTGAGCACCAGGAGGCTGCGCTCGCCCTTGGTGCCGAGCGTCTTGACGGCAAGGTTGACCCCGTCGTACAGCGCGGTCTCACCGCTGGCGGTCAGGCCGTTGACGGCCGTCTGCACCTTGCCCTGCTCACTCGTCGGCGCCAGGTTGAGCGTGGCCTTGCCGGAGAACGAGACGACACCGATGCGCACGTCCTCCGGGACGCTCTTGAGGAACGCCGCGACGGCCGAGCGCACGGTGGCCATCCCCGACGCCCCCATGGAGCCGCTGGTGTCGACGACGATGATCGCCGTCCGTGCCACCGGCGAGCCGGAGCCGCTGGTGATCGCGTCGACCGGGTAGGTCTTGCCGGCCACCGTCACGTCGAGCGAGGGGTCGATGTCCGACCCGGACGTCGAGGAGATGAGGCCGATCAGGTTGCCGGACTTGACCTCGATCCCGGTCACCGTGACCGAGCCGTCCGCGGCCACCGCGGGGACTGCGGCGAGGAGCCCGACCAGTCCCGCGGTGAGGAGCGCGCGGAGGGCGCGCGGAGTACCACGCACCATCAGAACCCCTTGATGAAGAGGTCCGCCGGCAGCTCGATGCCCTGGTCGTGCAGGTCGTCGGCGAACTTGGGACGGAGCCCGTTGCTCTTGAGCGCGCCGCGGAAGCGACCCTGCTCGTCACGACCGGCGCTGTAGTCGAAGGTGAACAGGTCCTGCATGGTGATGATCTCGCCCTCCATGCCGATCACCTCGCTGATCGCGGTGACGCGACGCGAGCCGTCCTTCATGCGGGCCTGCTGGATGACCATGTCGACGGCGCCGGCAACCTGCTCGCGGATGGCTCGCACGGGCAGGTCCACGCCGGCCATGAGCACCATGGTCTCGAGACGGGACAGGCTGTCGCGCGGGCTGTTGGCGTGCACGGTCGTGAGCGAGCCGTCGTGGCCGGTGTTCATGGCCTGGAGCATGTCGAGGGCGGCGCCGTCACGGCACTCACCGACGACGATGCGGTCGGGGCGCATACGCAGGGAGTTCTTCACGAGCTCACGAATGGCGATCTCGCCACGACCCTCGATGTTGGAGGGGCGTGACTCCAGCCGCAGCACGTGGTCCTGGTGGAGCTGGAGCTCCGCGGCGTCCTCGATCGTGACGATGCGCTCGTCAGCGGGGATGAAGGACGACACCACGTTGAGCAGGGTCGTCTTACCCGAACCGGTACCACCGGAGATGATGATGTTGCGGCGACCACGGACGCAGGCCGACAGGAAGTCGCGGACCTGCGGGGTGAAGGTGCCGAAGGCGATGAGGTCCTTGTCCGTGAACGGGTCGGTCGCGAACTTACGGATGGTGAGCAGCGACCCGTCGAGGGCGATCGGCGGGATGACCGCGTTGACACGCGATCCGTCAGGGAGACGGGCGTCCACGAGCGGGCTCGCCTCGTCCACGCGCCGGCCCACGCGACCCACGATCTTGTCGATCGTGCGACGGAGGTGGGCGTCCGAGGCGAAGTGGGTGTCGACGGAGTACAGCTTGCCGGCGCGCTCGACGTAGATCTGGTCAGGCCCGTTCACCATGATCTCGGTGATCTCACTGTCGCGGAGCAGGGGCTCCAGCGGGCCGTGACCGAGGATCTCGTCCGAGACCTCCTGGGAGATCCGCGTGCGGTCGGCGAGCGAGAGGGGCGTGTCCTCGTGGTCGATGACCTCCTGCAGGGTGTGGCGCACCTTCTGCTCGAGCTCGTTCTGGTCGAGGTGGGGGTCGTAGAGCTGCGGACCCAGCGAGTCCATCAGCGCCTGGTGGACACTCGCCTTCACGGTGGCGAAGGGGTCGATCAGGCGCGGCCGCTCGTTGGCCGAAGGCGCGGCGCTGCTGGCCTCGACCGCCGACGCCTGGCTGCGACGAACGCTTTCGAGCCGGTCGGCCAGGCTCATCGGTTACCTCCACGCGACAGGGACCAGCGGCTGGCCTTGGGGGACTGCTGTGACGACGCAGGCGCGTCGGACGCACCCGACGGGGTGTCCGAGACACGGATGAAGCGGTCGGCGAGGTCGCGCAGGGCCACGCTCACCGCGTGCTTGGGCTCGTCGAGGATGATCGGCACGCCCCGGTTGACCGAGGCCGGCACGGCGGTGCTGTTCGGCACCATCACGGCGATGTCCTGCTTGATGGCCGCGACGACGTCCTCCGGTCGGAGTCCGACCTTCGCGTCGGAGCGGTTGAGCACGACAAGGCGTGACTCCTTCTTGTTGCCGAGCAGGTCGAGGGTGTCGAGCGTGAGGCGCAGGTTCTTCACCGCGGGGATGTCGAGGGTGGCGATGAGGATCAGCAGGTCGCTGTCGTCGAAGGCCGCCAGGACGTGCGAGGTGAAGGCCGGCGGGGTGTCGAGGATGACGTAGTCGTAGTGGCGCTTGGCCACCCGGACGAGCTCGGCGACGGTGGTGCCGGGCACCCGGTCCGCGTCACTCGGCTCGGCCGGAGCGCTGATCGCCTCGAGACCGCTGTCGTGCTTGGTGACGACGGCCTTGATGGCCTGCTCGTCGATGTTGCCGGCCATGCTCACCAGGTCGATGATCGAGTTCTGGGGAAGCATCTGCAGGCTGATGCCGACGTCGCCGAAGGCGAGGTCGAGGTCGATCAGCAGCACCCGCGAACCGGTCGACGCCAGGTAGGCACTGAGGTTCGTCGCGAAGGTCGTCTTGCCCACGCCGCCCTTGGCCGAGAACACCGTGACGACACGGGCGGTCTTGGCGCCGGCGGACTCTCCGGAGTGCCCGTGCACCCGGGTCGAGAGGTCGCGGCTGCGTCGCGCCGCATCGGCCAGACCGGTCACGTCATCAGAGGTGATGACCTCCCGGATGCCGGCACGAAGGGACTGACCCAGCACGGCCACGTCGATGCGCCGGCGCAGGAGGATCACCCCGAGCTCGGGGCGCTCCACGCGGCAGAGCTCGGCGAACTGGCAGGCGGCATCCATGTCGACGTCCGGACCGATGAGGACCAGCGTCTCGGTCGGGTTGTCCTCGAGCGCCCGGACCATGGTGGCCTGGGTCTCGAAGCGACTGATGGCACCTACAGCGAAGTCATAGCGCTCGGTGGCGCCCGGGTCGGCGTCCCACAGGAGGGTCATGACGCACTCCTACTTGGCGGAGAAGAGGGTGGCTTCGGAGATGACCTTGCCGAGGTCGATCTTGGGGTCCGTGCCACGCAGCGCGGCATACAGGTTGCCGGTCTGGATGCCGTGCACCAGGCGAGTCGCATCGGCCGGCGACACCGCGACGGTCATGAGCGCACCCCGGACCGGGGCGGAGTCAGCCGAGTCCTCCCCGCTGGTGGGGGCCTGGGTCGGCGTGAGCGAGACCTCGCCCATGGCGATCACGAGGACGTCGTCCAGGAGGACGCGGGTCTGCTGGCTCAGCTTGGTGGAGTCAGCGCCGCTCTTCACGGCCGACTCGGTGGGGGTGTAGGTGTCGAACAGGACGACCTTCGACCCGGGGGTGAGGAAGGTGCCGACGCGGGCGGGGTCCGCCAGGGCGATGGACACCGCGACCTGACCGGCCGGCACGTCGATGGCCTTCTGGCCGACCGGCTTGGTGCCGAAGCGGTCTGAGAGCACGTACTCGCCGGGCTGGATGTCCGAGAGGGCGTAGAGCCCACCATTCGAACCGGTCACGCCCTGGAGTGCGCCGAGGGGGACGCCCTTCGAGGCGACCGAGGTCTTGATGATCAGTCCGCTCTGGACCGAGTCCTTCAGGGTCGTCCCGGCGGGGACGACGGACTTGACCACATACACGGACGAGGGGTCCTGCGCGGCGATGGCCCTGTCGTCTGCACCCTTGGCATACATCAGCACGGCGACCACGCCGAGCAGTGCCACGACGGCGGCCGCGAAGATGGCGACGATTCTGCGTCCCACGATGTGATTCCCTTGCTTGAGGTCAGACGATGGAGGACGCGCCGGCTGGGGGCGCGTCCTACGGGTTGAAGATGCTCGACGGCACGTTGTAAAGGTCACTCACGTTGTGCCCGAAGGCCACGACGGAGACCACGATCACGATGGCGATGAGTCCAACCATCAGGCCGTACTCGACAGCGGTGGCTCCGTGGTCGCCCCGGTGGACTCCGGGGCGACCACGGTTCAGCCAGCTGTCGGAGGAGCGCAGCCGCACTCCCGCGGCGGACCGGCCGAAGGGCGCGATACGAGCGAGTCGTGCAGTCATGCTTCCTCCTGGGTTCGGCGGGCTGAAATGTGGCCCGTCGGTTTCTTGGGGTAGTGCGTCAGATGCTGGTAGCGGTGTTGTGGAACAGCGTGCTGAGGTTCGTGCCGAGCAGCGCAACGGCGACGATGATGACGATGGCGATGAGGGCAACCATGAGGCCGTACTCCACGGCGGTTGCACCCTTCTCGGAGGAGACGAGCTTGGTGTTCAGCTTGGCGACGAACTTGTGCATTTGAGTAGTCCTTTCGAGACCAACGGGCGCGGTGGCCGTGTGCCCCGCGGTGAGAAGACTCGCAGTTTCGAGGACGGCGGGTAATCGTCCGTCGTGCCATCCCCAACCGGCACCTTCGACTCCACCCTCTCCCCCGAACGGCCGATACCTGACACGGGGACACTCGCGTAGGGCACTGGGCCGCTGAGCACGGACCGGCCTGCTGCGGGCGTGAATCAGCTGGTCCAGGGACCTAGCGGGGCCGGGACATGAGAATCGGCCGCCTCCTGTGGGGACACACGCTGGGTGCGTCCTGGTCCCGTTGGAGGCGACCGATCACGTGCTCGGCTGGGCGACCGGTGCGGGCGGTCGCGCCGAGGAGTCAGATGCTGGTCGCGGTGTTGTTGAACAGGGTGCTGAGGTTGGTGCCGAGGAGCGCCACGGCGACGATGATGACGATGGCGATCAGGGCGACCATGAGGCCGTACTCGACGGCGGTCGCACCCTTCTCACGGGAGACGAGCGTGGTGTTCAGCTTGGCGACGAAGTTGTGCATGGCGAGCCCTTTCGACGTGTCGGGCAACCCGAGACGGTTGCGTTAGGCAACGGTCTCATTCGGTGCGGGCCGCGTTAATCACCCGACCCGACAAACCCGACCGGCACTTTCGACTGGACCGGCTCCCCCGTACAGCCGATACCGGTGCGCCTGCGTGCACCACTATGGGCAACCTGCGAAGAATGAGGCCATGCCCAGGCGAACCCAGCTTCTCCGCGGCTGGGCGTACCTGCTGCCTGCGGTGGCCGTGGCCCTGGCCCCCCTCGCGTTGACCCGCCCGGTCGGCGACCCCAGCCCCTGGTTGCACCTGCGGGTGGGGCAGTTCCTGCGACAGGGCGGCCACTTCGGGCTCCCCGACCCGTGGGGGCCCTTCGCCACACATGCCTATGTGCCCACCCAGTGGCTGCCCTCCGTCGTGGTCTCCGACCTGACCGACCGCTTCGGGATCGGAGCAGTGGTCTGGGCGAGGGACCTCGGCATCGTCGCGGTGTTCGCCGTGGTCTACCTCGCCGTCCGGGCACTGGCGGACCTGCGGATCTCGCTGGTCGTCACCGCGGCGGTGATGGTGGCCGCCTGGCCTGCGCTGACCGAGCGCCCCCAGCTGCTCGGGTTCGTCCTCCTGGCCCCCGTCGTGGCGCTGTGGCAGGCCAGTGCGCGCGACGGGCGAGCCCGGTGGTCCCTGGTGCCCCTGAGCTGGTTGCTGGCCTGTACCCACGGGATCTGGTCGCTCGGTCTCGCCGTGGGTGCGGTGTGCGTGATCGCCTCGCCCTGGGCGCGGGCGGGACACCGGCGGATGGTGGGCGTGTGGGTGGCGAGCCTGGCTGCCACGGCCCTCACTCCCCTGGGCCCCAGGATCATGGTGACGCCGTTCGCGGCCGGATCGAACGGACGACAGTTCGTCGAGGAGTGGCTGCCGTCCTCGGCGCGCGATCCCCACGTGGCCGTCGCCCTGGGGCTCGGCGCGGTGCTGACGGCTCTCTGGCTGTTCCAGCCCGATCGTCCCTCGCCCTGGGAGGTCCTTCTTCTCCTGCTGTCGATCGCGTTGACGCTCTCGATGCAGCGCACGGTCCCCGTTGCGGCCCTGGTCCTCGCGCCGATGGTGGCCGCCGCCGGCACAGTGCGCTGGGGTTCGCTCGACCGCGAACGGCCCACGCCCCGCAGTGAGCGTTGGACCCTGCTGGCGGGGGTGGTGGTGGCCGCGCTGCTCGCCCTACCCCTGTCCGCGAGCGCGGCACGCCATCAGCCGGCCTACGTGCCCACGGGCCTGCAGGCGTCGCTCGACGCGCTGCCGGCGGGCACCCGCGTCATCGCCGAGGGCGACGTGACCGGCTGGATGCTCTACACGGCGCCCCAGCTACGACCGGTGTTCGACCTGCGGATCGAGTCGTACTCCCCCGAGCACGTGCGTGACTACATCGACGCACGGGCGGCCGAGCCCGGCTGGAAGTCCTTCGTCGCGAAGACGCAACCGCGGGCTGCCCTCCTGCTCGAGTCCTCTCCCCTGACCGGCGCGCTGCTGGAGGAGTCCGACTGGACCGAGCGCGCCAGTGACCGGGGCTTCGTCCTGTTGGTGGCGCCGTGACCCGGTCGTTCTCCCGCACCCTGGGCATGGTCGGGTATGCCGTGGCCCTCCTCATCGGCTTCGGGTTCGGCACCGGCCGGTTCGCCGAGGTGGACACCTGGTGGCACCTTCGCGTCGGCCAGCACGTCCTCGACACCCACCAGCTCCGCGGCACCGACCCGTGGGCGGCGTTCGCCGCGCACCCGTACACCGCCACCCAGTGGCTGCCGGAGGCCGTCGCCGCGTGGCTCGTGGACCTCACCGGGATGGGGGCGGTGGTCTGGCTGCGGTCCCTGGCCAGCCTCTCGCTGGTCGTGCTGCTCTACGTCACGGCCCGTCAGTCGGCGGGGCGGCTCGCCTCCTCCGCTGCCGCGGCAGTCGGTGTACTGGGCTGCGGGGCCGGGCTCAACCCACGTCCCCAGCTGGTGAGCTTCATCTGCTTCGCCGTGGTCGTGCTCGCCTGGTCACGGACGGTGCGCGACGGCCGTCCGCGCTGGTGGCTGATCCCGGTGTTCTGGCTCTGGGGGTGCAGCCACGGGCTGTGGACCTTCGGCCTCCTCGTGAGTGGGGTGTTCGTGGGTGCCATCGTCCTCGACGCCACGACGCGACCCGACCGTCGCCGTTCCCTCCAGCTGGCCGGCCTGGTGGCCGCCTGCGCGGCGGCGGTGGCGCTGACGCCACTGGGCCCGGCCCTGCTGCTGACCCCGTTCGACGTGGCAGCCAACGCTGCCGGGTTGGCCGAGGAGTGGCGGGCGACGCCGGTCAACAACATCTTCGCCCTGGCGGCGTTGGGCATGGGGGTCGCCACGGCGCTCGCCTGGCTGCTGACCCGACACCGCCCGCGCGGGTGGGAGACGGCCCAGCTGACGTTGTCACTGGCCCTCACCCTCGTCATGTGGCGTCTGGTGCCCCTCGGCGCCATCCTGGCGGCACCCCTGCTCGCGGCAGCGCTCCAGCCCCTGGTCGGTCGGGCCCGCGAAGGATGGTCGAGGCGAGAACGCCGTGCCGTGCTGTCGTCGTGGGCAGGTGCGCTGGCCCTCGCCACCGCACTGGCGGCGGGGTCAGCGGGCGCCACCGCACAACAGTTCCCCGGCAAGGTGGGCGCGGTCGACGCGGCACTGGCCGAGCTACCGGCCGGCACGGTGGTGCTGGACGACTTCGGCCTGAGCGGGTGGCTCCTGTGGCGGCACCCCGCACTCACACCGGTCGTCGACCTGCGGGTCGAGCTGTACTCGCCCGAGCACCTCGCCGCCTACCGCCGGACCGAACGGGTCGAGCCGGGCTGGCAAGACCTGCTGACGACGACCCGGGCGTCCTACGCCGTGCTGCGTACGGACTCGGCCCTGGGTGCGGCCCTGCAGGACCGATTGGGCTGGGCGACCGTCGCGACCGGTGGCGAGTACACGCTGCTGCGCGCGCCCGCCAGTTCGGGCTGACCCCAGGGCGGACGAGCCCAGCGGACGAGCCCAGCGGACGAGCCCTGGGTCGGGCTCAGCGGGCGGCGACCAGCAGGTCGGTCCCCTCGCCCACGCGCTGCCAGCGGCTGCCAGCGCGGATCAGCACCTCGTGGTCGTCGGTCGTCACGACGAGTCCGCGCTCCCCGTTGACCGTCGTGATCGTCCGCGCTCCGGCGATCTCCGGCCCGGCCGCGATCGGTCCGCCCAGCGGCACCAGCCAGGGCCGGATCACCTGGCTGGCCGTCAGCCGGGCGAGGACGGCGACGGTGGCGTCGTCGACCCAGACCAGGTCGCGGGCCAGCGTCAGGGTCGGGGCCAGCCGGAGCGGAGAGGACAGCGAGGCCGGGAGACCGTTGGGCTGCCGCACGACCCCCGCGACGTCGACCCGCGGGCTGGTGCCGTCGCGGTCGGTGGTCACGACCGCGATCCGCTGCCCGTCGGGCGAGAGCCGCAGGCTGACCACGGTGCGCCCGCTCAACCAGGGGGCCGAGACCGTCTGCGGGGTGGACTTGGCCGCGTCGCCCGGGTCGGCCGCCGCGCTCACGGCCCAGATCCTGGTGGCGCCGTTGCTCCGACCCGCCACCCACAGGACGTCCTCGCGGTCGTAGGTCGGGTGGGTCAGCATGGTGCCGGGAGCGGTGAGCTGGACCTGGGTGGCCCCCCGCCAGCGGATCAGCTGGGCGCGGTCGCCCCCCACCGCTGCGATCTCCCGGCCGGTGCGCGACATCGCGAGGTAGGCCCACCCCGGTTGCACGGTCGGGAAGGCCGCGGCCTGGGGTGGTGGGACGCGCTGCCCGTTGTCGCCGACGTCGTCCGGGTCGACTGCCACCAGCGCGCTGCCCACCCGCAGCACCGGCTTGACCACGGGGTCCGACGGCGTGGCGAACCCGAGGAGGGACAGGCTGTCGACCGTGCTGTCGCCGTTCGGCATCTGCAGGTCGGCACCCTCGAGCTGGAGGGCCACCCGTTCCACGCCCGGGGCCTGGGTGACGGTGGCGAGGAACTGGGCGCCGAGGTTCTGCCGCTGGCCGGGGTCGTTGCCGAGCTTGGTGGCCGAGAGGTCCACCTTGGCCGTGCCCGAGGCGACGGTGACGGCGTCGACCGCGAGCCGGGTGCCGGCCGGGATGTCGGTGCGCACCGCTCCCTGGAGGTAGTCGGGCACCCCCGCCAGCAGCGAGCGCGCCAGCCGGGTCGCCAAGCCGGTGCCGAGGGGCAGCCAGCGGATGTCAGGGACGAGCCGGTGGTCGCCGGCCGACACGTAGTAGATCCGGAACGGGTCGTAGAGCCGGTCGAGGTCGGCCTGGCTGAGCCACGTGCCGAAGTTGTCGGGCAGCTGGCTGATCCGCCACTCGCCACCGGCGCGCTCGAGCCGGAACGTCACCTGCACGGTCGACCGCGGCGGCAGCTCCTGGTATCGCCCGGCGCCGTCGATGCGGGCGGTGGCCTTGGCGACGGCGGTCACGGTGTCGTCGTTGCTGGGCTTGTAGGTCACCTCCGAGTCGGACCCGAAGACGACCACCGAGGAGTCGGGCCGCCAGCTGCTCTGCGGTCCGCTCGCGAGATACGACCGGGCCACCTGGTACGAGTCGTCACTGGCCGCTGCGGCGCGGATGAAGCCCTGCACCACCTGCTGCGGCGAGGAGCCCGGCGCCACGGGGTTGACCTCCACCCGCACCTCGTTCTCCTGCACCGACCCGACCTCGAGGCCGGGCTGGATCGCCGAGCTGGTGGACAGCCCGCCACACGCGGTGACGGCGAGGACGGCGCCCGCGGCCAGCGCCGCGGCATACCGGCGCCTCATCGGGGACGCCCCGGAGCGGTGGGGGTATGCCGCGTGCTCGCCGCCTCGTGCGCGGCACCGTTCTGGACGGCGGGGCTCGCGAGGACGCGAGGCGCTGCGACGGGTGCGGCGAGGTCCTCGGGGCGCAGCGGGAGCGGCGCCTCGACGATCGGCACGCCGGCTCGGCGCGGCAGGGTCAGTCGGAAGCACGAGCCTTCGCCGGGCTCGCCCCACGCCTGCAGCCAGCCGTCATGCAGTCGAGCGTCCTCCAGGGAGATCGCGAGGCCCAGGCCGGTGCCACCGGTGGTGCGGGCCCTGGCCGGGTCGGCCCGCCAGAACCGGTTGAACACCAGGGCGCCCTCGCCCGGTCGCAGCCCGACGCCGTGGTCGCGCACGGTGACGGCCGCGGCCGTCTCGTTGACGGCGATGGCGATCTCGACGGGGCGGCCCTCACCGTGCTCGAGCGCGTTGACCACGAGGTTGCGCAGGATGCGCTCGACGCGGCGGGCGTCCATCTCGGCGTCGCACGGTCCGTCCGAGGTCACCGTGACGGTGCTGCCCCAGCGGTCGGCGATCGGCTGGGCGGAGTGCACGGCGCGGGCCACCGTGGCCCGCAGGTCGGTGACCTCCGAGTCCAGCGCGGCGGCGCCGGCGTCGAAGCGACTGATCTCGAGCAGGTCGGCGAGCAGCTCCTCGAACCGGTCGAGCTCGTTGTGGAGCAGCTCGGCCGACCGGGACACCGCGGGGTCGAAGCCGGTCCGCGAGTCGTGGATCAGGTCGGCGGCCATCCGGATGGTCGTCAGGGGGGTGCGCAGCTCGTGGGACACGTCGGACACGAAGCGCTGCTGGACGCGCGAGAGCCCCTCGAGCTGGCGGATCTGGGCCTGGAGGCTGTCGGCCATCTCGTTGAACGACTTGGCCAGCCGGGCCAGGTCGTCCTCGCCGCGGGCCCGCATGCGTTCGTTGAGCCGTCCGGAGGCGAGCCGCTCGGCGACGACCGCGGCGCGGCGCACCGGGCTGACGACCTGACGGGTCACCACCCAGGCGATCACCCCGACGAGGAAGACGAGGGCCAGGCCACCGATGAGGAAGGTGCGGGTGATGAGGTCGAGGGTCGCCTGCTCCCGCTGCATCGGGAACACGACATACATGTCGTAGCGGCCGGCCAGCGGCGGCTCGACCTGGGAGCCCACGATGACCGCAGGGACGGTGTTGTCCGTCTGCGGGTCGGTGATGCCGATCAGCATCACCTGCTGGCGTCGGGGATCGTCCCGGACCGCCTCACGCAGGGCGAGGGGTACGACGGTCAGGCCGATCTCGCCACTGGTGGTGGTCCCGATGGTGGTGTTCGAGGTGTTCTCGAGGCCCCGGGTCAGCACGAGATAGCGCTCGTTGTCGCCACCGGCCGAAGCGGCGCTCTTGATGGCGAGCCTGGCCAGCACGTTGAGGTCGGCCTCGCTGCTGGTGCGGTCGCTCTCGTCGAAGGTGGCCTGCACCTCGGTCGTCAACCGGGAGGTCTCGGTCTGCGCCGACTCGATGCGATCCTGCTCGAGCCCGTCAGAGATCGAGGAGAACAGGTAGGAGCCGAGCATCAGGACGACGACCAGCCCCAGCAGCATGGTCGTCGTCACCACGCGGAACTGCAGCGAGGCCCTCCAGACGTGGGCAGCCTTGCGGGCCCACCGCGCGGCATACCGACGAGCCCGGCCGAGGAACGACCGGACGGCACGCGCGCCCTGGGCGCGGTGGTCGGAGAACCGCGGCGTCGGCGTCCGACCAGGCCTCGGACCGGCCGACTCGGACATGGCTAGCTCGGGCCCGCCTTGTAACCGACGCCGCGGACCGTGACGACGATCTCGGGGTGCTCGGGGTCGTGCTCGATCTTCGAACGCAGCCGCTGGACGTGAACGTTGACCAGTCGGGTGTCGCCCGCGTGGCGGTAGCCCCAGACCTGCTCGAGCAGCACCTCGCGGGTGAACACCTGCCACGGCTTGCGGGCCAGTGCGACCAGGAGGTCGAACTCCAGTGGGGTCAGCGACAGGGAGTCGCCCTCGCGCTTGACCGAGTGGCCGGCGACGTCGATGACGAGGTCGCCGATCTCCAGGCGCTCCGGCTCGGGCTCGTCACCCCGACGGAGCCGGGCGCGGATGCGGGCGATGAGCTCCTGCGGCTTGAACGGCTTGACGACGTAGTCGTCCGCACCGGACTCGAGGCCGACGACGACGTCGACCGTGTCGGTGCGGGCGGTGAGCATGACGATCGGCACGCCGGACTCGGCCCTGATCCGCCGGCACACCTCCATGCCGTCGAGGCCGGGCAGCATGACGTCGAGGAGGACCAGGTCGGGACGGTGGTCGCGGAACGCGCCGAGCGCCCCCGCGCCGTCGGCGACGTGCGCGACCTCGAGTCCTTCGTTGCGCAGGACGATGCCGAGCATCTCCGCCAGCGCCAGATCGTCGTCGACGATGAGCACGCGACCGTTCACCTGCGCCTACCCTCTTTCTGCAGTGAGTGAAGTTCCCTCCTGAATCATCACACACGGGTGCGCCCCGCACGGGGAAGCGGTGTCATCAGCCGTTCGGTCAGGGTACGACCCGTCCGAACGTCCGGACCTGCCCGCCCGCCGCGCGCTGGGAGCATCCCACCAGCGTGGACTCAGCCGTTTGGACGATTCAGGACAGTGGGCGCTCCCCCGAGGATGTGCATGGCAGCACGCCGGTGGGGTGTGTGACGAGCAGGGAGAGCAGCACGCATGGCACTGAAGCGACCCATCCGCAGCGGCCGGCCTGAGGGCGGGGCTGCGGCTGTCGAGTTCGCCCTCGTGATGCCGATCCTCGTGCTCCTCATCAGCTCGATCGTGGGTTTCGGCGTCGTCCTCGCCCAGCAGATGGCCCTCGGCAACGCCGCCCGTCAGACGGCCCGCAACGCCGTCGTCGACCTGGCCTACTGCGGCACGGGCGGAGGGACCGGCAACGCCGGGACGTCGCTCATCCAGGAGGCGAAGCTCAACTCCAACACCCTCTTCGTGACCACCAACAACGTCCGCGTGGAGATCAAGAAGGGGACCACCACCCCCGCTAACGTCTTCGCGACGGACTGGACCGGGACCTGCACCGGTGACAGCGGCGTGACCTCGCGCGTCTGCAACCTCAGCAGCACCGGCGACAACGCCTATGTCCGGGTGCGCTACACCTCCACGTTGTCGCTGCCCTTCTTCCAGCCATCCTTCAACCTTTCATCGATTGGGGCCTTCCGATGCGAAACCCAGTGACTCGCGCACGTTCCCTGCGCGGCGACGGGAGCGGCGAGGAGCGCGGCGCCGTCGCCGTGACCGTGGCCCTCCTCATGGTGGTGCTCGTCGGCATCGGCGCCTTCACCGTCGACTTCGGGATGTCCTACGTCAGCACGCGCCAGCTCCAGACGGCCTCAGACTCCGCCGCCCTCGCCGCCGCCGCCAAGTTCGGGCAGCTCAACGGCAACTGCTCGACGATCTCCGCGGACACCGCGGCGCGCGCCCAGATCCAGGCTGACGTGGCTGCCTACCGCACGCAAAACCGGGCCGGCAGCACCGGCTCGATCACCGCGGTCGCCTGCGCCGCCGACGGCTATGGCATCGAGGTCACCTACAGCTCGGCCGGGTCGACGGCGCGGGCGCTCGGCGGAATCTTCGGCCAGGGCAACGACTACGACACCGCGAAGAGCGCCACGGCAGAGGTCTTCGTGCCACCGGATGGGATCGGCGTGCGCCCCTACGCCCTGTGCGGGTCGATCCTGCCGTCCGTCACCACCTTCCCCTCCCCGGTGTTCCAGATGGACCTGCCGTCGACCGGCAACTCGCTGTGCCCGGGGGCATCCTCGAGCGGCAACTGGTGGTCGGTCGACTGCCCGGAGGCTCCGAGCAACAGCAACACCTACCTCGGCGAGGCGACACTGAACGGCTGCACCTCGCCGATCAACATCGTGCCCAACCAGGCCCCCCGCACCGGCTCGGCGCTGCGCACCTACCTCAACAACAGCTGCCCGGTGAAGTCGAGCAGCTGCCTCGGCGCCAACACCGGAAACCTCGGGGGCACACCGATCCTCAACGCCTGGACCTCCCTCGTCCAGGACCGCCGGCGGATCCTGCTCCCCGTCTTCTGTGGCACTCCCAGCCCGTGCGACCAGGCGGCTGTCGTCAACGCCGGCGGCAACAACGCCATCTACCCCGTGCAGGCGCTCGTCGGCGTCATCGTCTGCGGTTACCACTTCGGCACCAACAACAACCAGAACAGCGCCGCGATCCCGATGGACGGCGAGTGTGGTGGTCTCTACAACCCCAGCAACCTGACGGCAGCCACCGGCGGCAACCAGGACAACTACCTCCTGCTGCGCGCGGTTCGGTTGCAGGTCTCCGGCGGCAGCGGCACCCCGCAGTGCGCCATCGGCGACACGTCGTGCGACTGGGGCGCCCGCGGCGTCAAGCTCACCAGGTAGTCAGTAGTCGCATGCAGGTCACCCGCCCCCGCACGCTGATCCTCATCGTCGCCTACAACGCCGAGACCACCCTGCGGTCCGTGCTCGACCGCATCCCGCAGACGGTCCTCGACGACTACGACTGCGAGGTGCTGGTCATCGACGACGCCTCGTCCGACGAGACGTTCTCGACCGGCCTGGCCTACCGCCAGAGCCGTCCGGACCTGCCCCTCACCGTGCTCCGCAACGCGGAGAACCAGGGCTACGGCGGCAACCAGAAGCTCGGCTACTTCTACGCGATGACCCACGGCTTCGACCTCGTGGCCCTCGTGCACGGCGACGGCCAGTACGCCCCCGAGGAGCTGCCCCGCCTCCTCGCGCCACTGCGCGACGGCGCGGCCGACGCCGTGATGGGCAGCCGCATGCTGACGCCCGGCGCGGCCCGCAAGGGCGGTATGCCGCTCTACAAGTTCGTGGGCAACCGCATCCTCACGACCGTCCAGAACCGCCTCGCCGGCGCCGACCTCTCCGAGTGGCACAGCGGCTTCCGGCTCTACAGGGTGGACATCCTGCGTCGGCTGCGGTTCGAGACCAACCCCGACGACTTCAGCTTCGACACCAAGATCATCCTCCAGCTGCTGGGGGCCGACGCGACGGTCGTGGAGCTGCCCATCCCGACCTACTACGGCGACGAGATCTGCCGGGTCGACGGGATCCGCTACGCGGGCCAGGTCACCCGCGCCAGCGTGACGGCGCTGTTCCACCGGATGGGCCTCATGCATCGCCGGGACCTCTCCCCCGTCGATGCCGGCTCCATCGACCGCTACGACGTCAAGCTCCACGAGCGCAGCAGCCACACCGAGGTCCTGGCCCGCGTCAACCCGGGCAGCAGGGTGATCGACCTGGGCGCCGGTCCCGGCGCGTTCGCGAGCGCCCTGGCGGACAAGGGTGCCGAGGTGACCACTGCCGACCTGCACCGCTCCACCGTCATCGACCCCCGGGTGGCCACCCACGTGGTCGACCTCAACCAGCCCCTCGAGCTGCCGCTCGACGACTACGACCAGGTGCTCCTGCTCGACGTCATCGAGCACCTCGCCGACCCCGAGCGGTTCCTCGAGGACCTGCGGTTCTCGCTCGGCAGCCGGCGGCGCGAGCTCGTCCTGACGACCCCGAACATCGCCTTTGCGGTGTCCCGCCTGATGCTCGCGATGGGTCAGTTCAACTACGGCGAGACCGGCATCCTCGACCGCACCCACACCCGCCTGTTCACCTTCCGCACGATCCGCACGGCGCTGCACCACGCCGGCTGGGACGTGCAGGAGATGGTCGGCATCCCGGCTCCCTACGCCAAGGCGATCGGCCACGGACCGCTGGCTTCCCTGCTCACGCGCGTGAACAGCGCGCTGATCCGGGTGGCGCCCCGGCTGTTCTCCTACCAGATCCTGGTCACGGCGACGAGCCGCCCGCACGCGCAGCACCGGCTCGCCACGACGACGGCCCTCTCCGCCCAGCTCAGTGCGTGACCTGAAGTCACGTCTCGGGAGCAGCCAGGGCCAGGGGGCCGCGGCGCTGGTGCTGTTCGCGGTCTTCGTCAGCACGCCCTTCGCGGGCTTGCGGGTCGTCGCCCTGCTGGCCGTCCTCGGAGGTATCGGCCTGGCCTACGCCAGCCTGCGCGACCCGAGCCGCCCGGAGAGCTCTGACGCATGGTTCCCGCTCGGCCTGATCGCGGCGTCCGCCCTCGCGGGGGCCCAGCTGCTGTCCACGGTCGGACTCTCCCTGCTGACACCGGCGTTCGTCGCGGTGGCCGTGCTCGCCACGCTGCCCCACCGGTTTGTCGTCGCCCGCACAGCCGGGGTCGTCCTCCCTGTGCTGGTCGCGGGGCTGGCGGTGTGGTTGGTCGCCCAGGACGAGCCCCACATCGACGTCCACATCTTCCTCACCGACGGAGCCCATGCGCTCCTGCACGGCACCAACCCCTACTCCATCGACTTCCCCAACATCTACAGCCCACGGGACACCGCCCTGGTCTACGGCCCCGGCATCGTGCAGGAGGGGCGCTTGGCGTTCGGCTTTCCCTATCCCCCGCTGGTGCTCCTCACGGCGCTGCCTGGCTACCTGCTGGGTGACGTGCGGTTCTCGTCGATCATCGCCGTGACCGCCGTGGGCGGGTGGCTGTTGTGGCGGTCGCGCTCCACGAGCGGTCGCCGGGCTGCCGTGCTGCTCCTGTGCCTCCCGGGCCTCCCGAGCCTCTACGCCGGCGCCTGGGTCGAGCCCGTCGTCGTGGCCCTGCTGACCGTGGTCGTGCTGGCCGGGACGCGCGGGCGCTGGATGGTGGCCGCGGTCGCCCTGGGGCTGCTCCTCGTCTCGAAGCAGTACTTCCTCGTCGCCCTCCCCTGCCTGTGGCTCCTGCGGCCGTATGCCACGCGAGCCCGGGTATTGGCTTGTGTCGGAGCCGGTGCCGCGGTGACCCTGCCCTTCATCGCCTGGGGTCCCGCGGCGTGGTGGAGCAGCGTCGTGGCACTGCAGTTCCAGCAGCCGTTCAGACCCGACTCCACGAGCATCGTCGCCGAGCTGGCGGAGGTGTTCGGCTGGACGGACCCCACGTGGGCCGGCCCGGTGTCCCTCGTCATGGGCTGCGCCGTGGCCGTGGTCCTCGCGAAGACCCTGCGGCCGGGGGTCGCCACGTTCAGCCTCGCCCTCGGCCTCTGCCTCGGGGTGACCTTCCTGCTGTCCAAGCAGGCGTTCCTCAACTACTACCTCGTGTGCGCCGGCGCCCTCCTCCTGGCCGCCTGGAGCCGTGCGGAGGACGTCGTGCCGGCGCCCCCGGAGACGGGTATGCCGCCCGCTCACGGTGAGCGGACGGCATACCAGCTGGTGCGTGGTGGCGCCGAGGCGCCGGTGAGGTCGGCGCCTCAGTAGCGGTAGTGCTCCGGCTTGTACGGGCCGGCCACGTCGACGCCGATGTAGGCGGCCTGCTCCTTGGTCAGCTCGGTGAGCTCGGCGCCGAGGGCGTCGAGGTGCAGCCGGGCGACCTTCTCGTCGAGGTGCTTCGGCAGCAYGTAGACCTGCTTGTCGTAGTCGTCGTTCTTCGTGAACAGCTCGATCTGGGCGATCGTCTGGTTCGCGAAGGAGTTCGACATCACGAAGCTCGGGTGGCCGGTGGCGTTGCCGAGGTTCATCAGGCGACCCTCGGAGAGCACGATGATCGAGTTGCCGCTCTCGAAGGTCCACTCGTGGACCTGCGGCTTGATCTCGGTCTTGGTGACGGCGACCTTGGCCAGGCCGGCCATGTCGATCTCGTTGTCGAAGTGACCGATGTTGGACACGATCGCCTTGTTCTTCATCTGCGTCATGTGCTCGGCGGTGATGATGTTGAAGTTGCCGGTGGTGGTGACGAAGATGTCGGCGCTGCCGACGACGTCCTCGAGGCGGGCGACCTGGTAGCCCTCCATCGCCGCCTGCAGCGCGCAGATCGGGTCGATCTCGGTGACGATCACGCGAGCGCCCTGGCCGGCCAGCGCCGAGGCGCAGCCCTTGCCCACGTCGCCGAAGCCGGCGACGACGGCGACCTTGCCGCCGATGAGGACGTCGGTGGCGCGGTTGAGGCCGTCGAGCACCGAGTGGCGGCAGCCGTACTTGTTGTCGAACTTGGACTTGGTGACCGAGTCGTTGACGTTGATCGCCGGGAAGAGCAGGTCACCGGTGGTGGCGAGCTCGTAGAGGCGGTGGACGCCGGTCGTGGTCTCCTCGGTGACGCCCTTGATCTCCTCGGAGACCTTGGTCCACTTGGTGGGGTCGGCCTTGAGGGTCTTGCGGACGAGCTCCTTGAAGACCCCGACCTCCTCGGAGTCGGCCTCGTCGGTGGGGGGCACCTGACCGGCCTGCTCCCAGGCGCGACCGTTGTGGACGAGCATCGTGGCGTCGCCACCGTCGTCGAGGATCATGTTGGCGCCCTGGCCACCGGGCCAGGTGAGGATCTGCTCGGTGCAGTCCCAGTACTCGGTGAGCGTCTCGCCCTTCCAGGCGAACACGGGGACACCCTGCGGGTCCTCGGGAGAACCGTGCAGCCCGACGACGACCGCGGCAGCGGCCTCGTCCTGGGTCGAGTAGATGTTGCAGGAGGCCCAGCGGACCTCGGCACCGAGCGCGGTCAGCGTCTCGATGAGCACGGCGGTCTGCACGGTCATGTGCAGCGAACCGGCGATGCGGGCGCCCTTGAGCGGCTGGGCCGCCCCGAACTCCTCGCGCAGGCTCATCAGGCCGGGCATCTCGTGCTCGGCCAGGCGGATCTGGTGACGGCCAGCCTCGGCGAGGCTCAGGTCGGCAACCTTGTAGTCAAAGGACATGGAAATACTCCTGAAGTTGACTTGCTGGTTTGCGGACCCGGCGTAGCCCATCTGGGCGCACATCGTTGGAGCGGGGTATCACCCACGCCGGCGGGGGCCCACTCTACCGGAGTCGGGCGCCGAGGCCCCTCAGCGTGGCTCGAGGTGCTCCTGGGACTCAGGGTGCGCGTGCCCCGGTCGGGCACTAGGAAGGAGGCACCAACGACGGACGGAGCACCATGAGCGAGCCCAGCAGCGGGGTCCCCGGAGAGATCGCCGACGCGGACGTCGAGCAGCCCACGACGGACGAGCCCGACACCGTCGAGCTCGAGGTCGACGAGGAGAAGGTCGAGGCCTGGGACGAGGTCAAGGGCGACTACCAGGTCGACCCCGGTGGTCAGCCGGTGCCCAACAGCATGGACCAGGCGGACGTGACCCTGGCAGACGACGATGAGAACGACGATGAGAACGACGATGAGAACGACGAGGCGGACGACGGGCCGGACGACGACCGCGCCTGAGGTCGGCCGCCGGTAGGCTCCCCGGGTGGCCGCACCCATACCTTCCGCCCTGCCCGCACGACCACCCAGGTCGCGGCGATGAGTGGCGGGCTGTTCGCGCTGCTCGACGACATCGCGGTGCTGGCGAAGGCGGCAGCAGCCTCCGTCGACGACGTGGGTGCCGCGGCGAGCCGGGCCAGCGTCAAGGCGGCCGGCGTGATCGTCGACGACACCGCCGTGACCCCGCGCTACGTCGAGGGCCTGTCCCCCACCCGCGAGCTGCCGATCATCAAGAAGATCGCGATCGGCTCGCTGCGCAACAAGCTGCTGTTCATCCTGCCCGCGGCGATGCTGCTCAGCCAGTTCTTCCCGGTGGCCCTCACGCCGCTGCTCATGATCGGCGGCACCTTCCTCTGCTACGAGGGGGTCGAGAAGATCTGGGAGCGGTTGGCCGGCCACGGTGAGACCGAGGCCGATGCGGCGCACGAGCGCGGCGAGGTCGCCAGCGAGGACGACATCACCAGCGGGGCGATCCGCACGGACTTCATCCTGTCGGCCGAGATCATGGTCATCTCGCTCAACGAGGTCGCCGACGAGCCGTTCCTCAGCCGGGCGATCATCCTCGTCGTCGTCGCCTTCGCGATCACGATCCTCGTCTACGGCGTCGTGGCCCTGATCGTGAAGATGGACGACGTCGGGCTCCACCTCTCGGGTCGCGAGTCCGGCTTCACCCGCACCATCGGCCGGGGACTCGTGGCCGCCATGCCGCGGCTGCTCACGACCCTTTCGGTCGTCGGCGTCGCGGCGATGATCTGGGTTGGCGGCCACATCATCCTGGTCGGGCTCGACGACCTGGGGCTGCACGCGCCGTACTCATGGGTGCACCACGCCGAGGAGTCGGTCCACGAGGCGACCGGTGCGCTCGGTGGCGTGTTCGGCTGGCTCACCAACACGGTCGGCTCCGCGATCCTCGGTCTCATCGTGGGCGCGGTCGTCGTGGCCGTCATGCACGTGGTCCACGCCGTCCGCGGCGGCGACGCCTCCCCCGAGGCCTGACCCCAGTTCCGGGACCTTCCTCCTCAGCCGTTCGGTCGGTTTGCTCACGACTTCGTGCTGCGCTTTGCCCGGTATCAGTAGGTTCTGCCGGATGACCTTGGGGGAAGGCCTGCGCGGGCGAGACAACGCGCTGAACCTGGTGCGGCTGCTGCTCGCCGGCACCGTGGTCCTGTCGCACACCAGGCCGGTCGGTGGTTTCGGGCCTGACCCGATGATCGGCGGACGCGGGCTGGGGTCATGGGCGGTCGCGGGCTTCTTCGCGATCTCGGGCTATCTCATCTGTGCGTCCCGGGACCGGCTTGGCGCGAAAACGTTCGTCGTCTCGCGGATGCTGCGCATCTATCCCGGCTACTGGCTGTCGCTCGTGGCGGTGGCTGGGGTGTTCGCCCCCGTCGCTGCCTTCAGCACCGGCACCCGGTTCGACGGTTCGGCAGCCCTGTCGTTCGTCCTGGTCAACCTCGTGGCCCCGCTGCAGTTCGGCTTCGGCGACGCCCTCACCCGAGCGGCCCACCCTGAGGCCTGGAACGCTCCCCTCTGGACGTTGAGCCCCGAGATGCTCTGCTACACGGTCGCCGGTCTGGCCCTGACCTCGGCGGTCGTGCGACGCCGCGCCGTGCTGTTCAGCTCGGCTGCACTCGTGGCCGTCACGGTGACGCCGCACCTTCTCGAGGCGGCGCATCGACTGTCGGCCGGCGGTCTGCTGGACTTCCTGCACCTGTTGGGCTTCTTCACCGCAGGGGCTCTCGCGTGGACGCTGCGAGACCGCATCACCGTTCGCGCTCCCCTTGCAGCGGTCTCCCTGGCCGCACTGTGCGTCGCCGGCCTGGCCCACGCCACCAACGAGCTCGCGCCGCTGCCCCTGGCGTACCTCGTCCTGGCCGCCGGCTGCGTCGCTCGGCCGGGATTCACGCGCGAGCTGGACCTCTCCTACGGGCTGTACATCCTCAGCTGGCCGATCCAGACCACGCTCTACCTCGTGGGGGCCGCCCGGCTTGGCTGGGCGGCATACACCGCAGTGACCTTCGCCATCGCGGTCCCGGCCGCATACGCCTCCTGGATCTGCGTCGAGAAACCCGCGCTCGGGCTACGGCGCCGCCTGAGGGGCGCCGCCACCCGCGGGCCACAGGGGCCGGTCGGCCTTGCCGCGCCAGCTCGCCCCGCTGCTGCCACTGGTGCGTCACACCAGGACTGATCTCGGGCGCCCGGTTGACGCGCAGGTGGCACCACGTGCGGTCACCCTGCCTGATGGGCGGGCGCCTCGTCCCTTTGGCCGAAGTGGGCCGGTCAGCACGAGCTCGGCGCAGGGACGGCTCCATACTCGTGGGGATGAGCACCACGCAGGCAACGCGGGAGAGCGTCGCGCCCTCGGTCGCGCCCGCGGGCCGCCGGGACAGCGCGCTCTCGTTGGCGACCCGGTGTGCGGGGCCCGTCCTTGCCGCGGTGCTGTCGCTGCTGGCGGCGGTGCAGGCCCTCCAGCTGTGGAGCTGGCGACCGGGGATCCCGCTCAGCCTCGCGGGCGACACCCCGCAGCTGCTCCTGCAGGTGCGCGCGATCGTCGAGGGTTCGCAGTACCAGTCGTCGAACCTCGTGGGCGCGCCGTTCGGCCTCAACGGCAGCTGGTTCGCGACCGCGGACCAGCTGAACTTCCTGACCGTCCGCGTCCTCGGCCACCTGACCGGCGACCCCGTCACAGCCGCGGTCATCTTCTTCGTGGCGGGCTTCCCCGCAGCCGGTTTCACCGCGTACTGGCTGGCCAGACAGCTCGGGATCCACCGCCCCCACGCCGTGATGGTGGGCACGCTCTTCGCCGTCCTGCCAGGACATCAGGAGTGGTTCAGCCACCTCTGGCTGGCGGCCTACTGGGTGGTGCCGCTGGGAGTGTGGCTCGCCCTGCGGACCATGCAGGGACACCCGCTCTGGCCACCCGTGCACGACCTGACGAGGCCCGGACCGCAACGACGCCCGGCTGCCCTCCTGGGGCTGCGCACCGTGCTGATCGCCCTGGCGGTGGGTCTCTCCGACGTCTACTACGTCGCCTTCACCCTCGTCCTGCTCGCCGTGGCGCTGCTGGTCCAGCTGGCCCGCACCCGTCGAGCCGTCGGGCTGCTTCCCGGCGTCGCGAGCGCCCTCCTCGTGGCCGTCCCCTGCGCACTCAGCCTGGGCGTCACCGTCCGTGGGCGTGGAGTCGACCTCGTCACCTCGGACCTGCCGGCCGAGCGCACCATCGGGGAGGCGGAGCGCTACTCGGGCAAGCTGATCGACCTGGTGCTGCCGTGGCACGAGCACCGCTTCGAGCCGTTCGCGTTCCTCACCACCGCCTACGGGTACGTCGCTCCACCCAGCGTCGAGCACCCGGCCCTGGGGATCGTCGCCCTGGCCGGTGTGGTGGGCCTGCTGTGGCTCACGGTCCGCAACCTCGCCAGCGGTCACCGGGTGCCCGCCACCCTCGGCACGCTGACGGCCCTCCTGCTGGTGTCGCTCGCCTTCTACACCAAGGGCGGACTCGGCTCGGTCTTCGCGCTCTTCGTCACCCCGCAGATCCGCACCTGGTCGCGACTGGTCGTCCTCATCGCGCTGTTCGGCCTGTTGGCCGTCGGCCTCTGGGCCTCGCGAGCAGATCGCGGTCGTCGTTTCGCCTGGCCACTCGCAGCAGGGCTCATCCTCCTCGGGGTCCTCGACCAGACGAACCCCGGCGTGGCCCCCGACTACCAGTCGCTCCGAGCCACCCAGCAGGACCTCGACCGCTTCACGTCCACCCTGCGCCAGGCCACCGGGCCCGGGTGCGCGGTGTTCCAGCTCCCGGTCACCCGCTACCCGGAGGAGCCGCCGGCCGGGTCGATGGGCGACTACGAGCACTTCCTCCCGGCACTCGCCCCGACCACCGGGCTCACCTGGAGCTACGGCGCCATGCGCGGCACGTCGCGGGCCGACTGGCAGCTCGCCCTGCCGGTCTCGGACACCCCGCGCCTGCTCGACGACCTCGCTGCCGCAGGCTTCTGCGCCGTCGAGGTCGACCGGGCCGGCTACGCGACCGGCACCGACCCCACGGGCGACCTCGGCAAGGCCCTCGGCCCGGCCGCCGCCCAGACCCGCGACGGCAGCCTCACGGCATACTCCCTCGCCCGGCTGCGCGACGCGATCCGGGCGCTTCCCACGGCTGAGCAGTCCACCCGGCGCGCCGACGTCCTGCGACCCTCCCTGGTCACGCTCCCGGGGTCCCTCGTCGAGGTGGGCGAGGACCGCACCCCCAGCCAGTGGACCGGCCCGACGGCCACGCTCCAGGTCGCCAACCTGGGGGCCGCGCCCCGGCGCCTCCGCATCAGCTTCGGCATCGAAGCGCTGGACGACCAGCCGGGCACCGTCGAGGTGAGCGGTGCCGGGGTCGCGGCGCAGACCATCACGCTCACCGCGGGGGTCAGTCCGGTCGTCCTCGAGGTGGCCGCTGCACCCGGACTGACGCTCGTCAGCCTCACGAGCACCGCTGCGATCAGTCGCATCCCCGGCGGGGACGGCGGGTTCGCAGCGCTGCGCATCTCGAACGTCCAGGCCACCGACCTGTCCGGCACGGCCAATGTCTCCACCGGCCAACGATTCGCGGCCGACTCGCCGCCGTCGGGCCGTTAGGGTCAGCGCCGTGGTGAGCCCTTCTGTGACCGACGCGGAGCAGCCGTCCCCTCGATCCGCCGACGCGACGCCCCTGCCGGCCCCCGAGGGCATCCTGCGCTGGGCTCCGGTGGTCGCCTTCGGCCTCCTCCTGCTGGTCCTGTCGCGGAACGTCGGCACCGGGATCGCCGACCCCGACACCCTGTGGCACGTGCTGGCTGGCGACCACCTGCGAGACACCTGGCAGTTCAGCGGCCCGGACCCGCTGTCGTCGTTCACCAGCCAGCCCTGGGTGCTCACCCAGTGGCTACCCGAGCTGGCCCTCTCACTGGCCAACCAGTGGGGCGGCCTGCCGGCCGTGGCCTTCCTGGCCCACCTCGGGCGACTGGCCGTGTGCGTCGCCGTCTACGTCGCCTGCCGCCGCACCAGCGGGCCGCTGGCCGCCACGCTCATCACCGGCATCACGGTCCTGGCCACCGCCGCCAGCCTCAGTCCCCGGCCGCAGCTGGTGGGCTTCGCCCTGCTGGCCGTCACGGCGAGCGCCTGGGTACGCGTGCTCAGCGACCAGCGCGCTCCCTGGTGGCTCGTCCCCGTCACCTGGGTGTGGGCCTCGAGCCACGGCACCTGGGTCGTCGGGATCATGCTCGGTCTCGTCACTACCGCGGGCCTCGTGCTGGACCGCAAGGTCTCCGTGCGGCAGGCCGTGCACCTGGCCCTCGTCCCGGTGGCCAGCGCGGGAGCGGCGCTGCTGACGCCCCTGGGTCTCGGGATCCTCACCGCCTTCGGGCCGGTGCGCGCCGTCAGCCCCTACATCCAGGAGTGGCGGCGCCCCGAGCTGACCGACCCCTCCACCATCGGCCTGCTGGTGCTCGTGCTCCTCGTGACCCTCGGCTGGGCGCGTCGCCACTCGCTCGTCAGCTGGGGCGCCGGCGGGATCCTCGTCGTGGGCGTGGGCTGGGGCCTCACCTACTCCCGCACGGTCGCCGTCGGCGCCATCATCATCGCCCCCCTCGCCGCGAAGGCGCTCGACGCCGTCCTCGGCCGGGCCCGACCGGCCCGGGGGCGCGAGCCCATCGTCGTCGCGGGACTCGTCCTCACCGTCACGATGGTCTGCGGCCTGCTCGCCGCCACCGGGCCCGAGCAGCCGGTGTCGGTCCCCGATGGGACCACTGCCGCGCTGCGGGCCCTTCCCGCCGGGTCCGTGGTCTACAACGACGACTCGCTGGGTGGCTGGGTCATGTGGACCTTCCCCTCGCTGCGCCAGACCGCGGACACCCGGGCCGAGCTCTACGGTCCGGCCCAGGCCAGGACCTACCTGCGCGTCATGGGCGCCGAACCGGGGTGGCAGGCAGGGTTCGACCAGCACCAGCCGGCCGCGGCCCTGGTGCGGGCGGACGTGCCCCTGGCGACGGCCCTACAGCGGGAGCGTGGCTGGACGGTCGCGGCCCGCGACGACGGCTTCCTGCTGCTCCGTCCCTAGCTCCTCGGCCTGCGACCGCTCCCAGAGGCGCAAGCGGGGCACCGCGCCGAGCACGGTGTAGGGGCTGAAGGCACTGAAGACCGGACAGGCGAGCAGCAGGGCGGGCGCCAGCAGCCACGCGCGCCCGGTGCGCGCGGCCCAGACCACCAGGGCGATGGCGACCGCGAACCGGACGAGGAACCACGGTCCCCCGGCGCCCGCGTTGGACGCGAGGAACTCGACCCACCGCGGCCAGGCCTGCGGGTCCAGGGCCACCGACACCCCCACCACGACGGCCAGGGCGACCGCAGCAGAGCGCACCGCCCGCCAGTCGCCTCGCAGGACGAACCAGAGTCCGACGACGGCCGGGGTCACCTTGGTCAGCAAGGGTAGCACGAGCGCACCCGGCCGGCCCCTGACCGCGAGGACGAGGGCGGCGGCGAGGAACAGGTAGACGTTGCCCAGCAACAGCTCGGCGACGAAGAAGGGGGCCACGGTCAAACCCCTGCGCCAGCCGAGCGGCTTCAGCAGCCAGGCGAGCACGGCCGCCTGGGCGGCGAACCACACGCCCTGGAACACCGGCCACGGGAGGAAGCCCAGCGGCCAGAGCAGCTGTGCGAAGGCGGGCGAGTAGAGGTAGGCGTCGACGTGGTCGGGCGGGGTCGTGTACCAGGTCTGCGGGGAGCCCGCGGCGACCCAGTAGGCGTGGGAGTCCGCACCGACCATGCCGTGGCTGATGTGGACCGCGACCTGCATGGCGCAGAACAGCACGGCGCCGGGGACCATGGCGAGCCACAGGGCGCGGGTGAAGAGCTCGAGTCGCGTCGGGCGAGGCATGGCAGGGAGGTCCTTCGGGCGGGGGTCGGCGCCTCCAGAATGCCCAAGCGCCGAGGGGGATGCATCGCCCGTTTGGTCGGCATTTGCTCGGATAGTCTGCGGTGGTGAGCAGCGCTGAAGGCACCCTGGGCTGGGAGCCGGCGACCCGGCATACCTCGCTGCTGGCGGCTCCGGTCGCCGACGCGATCGGCACCGTCGCCTCCGCCCGGGTCGCGCCGATCGACCCGACCCTCGCCGACACGGCGGCCTTCTGCGAGGCCTACGACGTCGCCATGGAGCACTCGGCCAACTGCGTCGTCGTCGCCGGCAAGCGGGGCGGTGAGGTGCGGTATGCCGCGGTGCTGGTGCTGGCCTCGATGCGCGCCGACATCAACGGGGCGGTGCGCCGGCACCTCGACGTGCGCAAGATCAGCTTCGCCCCGATGGACCAGGCGGTCGAGCTGACCCTGATGGAGTACGGCGGCATCACGCCGATCGGGCTCCCGGCCGACTGGCCGGTCCTCGTCGACCAAGCCGTCGTCGCCGCCGGCCGCGTGGTGATCGGCAGCGGCATCCGCGCCAGCAAGGTGCTCGTGGAGAGCGCGGACCTCGTGGCCCTGCCGACCGCCGAGGTGATCAGTCTCGCGCAGTGACGGATCCGCGCCGGCTCGCTGAGGACCGCTCCGGAAGCACGGCGAGCGCGAAGAGGAAGGCCAGCGCCAGCCCGACGTAGGTCGACGCCACGAGCTGCTCGGCCGGCGACAGCCGGAGCGGGTCGCCGTCGGCGGCCCACATCGGGGGCAGGTACATCAGGAGGGCGACCACGACGGTGGCCAGCCGCCAACCCCTCCGGGCCAGCACGACCAGGGCGGGCACCACCCAGACCCAGTGGTGGGTCCAGGAGATCGGTGAGACCAGCAGCGATCCGGCCGCGACCGCCGCGAGCGCGGCCAACGGGTCACCGGCGCGGGTGAGCCGGGTGGCCGCCCACCCGACGAGGACCACGACGAGCGCCGCGCTGAGCAGGTACCACGGGCCGGGGTCGCCACCCAGCAGCCGGACCCACAGCGCCCGCAGCGACTGGTTGGTCGGCTCCTGCGCGTAGCCACCGAACTTGCCCATCGTCGTCAGGTCGTCGAGCCAGTAGCGCGCGGACTCGGTGGGCAGCACCACCCACCCGACGAGCACCGAGAGGAGGCCGGCCGCGGCGCTGCGGGCCACCGCGGGCCAGTCGCGCCGCACCGCGAAGTAGACGACGAAGAACGCCGGGGTCAGCTTGAGGCCCGCCGCCAGGCCGGTCAGGTAGCCACGGAAGCGCGGTGGGACCACGAAGACGTCGAGCATCACCAGCGCGCACAGGACGAGGTTGACCTGACCGAAGAGGAAGGTGCGCTGCACCGGTTCGAGCACCCAGGCCACGAGGACCAGGACCACGAGCCAGCCCAGCGGGGCCGGCCGGGTGGGTGCTGGTCGCCCCTCCTGCAGGGAGAGCCGCGCCACGACCACCAGCGCCACGAGCGACAGCGCCGTCAGCACCCACGCCGCGGCACCTCCGAGCAGCGCCAGCGGGACGAAGACGACCGCCGCGAAGGGCGGGTAGGTGAACTCGAGCGCGTCGGCCGGGGCGCGATAGGGGTCGCCACCGTGCAGCACGGCCTCCCCGCCCTGGAGGAAGACGTCGAGGTCGACCAGGTTCCAGGTCGACGGGTCGATCCAGCGCAGCCACGCGAGGACGACCGCCACCACGCCGATGCCGGTGGGCAGCAGCCACGCGGGCGCGGGTCGGTTCGTGGCCACGAGCGGTGACCCTAGCGGCTGGGTTCGGGACAGGGGACGGACCACGACACTTGAACATGTTCAACATCGTCTGCTACCGTCACCTCCATCAACTTGAACACGTTCAACAACGTCTCCTGAAGGAGTGCCATGGACAACGCCGTCATTGCCTACCTGCTCTACCTGCTCATCGCCGTCCCCCTCACCATCTGGGTCGGGTCGACCCTGTCGCGCAACGGCCGGGTGTTCCTCGTCGACGTGTTCGACGGCAACGACGACCTCGCCGAGGCGGTCAACAAGCTGCTCGTCGTCGGCTTCTACCTGCTCAACCTCGGCGTCGTGGCCCTCTACCTGCGGGTCGGCGACACCCTGGCCAACGCCCGCGCCATCGTCGAGGTGCTCAGCGTGAAGATGGGAGTCGTCCTGCTGATGCTCGGCGTCGTGCACCTGACCAACGTCTACGTCTTCACCAAGATCCGTCGTCGGGGTCGCCTCGACGCCATGGCCGCTCCCCCGGTCCCGCCGCAGGGCTGGACCCAGCCCTTCCCCGCCCCGATGGGCTGACCGCCGTGCCGACGGCCCGGATCGCGCTCGCCGGCGCCACCCTCTGGAGCCTCGCGCTCGTCGTGGCAGCCCTCACCGTGCCGGTCTACGCCGGGGAGACGGGCGGCACGGACTCGACCGGCGCGGTCAGCACCACCTCGACCTCGGCCACCCTCGTCGGGGAGAACGGCTGGTGGGGGGTGGTCGTGGCTGGCATCCCGCTGGCCGCCTGCTTGGTCGTCGGGGCCTTGCTGCTCGGGCCGGGCGGGCGAGGGGCCCAGGTGGCCGCCTTGGTGGTCGTGGCGCTGCTGGGCGTCCTGACCGTCCTCAGCCTCCTCAGCGTCGGGGTGTTCGTGGCCCCCGCCGTGGCTGGCCTGGGGGTTGCCGTCCTCGCCGACCGCACCCCAGACCGCACCCGGGACCGCCGCACCCGGGGCCGCCGCACCCGGGGCGACCACGCCCACGGCGTCGAGGCCGGGCCGTGAACCAGCTGGTCGTCCTCTACGACGCCGGCTGCCCGATGTGCTCGCGGTTCCGGTCCTGGCTCGTCGGGCAGCCGCACCTCGTGCCGGTCACCGCGGTCCCTGCCGGCTCCGCCGCCGCCCGTGAGCTGCTCCCCCGCCTCGACCACGCCGCCACCCTCCGCGAGATCACCGTCGTGGCCGACACCGGCGCGGTGTGGACCGGCGCCAGCGCGTGGGTCACCTGCCTGTGGGCCACCGTCGAGCACCGCGACCTCGCCCTCCGGTTGTCCACCCCCCTCGGCCTGCCCGTCGCCAGGGCGATGGCGTATGCCGCCGCAGGGCTGCGCGCCTCCCTCACCACGACGCACGCAGCTGAGTTGGGCGTGCCCACCCCCTCCGGAGGGGGTGGCTACGCTGACGACTGTGACGGACTCTGCCAACCGGTCTGACCCAGCCAACCGGTCCGACCGCGGCGAGCAGACCCGGGCCGCGATCGCGGCGGCCGCCCAGGAGCTCTTCCTCGAGCGTGGCTACGACAAGACCACCATGCGCGCCGTCGCCGACCGGGCCGGCGTCAGCATCGGCAACGCCTACTACTACTTCGCATCGAAGGAGCACCTGGTCCAGGCCTTCTACGACCAGATCCAGGTCGAGCACGCGGCCGCGGCGCACGACTCGCTCGAGCGCACCGAGAAGTTCGCCGACCGCCTGCGCGGCGTGCTGACGACGTGGGTCGACGTCGCCGAGCCGTTCCACGGGTTCGCGGGCAAGTTCTTCAAGGTCGCCGCCGAGCCCACCAGTCCCCTGTCGCCGTTCAGCAGCGAGTCGCGGGGCGCCCGCGAGGCCAGCATCGACCTGTTCCGGAGAGTGGTCGACGGGTCGGACCTCAAGGTGCCGGCACCGATCCGGGCCGAGCTGCCCGAGCTGCTGTGGCTGCTCCAGATGGGGGTCGTGCTGTTCTGGGTGCACGACTCGAGCGCCGGCCAGACGCGCACGCGGGCCCTCGTGCGCCAGGTCGTCCCCCTGGTCGACAAGCTGGTGCGGCTGAGCCGCCTGCCCGGCATGCGGGGCGTCGTGGGCGACGCGGTAGAGCTGATCCGCTCGCTCCGTCCCTGACGTTCAGCCGCCGGTGCGCCCGCGCAGGTCGGCCACGTGGGGTGAGACCGCCGGGTCGAGCCCCAGCCCGAGCGCGAGGTAGGTCGCGGCGAAGTCGGTCGTGGCGATCTGGCCGGCGAGCCGGGTCAGGGGGTGCCCCGGCTCGGCGGTCACCTCGCTGACCCGCACGCCCGCCTCGCGGGCAGCGGTCGTCACGGCCTCGGCCAGGATCCGCGCCTCGTCGGCCGCACGGGTCAGCGGGTCGGGCAGGACGTCGCGGAGCATGAGCAGCGACAGGCGGGGGGCTGCCGGACCGTCGAGGAACGGGTCGGCGAAGATGTCGTCGCCGCGGTCCTGACCCGTCGCCAGTGCCGGTGCCCCACCGGAGTAGGCCGCCGTGAACGGTCCGTCGAAGCACGCCACGACCTGGGCCGCGTCGTCGGGCAGCTCGCCCGAGGTGGCCGGCACGCGGGCGGTCCGGGCCAGCATCGACGTGGCGCGGCCCGCGGCGACCCCGTTGAGGGGGCCGTCGCCGAGGACGACCGGCACCCCTTCGGCGAGGTCGGCGGCGAGGACCTTCGCCGGGTTGACGAACGACTCCGACGACGGCCGGCAGGTCTCGGCCAGCTCGTCGAGGCGGTCGGCGGTCTGGGTGAGCACGCGGGCATCGACGTCGACGATGCCCAGGTGGCCGGCCCCGAGCAGCACCGGTGCGAGCAGGGACCACAGGGCGGTCCGGGACGTCGTCCGGCCACGGCCGATGCCGATGTGCACGCCCCTGGCCTGTGCGGCCACGTCGGCCAGCGGCGAGTCCACGGCGCCGACGGTCAGCAGCGAGGCGCCCCTGCGGGCGGCCTCGGCGGCCAGCGCGAGCGGACCCGGAGCGCGGCCCGACAGGGACACCGCGATGACGAGGTCGAGGGGGCCCACCCAGCCGGGGAGCGGCACGTTCCTCCGCACGCTCACCGGCACCGGCGACCCCGGCTCGGCCAGGAGCTCGAGGACGTCGCACACGACGGCGGACCCGCCCAGCGACGCGACGAGCACCGAGCGCGGCCGCTCACCCCCTCCGACCCGTTCGATCCCCGCCTCTGCGGACAGGGAGACGGCCTCGCGGACCTGGGCACCGGACGTGGCGAGGGCCCGCAGCGTCTGGTGCGAGTCGAGGGCCGTCAGCGCTTCGTCACTGTCGACGCGCGACTCGTCGAAGAAGGAGGCCATCGTCGCGCCGGCAGTCCGTCAGACCGGCTTGCGGGCTTCGTCGACCAGCAGCACCGGCACGCCGTCGTCGATGCGGTACTGCAGTCCGCACTCGGCGTTGGTGCAGTGCAGCTCGGGCTTGCCCTCCACGGTGGCGTCGGTGAGCTCGGACCGGCAGGCCGGGCACCTCAGGATCTCCCGCAGCCACGGCTCGATCCGGACGTCCTGTCCTTGCGACATCAGCGTTCTCCTCTCACCAGTGCGAGCACATCGTCTCGCACCTGGCTCATCGTGTCTCGGTCGGCAGCCTCGACGTTGAGTCGCAGCAGCGGTTCGGTGTTGGAGGCGCGCAGGTTGAGCCACCACATCGGGGAGTCCTGCGTCGCCGCGTGGGTCGCCGTCAGCCCGTCGAGCTCGTCGAACTCCGCACCCCGGTCGGCCGCCCACTCCCGCACCCGCGCGGTCGCGGCCGGCGCGTCGGTGACGGTCGAGTTGATCTCGCCGGACGCGGCATACCGGCTGTATGCCGCGGTGAGCCGGCTGAGCGGCTCGGCCTGCTCGCCGAGGGCGGCGAGGACGTGCATCGCGGCGAGCATGCCGGTGTCGGCGAACCAGAAGTCGCGGAAGTAGTAGTGCGCGCTGTGCTCGCCGCCGAAGACGGCGTCCTCACGGGCCATCTCGGCCTTGATGAACGAGTGCCCCACGCGAGTGCGGACGCCGCGCGCACCCTGCTCGGCGATGATCTCGGGGACCGCTGCCGACGAGATGACGTTGTAGACCACGGCGACGTCGGCCGCGGCGGTGCCCGCAGCGACCCGCTTGGCGACCTCGCGGGTGGCCACCAGCGCGGTCACGGCACTCGGGCTGACCGGCTCGCCGCGCTCGTCGATGACGAAGCAGCGGTCAGCGTCGCCGTCGAAGGCGAGCCCGAGGTCGGCGCCGTGCTCGACGACCGCAGCCTGCAGGTCGCGCAGGTTCTCGGGCTCGAGCGGGTTGGCCTCGTGGTTGGGGAAGGTGCCGTCCAGCTCGAAGTAGAGCGGCACGACCTCGAGCGGGAGCTCGGGCAGGCCTGCGGCCGTGCCGAGGACCGCCGGCACCGTGTGGCCGCCCATGCCGTTCCCGGCGTCGACGACGACCTTGAGCGGGCGTCCGGCGGAGAGGTCCACGAGGCCCCGCAGGAACACCGCGTAGTCGGTGAGCAGGTCGCGCTCGACCACCTCGCCCACCGGACCGTCGACGGGTCCGGCGCTGGTGCCGGTGTCGAGGAGCTGCTGGGCCAAGGCGCTGACGTCGGCCAGGCCGGAGTCCTGGCCGACGGGACGGGCGCCCGCGCGGCAGAGCTTGATGCCGTTGTACTGGGCCGGGTTGTGCGACGCCGTGAACATCGCGCCGGGGAGGTCGAGGGCGCCACTGGCGTAGTAGAGGCCGTCGGTGCTGCACAGCCCGATCAGGGTGGCGTCGAGGCCCTGGGCCGTGACACCTGCCGCGAAGGCGCGCGAGAGCTCCGGTGACGATGGGCGCATGTCGTGGCCGATCACCACGCCCGACGCGCCCTCAGGGGCGATGACGGTCTGCGCGAACGCAGCTCCGAGCGCCCAGGCCACGTCCACGTTGAGCTGGTCGGGGACCAGGCCACGGACGTCATAGGCCTTGACGAAGTCGGACAGCACGGGTTTCGGCACGCCCGAAACCCTAGCGGTCTCAGGAGTCGCGCAGCACGCGCAGGTGTCCTCGGCGACCGGTCTCGATCGCGCCCGACGCATCCTCGTCGGCGGGCTGGCGGCGCGCCTGCACGGCGGCCTCGCCGAGCCGGGGACGGCCAGCCTCGCGCACGGCGTTCGCCAGGGCCAGGAGGTCGTCGTGCGACGGCTCGGGCTCGACGTACTCGCCCGACAGGCGCACGATCTCCCAGCCCCGCGGGGCGGTCAGGCCCTCGGCGTGGGTGGCGCACAGGTCGTAGCTGTGCGGTTCGGCGAAGGTCGCGAGCGGGCCGACCACCGCGGTCTGGTCGCCGTAGACGTAGGTGAGCGTCGCGATGGCGGGCTTGGAGCACGCGGTGCGGGAGCACCTCCTGGACAGACTCACGTCGCGGACTCTATGCCAGCACGGCGGGGCCGCCGGGTCGGCACGCCGTAGGCTGCGGGAGTGACTTCGGCCGGCTCTCCCCAGCGCTCCTCCGGGCCCGGTCGGCGGGACCGCCGCGGCCGTGGCGTGCGCGGTCCGCTGGCGTGGCCGTCCGTGCCGGCCATGACCACGCGGCGCCAGCAGTTCGACGACCTCGTGCTGGACAGCGCGGCCCGCCTCGAAGGTCGGCTCGGGCCGCGCTTCGAGCAGCTGGAGTTCGCGGTGGAGGACGTCCCGCCCACCGACCCTGCGCCGTGGGAGCGCGAGGGCGCCCCGCTCGGCCGGGCCTTTCCCGCCCACGGACGGCAGCCTGCCCGGATCGTCATCTACCGCAGGCCGATCGAGGCCCGCGCCGAGAGCCAGCGGGACCTCACCGCGATCGTGCAGGACGTCGTGGTCGAGCAGGTGGCCGGACTGTTCAACCTGCCTCCGGGCGACCTCGACCCGCGCTACGACGACGGCGCCTGACCGCCCTGCCCTGAACACCCTGCCGGGACTGCCGGGACTGCCCGGACGGACCGCTACTGGGTGACTTCGCGCAGGCCGACCGAGGTCGTCCGCAGGACGGTGTCCCTGAGCGGCGTGACCGAGATGAGCTGCCCTTGGTCGTCCTCCAGCAGGGAGATGACGCCGGCTCGCAGCTGACCGTTGCCGGACACGCGGTGCACCCACACGGAGGCGGCACCGGTGACGTCGATCGACGAGGTGGCGTCGACGCCGACCTGCGGCCTGCGCGAGGTCTCGACCCCGTGGGCGTCGACGGTCACCACCTCCACCCCGGCGGTGTCACCCGACGACGTCAGCGACAGCAGGCGCTGGACACCGGTGGCCGCGCCGGGAGCGACGAGCGGCATCCCGGCCACCCCCGTGATCGGTGGGGTCGACGAGGCCCAGGCCAGGTCGCCGGGCTTGGCGGGGTCGGCACGGGTCACCATCGCGGCGGCCACGACGGGCACGTCGGCCCGGACCTGGATCCCCACGGTGGAGGGCGGGAGCGTCGAGAGGTCGATGTCGCGCACGGCGCCGCCGTTGATGCGGATGACGCCTCCCCCCGGCAGGGCCCGGGCGCCCTGGGCGGTGAGCACCCTCGCCTGGACCACGGCCTCTGAGCCGCCGGGCACCGCGACGCGCAGCACCGACCTGCCGGTCACGGCGACCGCCGGGATGACCTGGTCGCGCGAGGGCATGGCGGCCGGCACCGCGTCGTCCGACCCTCCCGCCCTCGTCCCGTCCAGCCAGGTGTCGTTGACGACGGCGCCGACGACGCCACCTTGGGCGACGACGTGCACGACGGGGTTGGCGAGGTCACCCGAGATCGAGTCGAGCAGGAAGGAGGTGCGACCGTGGGCCGGCACGACGAGGTCCTTGCCGTTGGGAGAGGAGACCGGCCCGTCGGCCCCGTGCAGCGTCGCGTCCACGGTGACCGGGTTGCCACCCGGGTTGGTGAGCACGAGCCGCTCCTGGCGACCGGGGTCGCCTCCACCGGCGAGGATCCAGAACTCGGCACCCGGCTGGCTGCACGGCGCCCCTCCGAGGGAGCGCAGGTCGCCCGAGGGCACCAGCCAGCTCTGGACCGCCGCCACTCCGGCCGCCATCGACTCGGTCCCGGACACGAGCACGCCAGCGGCCGTGGCCTGGTCGGCCGAGAGGTTGGCCCCACGAGCGGTGACGGGGGCGCCGAGGGCACCACTCGGCATACGGGCGACGCTGAGCGTGCCTGCGGCCGTGGCGGGTTGGCTGCCGGTGAGGGCACGAGGCGGCGCCGCGGCCGCGGCGACCCGCACCGGCACGTCGGCGTCGTCGACGCCCTGGATCCCCTTGAGCTCGGGGCCGGGGCACACGAGCGAGGAGCTGCGCACCGGGCTCGTGACTGCGCTGCTGGCCTGGTCGGCGCCGACGTCGGACCCGACGGCCAGCGCACCCTGGCCGTGCGTGGCGGCGACGACGATGCCCACACCCGCGAGGGCCACGAGGGACGTGCGGACCAGTCCGCTGGCTGACACGTTCACGGGCGCCTCCTCCTCGAGGAGCGGTTGCCGAACGGCACGGCGAGGAAGACGACCAGCAGCAGGAGGATGCCCTGCGCGGAGCGCCAGGTGGCGCTGGTGGGGAGCACCTCCACGGAGATCGTCGCCGGACCGGCGGGCAGTGGGTATGCCGCGCCGTCGCCGCTGGGCGCGAGGATCCGGCCGTCGACGGTCACCCTGGCGTGGCGCACCCAGGAGTCGGGCTCGGCGAGGACGAGCGAAGCGCCTTGCGGCACCACGGACTTCACCTCGACACGGGCGTGTGAGCCACTCACCGGCAGGGCCTGCTCGGAGGTCTTGGTGACCAGTCGGACCCGCGACGGTGCGACCGCGTCGTCGGCCGTGCCACCGCCTCCGGGGAGCACGCGCCAGAAGGTCACGCCGTCGTGTTCGCCCAGGCGGCTGAGCCCGGCCGTCGCGTCGAGCGCGCGGATCCGCGGGTCGGTGGCCTCGGTGCGCAGGCCGACGAAACCCACGGCCTGGTCGGACAGGTCTGCCGCCGGGGTGAGCGCCCCGGGGGCAGCGCCCTGCTCGAAGAGCGCACCGACCGAGGTCGCCAGGGCCGCGCTGTCGGCGCGTGGGGCGCGATCGGCGGCGGGGGTCGGCAACGAGCGCGCCACGTCGCTGACCTCGCGGCCGAGCAGCTGGTAGGTCAGCCCCTCCCCTTCCGGGGCGAGCAGGAGCATGCGGTTGCCGATGCCGCTCTCGGCCTGGTCGACAGCCACCGCGGGCCGCGGGTCCTGCCAGGCGCGCAGCTCGCTGCCCACCGTGCGCCAGGTCAGCCAGGCACCGCTGAGCAGCACAGAGGCGATCAGGGCTGCGGCGACGGGCCATCGGGCCAGCGCCTCCCAGCCCCCGCGGGACCGACTCACCGCGAGGCCTTCGGCCCCCAGCAGGGCAGCCGCGACGAGGGCAAGGGCGCACACCAGCAGGCCGGTGCCGGCCCAGGCGGTGATCGGCCGGCCTGCCTCCGGAAGTCCCTGCGGGACGACCCCGAGGGTGATCCGGGGAGCGAGGACGGCATAGCCGAGCCCGATGATGGCGACGACGGCAAGGACGCTCGCGGCCGGACCACGGCGACCCGCCCTGAGCAGGCCGAGCAGCCCCGCGAGGACGAGCGGTGCCGACAGCAGGACGGGGTAGGAGCCGGCTCCACCCGGGTGGAGCAGCGCGATCTGCCAGGGCTGCGCCTGACCGGTGCCCCAGACGGAGAGGCCGGGACCGGTGAACACCAGCGCCGGGCGCGCGACCAGCGTGGCCACCCAGGGTCCGAGCAGCAGCACAGGACCGAGCACGATCGCCAGGCCCCGCACGCGGGCCCAGCCGTGCCCGGCGACGACCACCGCGACGCCGGCGACGACCACCAGGGCCAGGAGGGCGGGAGCGAACGCCCCGAGGACGGCGGCCGCGAGGACGGTGGCCGCCGTGGCGGTGGCCGTGCCGGTCCGGCGACCGGCCAGCGCCACGCCCGCCGCGACGAGCGGCAGCACGACCGCGGCGACGACGGCTCCGAGCCGGCCGGAGCCGACCGCGGTGGCCAGCACCGCAGTCGTGGACCACGCCAGGGCCGCGAGGGCACGGGGCAGGCGCGAGTGGGTCACGACCCGGGCGCCGAGGTATGCGGTGAGCGCGGCCAGCGGGAGCGCGAACGTCACGAGCACGGTGACGACCGCACCGGCGGGCGAGGCGGGAGCGCTGAGGAGGGGGAGGTGGGCGGCCAGCCACGAGAGCCCGGCCAGTACCACGAGGTGGGGCCCCTGCTCGGCGCCGGACCCGAGGCCCGCGCCGTGCCAGCCGTCGAGCCAGGTGTGCCAGAGCGTGCCCGCACCGGCCCGGACCCCGACGGTCTCGCCGCCGGTGAGTCCGTTGTCGAGGCGGTCGCCGAAACTGCCACCGAGCCGCCTGGTCGCCAGCACCGACACCACCGTCACCGCGAGGACCACGAGGAGGCCGGGGTTGCGGGCGGCGCGGGATGCCCAGGTGGCACCGAGCACGTTGAGGTCCTGCGCCTCGTCGGCGACGGGACCCGACTCGATCGCGGAGGCGCGGGCGGAGTCGACCTGGCCCGGCTCGAGGGCCACTCCGTCACGGATGAGGTCAGTGGTGTGGCGCAGGACGGTGCGCGACGGGACGAACAGTCCCTGCAGGTCGCGGCGACGCACCTGGCGCGTGCCGCGCGACCGCCAGCGGGCGCCCAGCACGCGGCCGGGCGTGAGCACGGCACCGATGTCGGAGAACTCCGCCCAGGCGGCGCGCGGGCGCTTCGCGAGCAGGAGGGCGACGGCCGCGAGCGTGCTCGAGAGGACGATCCACGCGGTCAGGAACGGCAGCGTCCACCAGGCGCAGCGCGACAGCGCCACGCGGCGCGCCTGTCGACGCAGGCGGGTCGCCGAGTCGCGCGGCACGACGTCGTCCGGGGCCGCCTCGGCCCCCGTCCGCAGAGTGGCGCGGGGCACCACGACCACCCGACGGCCGGACTGCTGGGCCCGCCACGAGAAGTCGATGTCGGCACCGAAGTCGCCGAACCTGCGCTCCGGACCACCCAGCTGCTCGAACAGGTCCCGCTCGACGAGCATGCCGGTCGCGGGGATGGCGAGGACGTCGGTGCGGCGGTCGTACTGACCCTGGTCGGGCTCACCGGCGGCCGGGGACGGGATGAGTCGTCCGCTGCGGGTCAGCTGGAGGCCCACGGAGCGCAGCGCGCCGGCGCGGGTCCAGTCGAGCAGCTTGGGACCGGCCGCCCCGACCGACGGGCTGCGACGCACCGCGTCGAGCAGGCGGGCCAGGGTCATGGGCGCGGCGGCGCTGTCGGAGGTCAGCACCCACACGTGGGTGGCCGGGTCGCGCTCGTCACCACGGGACGCGTGATCCTGCGCGGGGGCGTCCTGGGCGAGAGCGTCCTGGGCGAGGGCCGAGCGCACGGCATACGCGAGGGAGGCGGCGCCGGGGACGGTGACGAAGCTGATCGAGGGGATGGAGTCCGCGACGCCATCGTGGGCCCGCACGGTCTCGACGGCGTTGCCGTCCACCCCGGGGTCGACCACCACGAGGCGTTCGGGGCTGCGCGTCTGGCGCGCGAGGGAGTCGAGGGTCTCCGGGAGCGCCGAGGCGGGGCCCCGGAGCACCAGAACCGCCGTCACGGTCGCGACCGCCGCAGGAGGTCCTGCGGGGTCCGTCACATCATGGGGCGGGGCAAGCGTCATGCGCTGGTCACGAGGGAGTCGCCGCGCCGGCGACTAGACCGCACGCTTCTTGAGCTTGCGGCGCTCACGCTCGGACAGCCCGCCCCAGATGCCGAACCGCTCGTCGTGGGCCAGGGCGTACTCCAGGCACTCGGCCCGGACCTCGCACCCGACGCAGACCTTCTTGGCCTCCCGCGTCGACCCGCCCTTCTCAGGGAAGAACGCCTCGGGGTCCGTCTGGGCGCAGAGCGACCGCTCCTGCCACGACATCTGTACCTCTTCGCCACCTTCAAAGGTGACCAACTGAAGCTCTTGCACGGCTTCCTCCTCGACCCGGTGCGCCGCCATGTGTGTGATCAAGCGCGATCACAACAATGGAATTACACGCGTGTCATACGTGGTTCGTCAAGCGGAAGTCTGATATTTGCCCGATCGGACGAACCTTGATAACGCCTCTTCCCCGGACGCTAGAGGTGCGGTAGAAGTGCGGTGCACGTGCCCGGCGTAGGTCCGGCGGCCACGGGCGTCCATCCTGCGGGAGCCACCGGTCGCCTCGCAGGGCGGGGCTGCAAGACTGCGGGACATGCGCATCACGGCACTGGCCGGCGGCGTCGGAGGTGCCCGCTTCCTGCGTGGCCTCCGCACCCACCTCGACCGCTCCCCCGACCTCGCAGGCACCGAGCTCACCATCATCGGCAACACCGGTGACGACATCACCCTCTTCGGACTGCGGGTCTGTCCCGACCTCGACACGTTGATCTACACCCTCGGCGGCGGCATCCACGAGGGCCAGGGCTGGGGGCGCGCCGACGAGAGCCACCGGGTGCTCGGGGAGCTCGCGGCCTACGGTGCCGTGCCCCAGTGGTTCGCCCTCGGCGACCTCGACTTCGGCACCCACGTCGTGCGCTCGCAGTGGCTGGGCCAGGGCGTGTCCCTGTCCGAGGTGACCGCCCGTCTCGCGGCCCGGTGGGGGCTGCCCGACCAGCGCATCACGCTGCTGCCCATGAGCGACTCGCCCGTCGAGACCCACGTGGTCGTCGAGGACGAGCAGGGACAGCGGGCGATCCACTTCCAGGAGTGGTGGGTCCGCCACCAGGCGTCGATCCCGGCACAGCGCTTCCAGGCCGTCGGCATGGACCGCGCCACCCCCGCTCCCGGCGTCCTCGACGCGATCCGTGGCGCCGACGTGGTGCTCCTGCCGCCGAGCAACCCGGTCGTGTCCATCGGGATCATCCTCGGGGTTCCGGGCGTGCGAGATGCCTTGCGCGGCACCGCTGCTCCGGTGGTCGGCGTGTCACCACTCATCGGAGGTATGCCGGTGCGTGGCCACGCCGACGCGTGCCTGCGGGCGATCGGCGTGGACTCCACGACCGCCGCCGTCGCGGGACTCTACGAGGACTTCCTCGACGGGTGGCTCGTCTCCCCCGAGGACGAGTCGTCGGTGCGACTGCCCCGGGCGGCGGTGCGCGGCCGACCGCTGCTGATGACCGACACGGACGCGGCAGCCGAGATCGCGGGTGCCGCCCTCGACCTGGCGCTCGAGCTGACCACCCAGACCAAGGGCGCCTGACCGTGCCGACGCTCTCGATCGTGCCACTGACGGGCATGCCCGAGGTGCGACCCGGCGACGAGCTGGTCGTCCTGCTGCTCGACGCCGCCGCAGCGGCGGGCCTGACCCTGGTGGATGGCGACGTGCTCGTGGTCTCGAGCAAGATCGTCTCGAAATCCCTTGGCCTGTGGGCAGATTCGACGATCAAGAGCGCGGCCGTCGTCAGCCAGACAGTCCGTGTGGTGGCCGAGCGCCTGAGCGGCGACAAGGTGACACAGATCGTCCGGTCGACGGCCGGTCCGATCCTGGCCGCGGCCGGGGTGGACGCCTCCAACACCGGCGGGCGAGATGCCGTGCTGCTCCTGCCGGCCGACCCCGATGCGGAGGCGGAGCACCTGCGGGTGGCGCTGCTGGCCGCGACCGGCCTCAGGCGCCTGGGTGTGGTGCTGAGCGACACCGCTGGGCGACCGTGGCGGTTCGGGCAGACCGACTTCGCGCTGGGTGCCGCAGGCATCGACGTCGTCGACGACCTGCGCGGCGGTGTCGACGCCGACGGTCGGCCGCTGTCGGTCACCGCCCGCGCGGTCGGCGACGAGCTCGCGGCTGCCGCAGACCTGGTCAAGGGCAAGGCCGACGCGATCCCCGCCGCCGTGGTCCGCGGCACCGAGTGGGTCCTGGCCGACCGCGGCCGCGGCGCCCGCGCGCTCATCCGCGCAGGACGCGACGACTGGTTCGACTACGGCCGCGCCGAGGCCGTCCGGGCCGCCCTCGGCCTCGAGCCCGGCAGCTCGGGCGCCGCACAGCTCGGAATCGCTTCTGTCGCACCGGAACCCCTCGCCGTGCGCGTCGAGCGAGCGTGCTCGGTCGCAGCCGCCCACCTCCCGTTCGGCAGCGGTGCCGACACCAGCGGGGAGGCCTTCGTCGAGCTCTCGGCAAAAACGCCGTTCCAGGTGGGTGTGGTGGCCGCCCGTCTTCAGGTCGCGCTGTGGGGCGAGGGCATCGACTCCGCCCTCGACGGTGCGGACTTCCTCGGCCCGGACGGCGAGGCCCGGGTCCGCGTGACGGTCACCGACCGCTGAGGCCACCCCGTCGCACCGCGCCCTGTGGCGACCTGTTCGTCACCGAACGCGGGTCACGGCGGCCTGGTGACCACCGGAACCCAACACCTGCGGGCGGACTTCGTCAGCGGCGCGTCGGGAGGTGGGTCCTCGGGGCCATCCGGGGACCCCGCCGCGGACGAGCCGCCCCGGACAGCTCGAGCAGGTGCTGCACGCGGTAGCGGTGGCCCCGGTAGGGCTCGAGCAGCTCGGCGAGGACGTCGTCGTCGCGGGCCTCGCCCAACAGCGCCCAGGTGAGGTTCTTGGCCACGTGGTAGTCGCCGAAGCTCACGGAGTCGGGGTCACCCAGCGCGCGTTGGGCGACCTCGGCCGCCGTCCAGACGCCGATGCCCGGCACCGACCGCAGCCGTCGGTGGGCCGCGTCGAGGGGCAGGGTGGCGCACTCCTCCAGCCGGCCCGCCACCGCGGCCGCCCTCATCACCGTCCCTGACCGCGCGCCGTCCACCGACGCCGCCAGCCAGTCCCAGGACGGGATGGCCGCCCACTCCTGCGCCGTCGGGGCGACCCACAGCCGACGCTGCTCACCGGGGCCAGGGGCGCGCGAGCCGAACCGGTGGACCAGCGCCCGGTATCCACCGAACGCCTCCTTGCCGGTGACCTTCTGCTCGATCACCCCCGGGACCAGCGCGTGCATGACCAGGCCGGACCGCGGCACGTGCCACGCGGCATACCGCTTCCACGCCGTGGCGACCTGCGGATGGTGCGCCACGAAGTCACTGTCGTCGTCTCCGTCGCCGAGCAGCGCCGGCACCTGGTCGAGGGCCCACTGCGCTCCATCACCCCAGGCGGTCGCCACGACTTCACCGGCGTCGCGACGCTGGACGAGCCGCAGCGTTGCCGCCCCGGTGGGGGTCGGCAGCCCGAGCCACCAGCCGTCGCCCCGGTCGGACTGGAAGGTCGGATCGCCTCCCCCGCGACGGAACGCCGAGATCACCAGCCCCACCGCAGTGGCCCTGCCGGGACGCCACACACGGGTGGTCTCGGCGGTCGGGGACATGACGCCAGTGTTGCGCGTTGGGGTGACAGAGTCCGCAGGCGGGCCACGTAGACTCTGCGCGACCCGCCCCCGAACGACCCCGAGGAACCTGTGGCAAACAAGCGCGCGAGCCAGGACCGCAAGGCCCGACTGGCCGAGATCCAGAACCAGCAGAAAGCCAAGGAGCGCAAGGTCGTCGCCGGCATCGTCGTCGGTTGTCTCGTGCTGCTGGCCGGTCTCACGGGGGTCGTGCTCTACGCGATCAACGACGCGAAGGGCAAGCAGCTGCCGGCCCTCGGTGTCTCCGTGGCGGCCGCCAAGTGCGACCCCGTCACCACCGACGCCGCGACCGGTTCGGGCGAGCACGTCGGGCCGGGCACGCAGAAGCCCGACCAGACCTCGGTGCAGTACTCGACGATCCCGCCGAGCAACGGCGCCCACTTCGTCAGCCCCGACGTCAGCGGCCGTGACTTCTACACCGCCACCGACCGCCCGGTCCTCGAGACGCTGGTCCACAACCTCGAGCACGGCTACACGATCCTCTGGTACGACGGCACCAAGGTGAAGGACACCACGCTGCTCAAGGACGTCGCCGACCAGGCCAACAAGGTCGCCGAGACCAGCGGCAAGTTCAAGGTCGTCGAGTGGGACCCCAGCCGTGGCGCCTTCCCGGCCGACAAGCCCTACGCGCTCTCGCACTGGGCCAAGGACGCCGGTCACCGCCAGCTCTGCGGCGACCTCTCCGGACAGGTCATCATCGACTTCGTGAAGAAGTACCCGAAGGACGACACCCAGGAGCCGGGCGCCGCCTGACCCCCGGGTCTTCGGACCCGACCACGCCACGAGGTATGCCGCCCGCTCGCCTGAGCGGGCGGCATACCCGTGTCAGAGGTGGACGGGGCTGACGCGGAGCGCGGGGCCCGCGGGGGCGGCATCCTTGAAGGCCGCCCAGATGTACGTCGGGGCCATCGGTGCAGCCGCCTCGAGGACGCGGCCGGGGACGCGGGACACCCAGGCCGGGATCTGGTCGGTGCCGGCGAAGGCCGCGCTGTCCGCGAGCACCGGCAGCGTGTAGTCCCAGACGTCGAAGGCGCCGAAGAGCCGGCGCAGCCCGGCCCGGGAGTAGTAGTGCTCGTAGTAGTGCTCGCCGCGGCCGGTCAGCCGCAGGTAGCGGTCCGCGGCACCCTGCGGCAGCCAGGAGAGGAACGGCAGCTTGTAGTGCGGCTCGACGACCTGGTGGCGGTGGCCGATGCCGAGGTAGAGCACGCCGGTGGGGCTCAGCACGCGGTGGATGTCGGCGACGACCGACTCGGGGTCGACCACGTGCTCGTAGATGTGGTTGAAGACGACGACGTCCATCGACCCGTCCTCGAACGGCAGCGCCTCGCCCCGGGCCAGGCTGAACTCCACGCGTTCCCCGAACCGCTCCCGCGCCGCGACCAGCCCGGGCTCGTCGATGTCGACGCCGGTCGTGCGCGCACCGGCCAGGGCCAGCTCGTCGGCGATGAAGCCGGCCGAGCAGCCCACGTCGAGGGCGCGCAGGCCAGCCAGGTCGTCCCGCCCGAGCGCGTGCCGCACGACGGCCAGGATCTTCTGGGCCTTCTGCCGCCGCTTGCGCTCGTCGAGCATCGCGCCCATCAGCTCGGAGTAGGCGAGCTGCTCCTCGCGGGCGGACCCGTCGGACGTCACGAGCGGGACTCCTCGGCAGTCACGTCGGGGTCGACCTCGATGTGGTCGTGCTCGCGCTCCTCAGGAGAGGTGACCAGGTGGTGTGAGCGCGCGTAGAGCCAGCCGCCGAAGGCGAACACGACGTCGGCGGCCACGGTGAGGAAGCGCGAGATGACGACGACGGCGGTGGCGGCGGAGGTGGAGGTCACCGGGGCGAGGATCAGCACGAGGACGCCCTCGCGGACCCCGACGCCGGCTGGCAGGACCACGCTGAACATCGCGATCGACGACGCGAGCGCGAAGCCGGACAGGCTCGCGAGCACCAGCTGACCCGTGCCCGTGTCGGCGCCGATCGCCCGGGCCAGGACGAGGACGTGCAGGCCGGAGGAGATCCACGCGCCGATGAAGAAGAGGGTCGCGGTGAGGACGGCCCGCCCGGAGAGCCGGTGCTCGAGCTGCTCTCGGCGGAGCACCCGCAGGACGGTGGCGATCCCCCAGTTGAGCAGCGGCGGCCAGAGCACGACGGCCAGCAGCGGCACCGCGAGGAGCAGTGCCCAGCCGGTGCGCGCCGCCGAGTCGTCACGGGTGATGAGCAGGGGCAGGGCGGGCGCGCCCACGATCAGCCCGCAGATGGCCGCCATCGCCACCGAGACGAACGCGACCACCGCCGAGCGCTTGCGCGGGATGTGCAGCCGGGCGCCGATCTCGGCCTGCGCGACGATGCTCCAGACCGCTCCGGGCACGTACTTGCCCAGCTGGCCGACGAAGAAGATGCCGCCGGCCGGCGCGACGTGCAGGGGCGACCCGAGGTCGGCCATGAGGACCCGCCACCCCAGCACGGTGAAGACCGGGGGCAGGCAGACGAGCACCGCGGCCAGTGCGAACGTCCCGGCGTCGATGCGCCCGATGTCGGCGGACACCTCGCGCCAGTTCTTGGCCACCGCGACGGTCACCGCCGTGACGACCAACAGGGCCAACAGGATCCGCAGCCCGCTGAACAGGCGAGCGCGGTTCGTGGTGGGCGTGGTGGTGGGGCCCGGGGCCATGTCAGCGCCTCCGCAGGGTGAGCCGGAGCAGCCCGTATGCCGCGTCGGTGCGGGTGGACGTGTCGGAAGCCGACCGCATCCGCCCGGTGATGTCGCCGTCGAGGTCGCCGACGAGCACGAACCCGAAGTCGTGGGAGCGGGCCAGCACGGCGCGCACGTCCGCCGGCCCGAGGGCGCCCTCGGCCCCGGGGTGGCCGATCGGGAGCGTGACGCAGAGCAGGCCGCCGGACTTCAGCGCCCAGGAGGCCTGGCTCATCGCCTCGTCGATGTCGTCGGCGTCGCAGCCGCCGGGGTGCAGCCGCACGATGACGTCGAGCGAGGCGGTGTCGACGTCGAGCACCTCGACGCTCGACCGGTGGCCGGTGAGCTCGAGCTCGACCGGCGCGAACCCGATCGCTCGCGCCCACCGGGACAGCGGCGACCGGCTCCCCGACTCGTCGACGATCACGGCGCTGCGGCGGCCGTCGTCGCGGACCCTGACGATCGCGGCGAGGGCACCGAGGGCCGCCCAGGCGGCGATCCCGTCGCCGCACCGCGGCAGCCCGAGGCTCCGCGCGAGGGCCTTCGCGTCGTCTGCGTCGTGGCCGTCGGCGAGGACGTCGGAGGCGCGCACCCAGTCGGGCAGGTCCGCACGGGAGAGCTCGACCTCCGGCCGGGACGCGGCGACCACGGCGCGGACCGTGCTGGAGATCCGGTGCCGCAGGTGACCCGCGACGGCGGCTGCGCCGGTAGGGCCCTCGGCCACGTCGTCGTCGTCCGGCTCGGTGGCCGTCTCCACGGCCGCGAGCGCCTCGATCGTCCCGACGTAGCGAGCCCAGGGCCCCGACAGGTCGGGCGGGCGCACCTGGGCCCGGAGCTGGTCGGCGACGCCCGGTTGGGCCAGCCGCTGCAGGGCGGCCACCAGCGCCGCCTTGTCGCCCGGCGGCACGAGGAGGCCGTCGACGCCGTCGCGGACCTGTCCGCCGAAGGTGCCGACGTCGGAGGCGAGGACCGGCAGCCCGTGCTGCTGGCCGAGCAGGGCGTTCTGGGAGGCGGTCGCGCTGCGATAGGTCAGGGTGAGGACGTCGTGAGCGGCGAACAACGGCGCCAGCCGGTCGGCGGGTACGTAGCCGCCGTGCACCTCGACCCGGTCGCGCAGCCGAGGGTCCTGGGCCAGCTCCTTGACGCGCTCGCCGCTGGAGCCCCACATCTCGCCGGCCACGGTCAGTGTCGGGCCGGGCACGTCGGCGAGCGCCTCCATGAGGAGGTCGACGCCCTTGTAGTCGCGGACCATGCCGATGGCGAGCAGCCGCGGTGGTCCATCGTGCTCGACGCGGTCCACCGGTGCGCCACCCGGCAGGTGTGGTGGCAGGTCGGTCACGGAGACGCGCGGCGCCCCCAGCTCGTAGGCGAGCCGGGCCTGCTCGTCGCTGTGCACGAGGACGGCGTCCACCCGTTCGAGGAACTGCCGCATGAGCTCACGGTCACCCGGGTGCGTCTCGTGCGGCAGGACGTTGTGGGCGATCACCACCGTGCGCGGGCCCGGGTGTCGGGTCGTGCGCTGGACCGACCGGCGGCCCACTCCGGCCGCGCGCAGCAGCGCGAGGTGGGCGGGCACGACGGCGGGGATGACGTGGACGACCACGACGACGTCGAAGCCGCGCAGCCGGCGCCCGGTGCGCACCCACGTGTCGGGTCGGGCCCAGCTCAGCGCCCGCACGGTGCGCGGGAACGGCTCCACGTCAGGGGTCCCACCGGGCACGGCCTGCTCACCCGGGTAGAGCTTCGAGGGGTAGAGGTGTGACCACGACACCAGCGTCACGTCGTGGCCGGCCTCGGCCAGCTCGTGCGCGAGGCTCGTGGTGTGCGCGGCCACGCCACCCTTGTAGGGGTGGGTGGGGCCGACGACCGCCACCTTGAGGGCCGCGCTGGGGCTCATCGGACGCCCCCGGACCGCCGACCGCGCGTCGCCACGCGAGCCGGCCACCCGGCATACCGGGTCGTGCTCACACGCCGGTCCGCGAACGCACGACGAGGTCGGACAGCAACGCCAGCGAGCCGATCATGATGCCGCTGACGATGAGGAGCACCGTGCTCGCCGGGAAGTAGAACGGGTGGCGCACCATGTCGACCACGGCCTTGAGCACGCCGATGACGATCAGCCACAGGGCCGGCGGCATGAGCACCTTGAGCGGGTCGAAGTACATCACCATGCGCAGCACCTGGAGGATGTAGCGGTAGGCGTCGCGGACGAAGTGGAACTTGCTCACCCCGGCGCGCTTGGCGTAGCTCGTCGGGACGTACTTGACGTCGTGCTGGTTGGACAGGAACGCCAGCGTGATCGTCGTGACGCAGCTGAAGCCGGGGGGCAGGAGCCGCAGGTAGGGCAACGAGACCTCGCGCCGGAACGCCCGCAGGCCCGAGTTGAGGTCGGGGATGGTCTGGTTGGTGAGCTTCTCCGCGATCTTGCGGATCAGCCACTTCGCCGGGACGCGCGCCCACTTGTGGGTGCCCTCCTCGGTGGTGCGTGCGCCGACAACCTGGTCGTAGCTCGGGTCGTCGCGCAGGATCCGGACCAGCTCGGGGATCCGCTCGTTCTCGTAGGTCATGTCGGCGTCGGTCCAGACGACGATCTCGCCGTGCGCCTGCTGGGTGCCGATGCGGCGCGCGGTGCCACTGCCCCCGTTGCGGCGGAACGGCATCACCCGGATGTTGGCGTAGTCGCGGCTCGCCTGCTCGAGCACCTCGAGGGTGTTGTCGGTCGACGCGTCGTCGATGCAGAGCACCTCGTAGGTGAACTCGCTGGAGTTCATCGCCGCGGTGATCCGGTCGATCTCCTTGAGCACGTGCTGACCCTCGTTGAAGCAGGGCAGGACGATCGTGACGTACGGCTTGCCGTGGCCCGGTTCGCCCGGCAGCGGGGCCGCGGTGGGTGCGACCGCCGGGAGGTATGCCGCGTCGGCCGGGTGCATCGGCGCCTGCGCTGCCGGGGTGGCCGCTGTGGCCGGGGTGGCCGGTGCGCTGCTTGCTGGTCCGCCGGTGCCGATCACCTCGGTCGCGGGGTTCGACACCTGTGCGGGGTCGACGGGAATGCGCTCCGTGACGGGGGCGGCTGGGCCGGTGCTGGGGTGCTCGCTCATCTCGCGAGGAGCCTACCCGTCGCCCCACTCCCCCGTGCCCACCCTCGCCGAGCCCCGTAGTTCGGGGACGGAGGTCCAGGTCCCAGCAGCGGACCGGGTGACGACCGTCGGCTCGGGTGTGGAACGGTGGGGTCGTGGACACCCAACAGGTGCTTGAGCTGATGAAGTCCGTCGCCGCCGAGGTCATCACGCCGCGGTTCCGTTCGCTGGCCGACGGCGAGGTGATGGAGAAGAACCCGGGTGACCTCGTCACGATCGCCGACCAGGAGTCGGAGGCGATCCTCACGCGCGAGCTGTCGGCAGCCTTCCCCGGTGCGTTCGTCCTCGGCGAGGAGCTGACCTCAGTCGACCCGACCACCCTCGACCGCTTCGTCGAGGCCGAGCACGCGTTCACGGTCGACCCGGTCGACGGCACCAAGAACTTCGTCCACGGCTCCCCCGACCACGCCGTCATGGTGAGCGAGGTCGTCCGCGGCGAGACCGTCCGGGCGTGGATCTGGCAGCCCGAGCACGAGGTCGCGTGGGTCGCCGAGAAGGGCGCCGGCGTCTACCGCAACAGCGAGCGCATCGTCCGGGAGCCGGTCGCCGACGGGGTCCCCCCACGGGGTGTCACGTCGATCTGGCCGTTGCGCGGGCACTCGCTGGGGTCGATGCCCGCCCTGGTCGGGTCCTGGGTCTGCTGCGGCGTCGACTACCCCCGGCTGATGGAGGGTGCCGCCGACTACATCCTCTATGCGCGCAACAGCCCCTGGGACCACTCCCCCGGCACGCTGATGGTCACCGAGGCCGGCGGCTTCACCGGCTTCGCCGACGGAACGCCATACTCACCAACGGAACTCACGCCGGGCATCATCGTGGCTGCCGACCGCGGGACGTATGCCGCGGTGCGTCGCCACGCGGCCGACGCCTTCGCAAAGCGCAGCTGACGAGCACTCGCCGTACCCTCGCCCCATGACGTCGAGGACGTGGGCCCACACCGAGGTATGCCGCGTGGACGCCCTTGCGGGCGACCCCGCCGCACTGGGTGGCGCGGTGACGGTGGCGCTCTGCGGCCACTGGGAGCACGAGGGTCCGTGCCGGTGGGAGCACGTCACCCGCCCGGAGGTGGACGGTGGCGCCGTGGTGGTCACGGTGTGCTTCGACGCCGACCCCGAGGACGAGCAGGAGGTGCGAGAGCTCATCCGCTCGGCACTGGCCGCAGGGTCCCTGGTCGGCCCCGACGGCAGGACCACCACCTGGACCCCCACCTGGTCAGCGCAGACCTGAGGCGGAGACGAAGGGTCAGCCGAGCCGGCCGAGGTAGACCCGGATCGGCAGCTCCACCAAGGAGTCGGGGCGCTGCTCGAGCAGCCGGTCGTCCTCCTGGACCCGCGCATCCGCGCCCACGACGAAGCCCTTGAGCCCGAGCCGCTGCAGCCCCCCGGCCGAGTCGGCGGCGACCAGCACCACCCGCCCTCCCCGGGCCTCGACGGCCCGCTGGACCTGTTGGACGGCGGCCCCCAACCGAGCCGGGTCGTTGCGCAGGGCCGACGTCGTCGAGAGGGCGCTGACGCCGCAGTAGCCGCGCAGCACCTGGGGCCACTCGTTGGCGGCCCTCGAGTCCACCATCACGGCGACGTCGCCCGGGTGCATGGCGGCGCAGACCGTGTCGACCGCCGCCCACTCCCCCAGCTCGACCCGCTCGTCGGCGTGCGGACGGGTGGCCAGCGCGGTGGGCACGAGCAGGGCGGCCGCGATCCCCACGCTGACGGCGACGTTCACGGCATACGGGAGGCGCCTGGTGGACCACCGCGACACCACCGCCGCGCACGCCACGGTGAGGACCACGACGGTGGGCAGGGCGATGACGAGCCGGCGGTCGGCCCACGGGTGGTCGGGCGTGATGCCCGGACGGTAGAGGGTGAGCAGGGTGGAGCCGATCGCGACGATCGCCGGCGCGGTCCAGCCCGGCAGCGCGCGACCGTCGACCCAGGCCGAGGCGGCGCGATGGGCCAGCGCGGCGGTGGCGACCAGGGCGAGCGCGAGGGCCGCGGGCCCGACCCACCACGACATCCAGACCAGCGTGTGCTCGGCGTAGGTGCGGCCCCCGTCGACGGTCAGCCCCTGGCGCGCCTGCAGCCCGGCCACCACCCGTGCCCCGGGATCGGCGGCCGACTGGCGCACGACCTGCCACAGGGGGCGGCTCGCGAGCACCAGGCCCCCGAGGACGAACCCCACGGCGAGGACCCGCGGCAGCCACGCCTGGACGATGGTCGGCAACGCCCAGCCGCGCGCCGAACCCCACAGCAGGACGACGCCGAGCAGGCAGGCAGCGACGCCCATGGCGACGAGCGGGAGGAGCGAGCCGGCGATGCTGCCGAGGTACTCGCTCGAGGTCAGCCAGGTGGCGCCGAAGGCGATCGCGGTCGACAGGGCGGTCGAGACGGCGAGGGCCCTGGCGTGCGTCTGGCGTTGGAGCGCAGCCAGCACCACGACCGGGACGACCAGGACGACCTCGCGCAGCGCGTCGACGCGGATGGCGATCGCGCCGCCCATCAACACCCCCGCCACGACGGCGGCACGGCGGGCCGACACGACGTCCGGGAACGCCGCGCTGCGGGCCGCCAGGACGAGGGCCAGGAGCCCAGCGGCCAGCACCGGGAGGGACACGGGCTCGGAGTAGGTCGAGCGGGCGACGTGGAGCAGCGGGAAGAGCAGGCCCGTGCCCAGCGCGGCGAGCGGTCCCCACCGCGGGCCGACGACCGTGGCAGCGAGCAGCCCCACGCCCAGGACCGTGAGGCCGAACAGGATGGCGGGCGCCCAGGCCGTGCCTGCTGGACCGGCGACCCACCACGCCACGGAGTACCAGGCCGACGCCCCCACCGGGAACTGCGGCTGGATGCTCGGGTGCGATGGGGTGCCGGTCGCGTAGAAGGCCGGGCTGGCCAGCGTGATGCCGTCGATGGCCAGCACGTCAGGTCCGCCGACCGAGTCGGGGCCCACCGCGATCGGGCGGGAGTGGCCGGCTGCCAGCTGGATCGCGGACTGGAGGTAGGAGCCGGAGTCACGCCGCGGCAGCACCTGCTCGGAGTGGGTCGCGCCCGCCCAGACGACGGCTCCCACGGAGAGCAGCACCAGCAGGCCGGCCGACCAGACCGGGAGCGGCCGCACGGGCACGAGCGCCGCGCCGAACCCGGCCACCACCGCCAGCACCAGCAACACCGGCCCGGCGACCCAGGGGCTCCAGAGCCCGCCGAGCGACAGGAGCGCCGCGGCGACCGAGCCGAGGACGAGCCACAGGGCGGCCCACACCACCGTGCGGGTCACCAGCCAGCCGCCCCAGGCCTCGCCCTTCAGCAGCGGGAGGTCGCCGGGGTCGGGGGCATAGGGGTAGCGGCGGGACTCGCGGCTGCTCACAGACGGCAACGCTACTGCGCGGGAGGGCCTCGGCCGCGCACCGGTGCGCACCCTCGCGATAACCTCACGGCCATGCCTGACGACACCACGCAGTCCGCGGACCCGACCACTCCGCGCACCGTCATCACCTTCGGGACCTTCGACGTGCTGCACGTCGGGCACATCCGGATCCTCAAGCGCGCGGCCTCCCTGGGCGACCGCCTCGTCGTCGGCGTCTCGGCCGATGCGCTCAACGAGGCCAAGAAGGGCCGCGCCCCGGTCTTCTCCCAGGACGAGCGGCTCGAGATCATCGGCAGCCTGAAGTTCGTCGACGACGTCTTCGTCGAGGAGAGCCTCGAGCTCAAGCGGGACTACATCGTGGAGCACCGGGCCGACGTCCTGGCGATGGGCGACGACTGGAAGGGCCGCTTCGACTTCGTGTCCGACCTGTGCGAGGTCGTCTACTTCCCGCGCACCCCGTCCGTGTCGACGACCGAGCTCATCGAACACATCGCCAACACCGCCTGATGCCCGCCACCCCCGCCGAGGTCCTCGCGGCGATGCTGCGGTCCGACCCCGGCCGCCCCCGGGTGACCTTCTACGAGGACACCCCCGGCGCCACCCGCGGTGAGCGCATCGAGCTGAGCGCCAAGGTGCTCGCCAACTGGGTCAGCAAGGCCGCCAACGCCCTCCAGGAGGAGTGGGACCTCGCCCCCGGGTCGCGGGTGCGGCTCGCGCTGCCCCCGCACTGGCGTTCGCTCTACTGGGCGCTGGCCGTCTGGTCGGTCGGCGCGACGGTCGTCCTCGACGACGGTGACGCCGACCTCGTCGTCACCGATGACCCTGCGAGGGCCACCCCGGCCCCGACGCCGTCCGTGCTCGTGACGCTCGCCGCCCTGACCCGCGGCGCGGCGGCGCCCGTCCCCGCGGGGGTGATGGACGAGGCCAAGGAGCTGGCGACGTATGCCGACCAGTTCAGCCCGTGGGAGGAGCCGGCTCCCAGCGACCTTGCCGTGACCGGCGCCGGCGCCGACGCGGCATACGAATCCGTTGTCCCACCAGCGAATTGGGCCGAGGGCAGCCGCGTGCACACCGCGGACGACTCACTCGCGAGCGTGCTGTCGACGGCCCTCGGCGCGTGGTCGGTGGACGGCTCGCTCGTGCTGTCCCGCGGTCCGGAGCCCGACGGTGGCCGTTCCGCTCGGCTGTCCTCCGAAGGCGTGACCGTCGAGGCCTAGCGCCGCAACACCCAGCGCCACCGCACCTGGAGCCACCGCACCTAGCGGCGGCGCAGCTCCGCCTCGAGGGCCTGCCAGGTGAGGGTGGCGACCACCCCGGTCCGGGCGAGCTTGGCGCGGCCCTGGAGCGCCTTGACCGCGGTGGTGGTGGCCGGCCCGAAGGTGCCATCGGCCTTGGTGCCCAAAGCCTTCTGCAGCGCCGTGACGGCCGTCCCGTGCGAGCCCGGCTTGAGGACGGTGCCGTAGTAGGCGCGCAGCGGGTAGTCGCGGTTCTCGAGGGCCTGCCAGACCCGGCTGTCGACCACACCGGTCTGGGCCAGCTGGTGGGACTTCTGGAAGGCCTTGACCGCGGCGGTCGTGCGCGCACCGAAGGCACCGTCGACGGCCAGGCCGCCGAGGGCCCGCTGGAGGGTCTTGACGGCGGTGCCGCGCGAGCCGGCCTTGAGGACGGTGGACTTCAGCGCGGTGTACGGCGTGGCGACGCGCGTGGTGCTCCGGGAGGCCGAGTCGGTGCTGCCGGTGCCGCCCATCAGCGCGGCCCACGTGCTCGGGCCGACGATGCCGGTGGCAGGGAGGTTGCGGCGGGCCTGGAACGCCTTCACGGCAGCCTCGGTCTGGGGACCGAAGGCACCGTCGGCCGTGATCCCGAGGGCCTTCTGGAGGGCGACGACCGCGGCCCCCGAGGAGCCCTTCGTCAAGGTCAGCTTGGCGTAGGCCGCGAGCGGGCTGGCGGGAGTCGTCACCGGCGGCTTCGCGGGGGTCGTGACCGGCGGCTTGGCCGGGGTGACGGGGGGCTTGGCCGGGGTGACCGGGGGCTTGGCCGGGGTGGGGGGCGTCGTCGCCGTGCCGCGGGGCGGGATCAGCTTGAGCGCCACCATCTTCGCCCAGGTCGCGGGGTCGAGCTGGCCGGTCACCTTGACGCCGTGGGCGGCCTGCCAGGTCTTGAGGGCGGCGGCGGTCTTCGGACCGAAGACGCCGTCGGCCGTGACGCCGATGACCTTCTGCGCCAGCACCACGTCTGGACCGGTCGCGCCCTGGATGAGCAAGGAGTAGACGGCCGAGGGAGTCTGCGGTGGCGTCGTCGGCTTGGGTGCCGAGGCGGGCCCGGGGCTGACCGTCGTGAGGGCCTTGCCGGTCCACCAGGAGGTGCGGGCGTAGGCCCCGTCCCACGAGAAGGAGAAGTGGATGTGGTCCGTGTGCGGCACCGGGCCGGTGTAGGGAGCCCAGCCGCGCGCCGGGTCGTAGGCGCGCCACATCTTGTGGTTCCAGATGATGTACATGATCCCGAACCGGCGGGCCATGGCACCGGGACGACCCTGCGCGTCAGGCGCCGACAGCCACTGGGTCACCGAGTCGGCGATGGCCTTCTCGTCGGGCTTGTTGACGCTCAGCATCCAGTCCCAGGCACGACCTTCGGAGTGCTCGGTGAGGCCGCTGTTGCAGTTCCGCGTGATGCCCCACTCCGAGGTGCCGACCTTGTAGTGGCTCGACATCAGCTTGGCGAAGGCCACGACGCCCGGCTTGGCCTGCGGGTCGCAGAGCCGCTGCGCCTGGTAGGGCGGGGCCACGTCGAGGGCGGACGGCAGGCTCTTGGTCGGGGGCTTGGGCAGGGTGGCCGCATCCGCGGTCGCCATCCCGACGGGGACGGTGAGCACAGGGATGGCCAGGACGCCGAAGGCACGCACGACACGCGACACGAGAACTCCACGGGGAAGGGCGACCCGGATCCCGAGCCGCACGGACGAATGAAACACCCGCCCCACGCGTCACGTGCGGAGCAGGCAGGACATTTGTCCCACCAGTACTCACCCGTCACAAGAGGTTCGAGCGAACTACAACCACGGAATTCGCTCCCGCCTCCCCCGAACGGCCCAGCCACCCACCCGACGGCCGCCATGTGCGGCGCGCACGCGGCATACCGCGGACTGTGGGGAGGGACCACGCAAAGAGGCCGGAGGGGTCCGGCTAGAGTCCACGCCATGGACAAAGTCGTCTCCACCGCGGCCGAAGCCATCGACGGGATCGTCGACGGCTCCTCCCTCTCGGTGGGCGGGTTCGGGCTCTGTGGCATCCCGAGCGTGCTCATCGCGGCGATCCACGATGCGGGGGTGAAGGACCTCGAGGCGATCAGCAACAACTGTGGCGTCGACGACTGGGGCCTGGGCATCCTGCTCAAGGACAAGCGGATCCGCCGGATGGTCTCGTCGTACGTCGGGGAGAACAAGGAGTTCGAGCGCCAGTACCTCTCGGGCGAGCTCGAGGTGGAGCTGACGCCGCAGGGCACGCTGGCCGAGCGGCTGCGCGCCGGCGGCAGCGGCATCCCCGCGTTCTACACCGTGACGGGCGCCGGCACCCAGGTGGCCGAGGGCGGGTTGCCCTGGCTGTATGCCGCGGACGGCACCGTCGCGAAGGCGTCACCGGCCAAGGAGACCAAGGTCTTCGAGGTGGACGGGCAGGACAAGGAGTTCGTCCTCGAGCGCGCGATCGTCGCCGACTTCGGGCTGGTCCGGGCCTGGAAGGGCGACCGGCACGGCAACCTCGTCTTCAACCAGAGCGCCCGCAACTTCAACCCGCTGGCCGCGATGGCCGGCCGGGTCACGGTCGCGGAGGTCGAGGAGCTGGTCGAGCCCGGCGAGCTCGACCCCGACCAGGTGCACCTGCCCGGCATCTACGTGCACCGGGTGCTGCCGCTGACCGCCGACCAGGCCAGGGAGAAGCGGATCGAGCGCCGCACCGTGCGCCCCCGCCCCCCTGTCACCACCACGGACGAGACCAACCAGACGACCGCGCAGGAGGCCTGAGATGGCACTGACCCGTGAGCAGATGGCCGCCCGCGCGGCCTCGGAGCTGTCCGACGGCTCCTACGTCAACCTCGGCATCGGCCTGCCGACGCTGGTCCCCAACTATGTCCCCGACGACGTCGAGATCGTCCTGCAGTCCGAGAACGGCATCCTCGGCGTCGGTGCGTATCCCGTTGACGGTGAAGAGGACCCGGACCTCATCAACGCCGGCAAGGAGACGGTCACGCTGCGTCGTGGCTCGTCGTTCTTCGACTCGGCCACGTCGTTCGGGATGATCCGCGGCGGCAAGGTCGACGCCGCGATCCTCGGCGCCATGCAGGTCTCGGCCAAGGGCGACATCGCCAACTGGATGATCCCCGGCAAGATGGTCAAGGGCATGGGCGGTGCGATGGACCTGGTCCACGGCGCCAAGAAGGTCATCGTCCTCATGGAGCACAACGCCAAGGACGGCTCCTACAAGATCGTCGACGAGTGCTCCCTGCCCTACACCGGACGCGGTGTGGTGCAGCGGATCATCACCGACCTGTGCGTCTTCGACGTCACCGACTCGGGCCTGGTGCTGCGCGAGCTCGCCGAGGGCGTCACCGAGGACGAGGTCCGGGACAAGACCGAGCCCGACTTCACCGTCGACCTCACCGCGTAGGGCGACCGCGTCAGGCAGCAGCCACGACAGAGCCGGCCGGACCCACGGGTCAGGCCGGCTCTGTCGTCGGTTCAGCGCAGGATGTTCGAGAAGATCTGCCAGCCGTTGCCCACGACCACGCGGGGCTTCCACCCACCGGTGCCGTTGCCCGGGTAGAGGTAGAGCAGACCTGACGAGGTGCGGGCGAGGACGTCGGCCTTGCCGTCGCCGTTGAAGTCCCCACCACTCGTGAGGGCGGTGAAGGTGTTCCAGCCGCTGCCGACCTTGACCGTCGGCTGCCACCCACCCGAGCCGTCGCCGGCGTAGAGGTACAAGGTGCCGTCGGCCGTCCGCGCCAGCACGTCGGGGTGGCCGTCACCGGTGAAGTCCCCGGGGCTGAGGATCGAGGTGAAGATGTTCCAGCCACCACCGATCGTGGTGTGGCTCTTGAAGCCGCCGGTTCCGTTGCCGGAGTAGAGCCAGAGCGCGCCGTCGCTCGCCCGGCGCGCGATCAGGTCGGTCAGGCCGTCGCCGTCGAAGTCACCGACGGGCAGGACCAGGTTGTGGATGGTCCAGCCGGCGCCGATCTTCTTGGGGGCCGCGAAGGTGCCGCTGCCGGTGCCGCTGCGCAGGAACAGGTTGCCGGCGGTGTCCTGCACGATGACGTCGCTGGTGGTGTCGGCGTCCCACGTGCCGGCCGTCAGGGCCTTGGCGTAGGCGTTCCAGCCGCTGGGCTCGGCCACCGTGCTGGAGCTCCACCCACCCGTGCCGTTGCCGGAGTAGACCCGCAACGCGCCACTGCTGGCATGGACCGCGAGGACGTCCATCTTCGCGTCGCCGGTGACGTCGCGCGGGAACGACGAGGCGGACTCGAGCCGAGGCGCGAACCAGTCGCTCCAGGTGTTGCCGAAGACGCTGCGCAGGGACGAGACGCTCGGGCTGACCGACCCCTTGGATCCGGCGATCGTGGCGGCGAGGACCCGGCCACCCTGGTCGCCGAGCCCGTTGCGCTGGGTGATCGTCATCGACTTGAACGACCCGATGGTGGGGTAGCTGCCCTCGATCGTCGAGGTCGACATCGTGTGCGTCCACGTGTGGTACGGGTTCGAGGGCGTCGCGTCGTAGTCGTCGCGCTTGGCCACGAGGTAGGGCTTGCCACCGTCGGAGGACCAGCCCCCGTCCGACGCGCTGAACTGGGTGAAGGCGGCCTTGCCGGTGTAGAGCACCGCCATCTGGGCCGTGGCGGTGATGGCGTCGTTGGTCGACGTGAACTCGTTCGAGGTGCTGCCGGTCTTGGTCGGCTTGAAGACCTGGCTGCGGGTGTCGTCGTAGACGTCGTACCAGGGGGGCGAGACCGGCGCATTGGTGCGGTGCCACTCGGCGAACGACCGGGCCGCCGCGGTCTGGGCCCGCAGGGTGGCGGCCGGCCAGGAGGCGAAGACCTCGCTCGGCACCACGGTCCGCAGGTAGCTCTCCATCGGGAGCGCCACGACCGGCACGAGGGACTCGGCGCCGGGGCTGCCGCTGAGGATCCCCCTGACCTGCCCGCGGTACTGCACCTGGGTGGTCCCGCGGTAGGTCGTGACGATCCCGGACGTGCTGTTGAGGAAGGCGCCGGTCGACGGCACGCTGGCGTTGGCGTACAGCAGCCAGGTCGCCGAGCCGGTGGGGAGGTACTCGAGCCGGAACTTCGTCGGGGTGCCCGAGACCTTGGGCGCGGGGATGAGCCGCCACCGGGTGATGGTCTGGCCGCCCCGCTCGGTCGGCAGGGGCGAGGAGTCGGTGAGGTTCCAGGTCACGCGCAGCCCGGTGGCCGGCACGGCCTGCACGGTCGTGCCGAGGGAGGCCACCCGCACCCGGATCGTGGGGTTGCCCATCGAGCCGACGGTGGTGCCGGGGTAGTAGAAGCCCACGATCTGCTGCCAGGTGAGGCCCGCTTCCGCCGCCCCGAGGGCGCCGTACTGGGACATGCCGTGCCCGTGGCCGTTGCCGTGACCCGTGATGGTCAGGGTGCCGTCGGCGGGTCGGGGGTACACCTCGGCGGCACCCGCCGGGCCCGCGGACACGACGAGGCCGACGGCCACGGCCACCCCGGCGGCGGTCAGCGACCGCAGCGGGCCCGACCTAGCCCAGGACATTCGCAGCACCTGCAGGAGCGGTGACGGGCTGGCGAATGGAGCTGAACCCCTTCGTGCCGTCGCCAGCGTAGAGCCAGAGCTTTCCACCGTTGTCCTCTGCCAGTAGGTCGTTCTTGCGGTCTCCGTTCAAGTCTCCCACCCCCATCACGCGACGTAGGTCGGTTTGCCCGGAAATGGCCACCACGTAGTCGTTCAGCGTGCCGGGACCACTACCGCGGTAGAGCAGGACTGCCCCGTCGCTCTTGCGCAGGGCCACGACGTCACCGTTGAAGTCGCCGTTGACGGCTCCGGCAGCGGTGACGCTGCTCATCACCTGCCACCCGAGCCCCAGCTGCATCGACCACGCGAAGGTCCCGCTGCGGGTCATCGTGTACATCCGCAGCTCGCCTCCCGCGGTCCGGGCGAGGAGGTCGGGCACCCCGTCGTTGCTCAGGTCACCGGCGGCCTCCACGAGGTCGAAGACCTGCCAGCCCTTGCCGATCGGGGTGCTGGAGGTCGCGAAGCCTCCGCCACTCTGGCCGCGCAGGAGGAAGAGGTCGCCGTTGGCGGCGTCCCTCGCGACGGCGTCCGTGCGACCGTCGCCGTCGAGGTCCCCGACGACGCGCACGAGGTCCATCCCGGCCACCTGCACACCGGCCGACGCGGGCGCGGAGCCGAAGTCCCGTTGACCCGTGCCGCTGTAGAGGCGAAGGGTCGAGTCACCCGGCACGCGAGCGATCACGTCGGCGTGGCCGTCACCGTCCCAGTCGGCCCCACTCGTGACGTGGTCGAGCGAGGACCAGCCCCCGCCCCAGAAGTTGTAGCGGGCCAGCCTGCCCGCGGCATCCGCGTAGTAGGTGCGCATCACGCCGTCGCGCTGGCGGACGACGAGGTCACCGGCGTGGCCGTCACCGTCGAGGTCCGGGCCCGCCGTGATGCTGTCGAGCGAGCTCCAGCCGCTCCCCCAGGTGCGGGCCGCACCGAGGCCTCCCGACGCCGTGCCGGGATAGAGCACGAGCTGGTTGTCGGAGGTGCGGATGCCCAGCAGGTCGGGGTGACCGTCGCCGGTCAGGTCACCGGCACTCGTGAGCGTCCGGACGCCGCCGAACCCGGACCCGATGACCACACCGGAGGTCACCCACCCGCGGCCGTCACCGGCATACAGGAGCAGGGCACCGTCGTTGCGCACGGCCAGGAGGTCGGCGCGACCGTCGCCGGTGCGGTCGCCTGCGGCGACCAGTCGACTCATGACGTTCCAGCCACCACCCTTCACGGCCATCGTGCCGAAGCCGCCGCGGCCGTTCCCCGGGTAGACGAGCACGGCGTTGCGACCGGGGTCGCGGGCGATGATGTCGGCCCGACCGTCACCAGTGAAGTCCGGGGTGAGGATGATGTCGTCGAGGGCGTTCCACCCCCTGCCGATGATCCGCGACGAGGTCACCGGCTGCGGGGAGGCGCTGGTGAGCCGCTGGACGGTCCCACTCATCGCCGGCGGGTTGAGCGTGCCCGGGTAGGTGAGCAGGTCGGGGGTCGGGCCACTGTCGAGCGACCGCGAGATGCCCGACCGCTGCAGCGAGCCGATCATCGACGCCACGGCACTGCGGATCGTGGGCAGGCGGTTGTACATCGCCTGCCCGGGACAGCTGGTCGAGACGCCGTCGCGGTGCCCCGAGATGCGGTTGAAGGTCTTGTCGCGGGCGAACACGGTGCCCGTGGCGGGGTTGCCGTGCAGGGTGAACTTCCAGGCGATGGTGCGCTCGATCGCCGTCAGCATCGCGGCTGGCGGGGTGGCCGAGGTGAAGTCCCCCATCGCGGCGACGCCGAAGGACCACGAGTTGTAATTGGCCGTGTGCGCGCCGATGACGGCCTTGTCGACTCCGCCGTAGCGCCCTTCCCAGGTCCGGCCGAACCGGTCGACGAGGAAGTTGTAGCCGATGTCGTTCCAGCCCTGGCCGTTCACGTGGTAGTCGTAGATGCCGCGGATGATCGCCGGCACCTGGGCGCTCGAGTAGGTGTTGGTGCCGGCGGTGTGGTGGACGAAGGCGATGTGCGCCTGCCCGTAGCCGACGCTCCCCTTCCGCATCGACTCGTCGGCACCCCATTCCTTGCGCGTGTGGATGGTCGGCCGCGCCGCAGCAGCCGTGGCTGCCCCCGGGGTGGCGGCGCCCGCGGCGCCGTCCGCGTCCGAGCTGCCGGGGTCGACGACCGACACCTGCACGGTCGGCGCCACAGCCTTGGGGCTGAGCACCCGCACCTGGGTCTGGTCGCCGTCCACGACGTAGGGGCTGGTGCCCTCGCGCGTGACGCGGCGTCCCTCGGCGCCCCCCGGCCCGTCGACGTCCGGGGCGTGGTCGTCGTCGCGGTCCATGGTCTGCCACGCGTCCCAGACGCCGTCCTTGTGGATGCGCACCTGGATGACGTCGCCGGCCCCGAGCTGTCCCTTGACCCAGGTCGCGCCGACGACCGCGAGGTCGCGGTGCACCGCCTGGGCCGCGGTGACCGCCCCCGACCGGGTCGACGACGGCCGGGCCCCGCCGAGCTGGTCGACGGCCTTCGCAGTGGCGGTCACCTGCACCCGGCTCGACCGCACCGGGTGGGTCTGCGCCGCGGCGGCGCTGCCGGGGAGCGGCCCGACGGTGACGACCGAGGCGGCGACCAGGGCCAGGCTCAGACCGAGCGAGGGGGCAGCGGTCCGGTGCAGCAGGGCGGACCAGATCAGTGGGGACGCAGACATGAGAGATCTCGCAGGAGTCGGGTGCGGTGGGCATGGAGCAGCAAGCGCGAGTTACCCGACACGATGCCCCACAACCGGTGCATAAGCAGCACAAGTTCCCAATTTTCACAGCAGACACAGGGATTTGTTACCGATCCGCGACCGGACCGGCCGCCCGGACCACGAGTCGGGGCTTCGCGGGACCGTCGCCTAGGCTGGTCCCATGACCAGCCCTGCACCCATTGAGATCGACGGCCACCAGGTGGGGCCGGGACAGACCCCGTTCGTCATCGCGGAGGTCTCCGGCAACCACAACGGCTCGCTCGAGCGGGCCCTGGAGATCATCGAGGCGATCGCCGAGTCGGGCGCGCAGGCGGTCAAGTTCCAGACCTACACGGCCGACACGATCACGATCGACGCCAAGGGCCCGCAGTTCCAGATCCGGGCCGACCACGGCCTGTGGGGTGGCCGCACCCTCCACGACCTCTACCAGGAGGCGCACACCCCCTGGGAGTGGCACGCCCCGATGTTCGAGCGCGCCCGTGAGCGCGGCCTGACGCCGTTCTCCAGCCCGTTCGACCCCACGGCGATCGAGCTGTTGGAGTCGCTCGACGCCCCGGCGTACAAGATCGCCTCCGCCGAGGTGGTCGACCTGCCGCTCATCCGCGAGGTCGCCTCCACCGGCAAGCCGATGATCATCTCGAGCGGCATGGCCACGCTCGGCGAGATCGACCGTGCCCTCTCTGCAGCGCGCGACGGCGGCTGCACCCAGATGGTCCTGCTCGCCTGCACGGCGTCCTACCCCGCTGCACCCGAGGACGCCCGACTCCTGTCGATCCCGACGCTCCAGGAGGCCTTCGGCATCCCGATCGGGCTGTCCGACCACACCGAGGGCATCGGTGTCTCGGTGGCAGCCGTGGCGCTCGGCGCCGTCGCCCTCGAGAAGCACGTCACCCTCGCGCGGGCCGACGGCGGTGTCGACTCCGACTTCTCCCTCGAGCCGCACGAGCTGACCGCGCTGGTCCGCGAGTCCGCCGCGGCACGCAAGGCCGTGCAGCCCCCGCGGTTCGGGCCGACCGAGTCGGAGATGGACACCCTGGCGCTGCGTCGCTCCCTCTACGTCGTGACCGACGTGGCCGCCGGCGACCCCGTCACCCGCGACAACATCCGGTCGATCCGTCCCGCGGGTGGCCTCGCGACCGACGAGATCGAGAAGGTGCTCGGTCGCACCTTCACCACCGGCGTGGAGCGCGGCACGCCCCTCACCTGGGACCTGATCTAGGCCGTCTTCACGAACCGCTCGAAGCCGTCGGCGTCGGCCGGCAGGTCGGGCAGGTAGCCGCTCCCGAGGAACAGCCGCCTCGACGCGGCGTTCGCGGTGTGCACCGCCGCGAGGTATGCCGCGACGCCGGCTCGGTCGCCCGGCCCACCTGGGCTGGCTGGCGGGTCCATCGGCGTGGCTTCGCGGGCCAGCCAGGCCTCGCCGGCGGCGAGCAGGCCTGCCGCGACGCCGCGACCACGGCTGTCGGGCGCGACCGTGATCGACACCTCCCACTCCCCCGCGGCCTCGTGGTCCCAGCGGACGGTGCCGACCGGACGACCGGCGACCTCGCCCACGAGCAGGCGCCGGTCGGCGCGGGCCAGGCTGGTTTCCAGCCAGGCGAGGTGGGACTCGAGCGGGACCGGCTCGTGCGAGCGCGAGTTCTCGCGGGTGGCGGGGTCGTTGCGCCAGTGCCAGAGCAGCTCGGCGTCGGCCAGGGTGGCCGCGCGCACCTCGACCTCGCCGGGTCCGCGTGACGACCTGGCACCACCGACCACGTCCTCGAGCGACGAGACCAGGCGCCAGGCGCCGAGCCCGTCGACCATGCGGCCGGCCGCCGACGCGAGGTCGTGCCGTGCGGTGTCGTCGGCGAGCACCGCTGTCAGCGCCGCGGCCATCGACGGGACGTCCGCGACCGCGGACGGGGTGCCCAGGCCGACTGCCGCCCCGGCCCGCAGCAGCGCGAGGTAGCCGGGGACCTGGTTGTCGACCACGGCCAGGACGGCCATCGGGCGGGCCATCGCACAGAGCTCCCACACCGAGGTGCCGGCCGCGGTGACGACCAGGTCGGCGGACGCCATCTCGGTCGGCAGGTCAGGGACCGGGTCGGTGACCGTGAGGGTGCCGTGCCGCCAGTCGTCGGCGCGGGCGGACAGCTGCGGCCCGGTCTGCGCATTGGCCACCACGACGACGTCGAGCTCGAGGCCCGTGGCCGCGAGGGCATCGACCACCCGCGGCGCAGCGCCGGTGGGGTCGACTCCTCCCATCACCACGAGGACCCGCAGGGCAGGGGCGGCCGCCCGCGAGGCCTGCGGGCCGGGCGCGTGCGCGGCGCCAGGACCGCCAAGACCGCCAGGACCGTCAGGACCGTCAGGGCCCAGCGAGTCATCGTCCCCGGCGCGCAGGGAGGTGACCGACCGCCGCAGCGCCACGAACCGTGCACCGCCCAGGTACCACCGGGCCGGCGCCGGCGGGTCGGACCACTGCGCGTCGACGGTGGGGTCGATGACGAGGTCGGCCGCGCGGGCCCCGAAGGGGCCGTCGGCCGTCGTCGACAGCACCGGGGTGGGCGACCCGGCACCGTCGGATCGAAGCGCTTCGAGCAGACCCTCGGGGAGCTCGTAGTGGTCCACGTGGAGGACGTCGAACCCGGCCGCCGCCCGCGCCAGGTCCTCCGGCAGGTCAGAGGGCGACGGTCCGAGCAGGGTCAGGCCGGGACCGACCGCGGCGGCCAGCGCGGTCAGGAACGGTCCCTCGACCCGGCCCAGCAGCGCCACCTCGTGGCCGCGCGCCGTGGCCTCCTCGGCCAGCGCGAGGCTGCGCACGACGTGGCCCACCCCGATGTCCGGCCCTCCGTCGCACCGCAGGAGCAGCCGCATCAGCCGGCTTCCAGCGACTTCTGGGCGATGTCGGCGTTGATCGCGGCCAGGTCGGGCCGGGCCCTCAGCAGCGCGACGATCTCGCGCCGCTCGGCGATGTCGGTGCCCCGCTCGGCCACGATCGCCCGCAGGGCCTCGAGGTCCTGTGGCGTGTCGAGGGTGATCCGCAGGTCGGTGGTGTCAGGGGCGAAGCACAGGCCCATCACCGCGAAGTCGTCTGGCGCGGTGTAGATCCCCGACGTCACGTGGATGCGGTGGTGGTCGGTGGCCGTCGCGTCGACCCGTCGCAGCGCCTCGGCCGTCACCAGCTCGACGTCGAGACCGTGCGGCAGCGTGCGCACCACCACCGTCGAGACGTAGTCGAGGGTGGTGTCTGCCAGCCAGGCGCCGACCACCGTGTCGATGATCGCAGGGTCGGTGAACGGGCAGTCGGCCGTGATCCGCACCAAGGCGTCGGCCGGCTGCTCGTCGAGCGCCTGCAGGTAGCGGGACAGCACGTCGTCCTCGCTCCCCCGCACCACGGGTGCGCCGAGCTCGCGCGCGAGGTCGGCCACGGGGTCGTCGCCGGGAAGGGCGCTGGTGGCCACGACGACGTCATCGACGAGCCGCGCGGCCCGACAGGCGCGGACCACCCACGTGAGCACGGGAAGGCCCCCGAGGTCCTCGAGGACCTTGCCCGGCAGCCGGGTGGATCCCATCCGGGCCTGGACGACGACGATGACGCGCATGCGGCTCCTACGGGGGGTGGGGTGACGTGCCATTATTGCGCCCATGCCTGACGACACCCCTGCACCCTCGTCCGTTCTCTCCGGCTCCTCGATCCTCGTCACCGGAGGCACCGGCTCGTTCGGCAAGGCGTTCATCACCGAGGCCCTGAAGAACCACGACCCCAAGCGGATCGTGATCTTCAGCCGCGACGAGCTGAAGCAGTACGAGTGCCGCCAGCTGTTCGGCGACGACCCGCGACTGCGCTGGTTCATCGGCGACATCCGCGACCGCCACCGCCTCAACCGCGCCATGCACGGAGTCGACTACGTCGTCCACGCTGCCGCGCTCAAGCAGGTCGACACCGCGGAGTACAACCCGTGGGAGTTCGTGCAGACGAACATCGTCGGCTCGCAGAACGTCATCGAGGCCTGCATCGACGCGGGCGTCAAGCGTGTCGTGGCCCTGTCCACCGACAAGGCCTCCTCCCCGATCAACCTCTACGGCGCGACCAAGCTCACCGCCGACAAGCTCTTCATCACCGGCAACCACTACGCCGCCGCCTACCCCACCCGCTTCTCCGTGGTCCGCTACGGCAACGTCATGGGCAGCCGCGGCTCGGTGATCCCGTTCTTCCGCAAGCTCGCGGCCGACGGGAAGTCGCTGCCCATCACGGACCTGCGGATGACCCGCTTCTTCATCACCCTGCCCCAGGCGGTCAAGTTCGTGACCGACTCGTTCGAGATCATGCAGGGCGGCGAGCTCTACGTGCCCAAGATCCCGTCGATGAAGATCACCGACCTCGCCCAGGCGGTCGCCCCCGGTGCGGAGATGCACGAGATCGGCCTGCGCCCCGGTGAGAAGCTCCACGAGGAGATGATCAGCCCCGAGGAAGGCCGCCGGGCGCTGCGCCTCGGTGACCGCTTCGTCCTCCAGCCCGACCTCGCGTCCTGGGGCTACACCGCTCCGGAGCACGGCGAGTCCGTCCCGGACGGCTTCCACTACACCTCGGACAACAACACCGAGTGGTTCACCAGGGAGGACTTCACCGCACTGCTCGAGACGGACGTCTGAGCGTGCTCCCCTACGGTCGCCAGTCGGTCGACGACAGCGACGTCGCCGCGGTCTCGAAGGTCCTCACCAGTGACTGGCTGACCACCGGGCCGTGGGTGCGTTCCTTCGAGTCCGAGCTCGCTGCCCTCGCCGGCACCCAGGGCGCGGTCACGGTGACCTCGGGCACGGCAGCCCTGCACACGGCATACGCGGCCATCGGGGTGGGCCCCGGCGACGAGGTGGTCACCACCCCACTGACCTTCGTGGCCACGGCGAGCACCGCCACCATGCTCGGCGCCACGGTCGTCTTCGCCGACGTCACGCCCGACACCGGCAACCTCGACGCCGCGTCGGTCTCGGCCGCGCTCACCGACCGCACCCGCGTCGTGGCGGGGGTCGACTACGGCGGCCACCCGATCGACGCGCCCGGCCTGCGCGCGGCGATCGACGGGCGCGACGTGCTCCTCCTCGAGGATGCCGCCCACTCGATCGGCGGCAGCCTCGACGGCACCCCGGTCGGGTCGCTGGCCGACGTCACGACCTTCTCGTTCTTCCCCACCAAGAACCTCACGACTGCTGAGGGCGGTGCGGTCGTCGCCACCGACGCCGAGGTGCTGCTCCGCGCCGCGACATTCCGCAACATCGGCATGGTCAAGGACCCCGAGCGCCTGCAGCGCACCGACGAGGGCGCCTGGTGGTACGAGGTCCACGACGTCGGGGTCAACTACCGCCTCCCCGACGTCCTGGCCGCCCTCGGGTCCAACCAGCTCACCCGGCTGGGCCACTTCAAGGACCGTCGCACCGAGCTGCACGCGCGCTACACCGAGGGCCTGGCCGGGCTCGAGGAGCTGGTGCTGCCCCCGACCCGCGCCGGCGCCGACCCCACGTGGCACCTCTACTCGCTGCGGATCCGGGACGGACGTCGCCGCGCGCTGTTCGACCACCTGCGCGACAACGGGATCGGGGTGCAGGTCAACTACATCCCGGTCTACTGGCACCCCCTGTATGCCGCGCAGGGCTACCAGCGCGGCATGTGCCCCGCGGCCGAGGAGTACTACGAGCAGGAGATCTCCCTGCCGCTGTTCCCCGACCTGCTGGACTCCGACGTCGACCGGGTCATCGAGCTGGTCCGCAGGTTCTTGAGTGGCCGAGTCCTGGGTGGCTGAGCCGCTCCCGTCCGACCCCGGGCTCGCGGCCGGCTCCACCGGCAGCACCGCGAGCAAGGCCGTCCTCGGCCGTGGGCTCCTCTACACGATGGGCACGGCCGCCCCGGTGCTCAGCAACGCGGTCGTCACCCCGTTCGTCACCCGCCAGCTGGGCAGCACCGAGTACGGCTCCGTGGCGACCGGGCTGGTGGTCGTCCAGGTCGGCATGATCGTGGCCGGTCTCGGCCTGGCCGCCGCCATCACGCGCCACGGCATCCTCGAGAGCTCCGGCGTCTCGGGCGCCCGGAGCCTGGTGCTGAGGGGCGCGGCCGCTGCCGTGGTCCTCACCGCCCTCGGCGCGCTGACCGCGGGCTGGAGCGCCGGTTGGCTGGGGATCCGCGAGCCCCTCGCGCTGGTCCTCGCCCTCGCCTCGGCAGCCGGCTTCTCGATGGTCGTCAACGTCCAGTCCTACCTCCGGGTGCTCGACCGTCCCCTGCCGTTCGTCCTGCTGTCCCTCGGCAGTGCCCTGGGCGGACCGGTGCTCGGCATGCTCCTGCTCGTCACCGGTGAGCCGACCGCCGCCCGCTACCTCGGCGGTCTGGCCATCGGCTACCTCGCCGCCGCCCTGTGTGGCCTCGCGATGGTCGTGCGCGGGGTCGAGCACCACCGCGGCGACACCCGTCGGGCCCTGCGCGTCGGGGTGCCGACGGTGCCCCACCAGGTAGCCATCTTCCTGGCCAGTGGCATCCTCGTGCTGGTCGCCGGCTGGCTGTTCGGGTCCGCGGAAGCCGGTCGCCTGCAGCTCGCGGTGCTCATCGGGTCGGCCCCGGGGGTGCTCACCTCCAGCCTCAACAACGCCTGGGCGCCGATCGTCTACCGCACCCCCGAGCACGACCGCGCCGAGGTGCTCGAGCACACTGGTCGCGACATCGCCGTGCTCACCGCACTGGCGGCCGGCTTCGTCGCAGCGGCCGCGCCGGTGCTGCTGCGGATCGTGGCACCGGCCTCCTACAGCCCCGGCGAGATGACCCCGGCGGTCGGCCTGGTCGCGGCCGGCACGGTGCTGTCCGTGCTCTACCTCTGCAACGTCCACCTCGTCTTCGCCTCCGGGCGCAGTGAGGGCCTCGCCCTGGTCACGCCGCTGTCGCTGGTGCTGGGAACGGCCGGGGCGTGGCTGGCGGGCCACTTCTTCGGCGTCGCCGCCGTGGGCGTCGGCATGACCATCACGTATGCCGCGATGGCGCTGGGCGTCGCGCGTCTCGCCCGCAGGGTCAGCCCGACCCGCTGGCACGAGCGTGCTCTCCTCCCGGCCCTCGGGCTGGGGTTCGTGCTCTGCGCGCTGGGTGCCGCCCTGCCGGTGGACGGGTCGTGGACCGTGGTGCGGATCGCCGTGGCGGCGGTCGTCTTCCTGGCCAGCCTCGCCATGCTGCGCCGCGTCCTCACCCGCTGACGGGGGTCAGCCGACCGACGCCGTGGGGGGCACCTCGATCGGCTCGACGAGCTGCCCAGCCGCGGGCAGGCTCCGCGGCAGCGGCCGCGGCAGGTAGGACATCGCCGCCCGCAGCCACGGCCCGAAGGCGAGGCCGGTGGGCGCCTCCCCCTCCGTGGCGGTAGGGGGTGCGGCCGGCGCGTCCGCGCGACGACGCAGGTTGATGACCGCCCTCGACACGACCGAGGTGGTCCAGAACTCGGTGGCCGGGATGGCCGGGCCCAGCCCTCGCCAGCCCAGCAGGCGCTCGAGCTCGCCCGGCTCCAGGAGGTGCTGCACGCCCAGCTCGCGGTCCACCACTGGGCGGGCAGTGGCGGGGTCGAGGTGCTGGCCGTGCAGCTCGGGCCAGGTCTGGCGGACACGTTCGTTCATCGCGTCGCTCTCGCCGTCGATGCGCAGGGCGTCGCCGTAGACGCCGAGGTCGGCGCCGAGGTGACCGCCGTAGAGGACCGGGGTCGAGAGCCGGTTGGAGACCACCCGCCGGGCGCGGCCCAGCATCGTCCACAGCCGCCAGAGGAACTCCGCGTCCATCCGCTCCCCCAGCACCACGACGCGGTGACCGGCCCCGGTGTAGGCCCCGAGGATCGCCGGGTCGGCGGCGTCCGCGGCATACAGGCAGGCGGTGGCCGGCCCCTCCTGCTCACGCCACAGCTGGGCCAGCCCGGCGTGGTCGCCGCGCACCCGCTGGGTCTGGATGCCGTGCACCGGCATGAGGACGACCTCGTCGCGCTCGTCCCGCGGCTGCGGCGTCGGGCCCGCCGCGCGGGCGAGGTAGGCGAACTGCGCACCGACCGGCGTCGTCGTGTGCCGCTCCGCCTGCGGGTCCCAGGCCCGCGACTCGTGCGACCAGACCAGCAGGCGCCGCTGGCTCTTGGCGTCGAGCCCGACCTTGGGGAAGTCGCGGAAGTGGGTCTGCACCGGGGAGACGGCGGTCCAGCCGTGTTGCACCAGGCCGTGGATGTGACGAGGTCTCGGCCGACCGGCATACACCGCGAAGGCGGCGCTGTGCCCGTAGAAATGGTTCTGCGACTCCATGCCGGAAGGCTATCGGGGTGGTTGCGGCTCCCCACCGGCGGCGACCACTAGGCTGGGCGCGATGAACGACGACGTCTGGCTCGTGGTGCCTCTCTACAACGAGGCCGCAGTGATCGGCGATGTGGTCGCCCAGGCCCGCGAGACGTTCCCCCACGTGGTGTGCGTCGACGACGGTTCCAGCGATGGCGGCGCGGCCGCTGCGGCCGCGGCCGGTGCGGTGGTGGTCCAGCACCCCGTCAACCTGGGGCAGGGAGCCGCGCTGCAGACCGGGTTCGAGTACGCACTCACCCGGCCCGACATGAAGTGGGTCGTGACCTTCGACGCCGACGGTCAGCACCAGACCTCGGACGTCCTGGCGATGCTCGAGAAGGCCCGCGCCGAGGACCTCGCGGTCGTGTTCGGGTCGCGCTTCCTCGACGACCGCACCGATGCCGGCCTGCTCAAGAAGCTCGTCCTGCGGATGGCCGTCGGCTACACCAACCTGACCACGCACACCAAGCTGACCGACGCCCACAACGGGTTGCGGCTCATCTCGCGGGAGGTCGTCGAGCGGCTCGAGATCACCCAGAACCGGATGGCCCACGCATCGGAGCTGGTGCAGCAGATCGGCGCGCTCGACATCCGCTACGCCGAGAGCCCGGTCCACATCCTCTACACCGACTACTCCAAGGCCAAGGGCCAGTCCCTCTGGAACGCCGTCAACATCCTGGCCGAGCTGATCCTGCGATGAGCCGGCCGACCGCAGGAGTGCGCTGAGATGAACATCGTGCTGATCCAGGTCCTGCTGATCGTCGTCGTGGTGGCGGTGGCCGCCCGGCTGTTCCGGTCGCGCGGGGCCCGCTCGCAGGCGGTGCGCCGGCTCGGACTCCTCATGTTCGCGGCCTTCGCCGTCGTCTCGATCCTCTTCCCGAACCTGTGGAACCGGATGGCCACCGTCGCCGGCGTCCGGCGCGGCACCGACCTGGTCCTCTACGCCCTCGTGGTGGCGTTCCTCAGCTTCACGGTGACCACCTACCTGCGGTTCCGGGACTTCGAGGCCCGCTACACCCGCCTCGCGCGCAGGCTCGCCCTCGACGAGGTTCGCGCCAACGCGACCTCGAGGCCGGCAGCCAAGCCCGTCGCCGACGAGGACGGGGCGGACTCCCCGCCCGCGACCGACCAGGCCTGAGCTCAGGCCTCGAGCGTCGCCAGGGCCGCCTCGGCAGCCACCAGCAGGGTGTCCACGGCCAGCCCGGTGCCGTCGCTCGGGCGGCCACCGCGCTCGAGGGCCACGGCGAGGGCGGCGGCGTCGAGGGCGGACAGCTCGACCCCGAGCGGCCGGGGTGCGGTGTCGCTGGCGATGACGCGCGCGCCGGCGTCGAGCGCCTCGCGCACGATGACCGAGTCGCCGTCCCAGTCCGTCGGCCGCAGGAAGACGCCGGACGATGCCAGGACCGCACGGACCTCCTCGGCGGGCGAGTCGAAGGTCAGGGTCACCCAGTCGAGGGGGGCCACGGCCGCGCGCAGTCGTCCCAGGTGCTCACCGTCGTGGCCGTAGGCCAGCACGCGCAGCGTGGCATCGGGCCAGTCGGCCGCACGGAGGATGCGCACCGCCTCGACGGCGAGCTCGGCGCGGTAGTGCGCGAGGCCGGCGTTGGTCGCCACGGAGACGGCGTGCGGGTCACGCCGGGGAGCCTCGACCGTCGGGTCGGCCGGGGTGGGCACGAACGGCGTGACGACCCGCACCCGCTCCTGGAGCGAGTCGGGCAGCACCCCACGGATCTCGTCGTTGACGGCCCAGATCTCGTCGTAGGCGTGCAGGGCCAGGCGGAGCACGGTCGTGCCAGCACCACCCAGGCGCCGGACCTGCTGTTGCGTCGAGCCCGAGTGGAGCACGACGACGGTGCGCCCGGGCAGCACTGCGAACAGCGGTGCCAGCACCACCGCGCGCCAGAGCCGCGTGATGTGGAACAGGTGCAGGGTGCGGCGACCCCACCAGCCGGGGACCGAGCGGGCCGCCCGCGCGGCGGACCCGGTGTCGACGTAGGCCACGGCATACCCCTCGGCGCGCAGCGCCTGCGTCAGCTGGCGGTGGCTGGCGTGCACGCCCCCCACCTCGCCGTGCTCCTGCGCCCACTGGAGGACGCGGGCCGACCGGTGGGGTGCGCTGGCGCCGGCCATCAGTCCAGCCGCGAGCTGGTGAGGACGCCGACGAGGTGCCCGCCCGCGGTGACGAGGGCCAGCGGGACCATCACGGCGACCAGCACCTGCGTGCCGAGCAGGTCACCCCGCGCCACGTCGACGATGCCTGCCGCCAGTGCGAGCAGGGACGCCTCGACGGCGACGAAGGCGCGGAAGATCGGGAGGTAGCCCATCGCGCGACGGACCGCGGCGAGGCCGGACACCTTGGAGCGGGTCGTGGCGGCCACGTCCTCGAGGACCGGACGCCCGGTCTTCGCCCGCGCCACGTGGACCAGGTCGGTGAACGCCTTGTTGAGCAGGACGACCAGCGCGACCAGCAGCCCGAGCACGGTCCAGCCGCCGACGTCGCCCGGTTCGGAGAGCGACCACCCGTCGGCCCGCAGCCCCAGCGCGGCCGGGATGGCGGCTTCGGTGGCGTAGTGGCCGATCCGGTCGAGGTAGATGCCTGCGGGTGAGAACCTCTGTCGCCACCGGGCGACCTCGCCGTCGCTGCAGTCGAGCAGGATCTGCAGCTGCATGGCCAGCACGCACAGCAGTGGGCCGACGACGCCGGGGAGCGGGAGCAGCAGCGCCCCGACCACGCCGACGAGGATCATCAGCCAGGTGACGCCGTTGGGCGAGATCCGGGTCGGGAGCAGGGCACGCGTCGCGTAGACGGACAGGTGTCGGATGTAGAGGGCGCCGGCCCAGTGCTCGGCGTTGTAGCGCGCGATGTGCTCCGGCGGCTGCGCCACGGCGCGCAGCTCGGCGAGCGACGGGTGGTTGTCCGAGGGGTCGTGGTTCACACCATCACCTCCTCACCCGAGGTGACCGGGCCGGCCTCCGTGCGCGCCCAGGCCCGCCAGCCGAGGGCGGACTCCACGGCATACACGGCGATGAGGGCCAGGGCACCCCACGCGAGGACGGCCTGCACGGGTCCGCCCGCGGCCCACACGAGGACGAGGAGCAGCATCCGGCCGTCGACCCCGAGGGTCACCAGGGTGACCCACGCGCTCGCGGGCGACCCGGTGTCGCGCAGCCGGTAGACCACGTCGTACCGGTGCCAGGCGACGGCGGCGAGGTAGGCGAAGCCCGTCCAGCGGTGGACGTCGGGGGCGGCCACGAGCAGGGCGATGACCAGGACCGACTCGCTGGCCCAGAGGAAGGTGGGCAGCTGCCAGGCCAACCGGCTCTGCAGCGGGGGGTGTGAGCCCGCGCCGACGAGGAGCACGCCGACCGCGACCAGCGCCACCGCCACCCAGGGCTGGTCCGTGCGCCAGGCCACCAGCGCGGCGCCCAGCAGGACGAGCACCCCGAGGAGAGCCACGGCCAGGGGCGCCGGCAGGACACGGCCGGCCAGTCGAGCCACCGGCCCGAGGTCGGCCTGGTGGTCGAGGTGACCCCAGTGCTCCGCGGACAGCGCGTCGTCGGCACGGTGGTCGTCGAGGCCGAGCACCGCCTTGACCGTGCGGCCGCCCTGGGTCCAGACGAGCGCGAAGGCGACGGCGAGGGTGATGGCCCACAGGAGCCACTGGGGGTGGAAGGTGAGGAGGCCGACGGACAGCAGGAGATAGCGCTCGGCGATCGGCAGGTGGAGCACCTTCTTGGTCCAGAACACCGCCTCGGCGAGCCCTCGGCGCGCCGGGGGGATCGTCAGCCGAGCACCCTCCGGCCCGCTGTCGCGGGGTGCGTCGACCGGCACCAGGTCGGGCGTCTCGTGCGCCTTGGCGACGCGGCTGCGGTGGACGTAGGCGTAGTCCTCGAGGTGACGGGCCGTGATGAGCACCATCGCAAGGATCGCCAGCACCCAGAGGTCGGTCCCCCGCCGCTCTGCCACGACGGCCACGGCGGCGAGGAGCGAGTACTCCTTGATCCGGTCGCCGACCGCGTCCAGCCAGGCCCCTAGCGCGCTGAACCTGCGGGTGAACCGGGCGATCTCGCCGTCGACGCAGTCGATGACGATCGCCACCTGGAGGAGGACGGCCGCCGCCACCCAGGCCCAGCGGTTGTCGACCGCGGCGAGGCCCGACGCCACGAGCCCGACCCCGAGGCTGGTCACGGTGACCGCGTTGGGGGTCCAGTTCTGACGCAGGCCGACCGCCGTGACGCGGCGGGACATGGGGCGGATGACGCGGGTCGAGAAGTAGCCGTCGCCGCCGCGGGAGGCGCCGCGAAGTCGTTGCTGCCAGGCCGAACCCGGGGCGCCCACTGCTTCGTCGCTGCCCCGCCGGAAGGCGAACGGCCCCAGGGGGGACGAGCCGACGGCGACCCCGCCGCGGACGAGCACGAGCAGCGCCAGGTCGAACGGGTCGACCGCCGGGTCTGCCGCAGCCGGCGTCGAGGAGGCCGCCCGCCACACCTGTGCGGCCTGCGCGCGGACGGCACCGGAGAGCCGCACGACGCCGAGACCCACGTGCGTGGGAGCCGTGACGGTGTGCCGGGTGGTGCCCACCGAGTGCACGAGCTTCTGCTCGGGGTGCACCCGCAGGAGGGTCAGGTCGGCGCCGGGGGTCCGGAGCGCAGGCAGCTCGACGGTGATGGCGGCGGTGGGGTCGCCGGGGCGGTCGAGCAGGTCGAGGAGGGCCACCGGGCTGATGGTCAGGTCGGCGGCCACCAGCACCAGTGGCGCGACGTCGTCGCCCTCGGCGAGCGAGGCGAGTGACGCCAGCCAGTCGGGGCGGTCGGGACCCCACGGACCCGCCAGGGAGAAGCCGAAGGGGTCGAGCGACTCGCGCAGGTCGGCAGACGGCTCGTCCGCGCCGAGGAAGGCGACCGACCCGCCCGCAGAGTGTCCGTGCACGGCGCGGGCGGCCTCGCTGCCGACGAAGGGCTGCTCGTCGAGCCTCACGCCCCGGCATCCAGGTCGTGGTTGTAGCGGTCCAGCACGTCGGTGATCGGGCCGTCCATCTCGAGGTGTCCCTTCCGCAGGTAGAGACCCCGGGTGCTGAAGCGCTTGAGGTCGCTCTCGGAGTGGGACACGAGGAAGAGCGTGCGGCCGTCGGCGAGCATTGCCTCCATCCGCTTGTAGCACTTCTCGCGGAACGCCCGGTCACCCACGGCGAGCACCTCGTCGACCAGCACGATCGGCTCGTCGAGCGTGGTGACCACGGCGAAGCCGAGTCGCACCTTCATGCCCGAGGAGAAGTGCCGATAGGGCGTGTCCAGCCCGGCCCGGACCTCTGGCCCCGCGAAGTCGACGATCTCGTCGAAGCGCGCCTCGATCTTCTCCTTGCTCAGGCCGTGCAGACCGGCCGTGAGGTAGATGTTGTCGCGGGCCGAGAGCTCGCCGACGAAGCCGCCGGTCAGCTCGATCAGCGGGGCAACACCCCCGGTCACGTCGACCGAGCCCTCGTCGGGCAGGAGGACGCCCGCGATCATCTTGAGCAGCGTGCTCTTGCCGCCGCCGTTGCCGCCGACCAGGCCGACCGCCTCGCCGGCGTGGATGTCGAAGCTGATGTTGCGCAGCGCCCAGAAGGACTCCTTGGGTGCGCTGTTGCGGCCGTGGAACAGCAGCTCGCGCAGCTGCATCCGACGACGACGCGAGCGGTAGAACTCCACCCCGAGGTCGTGCACGGAGATGACGGGATCGGCCATCAGATCTCCTTCAGGACGGCGCGCTCGAGGCGGCCGAAGACGACGTTGCCGATGAGCAGCAGCAAGACCGTCACGACCAGCGACGTGCTGATGGCACCCCACGAGATCGCCTGTTTCCCCTCGTGGGAGAAGAACCCGGCTCGCATCATCTCGAGGATGCCGGTCATCGGGTTGAGCCAGGTCACCTTGTCGTAGGGCTTGGGGACGACGTGGCTGGCGTAGATGACGGGGGTCGCGTAGAAGAGCATCCGCATGAAGATGCGGATCACCCGCTGCATGTCAGTGACCAGCGCCGTCACCGGTGCCAGCAGGAGCCCGAGTCCGGTGAGCGCGACCGCCTGCACCACGATCGCGAACGGGAACATCAGCAGCCACCAGTTGAGGTGGGTGTCGTGCTTGACGAAGTAGATGGCGGTGAAGGCCAGCAGGACCGGGAGCGACAGCAGGTACTCGATGCCCTTGGAGAACACCACCCGTAGCACCCAGATCTCGCGCGGGAGGTTCGTCGACCGGACCAGCTTCGCCTCCTGGATCAGGGCCCGCGAGGTGTCCGTGAGGCAGCCGGAGAACCACTGCCAGGACAGCAGCCCGATCACGAGGAACAGGAAGTACGGCTTGTGGCCGATGTCGCCGCGCTTGAAGATGTAGACGAAGACGAGGAAGTAGATGAGCGACATCAGCAGCGGGTCGAGGACCGTCCAGACGTAGCCGAGCACGCTGCGCGAGTAGCGGACCCGGAGGTCGCGCACGATGAGGGTCCAGAGCACACTCCGCTTGGCCGCGATGGCCTGCGTCCGGGAGATGAGTCTCATTCGTCCTTGCCTGTCGTGTGCCGCGCGCGCGGCGGTTCCATCGGAGGCCATCTTCTCGCGGCGAACCCGCCGACGCAGCGTACGCCACACGGCATACCCGTCACTGCACTGATCCGCACCGCTCAGCCGCCCTGGCCGCGGACGCGCAGCAGCGCGTCGACCTGCTGCTTGGCGCGCTCGGGAAGGAGTGCCTTGAGCGTGCTGGTCGTGGCCCGGCGGACGAGCTGCACCGTCGTCGCGGGGCCCACCTCGCGCTCGATGGCGAAGCTGGCGAGGTTGTCGCGGGCCCGCTCCAGCCGGCCCCGGTCGTCGTCGGCCCAGGCCTTGCGGCCGCGCCGGGCGCGGACCACCTTGACGAGGTCGTCCATCCGGCCCGCGTCGGCCAGCGCGACATAGAGCCGCAGGGTGGGCGGCTGCGCGTCCAGGAGGCGCTGCGGCAGCCCCGACACGACGTGCCGGAAGAACGTGAGGTATGCCGCGCGGTAGGCGCCGTCCGACTCCGGCAGTGCCGCGGTGTAGAGCGGGAGGTCGAGCTGGAGCACCTTGACGTCGTGGTGCTCGCGCAGGCCGTGGAGCTGCTGCGCCTCGAGGAACTGGTCGACGTCGCGCACGGCCGCGAACCGGTCGGTGAGGTTGCCGAGCTCGTTGCGCCGCTGGGTGATCGAGCGCTCGCCCAGCCGGCTGCGCCAGCGGTACACCGGCTCGTGCACGACGGCCACCCGGCCCGAGAAGTGCAGGGCCCGCACGGTGACGGGCAGGTCCTCGTAGAGGACGCCCTCGGGGAACCGCAGACCGTGCTCGAGCAGGAAGGATCGTCGGTAGACCTTGTTCCAGGCCGTCGTGTCGAAGATCAGCGACGGGTCGTCGACCAGCACGCCGTGGTCGCCCACGCCCTGCAGGGCCCGGGCGTGCAGGGCGCTCGGCCAGTCGCGCTCGCCGTCGGTGCGGTTCACCGCACCCGTCGCGACGTGGACCCCGTCGGCGACGGCACGACGGACCAGCTCGGCGTACGCAGGCAGCAGCACGTCGTCGCCGTCCACGAAGCCGACGTACTCCCCCGTGGCGAGGTCGATGCCGACGTTGCGCGCGGCGCCGAGCCCGGCGTTGGACTGGTGCACGACCCGCCAGCCCGGACGGCCGGCGGCGATCGCGTCGCAGATGGCGGGGCTGGAGTCGGTGGAGCCGTCGTCGATGACGATGACCTCGGTGTCACGCGGGACGACCTGCGCCACCGACTCGAGGCACTCACGGACCCAGCGCTCGACGTCGTAGACCGCCACGACGACGCTGAGCAGGGGCGGCCGGCCCGAGGGCGCGGTCACCGCACCCGGTAGAGGGTCAGGTTGCGCGCATCGGACTCGAAGACGGGCTCCCAGGTGGACGGCGGCCCGGAGGGGTTCTTGATCGTCCAGGGGGTCAGTGCCGTGAGGCAGAAGCCACACGTGCGCGAGCCGGGCTGGAACAGCAGGACGTAGTCACCGCTGACCGGCTTGGCATCCTGGCCGGTGATCGACTCGGCCTTGCCCTCCCAGACCTTGTCGCCACCGAAGAACTCGCGCTGGTAGGCCGGCAGGATGCGGGCGGTCTCCCAGTCGGTCCAGACCGTGGTGGTCTTGAAGTCCTCCTGGTCGAGGTGGTCACGCAGCTCCTCGAGGGCGTCACCGCCGTTGGCCGCGAAGGCCGTGCTGGCGGGCCCGGTCGTCGCGTAACGGGCACCCTCGAAGACGGGGACGGCGAGGACGAGCACTGCCACGAGCGCGGGAAGGACGCTCGCGACCACCCGCGGCGCGCCGGCCGATGCGAGTCGTCGGACCACCCAGGCCGTCGCCAGGGCGGCGATCCCGGCCACGACCAGCGACTCGGCGGGAACGAACGGGATCCAGTAGCGGGCGATGTCGAGCCGGCCTCGAGGGTGGGCCGGGTCCAGTCCTCCGGCGGCCAGGACGGTGAGGGTGTAGACGCCCAGGAACCACCAGGCCATCAGGCGGATGCCGCCGTTGCGCACGAAGACGCCGAGCGCCGCGATCACGCCGATGACGACCATGGCGTGCCCGCCGGCCATCGCCCACGCCATCTTGGGGATGAAGGTGAAGTAGGTCAGGCGGGGCTGGTTGACGAGGTTGCCGTTGGCCAGCTCGCCGTCCGCCGTCTTGGTCGCGCTGATGTCCGTGCCGCTCAGGACGTGCAGCTTGAGCAGCGGGTCGCCGTAGGCGATGGCGCTGATGCCGATGTCGAGCGCGGCCCAGAACGCCAGCGGGAGCAGCAGGAAGACCGCCGTGCGGACGAGCCGGCCACGACGCCAGAGGATGACGGCGATGAGCGGCCAGGCCAGCATCGAGGTCTCGCGGGTCTCGAACCCCCAGCCGAGCAGGAAGCCCACGACGACGACCAGGGCGATGGTCCACCGGTCCCAGGACTCGCGGTCCCGAGCCATGAGGGCGACCACGATCGCGAGCGTGAAGATGGCCATCGACATGATGTCGGGGTAGCCACGCGACAGGTTGTAGAAGACGACGGTGTTGGACACGACGAGCACGACCGCGACCAGCCCGGCCAGTCGACCCCACCACCGGCGGCCCAGCAGGTAGACCGCACCCGAGAGCACCCCTGCCGACAGCAGCGGCCAGAAGTAGTAGGTGGCCTGGGCGTTGCGGAAGACGAAGGCCGGGGGCATCGACGCCAGGATGATGCCGTAGCGCGTGTAGCCGAGCGGGACCCAGGTGTCCTCCGGGAAGTGCATCGCCGCCCGCACGTAGTGCCAGGGGTCGGTGGGCACGATGATCGACCGGAAGACGTAGGCCAGGACCATCACGGCCACCCCGACGAGCACCGCGACGAGGACGTCGGCGCGCGACCACGCCGTGCCTGCGAGCCAGTCGCGACGCGGCTCGGCCGTCTCGGCCGGCTCAGCCGTCTCGGTCCGCTCGGGGTCGTCGACCACCTCTCGGGACGCCCGGGCGCGCTCGCGCCTGGAGTTCTCGATGTGGGTCAAGGGGTCCTCCGGAAGGTCGCGCGGGGTGGGGCCAAGGGTATCGGCTGTGTGTGCCAGTCCGGTCACGCCACTCAGCCGAGCACCCGGTCGATGAACCTCGCGGAGGCACCGCCGTCCTCGAGCCCGGTGAAGCGCTCGCGGAACGCTTCGTACCGCGCGGCATACTCGGTCGTCACCTCGTCGAGGCGCCCGAGGGCGTCGATGACGGCCACGGACTCGGTGAGCAACGGTCCGGGCGCGTCCTGCTCGAAGTCGAAGTAGAAGCCACGCAGGTTGTCGCGGTAGTCGGCCAGGTCCCAGGTGAAGAAGAGGATGGGCCGACCGGTGTTGACGAAGTCGAACATCACCGAGGAGTAGTCCGTGATGAGGACGTCCGACACGAGGTAGAGGTCGCGGATGTCGGGGTAGCTCGAGACGTTGCGGACGAAGCCCCCGAACATGGCGGCGTCGATCTCGGATGCCACGAGCTGGTGGCCGCGGATCAGCAGGACGCTGTCGTGGCCGTAGGCGCGGTAGAGCGCCTCGAGGTCGAGCTTCATCGTGAACTGGTAGCGACCGCTGGCGTCGTAGTCGTTGTCGCGCCAGGTCGGGGCGTAGAGGATCACGCGCTTGCCCTCGGGGAGGTCGAGCCGCCGCCGGGTGGCGTCGGCCTGCTCCTGGGCGAGCTCGGGCCGGTGGAAGATGTCGTTGCGGGGGTACCCGATCTCGAGGACCTCGCCCGCGAACTGGAAGGCCTTGCTGAGGATCGCGGTCGAGAACTCGTTGGGTGAGACCAGGGCGTCCCACTTCGCGACGTCGCGCGCGAACTGGGTGAGGTAGTTCTTGTTGGACATCTGGATCGACTCGATGTCGAACCCGATCCGCTTGAGCGGCGTGCCGTGCCAGGTCTGGGCATAGGTGCTGCCCTCGCGCTTGACGTAGTGCACCGGCATCGAGTCGTTGCTCACGACCCAGCGGGCGGTGCCGAGCCGGCGGTAGTACTCCCGGCTGCCGGTGATGACGCGCGTGACGCCGTCGGGCACCTCCACGGCGTGGTCCTGCACGGCCCACACGCAGCTGCGCGGGTCGCCCCGGCGCTGCAGCTCCTCGAAGATGGCCCGCGGGTTGTCGGAGTACTGCCGGCCCTTCCAGGCCTCGAAGAAGACGGTGTCCTCGAGGGGCCGGCGGCGCTGGAGCCGGTAGTAGTACTTGCGGTTGCGCATCCGGTGCAACGCCCCGCGGTCCTTGTAGTCACCCGACGCGTCGACCACCAGCGACAGCTCGTGGGCGGAGTCCGAGCGCAGCTGGTAGGTCAGGCCGTCGACCGCCCCGACGCTGCCGAGGAGCGCCTCGGCGGTGCTGGCCGTCCGCACGCTGCGCTCGCGCTGGCCGTCGTCGTCGGTCAGGAGGTTGACGAACCAGCGGCCGTCCTCGAGCCAGCGCAGCACCGCGGAACCGGGCTCGCCGCGCGCCGGGATGGTGGCCTGCCAGCGCGTCCCGTCGGCGGTCACCGGGATCTGGTGGCTGGCGCCGCTGCCGGTGGTCAGGGAGAGCGCGTCCACCCGCGAACCGCTCGCGTCGCCCTCGAGGTGGAGCCCCTCGTCGGTCCAGCGGAACGACGTGAGGACCGGTCCGGGGCGCGCATCCCACAGGCGGGCACCGCCGTCGGCACCCTCGCGGACGACGACCGAGCGGTTGCGGACCGTGACGAAGGCGTCCTCCATCTCCGGCGCGAGGTGCAGCAGGGTGCGTGGCGGCGCGTCCAGTGGCTGGTCCGGGTCGGCGAGGCCGAGGACCCACTCACGCGCGGCGAAGGACGCCGCCCGCACCTCGAGCTGGTCGGCGCTGACCACGGCCGTGGCGGTGTGGCCGTCGATCGCGAGTGGGACGCTGAGCCCCCGGAGGGCATCCGTGCGGCGCAGGTAGAGGGCGGTGTCGTCCCAGTCGCCGACGGTCCGGCGCAGCGTGAAGCGGAGGTTCTCGCCCTCGGCGCTCACCGACTCCAGGAGGGCCTCGGTCCGGTAGACCGTGACGGTGAGCTTGCGCCCGTCGTAGCCCGGCACCGCGAGCTGGTCCGGGGCGATGAGTCGGCGTCGGGGGTGGCGGCCCGCCCCGAGCTCGGGGTTGCCCACGCTGGAGCCGCGGCGCGCGGAAGGGGTGGCGAGCTGCACCAGCAGCTCGTAGCTGGCCTCCTGCTGGCCGGGGGGCAGGTGGAGCCGGCTGCTCGGGATGCGGGCGCTGAAGCCGCCCGCGTCGTAGGAGACCGCCGTGCCCGTGGTGTTGGCGGTGAGGTCCGGACGGCGCACCCGGCGCGCGCGGACGGACGTGCGCTCGGTGGCCGGAGCACCCACGCGGCGCAGCTGGAACCGGCGCACCGAGGACACCGAGGTGGCCTCAGGGACCCGGTGGATGAAGGCGTGGCCCTCGACGACGAGGGAGTCGCCGTCCCACTGCACGTCGCGGACACCGGTCCGCAGCGGCTGGGACCGGGTCGTCTCGTAGACCGACGCCGGGATCCCCTTGCTGGCGTCGGTCCGGAAGGGGAGGTCGGCATAGAGGCGCACGCCCGACCGGACGAAGTTGCCGCGGTTCGCGGGCACTCGGTAGTAGTCCTGCACCTCGAGCAGCTCGGGCAGCATGCCCTTCGAGATCAGGTGGTACTGCAGACGCCGGATCGGCGCGAGCTTCGCGACCGCAGCGGCCGGGATGCGCTCGAGGTAGCTGCCGACGAGCTCGACGACCCGCTCGCGGAACTCGTCAGTGCCCTCGTGGAGGACGTCGATGAACAGCGGGATGTCGATCGACAGCACCTTCGCGTCGTGGATCGCCTTGCCCTGCTTGTCATCTCGCGCGACGAGGAAGTCGTCCACTGCAGCCACCGCGGCGAGGCGGTCGACGAGGTTCTTGGTCTCGGCCCGGCGCTGGGTGATCGACTGCACGGCGGTCTGGCGCTCGCGCCACAGGTAGACCGGGTCGACCAGGACGTCGACCGACCGGGCCAGGAAATGCGCCGGGAGGGTCAGCGGGATGTCCTCGTAGTAGACGCCCTCGGGGAAGCGCAGGTCGTGCTCGGTGAGGAAGGCGCGTCGGTAGACCTTGTTCCAGGCCGTGGTGTCGAAGATGAGCGAGGGCGTCTCGCGGATGTGGGTGCGCATCTGGTTGCGCATGATCGCCCTGCGGTGCAGCGGGGAGTTGAAGGTCTTGGCGCCGTCGAAGCGCAGCACGCCACCGCAGACGATGTCGGAGCCGCTCTCGGAGACGGCGTGGAGCATCAGCTCGTAGGCGTCGCGCGGGATGAGGTCGTCGGAGTCGACGAACGCGACGAAGTCCGAGCTCGAGTGGTCCATGCCGATGTTGCGGGCCCGTCCGAGGCCGCCGTTCTCGACGTGCAGGACCTGCCAGTGCGCGCGGTCCTTGGCGAAGGCGTCGGCCAGCTCACCCGAGCCGTCCGTCGAGCCGTCGTCCACGAGGATGACCTCGAGGTCATCCAGCGTCTGGGCCACGAGGGAGTCCAGGCAGGCCACGAGGTAGTCGCTCACGTTGTAGATGGGCACGACGACGCTCAGCGAAGGCATGGAGGAGTGAGTCCCTTTCCGTGGGGGTCAGTCGGTGGGGGTCAGTCGGGTTCAGGCCATGCTAAACGCAGGAGGGACCCCCGGCCCCCATCGGCGGCTGGCCGTTCAGGGCGGCCTCAGGCGACGCGGCGGACGCGTCAGGCCTGCTCGATCCGCACGCGGCTGGTGAGGAACCCCCAGCCCCACGCGAGGTGCATCGTGGGCAAGATCACGGGTAGCCAGACCCGGTCGCGCGGCTCCAGCCGCGGGTCGCGGACGCTGAGTCCACCCGCAGTCGTGAGCACGAGGTATGCCGCGGGCAGCAGCCAGAGGGGCCACCACAGGAAGCCGCCGGCCAGCCCGGCGACCACGCCCACCAGCGCGACCGGCGGGGCGAGGTAGCGCGCGTTGATGGTGCCGGCGTGGGTGCGGGCCACGACGCGACGCCAGCGCCCGTAGTCGCGGTACTGCCGCGCCAGCGCGGCCAGGGTCGGTCGGGGGCGGTAGGCCACGCGCAGCCGGGGCGAGAACCAGACGAGCCCACCGGCCTCGCGGATCCGGTGGTTGAGCTCCCAGTCCTGCGCCCGGACGAACCGCGGGTCGTAGCCCCCGAGCCGGGTGAGCCACTGCCGTCGGAAGACCCCGAGGTAGACGGTGTCGGCGGGTCCGGCCTCGCCGCCGGTGTGGAAGCGCGAGGCCCCGACGCCCAACCGGGAGGTCATGGCGGCTGCGACCGCGCGCTCGAAGGAGGTGACGCCTTCTGCGTCCATCAGGCCGCCGACGTTGGCCGCACCGGTCTCGTCGAGCAGCTCGACCGCCGTGCGCACGTAGTCGCGGTCCAGCACCCCGTGCCCGTCGACGCGGACGACCACCTCGGTGTCCCCCAGTGCGGCGATGGCAGCGTTGAGCGCCTCCGGGGTCCGCCCCGACGGGTTGGCGACGCTGCGGACGGCAGGGTGCTCGGCGCAGAGCTGCGCGGCGATCTGGTCGGTGGCGTCGGAGCTGGGCCCGAGCGCGAGCACGAGGTGGAGGTCGCCCGCGTAGTCCTGGCCGAGCACGGCGTCGACGGCTTCGCGCAGGTGCCGCTCCTCGTTGAGGATCGGCATGATGACGCCCACTGCCGGCGCCGTGGTGGGGGCCGCGGCGGTGGACGCGGTCTCGGCTGGCTGGGGGGTTTCGTCGTGGTGCTGGGTCGTCATGAGGCTGCTGAGCATACGGAGGAGAGGTCGTTCTCCGCCGCGTTGCCTGCTGCCTTGTTCGGGTCCTGCACCGCGGTGCCGGGCTGAGCGGCGGGCTTCTTCGTGCTGACCTTGGGCTTGCTGCCCGCGGTCCTGCCGGTCGTGGACTTGGTGCTGGAGCCCTTCCCCTTGGCTGCCGCGGCCCGCTCGGAAGCCTTGATGGTCTTCTGGACCGTCGAGGTGATCAGGGTGGGGTCGTAGTCCCAGGGCTTCATGAGCGGGGGCACGAAGTTGACGCCACGGATGGGGTGCTGCCGCGTCTTCATGGCGAGGTCCGCGAACCGGCCGAGCTCGGACTGGGGCAGGTCGGTCTGGATGAGCCCGGAGCTGGCGCCCGCGATCTTCTGGAACCGGACCAGCACGGTCTGCGGGTCGAGCTGGTCGGCCATCGCGGTCATGACACAGCGCTGCCGGGCCATCCGCTCGTAGTTGGTGGACCCCTGACGGGACCGGGCGTACCAGAGCGCGTGGAAGCCGTCGAGGTGCTGCTCCCCCGGCTCGATCCACCCGACGATGGGCGACGTTCCGCCGCCGATCGGGGTGCGGTACTTGACGTTGATGTCCAGCCCGCCGACCGCGTCCACCATCTTCTTGAAGCCGCGCAGGTCGATCATCACGTAGTACTGGATGTCCATGCCGCTGAGCGCCTCGACCGCCTCGCGGGTGGCGAGCACCCCGGGGTTGGCGGTGCCGGGCGGGAACTTGGCGGCGTTGTTCTGGGCCCAGGTGTAGAGGCCGTTGAGAAGACACTCGTCGCCGCAGTTCCAGCCCTCGGGCATCAGCCGCGCCATCGTGGAGCCCGGCCGGAAGTTGATGTTCTCGGTGTCGCGCGAGAAGCCGAAGGTCACCGCGCTGCCGGTGTCGGCGTCGATGCTGACGAGCTGGATGCTGTCGGGGCGCGTGCCGACCCGGTCCCGTCCGGAGTCCGCCCCGAGCATCAGGATGTTGTAGCGGCCGTTGACGGCGCCCACCGCCTCGTGGCCCTGGAACAGCGCGCTCATGGCGTCCCGTCCGGCGCCCACCGAGCTCGCGGCATACACGAGGCCACCGGAGGTCACGACGAGCAGCGCGGCGGTCACGCCGGTGAGCCAGCGCCGGGTCGTGAGCAGGAGGGTCGCCGGGCGACCCAGTCGCCACGCGTCGACGAAGAGGACCGCCCAGAGGAGGGCAAAGCCGGCCAGCAGCCACTGGAGCACGGTGAGCACCCACCCCCGCCCGAGCACGCCGATGGCCAGCGACTGGCTGAGCATGAACACGACGGCGAGCACGACGGCCAGTGCCGCCAGCGAGGCCCAGACCCGCAGGGCGAACCTGCCGAGACCGCGGCGACCGGCCACGAGCTGGGCGCTGCCCGGGACCAGGAGCGTCAGGAGGACCAGCGTGAAGGCGCGCCGACGGCGCATCCGCGGGGTCAGCGAGTCGGCGTCACCGAGCCCACCGCCCGACCGGCGGGACAGGTAGACCCCGGTGTCAGCGCCCGCGTGCGCGGCATGGGAGGCCCTCATGGTGGACCAGTATCAGGCAGCACCAGTGTGATTCCTGTGACGCGTGTGATTTCCCGAGTGTCGCCGCATTCTGTCTGCCACGGTCGGGTTCGTCCCGTTCTGCGGGGCTTTGGGCGGCTCAGGGGCCACCCGCCGAGTCCGTGCGGCCTTTTGCCAGTCCACAGGAGCGCACTGGACACTGGACGACATGACTGGACGCCGCAGTGGCCCCGACGACGCCCGAGCCATCCCGCAGAGGGGGTCCGGCGACGACGCGTCGGGACCTGGCGACGGCTCGGGGGAGGGCGCCGAGGGTGTCTACACCGTCGACGTCCGAGGCCGCCGTCGGCCTCGCTCGGGTGACGAGTCGTCGACCCGGGCCATGCCGGTCGGCGCCACCCGTCCGGCCGCGTCCGACCGGCCGCGCCGGGCCACCCCGCCGCCGGTCGACTCCGGTGGCTACGACGACGGTTATGACCACGGGTACGACGACGGGCCCCGGCGGCGGCGCCGGTTCCCCGCGGGTCGCATCGTGCTGCTGCTCATCGTCGCGTGGGTGGCGTTCATGATCTTCACGCCGCTGCACGCCTGGAACTCCGTGACCAAGGTCGACGCCACCCCCGGCGGCACCCGCCCGGCTGACTCCAAGGGCTACAACTACCTGCTCGTCGGGTCGGACAGCCGCGAGGGGCTGACCAAGGCCCAGCGCAAGGAGTACGCCACCGGCAACGCGGCCGGTCGGCGCACCGACTCGATCATCCTGGTCCACGTCCCCGCGAACGGTGGCAAGCCCGCCCTCATCTCGCTGCCGCGCGACTCCTACGTCCCGATCCCGGGCCACGGCAGCAACAAGATCAACGCCGCGTTCGCCTTCGGCGGCCCCAACCTCCTCGTCCAGACCGTCGAGCAGGTGACCGACCTGCACGTCGACGGCTACGTCGAGATCGGGTTCGCCGGCTTCGCCTCCGTCGTCAACAGCGTCGGCGGCGTGAACATCTGCGTCCCCTTCGCCATGAACGACAAGAAGGCCGGCATCAACCTCAAGAAGGGCTGCCAGCTCCTCGACGGCAAGAACGCCCTCGGCTACGTCCGCGCCCGCTACTCCGACCCGCGGGGCGACATCGGTCGGGCGGAGCGCCAGCGCCAGTTCCTCGCCGCGATCATGAAGAAGGCCCTGACCCCCTCGACGGTGCTGATCCCGACGCGCTACTGGTCGTTCTCCCACGCGTCGGCCCGGGGCCTCATCGTCGGCGAGGACACCTCGATGCGCGACGCCAGCCGCGTCCTGCTCGCGATGCGGGCGGTCTCCAACGACAAGGGCCTGAGCCTGGTCGTGCCGCTGTCCAGCCTGAACTACCAGACCAGCGCCGGCAGCTCGGTGAAGTGGGACACCGCCCGCGCGAAGGCGCTGTTCACGTTGCTGCGCAACGACACCCCGCTCGAGGCGCCCCCCGAGGGCACCGACGGCAAGCCCTCCGGCAACTGACCTCACCATTATCGGGTGTAGGGACAAAGGTGCGCTTCACCCTGGAACCGTTCTCGGGTGAAGCGCACCTTTCTCCAGCGAGGTATGCCGTCCACGCGGCATACCTCGCCTCCCACCACCGAGTCTGACGGCCTGGCTACTTGCGCGCCGTGCCGGCGAGGAGGTGACGGCCCATCACCATGCGCTGGATCTGGTTGGTGCCTTCGTAGATCTGGGTGATCTTCGCGTCGCGCATCATCCGCTCGACCGGGAAGTCGCGGACATAGCCCGCGCCACCGAGCAGCTGCACGGCGTCGGTGGTCACCTGCATCGCGACGTCGGAGGCGTAGCACTTGGCGGCGGCGCCGAAGAACGGCAGGTCCTTGTCGCCCCGCTCGGACTTGGCCGCGGCGACGTAGACCATCTGCCGCGCGGCCTCGACGGCCATGGCCATGTCGGCGAGCATGAACTGGATGCCCTGGAACTCGGCCACTGCCTTGCCGAACTGCTTGCGCTCCTTGACGTACGACACGGCGAAGTCGAGCGCCCCCTGGGCGATCCCGACGGCCTGCGCCCCGATGGTGACGCGGGTGTGGTCGAGGGTGCGCAGCGCGATCTTGAGGCCGTCGCCGACCTCCCCGACGACCCGGTCGCCGGGGATGCGCACGTGGTCGAAGTGCAGCTCGCGGGTCGGCGAGCCCTTGATGCCGAGCTTGCGTTCCTTCTCCCCGAAGGTGAAGCCCTCGTCGGACTTCTCGAGGACGAAGGCGGTGACGTTGCTGCCGCGCTTGCCGTCGGGGTCGGTGACCGCGAGGACGGTGTAGTACTCCGAGATGCCGGCGTTGGTGATCCACGACTTCTGGCCGTTGACGACCCAGTCGTCGCCGTCGCGCGTGGCGCGCGTCTTCATGGCTGCGGTGTCGGACCCGGCCTCGCGCTCGGACAGGCCGTAGGAGAACGTCGTCCGCCCCTCCGCCAGCGGGGTGAGGTAGCGCTTCTTCACGTCGTCGTTCGCCGCGAGGATCAGCGGCATGGTGCCGAGCTTGTTGACCGCCGGGATCAGCGAGGCGGAGGCGTCGACCCGGGCGACCTCCTCGATGACGATGCACGTGGCGAGCGCCTCAGCACCAACACCGCCGTACTCCTCGGGGATGTGCGGGGCGAAGAAGTCCGAGGCGACCAGGGCGTCGTGCGCCTCCTGGGGGTAGCGCGCCTCCTCGTCCACGGCCGCGGCATACGGGGCGATCTTGTCCTCGGCGACGGCACGCACCGCCCCACGGAGGGCCTCGTGGTCCTCGGAGATCTTGAACAGGTCGAAGGCGGGGTTACCAGTGCTCACAGTCCCTCAGGTTACCCGCTGGTATGCCGTCTGTGAGGGGCCGCGCGTGTGGGCTTGCCGACACCTGCGGATCGCCGACAGATCGGACCCGGTTCGGTCGGTCGCTCCGCCACCGTCCCCGCGAACTGATAGGAAACTCCCGACCCACGCTCCGGGCCCGGTCAGCCCACTTCCTCGGGGGGACCCACCACATGACCAGCCCTGCCCGCGTCCGCGCGGGACTCACCGTTGCCCTGACCACGGCCCTCGCCGTCAGCGCAGTCCCGGCCACCCAGGCCGCCAGCTCGTCGGCCACGCGGGACGGCGATGCCTTCAAGGTCCGCGCCGTCAACGCGATGGTCCACGCGGTCTCCGCCCGCCGCGCCACGGCGTCCGGCGACACCAGCCGGCTGGTCGCCTCCTCGGCGGCCCGCAAGGCCGCCGCCGTCGACCAGGCGCCCGACCCCCAGCTGCCGGCCACCCGGACCCTGGCGGCGCCCGACGACGTCGCCGCCGCGGCCACCTGCGACGACCTCCAGCTCGACTGGACCCCGACCAACGACCGGGTCTGGATCCACTGGAAGGACCTCGGCCTGTCCAGCTACACCATCCTGCGCCAGCGCGACGGGGGCGCCTGGAAGCAGCTCGCCTCCGTGGGAGCCGGCCAGAGCTCGTTCGTCGACCGGACCGTCAACCCGCGCGGGCTGTCGACCTACCGGCTCGAGGCCGACAACCTCAGCTGTGACCTCGGCGCGTGGGTGACCATGGCGACCAACGACGGCTGGGGCGTGCCGGATGCCGTCTTCGGCACCGTGGGCGCCGGCGACGCCACGGGCGCCCTCCTGATGCAGGACACCTACTCCTACGCCATGCCCAGCACGATGATCGGGATGGACCCCGCGTACTCCCCGGACGGCCGGCTGCTGGCCGCCGCGGAGAGCACCAACGGGACCAGCTGGACCCTCGAGCTCAGCGAGGTCAGCCCCAGGGGGATCGAGGGCGACTACCGCAGCAACAGCCAGCCCGCGGGGACCCTTGCCGCCGAGCCCGCCTGGTCACCTGACGGCCGGCGCGTGGTCTACACGCGCTACACCGTCGACGCAGTCACCGGCGACGTCACCGGCTCGCAGCTGCGGATGATCGACGTGGCCAGCGGGGTCGACACCGCGGTGAGCGGGTCGACCGGACTCGTCCAGGCCGACTGGCGGTCCGCCACCACCCTCATCGCGGCGGGCGGTGCCGCGGGCGAGGGCCTGTTCACCCTCGCCGCAGCCGGCGGGACGAAGGCCCCCGTGGCGGGGACCTCCAACGCCGGGTTCCCGGAGGTCGCGCCGAACGGCAAGACCTACTTCGCGACCGGCGACGGCACCACCTTCGCGCTGAAGGTGCTCTCCACCACCGGCGCGATCACCCCGCTGCAGACCAGCACCACCCACAACTTCGAGCGCCCGCGGGTCTCGCCCGACGGCACGCTGTTCTACCTCGACGTCGACCTCAAGGTCCTCAACGACCCGACCGACAACGAGTTCACCGTGATGTCGTCGACGAACGGGACGGGCACCCCGGAGCCGACCGCCATCGGCGCGCGCCGGACGGACGGCCCCGACGGGTTCTTCGGCTACGACGTGCGCCAGCCGAAGTCCAAGGGCACGTCCGACTTCGTCGGCAACGCGGGCCCGGACATCCTGGCCCGTGACGCCAGCGGCAACCTCTGGGCCTACCCGAGCACCCCCGACAAGATCGCCGGCACGCGGGTCAAGATCGGCAGCGGCTGGAACATCTACAACGCGTTCCTCGCCGCCGGTGACCTCAACGGCGACAACCGGGCCGACATCCTGGCGCGGGACACGAGCGGCAAGCTCTGGCGCTACGACGGCAAGGGCGCCGGCAAGGTCGCTGGTCGCGTCCAGGTCGGCGCGGGCTGGGGCGGCTACCTCCCCCTCGCCCCGGGCGACTTCAACGGCGACGGCCGGGCCGACCTCATCGCGCGGTCGTACACCGGTGAGCTCTGGCTCTACCCGGGCACCGGGCTCGGCACCTTCGCGACCCGGACCCGGCTCGGGACCGGCTGGCAGGGCATGAACAGCATCGTCGGCGTCGGGGACTTCGACCTCGACAACGATGCGGACCTCGTCGCCCGCGAGGCCTCGACGTCCAAGCTCTGGCTCTACCCGGGCAACGGCACCGGCGGCTTCAGCGCCCGGCGCCTGGTGGGCAGTGGCTGGAACACCTTCAAGGGGATCGCCGGTCCGGAGCTCCTGGGCACGAACCCGTTCGTCTACGCCAAGACCGGCGACGGCAAGCTGCTCGCCTACCTCGTCGTGGGTGACGGCCGGTTCGACGGCACCGAGGTCTACCTGGCCGGCACCGGCTGGGGTCCGTACTCGTTCACGTCCTGAACCCGGGCACACCGACAACCCGGGCACACCGACAACCCGGACACCGACAACCCGGACAGCGAGAACCGAGACACCGACGGGGGTGTGCAGCGTGGTCACCACGCTGCACACCGCCCGTCCTCGCGCTCGCTGCGTCTCCCGGGCCCGTTGCTCCCCCGCGGGTCAGCGGCGGCGCGGGAGGTGCCAGAGGTGGCCGTGCTCCTCGCGGTCGAGGAGCTCAGGCATCACGTCGCGCTCGAACAGCGCCATGCCGGTCGTGTCGTAGGCCCCTTCGGGGAAGTTGAGGATCGCGTAGGTCATGCCGAGCCCTTCGAGGGCCTTGAGCTTCTCGACGACCTGCTCGGGGGTGCCCACCGTGGCCTGCTTGCGGTAGTCGGCGAACAGGTGGTCGACCCGCGCCTCGGGTGAGCCCACCGACAGCAGCCGGTCGCGCAGCGTGGCGAAGCGGTCCTCGACCTCCCGCTCGGTGCTGCCGATGAAGACGTTGAGGTTGCTGCTGCGCACGATCTCGCCGAAGTCGCGACCCACGTCGTCGCAGTGGCCCTTGAGGATCTCGCTCTTGGCCGCGAACACCGCCGGCGTCGGGTCGAAGTTGGTGTAGTCGGCATACTTCGCGGCGATGCGCAGGGTCTTCTTCTCGCCGCCGCCGGCGATCCACATCGGTATGCCGTTGTGCTTGGACCCGGGGACGGCCGTGCCCTGAAGGGGCTGCGGGTAGCAGCGGGCGCCATCGACCTGGAAGTGCTTGCCCTCCAGGGTTGCCGAGCCGGTGGTCCACATCTGCCGGAAGATCTGCACTCCCTCGTCGAGCGCGCTCAGGCGCTCACCCGCCCGGGGGAAGCCGTAGCCGTAGGCCCGCCACTCGTGCTCGTACCAGCCGGCGCCGATGCCCATCTCGACCCGACCCTCGGAGATGATGTCGACCGTCGCCGCGACCTTGGCCAGGTAGGCCGGGTTGCGGTAGGCCATGCAGGTGCACATCTGGCCCAGCCGCACGCGTCCCGTCACCGCGGCGAACGCTGCCATCAGCGTCCACGCCTCGTGCGTCGCCTCCTCGCTGGGGATCGGCACGGTGTGGAAGTGGTCGAACACCCAGATCGAGGACCAGTCCTCGTTGGCGTCGGCGCGGCGCGCGAGGCCAGCCATCACCCCCCAGTGCTGGCTGGGGTCGATCCCGACGAGGTCCATGCGCCAACCCTGTGGCACGAAGAGTCCGAACTTCATGTCGCCGACGTTACTGCCTCTGCCCAAGGCAGCCGATGCGTGTGATGCTGAGGCCATGAGCTTTCGTCACCAGAACGATCCCGACCTCATTCGCGAGCTCCTCATCGACCCGGGCATCTGGGTCGTCGTCGGCCTCTCGAACAACCAGGATCGGGAGGCGTTCGGCGTCTCCCGCTGGCTCAAGGTCGAGCTCGGCAAGGGACTGATCCCGGTGCACCCCAAGGCGGAGACGGTGCACGGGGAGCAGGGCTACGCAACGCTGTCGGACATCCCCGACGGCACCGACATCAAGGTCGTCGACTGCTTCGTCAACTCCGAGCACGTCGGCGCGGTGGTCGACGAAGCCATCGCCAACAAGGACCGGCTCCAGATCGACGCCATCTGGATGCAGCTGGGCGTGGTCGACGAGGCAGCGGGCGACCGGGCCCGTGCGGTCGGGCTCGACGTCGTCATGGACACCTGTCCGCGCATCGAGTGGCGCGGCGTCCGCTCGGCGGGGATGGCCCGCTAGGGGTTAGGCCCGCTAGGGGTTAGGCCCGCTGGGAGTTGACCCGCTGGGAGTTAGCCCGCTGGGGGTTTGGCCCGGTCGCCGCGTCGCTCGCGCAGCGCTGCGCCCTTGGCGTGGGCCTGGTCCCTCAGGTCCGCCTGGAAGGCGGTCATCCGCTCACGCAGCCCCGCGGCATACTGACCTTCGCCCGCGGCGAGGATGCGGGCGGCGAGCAGGCCGGCGTTCCTGGCCCCGCCGATCGAGACGGTGGCGACCGGCACCCCGGCGGGCATCTGGACGATCGAGAGCAGCGAGTCCATGCCGTCGAGGTACGCGAGGGGCACCGGCACCCCGATGACCGGCAGCGGCGTCACCGACGCGAGCATCCCGGGCAGGTGCGCGGCACCGCCGGCCCCGGCGACGAGCACCCGCAGTCCGCGGCCAGAAGCGTTCTGCCCGTAGGCGATCATCTCCTCCGGCATCCGGTGGGCGGAGACGACATCGGCCTCGTAGGGGATGCCGAACTCGTCCAGGGCCTGCGCGGCCAGCTCCATGACGGGCCAGTCGCTGTCGCTGCCCATCACGAGCCCGACGAGGGGTTGCTGGTCGCTCATTCGGTGATCACTCCTGCGAGGTATTCGGCTGCGTGACCGGCGCGCTCACGCAGCTGCGCGAGGTCGGTGCCGGAGACGTTGACGTGGCCGATCTTGCGGCCGGGGCGGACGCCCTTGCCGTAGAGGTGCACCTTGAGACCGGGGTCGCGCGCCATGATGTGCCGGTAGGCGGGGTAGAGCTCGGGGTAGTCGCCGCCGAGGACGTTGGCCATGACGGTGTGCGGCTCGCGAGGCGTGGGGGCTCCCAGCGGCAGGTCGAGCACCGCACGCAGGTGCTGCTCGAACTGGCCGGTGACCGCGCCGTCCATCGACCAGTGCCCACTGTTGTGCGGGCGCATGGCCAGCTCGTTGACGACGTATGCCGCGGCGCCGGTCCCCGGGTCACGCACCTCGAACATCTCGACGGCGAACACCCCCGTGACGCCGAGCTGCTCGGCGATCCGCAGCCCGGCCTCGGTGGCGACCGCGGCCAGGGTGGGGTCGAGGTCGGGCGCGGGCGCCAGGACCTCGGTGCAGATGCTGTCGGTCTGGACGGTCTCGACCACCGGCCAGGCCGCCGCCTGGTTGGAGGGGCTGCGGGCGATCAGGACGGCGAGCTCGCGGACGAACTCGACCTTCTCCTCGAGCAGGACCCCGTCGACCAGCGCGCCCTCGCTGCCCACGGCCTCGAGCCAGTCGCGCACCTCGTCGGTCGCGTGGATGACGCGGACCCCCTTGCCGTCGTAGCCGCCACGAGGCGTCTTGGCCACGATCGGCCAACCGACCCGCGCCGCGAAGGCCTCGACGTCGTCGGCGGTGCGAGCCCTCGCCCATGCCGGGCAGGCCACGCCGATCTCGGTGAGCCGCTCGCGCATCGCCAGCTTGTCCTGCGCGAACCGCAGCGCCTCGGGCGTCGGGTGCACCGGGATGCCTTCCGCCACAAGGGCTTCCAGCACCTTCGCGGGCACGTGCTCGTGGTCGAAGGTGACGACGTCACACTCCCGGGCGAAGGCCAGCACGGTCGCGACGTCGGTGTGGTCCCCCACCGGCGCCGAGGGGATGACCTGGGCGGCGGCGGCGTCCGGCGCCTCGGCCAGGACGCTCAGCGTGATCGCGAGCTCGGCGGCCGGCGCGGCACACATCCGGGCGAGCTGTCCTCCCCCGACGATGCCGACGACCGGGAAGCCTCCGGGGGCGCGCTGCGGTGACGTCACGCGGCGAGGATATCGGCCACGTCCTCGGACCGGACCCGCGCGTCCGCCGCACCGCCCGGCCGCCGGCTCCGGCTCCGGCTCCGACTCCGGCTCCGACTCCGGCTCCGACTCCGGCTCCGGCTCTCCCAGAGAGCTACGCACCGGTTCGCCCGCGTCCCACGGCAGCCGCAGATAGGCTCCTCGGGTGTCCGACAGCCCCTCCCTCGTCGCCCGCCTGCGTGGCACCGTCGACGTCCTCTACCGCGAGATGATCAAGTTCGGCATCGTCGGCGCGGTCGCCTTCGTGATCGACCTCGGCCTGTTCAACATCCTGAGGGCCACCGTGCTGTCGGGGTACGGCAACGGTCCCCTGTCGCGCGCGGTCATCGCGACGATCATCTCCGCGGCCGTGGCCACCTGCGTGGCGTGGGTCGGCAACCGGGCGTGGACCTTCCGGCACCGGCGCAACCGTCCCGTGCACCACGAGGCGCTGCTGTTCGCCCTCACCAACGGCGTGGCCCTGCTCATCCAGGCCGGCTGCGTCGGGTTCTCGCACCACTTCCTCGGGCAGGAGAGCCTCGTGGCCGAGAACGTCGCCAAGCTCGTCGGCATCGGCCTCGGCACGTTGTTCCGCTTCTGGGCCTACCGCAGGTTCGTCTTCAGCCACGAGCCCCTGACCGACACCTCGCCCCTCGCCGAGACCCAGCGCTGACCCCCAGTCGGGCGGGCCTCACCCGACAAGGGTGGCCTTCACCCGGGAACCGTTTCCGGGTCAAGCACACCTTTATCGGGTCACCCGATAAAGGTGCGACGAGCCGCAGAGTCAGCCGTCGGACTCGCTGAGGAAGAGCGCGAAGATCGCCGGCTGGGCCTGGATCAGCTCGAGCCGCCCACCGTTGGACTCGGCCAGGTCGCGGGCCAGGGCCAGTCCGAGTCCGGTCCCGGTCGTGGTCACCGACCGCTCGAAGATGTGGGGGGCGATGGAGGCGGGCACGCCTTCGCCCTGGTCGCTGACCTCGACGACCACGGAGGGGCCGCTGCGTCGGGCGTGGACGTCGACCGTGCCACGGCCGTGGGCGAGCGCGTTCTCGAGGAGGGTCGAGAGGACCTGGGAGAGGTCGACCGGCTTGGCCTGGACGACCAGCCCCCGCTCACCGTGCACGCGCACGCTGCGTCGGGCCTGCTCGAAGGCCGGCTGCCACTCGCGCTGGAGGGCGGCGATGACGGAGTCGAGCGACACGGTCGCCTTGGACTCGTCGCCACCCCGGCGGGTGCGGGACATCAGGTCGTCGACCACCTTGGTCAGCCGCTCGACCTGGTCCATGGCGATGCTGGCCTCCTCCTGAGCGACCTCGAGCTCGTCGGTGGCGGCGATCTCCTCCAACCGCATCAGCAGGGCGGTCAGTGGGGTGCGGAGCTGGTGGGACGCGTCGGCGGCGAAGTCGCGCTCGGAGGCGAGTGACTTGGTCAACCGCTGGGCGCTGCGCGCCAGCACCTCCGACACCTGGTCGAGCTCGGCGATGCCGGAGTGCAGGGGCTGGATCCGGGACTCACCCGCGCCGAGGCGCTCGGCCCGGTCGGCGAGCTGGGTCATGGGGAGAGCCATCCGCCGCGCCTGCCGGGTCGCCACGAAGACCCCCGCGGCGAGAGCCAGCACGGCCAGCCCGACCACGATGAGGAACAACCGGAGGGTCGTGGCGGTCGGCGTGCCCTCGTCGATCCAGTCGGCGACCACACCCCGGCCCTTGACGCTGGAGTTCCAGATCGCGAACACCACTGGGGCCATCGTGATCACGATGGCCAGACCCACCGCGAGCACGGTGGAGCGGATCAGCTGTTGCCGCATGGTCAGCGGTCAGATCTCGTCGCCGCGCTCGAACCGGAACCCGACCCCACGGACGGTGGCGATGTAGCGCGGCTGCGCGGCGTCGTCGCCGAGCTTCCGGCGCAGGACGGAGATGTGCATGTCGAGCGTCTTGGTCGACCCGAACCACGCGGTCTCCCAGATCTCCCGCATCAGCTGCTCGCGCGAGACGACCTTGCCCTGCTCGCGCACCAGCACCCGCAGGAGGTCGAACTCCTTGGCGGTGAGCTGCAGCTCCTCCTCCTTGAACCACGCGCGACGCCCCTCGGGGTCGATGCGCACGAGCTCGTGGGCGGACGGGGCGTCGGTGGGGTTGCGGCGCAGCAGCGCCCGCACCCGCGCCAGCAGCTCGGCCAGCCGGAACGGCTTGGTGACGTAGTCGTCGGCGCCGGCGTCGAGGCCGACGACGGTGTCCACCTCGTCGGCGCGGGCGGTCAGGATCAGCACGGGCACGGTGCGGCCCTCGGCGCGGATCCGGCGACACACCTCGAGCCCGTCGACATAGGGGAGACCGAGGTCGAGGACGACCAGGTCGGGGTTCTCCGCAGACGCCTCGAGAGCCGCCCGCCCGTCGGCGCGCACGTCGACGTCGTACCCCTCACGCCGCAGTGCGCGGGCCAGCGGCTCGGAGATGGCAGGGTCGTCCTCAGCGAGGAGCACACGGGTCATGGGGGTGATGCTATGTACTTTGGAGCCCGACTAGCGACCGGGCCACACCGGTCGGCGTTTTTCGTTGAACGCGGCGACGCCCTCCGCGCGGTCCGCGGAGAAGGCCGTGGCGGCCCAGTGGTCGTCCTCGATGCGCAGTCCCGAGGCCAGATCGGTGTCGAAACCCTGCCGCATCGCGGCCTTCGCGTTGCGCACGCCGACCGGGGAATGACCGGCGATCGTGGTCGCCAGCTCGAGGGCCCGGTCCCGGGCGGACCCGGCCGGCACCACCTCGTCGACCGCACCGAGTCGACAGGCGTCCTCCGCGGTGTAGCGCTGGGCGGTGAAGATCATCTGGGCCGCCCGCGACCAGCCCACCCGCCGGGTGAGCAGCTGGGTGCCGCCGCCGCCAGGGATGACGCCCACGCTCACCTCCGGGAGCCCGACGAGGGCGTCCTCGCCACAGATCACGAGGTCGCACGACAGCGCGATCTCGAAGCCGCCGCCCAGGGCGAAGCCGTCGACGGCGGCGATGGCGGGCACCGGGAGGTCCAGGACGCCGCGGTATGCCGCCTGCGCCAGGGGGCGCTGGGCGCGCAGGTCGTCGTCGGTGAAGGAGTTGCGCTCCTTGAGGTCGGCCCCGACGCAGAACGCCTTCGGGTGGCTTGACGAGACCACCACGGCCCGGACCTCAGCGTCCTGCGCGAGCTCGGTCGTGGCGGCGGCCAGCGCCCGCGCCAGGTCCGTGGAGACGGCGTTCATGGCCTCGGGCCGGTCGAGCACCAGCTCGGCGACGTGCCCACCCTCCCCGTGGCGCTCGATGCGGACGAGGTCTGAGCTCATGAGGAGGCCCTTCTGTCGGGGATGGCTTTGCGACCACCGGCGGAGCGGCGGAGCTCGCTCGGGGTGACCTGCCCGATGCCACGCAGCGTGCGGCGGCGCAGCGCGGTCGTCTCGAAACCGGACAACGCGGCCAGTGACGTCGCGAGCGCGTCGTCGACGAGCACCCCTCCCGCGGGCGCGACGCTGGTGAGCCGCGAGGCCCGGTTGACCGTCGTGCCGAACACGTCACCGAGCCGCGACAGCACCGGACCGACGGCCATGCCGACCCGCACATCGGGGAGCAGGTCGTCCTCGGCCATCGTCTCGACGAGGTCGAGGGCCACCGCAGCGGCGGGAGCGGCGCCGATCGTGACGAAGAGGATCTCGTCGCCCACGGTCTTGATCACCCGGCCGCCGTGGGCGGTGACGATGTCGGTCGCGAGCGCCTCGAACCGTTGCACCATCACGGCGAGCTGTCGCTCCGTCATCCGGCGCACGAGCGAGGTGAAGTTGACGAGGTCGGCGAACCCGACCACCCGTCGCACCCCTTGGTCAGACTGCTCCGGGTCGGCATCCGCGAGCATGCGCGAGATCGCGGCGGTGAGGTGGCGCCGCCAGGCGTAGATGAGGAGCGGCTCGAGCTCGTCTGCCATGTCGGTCAGCTTGCGGGCAGCGGCCTCCGCGGCGGCGAGGTCGGGCACGGCCCGCGCGTCGGCCTCGTCGAGGGCGGCCTCCAGACCGGGCGCCGCCAGCGCCTCGGCCATCAGCTGCGTCTGCCAGACGGCGAGCCGGTCGGTGGTGCGGGCGAACGCCCGGGTCATCGCGAGCGCCGTCGTCTCGTCGAGCTCCTGCTCGCGCACGAGGCGGGCGACGGCCATCAGGGCCATCTGGTCGGCCTCGGTGAACATCGCGTCGTCGTCCTCGACGTTCGGGAAACCCAGGGCGTGCCAGAACTTCCGGGCCGACAGCAGCGAGACCTCGGCGCCTCGGGAGACGTCGCGCCGAGCCATGGTGGCCGGCTTGCCGAGCAGGCGGGCCTCGAGGTCGTCCGGGCGCAGCGCCGCGAAGTCCTCCGGGCGCACCACCCGGTGCCGGCCAACCTCGGTCATGCCGTCACCCTAGGGCGTGTCGGCAGCGCCGGAACGCACGTGGACCACGTCACCGGCGGCCACGGCATACTCCGTGCCGGCGCTGGCGACCACGAGCCGTCCCTCGTCGTCCACGCCGACGGCGCGCACCCTGCGCACCTCGCCGTCGGCCACGTGCAGCTCCACCTCGCGGCCGATCGTCAGACAGGCCTTCCGGTATGCCGTGTGCACGCCGGCGCGCTCCTGCGCTCCGCCGCTGAGGGCGCCGTGCCAGCGGGCGAGGTGGGTGAGCACCGACACCACCAGGCTCTCGCGGCTCACGTCGGTGGCGCCGGCCAGCCGCAGTGAGGTGGCCGTGTCGACGGGCAGCTCCGCGCGGTCCTGGTCGACGTTGATCCCGAGCCCCACCACGATCCCCGCCGGCTGCAGCTCGCACAGGATCCCGCAGACCTTGCGCTCCCCGTCGGCGGCCAGCAGCACGTCGTTGGGCCACTTGAGCCCGCCGTTGAGGCCCGCGAGCTCCCCCAGGGCGTCGCGCACCGCCAGCCCGGTCGCGAGGGGCACCCAGCCCCGGCCCTGCTCCGGCGCGGGCACCAGCACCGAGAGCGTGACCGAGGTGCGGGCGGGGGTGTCCCAGGCCCGACCGAGCCGGCCCCGCCCGGCCACCTGGTGGTCGGTCACGACCACCCGCCACGGTTCGGCGAGGCGGGCGGCCTCGAGGTTGGTGGAGCCGAGCTCCGGGTGGACGTCGACCCCCGTCCACGGCTGACCCGGCGTGACCAACGCCTCGTGCAATGCCTCACGGTCGAGCGATTCGCGCATGCAGGCAAGGCTAGGCTCGCCGACATGGCGCAGACCACCGATTCCGTCGCTGATCCGCTCTCCGTGGGTGGCACCGACGTCCCCGACCCCGAGTCGGGCATCGACATCCATTCCACCGCGGGCAAGCTGGCCGACCTCAAGCGTCGGGTCGCCGAGGTCGCGCACGCCGGGTCCGAGCGCGCCATCGAGAAGCAGCATGCGCGGGGCAAGAAGACCGCCCGCGAGCGCCTCGAGCTGCTGCTCGACGAGGGGTCGTTCATCGAGATGGACAAGTACGCCCGCCACCGCTCGGTCGCGTTCGGCCAGGAGGCCAACCGTCCGTACGGCGACGGGGTGGTCACTGGCTACGGCACGGTCGACGGTCGCACCGTGGCGGTCTTCGCGCAGGACTTCACCGTGTTCGGTGGGTCCCTGGGCGAGGTGTTCGGCGAGAAGATCTGCAAGGTCATGGACTTCGCGATGAAGGTCGGCTGCCCGGTCGTGGGTCTCAACGACTCCGGTGGCGCCCGCATCCAGGAGGGCGTGGTCTCGCTCGGGCTCTACGGCGAGATCTTCCGCCGCAACGTGCACGCGTCGGGGGTCATCCCGCAGATCTCGCTGATCATGGGGCCGTGTGCCGGCGGGGCGGTCTACTCCCCCGCGGTCACCGACTTCACCGTCATGGTCGACCAGACCTCGCACATGTTCATCACCGGCCCCGAGGTCATCAAGACCGTGACTGGTGAGGATGTCTCGTTCGAGGACCTCGGCGGCGCCCGGGCGCACAACACCAAGTCGGGTGTCGCGCACTACATGGGCACCGACGAGGAGGACGCGATCGAGTACGTCAAGGAGCTGCTCTCGTACCTGCCGTCGAACAACCTCGAGGAGCCGCCGTCGTTCGCCGACGACGGTGACCTGCCGTCGCTCGAGGTGACCGACGAGGACCGCGAGCTCGACACGCTGATCCCCGACAGCGCGAACCAGCCCTACGACATGAAGGTCGTCATCGAGCACGTCGTTGACACCACAGCCGACGGCGAGGCTGACTTCCTGGAAGTGCAGCCGCTGTTCGCGCCCAACATCCTCGTCGGCTACGGCCGCATCGAGGGCCGCTCGGTCGGGGTCGTGGCCAACCAGCCGATGCAGTTCGCCGGCACCCTCGACATCGACGCCTCCGAGAAGGCCGCCCGGTTCGTCCGCACCTGCGACGCGTTCAACGTCCCCGTGCTCACCTTCGTCGACGTGCCCGGCTTCCTGCCCGGCACCGACCAGGAGTGGGACGGCATCATCCGCCGTGGCGCCAAGCTCATCTACGCGTATGCCGAGGCGACCGTGCCGCTGGTCACCGTGATCACCCGCAAGGCGTACGGCGGGGCGTACGACGTGATGGGGTCCAAGCACCTTGGTGCCGACATCAACCTCGCCTGGCCCACCGCGCAGATCGCCGTGATGGGCGCGCAGGGTGCGGTCAACATCCTCTACCGCAAGCAGCTCGCCGCGGCGGCCGAGGCCGGGGAGAACGTCGACGAGACCCGCGCCCGGTTCATCGCCGAGTACGAGGACACCCTCGCCAACCCCTACATCGCGGCCGAGCGCGGCTACATCGACACCGTCATCACGCCGAGCAACACCCGGATGAACGTCACCAAGGCGCTCCGAGCGCTGCGCACCAAGCGCGAGACGCTGCCGCCCAAGAAGCACGGGAACATTCCCCTATGACCACCCCAAAGACCGGCACAGTGCAGGCTCACGGCTCACGGGGCCCGGCCCTCTGATGGCCGACCCGACCGACCCCACCGACGGGGACCGCGACCGACCGCCGCTGCGGCTGGTCCGCGGCGAGGCGACGCCCGAAGAGGTCGCCGCCGTCATGGCCGTGCTGTCCGCGGTGTCCGGGGTGTCCGTGGAGGCACCCGAGCCGGCCCCGCGGCATACCTCGCGGTGGGCGTCGCGCGCGCAGGCGCACAGGCAGCCCCTGGCCCCCGGACCAGGCGCCTGGCGCGCCTCGGCCTGGCGCTAACCGATGCAAAAGGCGAGTTAGCGCCGCCTCAACTGCACGTCCCGACCCGACACCCGTCGCTCACCCATGCAAAAGGCGAGTTAGCGCCGCCTCAACTGCACGTCCCGACCCGACACCCGTCGCTGACCCATGCAAAAGGCGAGTTAGCGCCGCCTCAGCTGCACGTCCTGACCCGACACCCGTCGCTGACCCATGCAAAAGGCGAGTTAGCGCCGCCCCGCCCCCGGCTTCGCGACCGATCCACTCAAGCCACGAGTCCGCGCTGGGGGAAGTGACGCCGCCACGTGTCGTCGAGGACAGCCGGCACTGCTACGCCGTGCGACGTCAACTCCTCGTAGACCATCGTCAGGGTTTGGTCGGGTGTCTCGAAAAGGTCCTCGGCGCGGAGGACCACCACCGTCCATCCTCGACTGACGAGGTCTGCCCGCCGGGCTTCGTCGAGAATCCGCTGCTCCGGACGGTCGTGCCATCGCCCGTCGTACTCGATGGCCAGCTTCTGATCAGGGAATGAGAGGTCGAGCTGGTACTCCACCGTGCCGTCCGGTCGAAGCAGGGCATGGTTCACCACGGGCTCCGGCAAACCCGCGAGCACGAGGAGTAGCCGCACTCGGGTCTCGGGGCTCGAGTCCACCCTCTCCCGGCACAGCATTCCCGCATGCCGTGCGAGTCGGCGACCTTGACCGGGGTAGCGACTCGCCGCGGTGACGAGATCTGGCTGGGTGGTAACCCGCCGACGGAGCAGCTGGTCTGCGCACGCGGTGAGCTCCACGAGGTCGAGGGGACGGGCGAGGTGAAGCACCGTCTGCTCGGGAGTGGTGACAGGCAAACCGTGCCTCCGCGCATCCTTCGCGAACTCGTGGATGAAGCGATGCACCTTGATCCCCGGCAGCGTGCACGAGACAGCGCGCGTGAAGGCGACGTGGACGTTGGGATCGTCGGGGACGGCACCTCCCCACAGCCTGGCAGCGGTGTGGTGGCTGAACACGGCATCCGAAGGCAAGATCCGCAGCGCGGCGCGGCAGGTGACCACGAGCGTGTCCGGGATCGTCGAGGCCACGTAGACGTTGGGAAAGATCCTTCGGTATGCCGGTCCGCGCAGGGCGCGGTCGCTGATCGCCGCGGCGCGCGCCTCCGCGTGGGTGAACGGTTGGGAGGTGTCGAGTGGCGTGTGCATCCTCGTCACTGTGCCCTCGCACCGAGCCGCTGCCCGCCCCTTATCCACAGCAATGCGGACCGGGCGGCGCTAACTCGCCTTTTGCATGAGGTAGCGACGCTCAGGCGAGCTCGGCACCGGAGCTGCGGCGCCGCGCGATGGTCTCGCGCAGCTCGGCCGCCTCGACCTCGACCAGGCAGTCGGCCGCCAGCACCCGCTCCGCCGTGTCGAGGTCACCCATGAACGCGCGGAAGGTGTCGGGCACGGTGATGTCGTGGGTGGGCCGGGACACCACCTCGATGGCGTCACCCGGTCGCACCGTGCCACCGGTCACGACGGAGAGGTAGGCGCCGGTGCGCCCCACGTCGCTGAACCGCTTGACCCAGGCCCGCTCCCCCATCCGGGCCGCGAACGTGGCACACGGGATGCGCGGGCCACAGACCTCGAGCACCACCTCGTCGCCGACCGCCCAGCGCTCACCCACCAGCGCCCCGTCGACGTCGAGCCCGCTGGTCGTGAGGTTCTCGCCGAACATGCCGTGCGGGAGTTCGCGACCCAGCTGGTCACCCCACCAGTCGAGCTCCTCCCGCGCGAACGCGTAGACGGCTTGGTAGTCGCCCCCGTGGTGGCGGGTGTCGCCCAGGAAGTCGCCCTCGACCCCGCTGCCGAGGCCCCCGTGCTTGGGCCCCGGGGCACGCAGCACGGCCGAGTCCACCGGACGCTTGGCGATGCCGGTCACCCCGACGTTCTTGGCGGTGCTGGGCTCGGAGCGGCCGACGTTGAGGGACAGGAGGTGGGCAGCCATGGGACCAGCCTAGGGACGCCGGCAACGGGATATCTCTCGCAGAACCGCGCCGCAGCCCGGCGTCGGGGACCGATCCCGGCGACGGGATGTTGGCGGGCCGCCGTCAGGACGCTGGGGTACGTTCGCTCGCGTGAGCACTGAGACGACCTCCACGGCGCGCCCCGCGACAGACATCGACCGCATCGCCGACAACTACCTGGCGCGGGAGGTGCAGCTCAGCCCCATCACCGCGACCTTCCTCGGCATCGCCGGTCACGACGAGGAGCTCGACGACTACTCCCCGGCGGGCCACGAGGCGCACGCCGCGCTGCGGGCCGAGATCCTTGCCGAGCTCGACCGGGCCACCCCCGTCGACGACGTCGACCGCGTCACCCTCGCCGCGCTGCGCGAGCGCCTCGGGCTGGCCGAGGAGATCCACCGCGGGGGGCTCGAGGAGATGGCGCTCAACGTCCTCGCCTCGCCGCTGCAGTCGATCCGGGGCTGCTTCGACCTCATGCCTACCGCCACCGACGAGGACTGGGGCGTCATCAGCCGCCGCCTCGAAGCCGTCCCGGACGCCCTCGCCGGCTGGCGGGTGAGCCTGCTCAGCGCCTCGGCGAAGGGCAACATCTCCCCGCGCCGGCAGGTCGAGGCGTGCATCCAGCAGTGTGCCGACCTGGTCGCCGACGACGGCTACTTCGCCACGCTCGTGGCCGACGCCCGCCTGAGCCGGGGCGCCGGCCCCGGCGAGCTCGCCGACTCCACGAAGGGGTCCCTGACCAGCGCCGCCGAGAGCGCGTCGGCGGCCTACGCCGAGCTCGGCACCTGGCTCAAGGACCACCTGCTCGACGATGCGCCCCTCGAGGACGCCTGCGGCGAGGAGCGCTACGCCCTGCTGTCCCGTTACTTCCTCGGCGCCAAGGTCGACCTCGCCGAGACCTACGCCTGGGGCCAGCAGGAGGTCGCGCGGATCACGGCCGAGATGGAGCAGGTCGCGGAGCAGATCAAGCCCGGGAGCACGGTCAAGGAGGCGATCGCCGCCCTCGACGCCGACCCGGCCTACCAGCTGCACGGCACCGACGAGCTGCGGGCGTGGATGCAGAAGCGCGCCGACGAGGCCATCGCCGAGCTGGCCGGCACCCACTTCGACATCCCCGACCCGGTGCGCACCATCGAGTGCCTGATCGCCCCGACCCACACCGGCGGCATCTACTACACGGGCCCGTCCGAGGACTTCTCCCGGCCGGGTCGGATGTGGTGGTCGGTGCCGAAGGGCGTGACCGAGTTCGGCACCTGGAAGGAGCTCACCACCGTCTACCACGAGGGCGTCCCGGGCCATCACCTCCAGGTCGCGCAGACCGTGTTCCGCTCCGAGCGGCTCAACAAGTGGCGCCGGATGTCGGCCTGGACCTCCGGTCACGGCGAGGGCTGGGCCCTGTATGCCGAGCGGCTCATGGAGGAGCTCGGCTTCATGGACGACCCCGGCAACAAGATGGGGTTGCTCGACAGCCAGTCCCTGCGGGCCGCCCGCGTCGTCATCGACATCGGCGTGCACTGCGGGTTCGAGGCGCCGGCGGAGGTCGGTGGCGGCGAGTGGACCTACGACAAGGCGTGGCAGTACCTCAACGACCACGCCAACCAGGGCGAGGCGTGGCTGCGGTTCGAGCTCGACCGCTACCTCGGCTGGCCGGGGCAGGCTCCGTCCTACAAGATCGGCGAGCGGCTCTGGATGCAGCTGCGCGACCAGGTCGCCGAGCGCGAGGGAGACTCCTTCTCCCTCAAGGACTTCCACCGTCGCACGCTCGACCTCGGTGGCGTGGGGCTCGACACCCTGCGCGAGGCGGTGCTGGGCGAGCTGACCTGACCGACGGCCCGCCTGCAAGGATGAGCGGGTGAGAACCGCCGGCGCGATCGTCGCCATCATCGGCACCGTCATCCTCGTCGCCGGGTTCGCCCAGCGGCTGCGGGTGGCCGCGCCCCTCGTGCTGCTCGTGGTGGGGGTGGCGGTCAGCTACGTGCCGTTCATCCCCGAGCCCGAGCTGAGCTCAGAGGTCGTCCTCGTCGGCCTCCTCCCGCCCCTGCTGTATGCCGCGGCGATCCGCACGTCGCTCGTGGACTTCCGCGCCAACTGGGCCCCGATCCTCGGGCTGTCCGTGGGCCTGGTGCTGTTCACGGCGGCGGGGGTCGGGTTGGTCGTGTACTGGCTCCTGGGCGTGCCCTTCGCGGTGGCGTTCGCCCTCGGCGCGATCGTCGCGCCACCAGACGCCGTCGCGGCCACCGCCGTGGCCCGGCGGATCGGCCTGCCCAGGCGGATCGTGACGATCCTCGAGGGCGAGTCGCTGGTCAACGACGCCACCGCCCTGGTGTCGCTGCGCACCGCCATCGCGGCGTTCCCCCTCGCTGCCGCCGTCGCGGGCGAGCACGCCTCGGAGGTCTCGACAGGGTCGGTGGCGTTCGACTTCACCCGTGCCGTGGTGCTCGGGGTGGGCTTCGGGGTGCTGGTCGGCGTCGTGATCGCGTACGTGCGACGCAAGGTCACCGAGTCGGCCATCGACACCTCGATCTCGTTCATCGTCCCCTACCTCGCCTACCTCCCGGCCGAGCAGCTGCACGGGTCCGGCGTGCTCGCGGTGGTCGTCGCGGGGCTGTTGCTCGGGCACAAGTCGCCCATCGTGCAGAACGCGTCGTCGCGGGTCAGCGAACGGATCAACTGGTCCACGATCCAGTTCATCCTCGAGAACGTCGTCTTCCTCATGCTCGGCATGCAGATGCGGCGGCTGGTCTCCGACGCGAACGACACCGGCCCCGGGTGGGGGACGATCGTGGCGACCTGCCTGGCCGTGCTGGCGACCGTGATCATCATCCGGCCGATCTGGGTCTTCCCGTTCAAGTGGGTGCAGCACAAGTTCATGGAGGGTGAGGGCAAGTTCCACCCCAAGGCCGCCGCCGTCATCTCGTGGGCCGGCATGCGCGGCGTGGTCACGCTCGCCGCCGCGTTCGCCCTGCCACCCAACACCCCGCAGCGCTCGACGCTGGTGCTGGCCGCCATGGCCGTCACGGTCGCGACCCTGCTCCTGCAAGGACTCTCGCTCCCCTGGCTGGCCAAGGCCCTCGGCGTGCGGGGTCCGGACCCCCGCGAGGACGCCCTCCAGGAGGCGACGATCCTGCAGTCGTCGGTGGCCGCCGGCCTCAAGGCGCTGGAGGAGCACGACGACGTCGACGGCGACATCATCGAGACCCTCCGCGGACGCGCCGAGACCCGCACCAACATCGTGTGGGAGCGGCTCGGCCAGGGGCGGGCCGACGCGGTGGAGACGCCGAGCGCGACCTACCGCCGGGTGCGGATGATCATGCTCGACGCCGAACGCGCCGAGCTCCTGCGGATCCGCGACGGTGGCACCGTCGACCAGGAGGTCCTCGGCCACGTCTTCGCCCAGCTCGACATCGAGGAGTCGATGCTCGACCGGATCGAGGAGCGCTCCGACGAGCTGCGCGAGGACCCGTTGCTGCCGCCGGAGCGGGCCGAGGACGAGTGCGAGCACCTGGCCGCCCACCACGACCGCTTCGTGGCGCCGACCAGCCCGCACGGGTGCGAGGAGTGCCTGCGCGACGGCACGACCTGGGTGCACCTGCGGCTGTGCCTCGACTGCGGTCACGTCGGCTGCTGCGACTCCTCACCCCACAAGCACGCGTCCGCCCACTTCCGCGAGACCGAGCACCCGGTCATGCGCAGCTTCGAGCCCGGGGAGTCCTGGCGCTGGTGCTTCGTCGACGACCAGCTCGGCTGAGTCCATGCCCGGGGGTCGGTAGCCTCACCTCGTGACCACCCTCGTCCTCGCCTCCGCCTCCCCCGCCCGCCGCAAGCTGCTCGCCGCCGCCGGACTCGAGCCCAGCATCGTCGTGAGCTCGGTCGACGAGGACGCCGTCACGGCGGCGGCCCGGGAGACCTACGGCGAGCTCGTCGCCGAGGACGTCGCCCTGGTGCTCGCCCGGGCCAAGGCCGAGGACGTCGCCGACCAGATCGACGACGCGGTCGTCATCGGGTGCGACTCCGTGCTCGACCTCGACGGCGAGATCCACGGCAAGCCCTCGTCACCCGCCGTGGCCATCGCGCGGTGGCGCCAGATGCGGGGCCGCTCCGGCATCCTGCACACCGGTCACTGGGTGGTCGACACCCGCGATGAGGCCGACGGCGGCACCGGCGCCACGCTCGGCGCGACCGCCTCGACCACCGTGCACTTCGCCAAGCTCACCGACGACGAGATCGAGGCCTACGTCGCCACCGGCGAGCCGCTCCGGGTCGCCGGGGCCTTCACGATCGACGGGCTCGGCGGTCCCTTCGTCACCGGCATCGAGGGCGACCCCAGCAACGTCGTGGGTCTGTCGTTGCCGCTGCTGCGCGAGCTCCTCCTCGAGCTGGGGCTCCCATGGCACGAGCTGCTCAGCTCCGCACACCGCGGCGCCCAGGGCGAGCGCGGCTGAGCCCCTGACCGGGCCGGGCCCGGTCAGACGGGCGGGATGTCGCGGCGCTTGGTCGCGAAGTGACGCTCGCGCGTCTTGGCGTAGCGCAGCCGCAGCAGCAGCTCGGCCCGGAGCGCGTCGGCCTCGATGATCTGGTCGAGCACCAGGTCGGCGGCGAGCCGCTCGAGGTCGACGTCCTCCTCGTACTCCCGCCGCATGTCCTGCACGAACTGCTCTCGCTCGGCGGGGTCCTCGATCGCCGCGATCTTGTTGGCGTAGACCGCGTTGACGGCGGCCTCCGGCCCCATCACCGCGATGCGGGCGGTCGGCAGGGCGATCGTCGCGTCGGGACCGAAGCCCGGCCCACCCATCGCGTAGAGCCCGGCGCCGTAGGCCTTGCGCACGATCACGCAGAACTGCGGCACGGTGGCCGAGGAGACGGCCGAGACCATCTTGGCGCCGTGGCGGATGATGCCGCCGCGCTCGACCTCGGAGCCGATCATGAAGCCCGGCACGTCGGCGAGGTAGATGAGCGGGATCGAGTAGGCGTCGCACAACCAGATGAACCGGGCCGCCTTGTCGGCGCTGTCGGTGAAGAGCACGCCGCCCTTGACCATCGAGTTGTTGGCCACGATGCCGACCGTCTCGCCGGACATCCGCCCGAACCCGATGACGAGCTCGGGCGCGAAGAGCGGCTTGATCTCGAAGAACGACTCGTCGTCGACGAGGCCGTCGATGACCTCGTGGATGTCGAACGGCTGGCTCTCGCGCTCGGGCACCGTGTGTCGGGTCAGCGGCACCGACGGCTCCTCCGGCGCGTAGCTCGGCAGGTCGGTGCGCCAGCTGGACGGCAGGTAGGAGAAGTAGAGGCGCGCCATCTCGATGGCCTCGGTGTCGTCGCCGACGAGCAGGTCGCCGACGCCGGAGACGGTGCAGTGCATCCGTGCACCGCCCATGTCCTCGAGCGAGACCTTCTCACCCACCACCATCTCCGCCATGCGCGGGCTGCCGAGGTACATCGAGGCGTTGCCCTCGACCATGATGATCAGGTCGGTGAACGACGGGATGTACGCCCCGCCCGCAGCGCTCGGACCGAACAGGCAGCAGATCTGCGGGACCTTGCCCGACAGCGCGACCTGGTTGTGGAAGATGCGCCCCGCGCCGCGTCGGCCCGGGAACATCTCGACCTGGTCGGTGATGCGGGCACCCGCGGAGTCGACGAACCAGAAGACCGGCAGCTCCTCACGCAGCGCCATCTCGGTGGCCCGCACGATCTTCTCGACCGTGCGCGCACCCCACGACCCGGCCTTGACAGTGGGGTCGTTGGCGATGACGATCGCGGGCCGGCCGTCGACGGTCCCCCGTCCGGTGACCACGCCGTCCGCCGGGAGGCCGGTCGCCGTGGCGTTCGCGTAGCGCGCGTCCTCGACGAAGCTCCCCTCGTCGAAGAGCAGCGCGATCCGGTCGCGCACATAGAGCTTGCCCTGGTCGTCGAGCTTCGCCTGCGCCTTCGCCGGCGCAGTCGCGGAGGCGAGGTATGCCGCGGCGAGCCGCTCGCGGACGTCGGTCACCTTGGGGTCGGACCCACTGTCGCCGCCGACGGCGAACGGGGGCTGGCCGGCGGGCTCTGACGGGACGGACGCGGGGGTGGAGGTCACCGGCATACCCTGTCGCACTGCCTCGTGAGTTGCTGCGTCTGGGACGGTTGCCACGGGATCAGGCGGTCGGCAGGCCGAGGTGGCGGGCGATGACCATGCGCTGCACCTCGGAGGTGCCCTCGCCGATCTCGAGGATCTTGGCGTCGCGGTAGAAGCGGGCCACGGGGTACTCCTCCATGAAGCCGTTGCCGCCGAAGACCTGGGTGGCGATGCGGGTCGCGGTGACGGCGGCCTCGGTGGAGTAGAGCTTGCAGATCGCGGCGGCCTGCTTGACCTCCTTGACCGAGCGGCGACCGTGCTCCAGCTCGTCCTTGAGCCAGGCGGCCTTGTAGGTCAGCTGGCGGGACGCCTCGACCATCACGGCGAGGTCGGCGATCTGGAACGAGACGCCCTGGTTGACGCCGATCGGCTTGCCGAACGCCTTGCGGGTCTTGGCGTACTCGGTGGTCTCCTCGAGCATCCGCTGGCTCATGCCGACGGCGAGCGCCGAGATCGCGATGCGACCGTCGTCGAGGGTCTTGAGGAACTGCTTGAAGCCCTCGCCCTCGTTGCCGAGGAGGTTCCCGGCCGGGACGCGGCAGTCCTCGAAGGTCAGCCCGTGGGTGTCGGAGGCGTGCCAGCCGAGCTTGTCGTAGGCTGGCTCGACGGTGAATCCCGGTGTGCCGGAAGGGATCATGATCGCGCTGAGCTGGGCCGAGCCGTCGTCGTTTGTGCCCGTCCGGGCCGTGACGGTGACAACGGAGGTGATGTCGGTGCCGGAGTTGGTGATGAACGCCTTGGAGCCGTTGACGACCCACTCGTCGCCGTCGCGGACCGCCTTGGTGCGCGTGGCACCGGCGTCCGAGCCGGCGTCGGGCTCGGTCAGGCCGAACCCGGCGAGCGCGCGACCGGCCACCAGGTCGGGCAGGAAGCGCTCCTTCTGCTCCTGCGAGCCGTAGGTCAGGATCGGGTTGATGCCCAGGCCCACCCCGGCCGACAGCGTGATGCCGATGGACTGGTCGACCCGACCGAGCTCCTCGATGGCGACGCAGAGCGAGGTGAAGTCGCCGTCGTCGCCCATCCCGCCGAACTCCTCGGGCACCACGAGGCCGAACAGGCCCAGCTCGCCCATCTTCGGCACCAGGTCGCTCGGGAAGTGGTGGTCCTTGTCCCACTTGGCGATGTGGGGCTCGACCTCGGCCTCGGCGAACTCCCGGACGACCTTGCGGAAGTCCTCGTGCTCCTTGCTCAGCTCGAACATCGGTTCTCCTTCGTGGTGCGCGCCGGGACGGACTTGATCGAAGACCCGCTCCCGGCCACGCGGCATACCGTGGGTGTGGTGGTGCTTGACGGGGGTGATGTGCTTGACGTTGACGTAAACGTAAAGCAATACTCACGGGTATGCCAGCCCCAGCCGCCACCGAGGTCGACGAGACGGTCGTCGAGACGGTCGTCGAGAAGGTCGACCACTCGGCCGACCGGTCGTGGACGATCCGGGAGATCGCGGACGAGTTCGCGGTGACCCACCGCACGGTGCGGCACTACGAGGAGCTCGGTCTGATCACCCCCGAGCGGCGCGGCACCACCCGGGTCTACCACCGCCGCGACCGCACCCGCCTGGCCCTGATCCTGCGGGGCAAGCGGCTCGGGTTCCCGCTCGAGGAGATCCGCACGATCATCGACCTCTACGACCGGCCGCGCGGCAAGGCCAGCCAGCTCGAGTACGTGCTCGGGCAGATCGACGAACGCCGCACCGACCTCGAGCAGCGCCGGCGAGACCTCGAGGACGCGCTGACCGAGCTCGCCGAGTTCGAGCGCCGCTGCCGGGCCGACCTCGACCGGCTGGGCTGACCCGGGGCGCCGCGCCTCAGCGCAGGAGGAGCTCGGCGAGCAGGCGGTGCCACCACTGCTCGACCGCGTCGGGGCTCCAGCCGCGTTCGCGCACCGCGATGTCGTAGGCCTCGAGCGAGACCACCATCGCGTAGGTGTCGAGGGCGGTCTGCACGTCGACGCCCTTGGCCCAGGCCTTGGCCGGCCACGACTCGAAGAGCCGACGACGCTGCGCCTCTCCCCGTCCGCGCCCCACCTCGTACGCAGCGGCGAGGTCGGACTCCTGGCGGCGGGCCTCCGCGACGACGCGCAGGACGTCACCGCCGCGCTCGAACAGGCGCCGGTCGAAGCCCACGAAGGCGCGCAGCTGGGCGGACGGGTCCCCCACGAACGAGGCCATCTCGGCAACCACGCGTGCGACGTCGGCGCTCTCCTCGGCTGCATCGATCAGGGACGCCGCGAGTCCGGCCTTGCTGCCGTAGACGTGGTAGACGGTCGCCTCGGAGACGCCGGCGCCGCTGGCCACCGATCGGACGCTCGTGCCCGACCACCCCTTTTCCAGGAAGCGCTCGCGGGCCGAGCGGGCGATCAGCAGGCGGGTGCGCTCGGCCTGCTGCTCACGCAGCTCGGAACGGTACGTCCTGGAACTGGTCACGCAGACCACTGTACAGGTTGACTGAGCAGGTCTATATTCACTGAGCAATGCTCTAATCAATAGGCAGACACTCAACCAAAGGACGATCACATGACCACCATCACCACCGCCCGCGTCACCGGCTCAGTCACCGGCTCCGCCACCGACCGCACCCCCGACGACATCGCCACCGAGGTGCTGCGCCGGCTCGAGGGCGCCTGGAACGCCGCCGACGGCGCCGCCTTCGGCGCGGTCTACCGTCCCGACGCGTCCTTCGTGACCGTCCAGGGCCAGCACGCCCAGGACGCGGAGGCGATCGGGGGCGGGCACGCCGGGATCTTCGCCACCATCTACGCCGGGAGCGTCAACAGCATGGAGCTCGTCTCCGCCCGCGAGCTCGCCGACGGAGTCGTCCTCGCGGTCTCGCGCAACACCCTCCGAGTCCCGGCCGGACCGCTGGCCGGCACCCACCAGGCGATGTCCACCAGCGTCGTGGTCCGCGACCCCGACGGCGGCTGGAGCGTCGCGGCCACCCACAACACCCTGATCGGGCGCTGACATGGTGACCGCGACCAGCCCGTCCGCCGCGACAGCAACCCCGTCCGCCGCCACAGCAACCCCGTCCGGCACCGCGACGGCGGCCCCGTCCGGCATCGCCACGCCATCAGTCGCCCCGCGCTCCCGCTGGCGCACGGCCGCCCTGCTCGGCGCCGCCGGTGTGCTGCTCGGCGCCGGGGGCAACCTGCACCCGCACGGCCACGGCGAGACCGTCGACGACTACCTGGCCTCCATGCTCGGCGCCCCGACCTGGCCGATCGCGCACCTCCTCCTGCTGGCCGGCACACTGCTGGCCGCGGTGGCGTTCCTGGTGCTGTCCCGCAACGCGGCCTCCGCCGCGGTCCGCCGGTGGGCCCGGATCGCCGCCGCCGGGTGGGTCCTCGGCGGCCTGGAGGGCGTCCCGCACCTGCTCGCCGACCGCGACCTGGACGGGCTCACGCACCACCACGAGACCCCGGTGCTCGACCTGCACGCCATGCTCCAGGTCGGCGCGACTCCCCTGCTCGGGCTGACCGGCGCCGCACTCGCGGTGGTCGTGGCCCTGGCCGTCCGCACCCGGTCCGCCTGGGTGCTCGCCGTTCCCGCCGTGGTGGGCGGCCTCGGGTATGCCGTCGCCGGACCGTTGATCAACCTCACGCACGACGTCGGCGTGGCGGGGTTGTTCCCCCTGCAGGCCGGTCTGGCCCTGTGGCTCGTCGGGGCAGCCGCGCTCACCGCTCGGGGCCGTCTGACGCCCTCGAGGTCGACCGCCTGACCGTCCGGTCACCGCTGCCCGGCGTTCCTGCCGCACCGCCGGTGGACGCGAGCGAGACGCTATGCACTGCCCCACATCCGGGGGCAGTGCATAGCCACAGCCAGCGTCGCGGTGGCGACGCACCCCGGCAGTGTCGCCGCGATGCGAGCCCAGGACCACGGACGCGAGGGGCAGGCCCGCATCCGTGGTCCTAGGCTCGCGACATGGCCAGTCAGAGCGTTCTGTTCATCGGCGGCACCGGCGTGATCAGCTCGGCGTGCGTCGCCGAGTCGGTCGCCAAGGGCTGGGACGTCGCGATCCTCAACCGAGGCACCAGCACCACGCACCCTGCCCATCCCGACGCCGAGGCGCTCACGGCTGACGTGCGTGATGCGGTGGCTGTGCGCGACGCCGTCGGCGAGCGCGAGTTCGACGTCGTCGTGGACTTCCTGTCGTTCACGCCCGACCAGGTGCAGCAGCAGCTCGACCAGTTCGCCACCCACACGGGGCAGTACGTCTTCATCAGCTCGGCCTCGGCCTACCAGACTCCCCCAACGCGTCTGCCGGTCACCGAGTCGACGCCCCTGCGCAACCCGTTCTGGCAGTACTCCCGCGACAAGATCGCCTGCGAGGACCTGCTCGTCCGGGCCTACCGGGACGACGAGCTCCCCATGACGATCGTGCGCCCCTCGCACACCTACGACCACACGCTGCCGCCCTTCGAGGGGCGCTGGACCACCATCGAGCGGATGCGTCAGGGCAAGGAGGTGCTGGTCCACGGCGACGGCACCTCCCTGTGGACGATCACCCACCACACCGACTTCGCGCGGGCCTTCGTCGGCCTGCTCGGGCATGGTGAGGCGATCGGCGAGGCCTTCCACATCACCGGCGACGAGGCCCCGAGCTGGAACCGCATCTACACCGACATCGCCGAGGCCGCGGGCGTCGAGCCCCGGCTGGTGCACGTGCCGTCGGACGCGGTGGCCGCGGTCGACGAGGAGTTCGGGGCGAGCCTCCTGGGCGACAAGGCCCACACGATGGTCTTCGACAACAGCAAGATCAAGGGTCTGGTCCCCGGCTGGCAGGCGGTCGTGCCCTTCCGCCAGGGAGCGCAGGAGATCGTCGACTGGCACGACGCCGACTCGGCCCGACGGGTCGTGGACGCCGACCTCGACGCGCTCTACGACCGGCTCATCGCCGCGCACCGGGTCTGATCGCCCCCCGGCCTCAGCGAGCCGTTCATGCAGGTCACAGCGATGTCGGCTAGGTTCGCCGCCGTGGACTGGGACGAGCTGCGCACCCGGATCGTCACCGCCTCCGGCGACGTGGCGATGGGCGCCCCTGCCCTGACGGTGGCGGTGGTCGCCGCGCTCCTCGTGGTCGCGGTGCCACCGGTCTGGCAGGTGCTGCGGCTCGTCGTGACCCTCGTCCACGAGCTCGGCCACGCGCTCGTGGGCCTGGCCGTGGGTCGCCGCTTCACCGGGTTCGTGCTGCGCGGCGACATGTCCGGCCACGCCGTCACCGTCGGCCCCGCGCGTGGTGTTGGCCGGGTGGTCTCGACCTGGGCCGGCTACCCGGCGCCGGCGGTCGTCGGCGCCGCCCTGGTCTGGGCGGCCGGTCGCGGGTGGGCGGCACCGGTGCTCACCGTGGTGCTCGGGATCTGCCTGCTCGCCCTGGTGCGGGTGCGGTCGCTGCTCACCGCGGCGGTCATGGTGGTCGCCCTGGCCGCGACCGCGGCGGTGTGGTGGTGGCGCGACGACGGTCTGCAGGCGCAGGTGCTGGTCGCAACCGGGATCGTGCTCATCGTCGGGGGTTGGCGGCACCTCGGTGCGGCCATGGCGTCACGCACCGCGGGCAGCGACCCGGGCGTGCTCGCCTCCCTCACGCACGTGCCACGGGTGGTCTGGAACGCCAGCTTCGTCGTCGTCTGCGCCGTCGCCACCGTCCTTGCCGCCCTCCAGCTCGCCGTCGCCTGGGGGTAGCGCCGCCGCCCTAAGCGTTCGACAGCGCGAGTCCCTGTTCGTCGAGGCCCTGCTGGTGGAGGAACAAGTCGATCTCGGTCGCCGTCGGCGCGGTCGCCGGGCCACGCCGGGTCACCTTGATCGCGCCGGCCGCGTTGGCCCGCCGAGCCGCGGTCTCCCAGTCGGCACCCGCCGCCCGGCACGCGACGAGCACGCCGGTGTGGGTGTCGCCCGCGCCGTTGGTGTCGACCGGCTCCTGCGGGAAGCCCGGCAGGTGGGTCGGCTCGCCCACGACCTCGACCTCGCGCACCCAGCAGCCCTTGGGACCATCGCGGACGATGGCCACCGCACCGGCCGGCAGCCGGTCGGCCACGGCCTCGGTCGCTGCGGCCGGGTCGGACCGCCCGGTCAGCGCAGCCGCCTCGTCGGCGTTGCTGGTCCACACCCCGGTGCGGGCCAGCACCCGCTCCCGCAGGTCGTCGGTGAGGTCGGCGAAGGCCGCGCCGGGGTCGAGGACCACCACCACCCCGCGGTCCAGCCCGTCGAGCCAGGCCAGCAGCGGGTCGCGGGTCAGCCCGACGAGCGAGAAACCACTGACGCACACGAGGTCGCCCCCCACCGGAGCCGCAGTGGCGAGCGACTCCACGGTGATCCGTCGCTCGGCACCCTGGGTCGTCACGAAGGTGCGCTCGGCGCTGGGCTCGATCATCACGAAGCAGATACCGGTGTCGAGGTCAGGAACCGGCGGGCTGCTCACGGACACCCCCTCGGCGGCCAGGGCGGCACGCACCAGGTCGCCGTTCGCGCCGGTGCCGACGGCCCCCGCGAGGACCGCGTCCGCGCCCGACCGGGCAGCCGCGACGAGGATGTTCACCGCGCCGCCGGCGTACCGCGCGTAGGACTGCGCGACGGCGTTGCCCCCACGCACCGGCAGCGCGTCGACCTCCACCACCTCGTCGACCAGCGCCTGCGCGGTGTGGATGACTCGGGGGCCGCGCGACTGCCGCTCGTGCGTGGTCATGCTGAGGGAGTATGCCGCGTGGTCACCGACCACGCTGCCCACGCGCCGCCCGGGTGGCCGTGTAATGCTGCCAGACATGGCGACCCCTCCCGAGACCACCCTGCTGATCCTCGGCGCGGGAGGTGACCTCACCCACCGGCTGCTGCTGCCGGGGCTGGCCAGCCTGCTCGCCGTCGAGCCGGCGCGGTCGGTCCGCGTCGTGGGTGCCGACCGGGTCGACCTCTCGACCGCGGACTGGAAGGCGCGCGTCAAGGACTCGTTCGCCGCGGCCAAGCCGGCCGCGAAGGTGACTGCCGCGGTGACTCGGCACACGGCATACCTCCGCACTGACCTGCTCGACGAGGAGGCTCTGCGCGCGCTCGTCGCGGGGTGCGGCGACGGGCCCCTCGTGATCTTCTTCGCCCTGCCGCCGCAGGTGACCATGAAGGTCTGCGACCTGCTCCAGCACGTCGACCTGCCGGACACGACCCGGCTCGCACTGGAGAAGCCGTTCGGCACCGACCACGCATCGGCGGTCGCGTTCAACGCCCTGCTGCACAAGGTGGTGGCTGAGGAGGACATCTTCCGCATCGACCACTTCCTTGGCGTGGCAACGGTTTTCAACCTCGTGGGCCTTCGGTTCGCCAACCGCATGCTGGCCCCGATCTGGAGCGCGGAGCACATCGAGCGCGTCGAGATCGTCTACGACGAGGACCTCGCGCTGGAGGGACGGGCCGGCTACTACGACGGGGCCGGGGCGCTCAAGGACATGCTGCAGAGCCACCTGCTCCAGGTGCTCGCGCTGTTCGCGATGGAGTCGATCGCCACCCTCGACGCCCGCGAGCTGCAGGACCAGAAGGCGCAGGTGCTCCGGGCCACGAAGGTCTGGGGCGGCTCCCCCAAGCGGTCGTCGCGGCGGGCCCGCTACACGGCCGGCACGATCGGTTTGCGGAAGGTGCCGGACTACGCGAAGGAGCAGGGGGTCGACCCGCAGCGGTCCACCGAGACGCTCGCCCAGGTCACCCTGGAGGTGGCCAACAGCCGCTGGGCGGGGGTGCCGTTCGTCGTCCGCAGCGGCAAGGCCCTGGGTGCGCCGCGCAAGCAGATCGTGGCCCACTTCCGCGACGTGCCGCACCTGCCGACCGGCTTCGTCGGCGGGTCGGACGGCGACCGGCTCACCATCGACCTCAAGCCGGGGGCGGTGTCGCTCACGCTGACGATGAACGCCGAGGGCGACCCCGTCGACCTCGAGCAGAAGACCCTCACGGCCCTGCTGGCGGCTCCCCGCATGCAGCCCTACGGCGAGGTGTTGGCGCAGATCTTCGACGGCAGCCAGCTGCTGACTGTTCGCGGCGACGCCGCCGAGGAGTGCTGGCGGGTGATGGAGCCGGTCATCAAGGCGTGGGCCGACGGGCGGGTGCCGTTGGAGACGTATGCCGCCGGGTCCGACGGGCCTGAGGGCTGGCTCACGCCGTAGGCCGTCACGACGGTCGGGTGTTCGGGCGGACGTCCATGGTCGCGAGGAACGCCTCGAGGAGCTTTCGAGCGCCGCCATAGGGCCGCACGGAGTCGTCCCACTCGGGGCGCCATACCGCGACGATGGTCATGGCATCACGCTGCGAGTCACCTCCGCCGAAGAACGCCAGAACGTCATGGTCGAACGGCACCAGCAGGCCTGGGTGGCAGTCCCTCGGCTCGAGGCACAGCTGGATCGCTCGGTTGTCGATCCCCGTGCAGGGGGAGTCGCCCGACTTCACGCAGTAGTCCTCGACCCACGCCAGGAGGTAGGCGTAGGTCTCCTGGCGCGTGTCCGGGTCGAGCGGGGCGTTCCAGACACTGACCCTGACGTCGCCGGTGGGAGAGTCCTCGGGCGCCTTGAACCAGTCGTGCGCAGGGCTCCGCCAGTCCTTGACGTCGGTGGTCCAGCTCCAGGCGCGGATCGCCGCGTTCGGTGTCCAGTCCTTGGGGTACTGGAGGGTGAGGTCGTACTGACTCGACCGGTAGGTCAGGAGGGACGGCTGCCTGGACGACGATGTGGACGACTGCGGGTCGGGGGTCGTGGCCGGCTGCGGCGCGCTGGTGCCGCGTCCACCCACCAGGGAGGTCGCGGCCACCAGCACCACCGCGGCGGCGGCCGTGGCGACCACGGATGCCCTGCGGATCCGGTGCGCGCGGGCGGCCGAGCGCACCGCGGTCAGGTCGACCTGTGGCACGAGCACCTCGTCCGCGACACGACGCATCGCCCGGGCCAGCCGCTGGTCGATGCTCATGACGTTGCCTCCGTGGCGGGTAGGGCGCGGTGGCCGACGGGCTCGGCCAGCAGCTCGGCCAGCCTCCTCGCTGCGGCGTGGCTGTGGCTCTTCACCGTGCCGGGTGCCATCGCGAGCGTCTCGGCGATGTCGGCCTCGGTCAGGTCCTCGTAGTAGCGGAGCACCATCACCGCCCGCTGGCGAGGTGGCAGGCTCAGCACGGCGCGCCAGACCCGATCGTGCTCAGCCAGCTCGTCCACGCGGTCACCCCACGAGGGCTCGGCCACGGACACCAGGAGCGCCTCGCGGGACGAGCGCAGCCGCCACCAGGAGACGGCCTGGTTGACCAGGACCTTGCGTGCGTAGGCCACCGGGCGCTCCATGGCGTCGACCTTCGGCCACCGCTGGTAGACCCGCACGAGGGTCGTCTGCATGAGGTCCTCGGAGCGCTGGTGGTCACCGGTCATCAGGTACGCGGTGCGGAACAACGTCGCGCTGTGCACGCGCACGAAGTCGGCGAACCGGTCCTCGTCGCTCTGCCGCATCACCCCTCCTCGAGGAAGGACCAGCTGAGTGGACCCTCTACCCCCTCAACGCCGCGAGGAAGCCGTCAGGTTCAGTCGTGCGACCACCGGTGACCGGCGGACGGGCACCCACGCGCGGGGCGCGCTGCCGTCCTCAGGGTCGCACCATCAGACGCGGGTGCGCACCGTGTAGAGCTCGGGGAAGAAGGTCAGGTCGAGGGCCCGGCGCAGGAAGTCGACGCCGGACGAGCCGCCGGTCCCCTTCTTGTGCCCGATGGTGCGGGTGACGACCTGCAGGTGACGGAACCGCCACTGCTGGAAGTTGTCCTCGAGGTCGACGAGCTCCTCGCAGGTCTCGTAGACGCCCCAGTGCTCGGTCGGGCGGGCGTAGACGGCCGCGAAGGTGTCGACCAGCGCGTCGTTCTCCCGGTAGGGCTGCGTGACGTCGCGCTCCAGCAGCTCGGCCGGGATCGCGTAGCCGCGACGGGAGAGATAGTGCAGGAACTCGTCGTAGAGGCTGGGCTCCTCGAGCAGCTGGGCGAGCATCGAGCGGGCCGCCTCGTCGTGCTCGAAGACCTTCACCATGTCGGCGTTCTTGTTGCCGAGCAGGAACTCCACGGCGCGGTACTGCCAGGACTGGAAGCCCGAGCTGGTCGCGAGGAAGGGCCGGATCTCCGCGTACTCACTCGGGGTGAGGGTCGCGAGCACCGACCACTGGTCGGTGAGGACCTCCTGGATCCGCTTGACCCGCGCCAGCCGCTTCAGCGCCGGGGCGAGCTCGTCGGTGGTGAGCAGCGCCCGGGCCGACCGCAGCTCGTGCAGCATCAGCTTGAGCCAGAGCTCGGAGGTCTGGTGCTGGATGATGAACAGCAGCTCGTCGTGCTGCGCGGGCTGGCTGCGCGGGTGCTGTGCCGACAGCAGCTGGTCCAGCCCCAGGTAGTCGCCGTAGGACATCGCCGCGGAGAAGTCCCGCTGCACGCCCTCTTCGATCTCTCGCACCGACCGCGCGTCGTCACCGCTCATGGCGCCCACCCTAGGGCCCGGGCCGGGGCCGCCCGGACCTGGTCACCACCGGCCGTGGGGCGCCCCGGTCGGAGGGCGCCCACGCGGCATACGGCGGTGTCTGTCTCAGTTGAAGGCGACCGGGTCCGGGCCGGTGCGCTCCGTACGGTCCAGGGGGGTGAACGCGGCCAGGTCCTCGTCGTCGAGCTCGAACCCGAAGACGTCGAAGTTCTCGGCGATCCGGCTCGGGGTGACGGACTTGGGGATGACGACGTTGCCGATCTGCAGGTGCCAGCGCAGGATCGCCTGCGCCGGCGTCACCCCGTGCTTTTGCGCGATGTCACGGACCACCCGGTCGTCGAGGACGGAGCCGCCGGACGCGAGCGGGCTCCACGCCTCGGTGAGGATCCCGTGGTCCGCGTGGAACTCGCGCAGGGCCGCCTGCTGGAGGTAGGGGTGCAGCTCCACCTGGTTGATGGCGGGGAGCTCGCCGGTCTCGTCGGCGAGCCGCTGCAGGTGGTCGATCTCGAAGTTGCAGACCCCGACGGCCCGGACCCGGTCGTCGTCACGGAGCTTGAGCAGCGCCTTCCAGGTGTCGACGTAGTTGTCCTTGGCCGGCGTGGGCCAGTGGATGAGGTAGAGGTCGAGGACGTCGAGGCCGAGACGACCGAGTGAGGCGTCGAAGGCCGCGAGCGTGGGCTCGAACCCGTGGTCGTCATTCCACACCTTGGTGGTGACGAACAGGTCGTCGCGGGACAGCTCGGTTGCCTCGATGGCCCGCTCGATGGCCCGCCCGACACCTTCCTCGTTGCCGTAGAGCCGCGCGGTGTCGATGCTGCGGTAGCCGACCTCGAGAGCGGTCGCGATGGCCGCTTCGACCTCGGCGTCCGGCACCTGCCACACCCCGAACCCCAGCTGGGGGATGTCGATCGGGTCGGCGCCGGTGGAGAGCTGGAGGTTCGGGACTGAGGTCATGGACTCGACTGTATGCCGCGCCCGCAACGGTTTCCTGACGGGTCACCGGTCAGGACGGGGAGGTACCACCCGGGCCGTCCGAGTGTCACCGAGGCCACACCGGGTGGGTGGGGGTGACGTCACGGAAACGGGCTAGGCTCCGGCGCATGGCGCCCATCTCCGAGACGACGACGAAGCCGATCTCCAAGGTCCTCATTGCCAACCGGGGCGAGATCGCCGTCCGCATCGCGCGGGCGTGCGCGGACAGCGGCATCGGCTCCGTTGCCGTGTATGCCGATCCCGACCGCGACGCCCTGCACGTCAAGGTCGCCGACGAGGCCTACGCGCTCGGTGGCGCGACCCCCGGCGACTCCTACCTGGTGCAGGAGAAGCTGCTCGAGGTCGCCCGCAAGTCCGGGGCCGACGCGGTCCACCCCGGCTACGGCTTCCTCGCCGAGAACGCCTCCTTCGCCCAAGCGGTCCTCGACGCCGGACTCACCTGGATCGGCCCCTCCCCCGACGCCATCGACTCCCTCGGCGACAAGGTCAAGGCCCGCCACATCGCCGCCCGCGCCAACGCCCCCCTGGTGCCCGGCACCGCCGACCCGGTGGCCGACGCCGACGAGATCATCGCGTTCGCCGAGGAGCACGGGCTGCCCGTGGCGATCAAGGCGGCCTTCGGTGGCGGCGGTCGCGGCCTCAAGGTCGCGCGCACCATCGAGGAGATCCCCGAGCTGTTCGACTCGGCCACCCGTGAGGCGGTCGCCGCCTTCGGTCGCGGCGAGTGCTTCGTCGAGCGCTACCTCGACCAGCCGCGCCACGTCGAGACCCAGTGCCTGGCCGACACCCACGGCACCGTCGTCGTCGTCTCCACCCGGGACTGCTCGCTGCAGCGTCGCCACCAGAAGCTGGTCGAGGAGGCCCCCGCACCGTTCCTGTCCGACGAGCAGAACGCCGAGCTGCGCCGGGCGTCCAAGGCGATCCTCACCGAGGCCGGCTACACCGGTGCCGGGACGTGTGAGTTCCTCGTGGGCCAGGACGGCACGATCTCGTTCCTCGAGGTCAACACCCGCCTCCAGGTCGAGCACCCGGTCACCGAGGAGGTCACCGGCATCGACCTGGTGCGCGAGCAGTTCCGCATCGCCAACGGCGAGGCCCTCGGCTACGACGACCCCGCCCCGGTCGGCCACTCCTTCGAGTTCCGCATCAACGGCGAGGACGCCGGCCGCGGCTTCCTGCCCGCCCCCGGTGTCGTCGCCGTGTTCGAGCCGCCGTCCGGTCCGGGGGTCCGCCTCGACTCCGGTGTCGTCGCCGGCGACGTCATCGGTGGCGCGTTCGACTCGATGCTCGCCAAGCTCATCGTCACCGGCAGCGACCGGCACCAGGCGCTCGAGCGCTCGCGGCGCGCGCTGGCCGAGTTCACCGTCGACGGCATGCCGACCGTCCTGCCGTTCCACCGCGTCATCGTGGCCGACCCCGCCTTCGCGCCCGAGGGCGACAAGCCCTTCTCGGTGCACACCCGCTGGATCGAGACCGAGTTCGACAACCAGATCGCGCCCTACTCGGGTGTCGTGGCCGAGGCGCCCGAGGAGACCGGCGAACGCCAGAGCGTGGTCGTCGAGGTCGGCGGCAAGCGCCTCGAGGTCGTGCTCCCCGGCGGGCTGTCGCTCGGTGGTGGCTCCAGCGCCGCGAAGAAGAAGGCGCCGCGACGCTCCGGTGGCTCCAAGGCCGGTGCGGCCGCCTCGGGCGACTCCCTCACCGCCCCGATGCAGGGCACCATCGTCAAGATTGCCGTCGAGGAAGGCCAGGAGGTCGCCCCCGGCGAGCTGGTCGTCGTCCTCGAGGCGATGAAGATGGAGCAGCCGATCAACGCCCACAAGGCCGGGACCATCACCGGACTCGTGGCCGAGGTGGGCCAGACCGTGACCAACGGCGCCGTGATCGCCGAGATCAAGGACTGACGCGCGCGGCATACCTCGCACCACGTCATCCCCTGCACCACGCCGAGCATGACGGGCGCCGCCTCCCAGCCGGGAGGCGGCGCCGTGGTGTGGAAGGTCAGCTCCGTGGAGCCAGCCCGGTGGGCGGTGGGTCAGCCGAGGAAGTCGAGGACGTCCTGGCAGAAGTCCCGCTCGCCGAAGGTGCGGGTCCCGTGGTCCCTGGTGATCGTCTCGCTGAGGACGGTGTCGTCCTCCGGATCCTGGGGGTCGTTGAGGTCGATGACCAGGGTGCCCGCGACGGTGCCGGCGTCGAGGCCGACCAGCTTGCCGTCGCTCCCGAACAGCTTCGACGAGAACCGGTCCATGAACTCGACGGTGAGGGTGCCGTCGGCGTTCAGGGTCAGCTTCTGGTCACGGCCGTTGAAGGTGTCGACGGACCGGAACGAGGCGCCAGTCTCCACGTTGGAGAAGGTGTCCTCCGCCGAGACGTGGATCGAGAAGTACTCGAGGTCCCCACCTCCGCGGGCGATGCCCGTCTCGGTGATGGTGACCCTGCCCTCCCAGCGGACGAGGAACGGGACGTCACAGAAGTCGTCGTGCTCCTCCTGCTCGATGTGGGTGTCCTTCAACGTCTCGTGCGACCGGAAGACCACGTTGCTGGAGGCTGCGGCGAACGGCGCGAGCATGACGCTCAGCGCCACCGCGCTGAGTGCTGCGAGCAGTGGACGGACCACGGTGTGGGTTGACGTGAGGTGGCGGAACATGGGACCTCCCAGGTGCGGCTGGTGGATGTGATCCCTGCTGAACCGATCGTCACGCCGAGCCGGGTCGCTGCCCACCGACAAAGTGCCTACGTCACCCGGGCCTGCCCTGCGCACCCTCACCGGACACGCCGACGGCGCCGCCTCCCAGCCGGGAGACGACGCCGCGGACGTATGCCGTGTGCCTGGCGCTCAGCGACCGAACGGGGGCAGCTCCTTGGTCCCCTCGTCGCCGGGCTCCGCCTCGGCCCCCGCGTCGGGCCGCTGGGCAGGGTCGAGCGGCCCGCCCGGCTGACCGGGCTGCTGGGGCTCACCCGGGGTGAGCGGCCCGTCTGAGGAGCCCGGCTGGGGGTCTCCGGTCGACGGCGAGGGGTTGGGGGCCGGGGTGGGCTCGGGCGTCGTGGGGGCCGGCTCGTCCCAGCTCGGGCGGTCGGGGGCCGGCTCGGAGGGCACGGGGTCTGGGGTGGGGTCGGACGGCACCGGGTCACCCGGGGCCGGGAAGGGCTCGGGGGCGGGGGCTGGTGCCGGTGCAGGCTCGGGAGCGGGTTCGGGCTCAGGTGCCGGGGCAGGGTCTGGCTCGGGCTCAGGGGTCGGGGCAGGCTGGGGGGCTGGTGCCGGGGCAGGCTCGGGCTCAGGAGCCGGGGCAGGCTCGGGCTCGGGCTCGGGAGCAGGCTCAGGGGCCGGCGCAGGTGTTGGCTGCTCTTCGGGCAGACCCAGCTTGTCGCGGAGGGCGTCGGCGCCCTGGTCGATCTGCTCGGAGTACTTGCCCCCGGTCTGCTTGTCGATGACGTCCTCGACCTTGTCGAGAGCCGAGTCCGCTTGCTGCGGGTTGCCCTTGACGTAGTCCTTCACCTTGTCCAGCCAGGAGCCAGCCATTTGATTTGCCCTTCCTAGGGAACCTTCTCGGGAATCGGAGTCCGCGCCACAGCACGCTCACTGTGGACATTACCCACCAACCCGGGGGAAATACCGGCGGACCGCCCTACGACAGGTCAGTCGCGCTGGTGGAGCTGGCGGGCGGCCTCGGCCACCGAGCCGGAGAGGGAGGGGTAGACCGTGAAGGTCCCGGCGAGCTGGTCGACGGTGAGTGCATGCTGCACCGCCAACGTCACCGGGTAGATCAGCTCGGAAGCCCGCGGCGCCACGACGACCCCGCCGACGACGGTGCCACCACCCTTGCGCGCGAACAGCTTCACGAACCCGTCGGTGATGCCCTGCATCTTGGCGCGCGGGTTGGTGGACAGCGGCAACATCACCGAGGTCGCGTCGACCGTGCCCTCGTCGAGGTCCTTCTGGGAGAACCCGACCGTCGCGATCTCGGGGTCGGTGAAGATGTTGGCCGAGACGGCCCTCAGGTTGAGCGGGGCCACGGCGTCGCCCAGGGAGTGCGCCATCGCGATCCGCCCCTGCATCGCGGCCACGGACGCGAGGGGAAGGACGCCGGTGCAGTCGCCCGCGGCATACACACCGCGCACGGAGGTGCGCGAGACCTTGTCGACGACGATGTGCCCGGACTCGCTCACGGCCACCCCGATGTCCTCGAGGCCGATGCCCGAGGTCTGGGGGACGGAGCCGACGGCGAGGAGCGCGTGACTGCCCTCGACCTCGCGACCGTCCTCGAGCCGGACCACGACGCCCGACTCGGTGCGTGACACCGAGGCCATCCGCGAGCGCCCGAGCACATCCATGCCGCGCTTGCGGAAGACGTCCTCGATGACCGTGGCGGCGTCGGCGTCCTCGCCGGGGAGCACACGGTCACGCGACGACACGAGCGTCACGCGGGAGCCGAGACCGAGGTAGGCCTGTGCCAGCTCGGCACCCGTGACACCCGAGCCGACGACGACCAGGTGCTCGGGGAGCTCGGCGAGGGAGTAGATCTGCTGCCAGGTGAGGATGCGCTCACCATCGGGCTGGGCGGTCGGCACGACCCGGGGCGTGGCGCCGGTGGCGATGAGGACGACGTCGGCGGGGAGGGTCTGGGTGGTGCCGTCGGCGAGGGTCGCCTCGACGGTCCCGGGGGTGAGCAGCCGACCGGTGCCGGCCAGCACCTGCACGCCGTCGGCCGCCAGCCGGGCGCCGATGTCGCGGGACTGCGCCGCGGCGAGCGCCAGGATGCGGCGGTTCACCGCCGTGAGCTCGGCGACCGAGTCGGACACCTCGTCGCCCTCGTGGTCCTCGAGGTGCACGCCGAGGTCGGACGCTGTCTCGAACTGGCTCATGAAGTCGGCCGTCGAGATCAGCGTCTTGGACGGCACGCAGTCGGTCAGCACCGCCGCTCCACCGACTCCGTCACGGTCGACCACCGTCACGCTGGCACCCAGGTGGGCGGCCACCAGGGCGGCCTCGTAGCCCCCTGGACCGCCACCGAGGATCACCACTGACGACTGGGACGCATTCACCCGACCATCCAACCACCCCGAGGTCGACGCCCACTCGCCACGTGCTCTTCGCCTTCCCGACAGGCGCTGTGGGCCCTATGGTCCAAGGACAGACACTACGTTCCGCGACGGCACCACTATGCACAGAGCACCTCGCCGCCCGCTGGACGGGCTCACAGTCAGGATGGAACACATGACAGTTCGTCCCCGCCACACGGCCCTCCTCGCCGTCGTCGCAGCAGCCACCTCCCTCGCGGTCGCCGCCTGCTCGCCACCCGCCGACAACGACACCGGAAGCTCGGGCAGCGGAGCCGACAAGGCCAAGACCGCCACCTCGGCCGCCGACCTCGGGGGCATGGACGCCCTCGTTGCGGCAGCGAAGAAGGAAGGCACCCTCAACGTCATCGCGCTGCCCCCGGACTGGGCGAACTACGGCGCGATCATCAGCGCCTTCGGCACGAAGTACGGCATCAAGGTCACCAGCGCCCAGCCCGACGCGAGCAGCGCCGACGAGATCTCGGCGGCCAACCGGCTCAAGGGCCAGGGCAGCGCCCCCGACGTCTTCGACGTCGGGGCCGCGGTCGCGGCCGCGAACACCACGATGTTCGCTCCCTACAAGGTCGCCACCTTCGACTCGGTCCCGGCCGACCTCAAGGACGCGAACGGCACCTGGGTCAACGACTACGGCGGCTACATGTCCGTGGGCTACGACTCCTCCAAGGTCCCGGCCCCCACGTCGCTGGCCGACCTGCTCAAGCCGGCCTACAAGGGCAAGGTCGCCCTCAACGGTGACCCGACCAAGGCCGGAGCGGCGTTCGCCGGAGTCCAGATGGCCTCGCTCGCCAACGGTGGCACCGCCGGCGACGTGACCAAGGGTGTCGCCTTCTTCAAGCAGCTCAAGGCCGCCGGGAACTTCATCCCGGTCGACCCCACCCCTGCGACCATCGCATCGGGCCAGACCCCCGTCGTCATCGACTGGGACTACCTCAACGCCGCGCAGACCGCGAAGGTCCCGACCTGGAAGGTCTTCGTCCCCGACAACGCGGTCGTGGCCGGCTACTACGTCCAGGCGATCAACAAGGACGCCCCGCACCCGGCCGCCGCGCGCCTCTGGCAGGAGTTCCTCTACTCCGACGAGGGTCAGAACCTCTGGCTCAAGGGTGGGGCCCGCCCGGTCCGGTTCGACGACATGAAGAAGGCCGGCACGCTCGACGCCACGGCCTCCGCAGCCCTGCCCGCCGTGACCGGCACGCCGGTCGTCCCGAGCAAGGCCGACGCCGACACCGCCACGGCCTACCTCGCCAAGGAATGGGCCAACGCCGTTGGCTGACGCCGCTGCAGCCGGCGGAACGGCAGCTGACACCTCGGTGCCCGGCGCCCGCCGCGTCAGGGCGCCCGGTGGCTTCCGGCCATCGGGCGCCCTGCTCGGCGTCGTCCCGTTCTTCGCCTACGTCACGGTCTTCCTCGTCATCCCGGCCCTGGTCGTCGTGATCGGGGCGTTCTTCAGCGGTGGTCGACCGACCCTGGGCAACCTGCGCGCGCTGGGCGAGCCCGCGGTCACCTCGGCCCTGTGGCACTCGGTGGTGCTGTCGGCCGTGACCGCGGTCGCGGGTGCCGTGCTCGGCGCCGTGCTCGCGTATGCCGTGTCGACGGCCTCGCCGAACGGCGTGCTCAAGCGGTTCGTCACCTCGCTGTGCGGCGTGCTGGCGCAGTTCGGCGGGGTGGCGCTCGCCTTCGCGTTCCTCGCGACCTTCTCCGCACAGGGCTTCCTCACCAGGGTCCTCGGCACGAGCAGCGGTCTATGGCTGTACGAGTGGGACAAGGGCCTGATGCTGGTCTACCTGTACTTCCAGGTGCCCCTCATGCTCATCGTCTTCCTGCCCGCCGTCGAAGGGCTGCGGCCCCAGTGGCGCGAGGCGACCGAGACCCTCGGCGGCAGCACGTTCCTCTACTGGCGCAAGGTCGCCGGTCCGATCCTCATGCCGTCCTTCATCGGCGCGCTCCTGCTGCTCTTCACCAACGCGTTCTCCGCCTACGCCACCGCGGCCGCCCTGGTCTCGCAGGGCGCGCCCCTGCTGCCGCTGCAGATCGGTGGCACGTTCACCTCCGAGGTCGTGCTGGGTCAGGAAGGCGTCGGCAAGGCGATGGCGCTCGCCATGGTGGTCGTGGTCGCCATCGTCATGACCGGGTATGCCGTGCTGGACCGTCGCGCGTCGAAGTGGCTGGTCCGATGAGCGGCCAGCGCGCCGCGATGCGGCGCCGGCAGAACGTGTTCCGCTGGGTGGTGGTCACGCTGACCCTGATGTTCTTCGGCCTGCCGTTGTTCGCCATGCTCGAGTTCACGACCCGCGACGTGACGGGCCAGCGCACCGGGGCGACCTGGTCCCAGCTGCTCGACGTGGGGGCGATCTCGACCCGCTATCCCGACCTGCGGGCCGGGTTCATCGCCTCGATGGGGCTGGCCGTCCTCACCGTGGTGATCATGCTGCTCCTGCTCGTGCCGACGATGACGTGGGTGCGGCTGCGGCTGCCGGGTCTCGGGCGCACCGTCGAGTTCCTCTGCCTGCTGCCCCTGACGGTCCCCGCCATCGTGCTCGTGGTCGGCCTGACCCCGGTCTACGCGTGGGTCACCTACTTCCTCGGCGGCAATGCGATCTGGCTGGCGTTCGCCTACGTCGTGCTGGTCCTGCCCTACGCCTACCGCGCGCTCGACGCCGGGCTGCGGGCCATCGACGTCAGGACGCTCAGCGAGGCCGCCCGATCCCTGGGGGCCAGCTGGACCACCGTCATGCTCCGGGTGATCCTGCCCAACCTGCGCACCGCGGTCCTCTCGGCGTCGTTCCTCGCCGTGGCGTTGACCCTGGGTGAGTTCACCATCGCCAACCTGTTCAGCCGCACCAACCTCCAGGTGGCGATGTACCTCATCGGCAAGTCCGACTCGCAGATCTCGATCGCGGTCGGTCTGGCCTCCCTCGTGTTCGCCTTCCTGATCCTGTTCGCGATGTCCTTCGTCGGCGGCGCCCGGAGCGCGACGTCCCCGCTGGCCCGACTGCGCCGTCACCGCAAGGAGCCCACATGACCGCCGCCCCCACGACCGTCAGCTCGACCGCCGCCAGTGGCCCCCGAGGCGTAGCCGTCGAGCTGACCGGCCTGAAGCGCAGCTACGGCCCCGTGCAGGCCCTCGACGACCTCACCCTGCGGCTGGCGCCCGGCGAGCTGGTGGCCCTGCTCGGCCCCTCGGGCTGCGGCAAGACCACGGCGCTGCGTTGTCTCGCCGGCCTGGAAGACCCCGACGAGGGGCGGATCGAGGTCGACGGCAAGGACCTGACCCGGGTGCCCACCAACAAGCGCGACCTGGGGATGGTCTTCCAGGCCTACAGCCTCTTCCCGCACATGACGGCCCGGCAGAACGTCGAGTTCGGCCTGCAGCTGCGCCGCCAGTCCGGCCAGCAGCGGCGGACCCGGGCCGCCGAGATGCTCGACCTCGTCGGGCTGTCCACGCAGGCAGACCGGTTCGCGCACCAGATGTCCGGAGGCCAGCAGCAGCGCGTCGCCCTGGCCCGCGCGCTGGCCATCGAGCCACAGGTGCTCCTCCTCGACGAGCCGCTGTCCGCCCTCGACGCGAAGGTCCGGGTGCAGCTGCGCGACGAGATCCGCCGCATCCAGCTGGAGGTCGGCACCACGACCCTCTTCGTCACCCACGACCAGGAGGAGGCGCTGGCCGTCGCCGACCGGGTCGGCGTCATGCGCAGCGGTCGCCTCGAGCAGATCGCGGCCCCCGAGGAGCTCTACTCGCGACCCGTCAACGATTTCGTGGCGGACTTCGTCGGGGTCACCAATCGCCTTGCGGGAGAGGCAGGTTCGACGTCGGCGACGGTCCTCGGCCACCCCGTGCCGCTGCTCGACGGCTCGGCGACCTCGGGAGCCGTCACGGTGCTCGTGCGTCCCGAACACCTTGCCGTCCAGGCCGACCCGAGCGGTGCGCACACGGTGACGAGCGTGAGCTTCCTGGGGGCGCACGGTCGGGTCGTGGTCGCCCTCGCCGACGGCGGTCAGGCCATCGTCCAGGTGCCCAGCAGCTCCGTCGGCGGCTACTCCCCCGGCTCGCCGGTGACCGTTCGCCCCACCGGCGAACCGGCCCTGGCCGTGTCCGCGCGCGACTGAGTCGGCGGTCGCGCGCAGCACAGAGGGGATGATCCCGACGATCGGGACCGTCCGCTCCGTCGCCGTCGCCGCTCGGTCCGGGCCTCGGTAGTCTTCGGGAGTGAGCGAGCAGAGCAGCCCGTCCCCGGGCGTCCCCGACCTGTCCGACCCCGCGACCGACCCGTTCGAGGTGGCCAAGGCCGCCGCAGCGGTGATCGCCGACCGCAGTGGCGCCGACCGGCACGACGTGGCCCTGGTGCTCGGCTCCGGGTGGGGCCAGACCGGCGACCTCATCGGCGAGACGCTGGCCACGATCGACAACGCGGACGTCCCCGGCTTCGCGAAGGCTGCCGTCGCCGGACACAGCGGCACGATGCGCTCCGTGGCGATCGCCGACACCGGCCGTCGGGCCCTCGTCTACGGCACCCGCACCCACTTCTACGAGGGCAAGGGCGTCCGGGCGGTCGTCCACGCCGTGCGCACCGCCGCCGCAGCGGGCTGCAAGACCATCGTGCTCACCAACGGCTGCGGCGGCCTCAACCCCGCGTGGAGCCCCGGCACCCCGGTGCTGATCAGCGACCACCTCAACCTCACGGCTGCCTCCCCCATCGAGGGCGCCAACTTCGTCGACCTCACCGACCTCTACTCCCCGCGGCTGCGCGACCTGGCCAGGCAGGTCGACCCCGGTCTCGACGAGGGGGTCTACGTGCAGTTCCGCGGGCCCCACTACGAGACTCCCGCCGAGGTGCGGATGGCCAAGGTGCTCGGTGGTGACCTCGTGGGCATGTCGACCACGCTCGAGGCGATCGCGGCCCGTCAGGCCGGCCTCGAGGTCCTCGGCATCTCGCTCGTCACCAACCTCGCCGCCGGGATCAGCGACCAGCCGCTCTCCCACGAGGAGGTCATCGAGGCCGGCCAAGCGGCCGCCGAACGGTGCGGGAAGCTCCTCGCCGCGGTCGTCGCCACCATCTGACAGGAGCCCAGCCATGACGTATGCCGCGCGGCACGGCCGCGGAGCCGACTCGCCTGCCAGCACGGAGGCGTGGGCCGCCCACCACGCCCAGGAGCTGGTCGATGCCGCTCAGGCCTGGGTGGACGACGACCCCGACCACGAGACCCGGGTGGAGCTCGGCGACCTGCTCGCGAAGGCCAAGACCGGCGACCAAGCTGCCATCGGCGACCTCGCTGACCGGTTCTCGGGGATGCTCGAGTTCGGAACCGCCGGCCTGCGCGGCGCCATCGGCGCGGGTCCCAACCGGATGAACCGCTCGGTCGTGATCCGAGCGGCGGCCGGCCTCACGGCATACCTGCAGGCGAGCAAGCCCGAGCCGTTCGTGGTGGTGGGCTTCGACGCGCGGCGCAACTCCGACGTATTCGCCCGGGACACCGCGGCGGTCGTGGTGGGTGCTGGCGGTCGAGCCGCGATCCTGCCGTCGCCGCTGCCGACTCCCGTGCTCGCGTATGCGATCCGCTACCTCGGCGCCGACGCCGGCGTGATGGTGACCGCGAGCCACAACCCGCCTGAGGACAACGGCTACAAGGTCTACCTCGGCGACGGCTCGCAGATCGTGCCGCCGTCCGACGCCGACATCGCGACGCAGATCGCGCGGGTCGCGGCCGTGGCCGACGTGCCGCTCGCCGACGACGGCTGGGAGACGCTCGGTGACGACGTGCTCGAGGCGTACCTCGACGACGCCGTCACCGTCGTGGCCAAGGACACCCCGCGCGAGGTGACGGTGGTCCACACCGCCCTGCACGGGGTGGGCTCCGAGACCGTGGCCAAGGCGTTCGTCCGCGCGGGGTATGCCGCGCCGATCCCGGTCGAGAGCCAGGCCCAGCCCGACCCGGCGTTCCCGACCGTGCACTTCCCCAACCCCGAGGAGCCCGGGGCGATGGACGCCGCCCTCGAGCTGGCCGAGCAGACCGGGCCCGACGTGGTCATCGCCAACGACCCCGATGCCGACCGCTGCGCTGTCGCGGTGCCCGGCCCCGGTGGATGGCGGATGCTCCGCGGCGACGAGGTGGGGGCCCTACTGGGCGCGCACATCCTCGCTCGCGGCGTGGGCAACGGCGACGTCTTCGCCAACTCGATCGTGTCGTCCCGCTTGCTCGCGGCGATGGCGAAGGCCGCCGGCGTCCCGCACGAGGAGACCCTGACCGGATTCAAGTGGATCTCCCGCGTCAAGGGCCTGCGGTACGGCTACGAGGAGGCGCTCGGCTACTGCGTCGACCCACCGCACGTGCGCGACAAGGACGGCGTCAGCGCCGCCCTGGTGGTCGCGGAGATGACGGCGAGCCTCAAGGCCGAAGGGCGTTCGCTCACCGACCTGCTCGACGACCTCGCCGTCGAGCACGGCGTCCACGCAACCGATGCCCTGTCCGTGCGCGTGGCTGACCTCTCGCTCATCGGCACGGTGATGGCGCGACTTCGCCAGCACCCGCCGCAGGAAGTGGCCGGCACAGCGGTCGTGCGCACCGACGACCTGGCTGAAGGAACCGAGGCACTGCCGCCCACCGACGGGCTGCGCTACTTCCTGGCCGACAACTCACGAATCATCGTGCGACCGTCAGGCACCGAGCCCAAGCTCAAGGTCTACCTCGAGGTCATCGAACCGGTGTCGGCCGACCTGAAGACCGCCCGGAAGACCGCCGCCACGAGGCTCGCCGGGATCCGCACTGCCATGGAGGCACTCACCCAGGTCTGACTGGGTGGACTGGCTGGATGGAAGCCCAGCCGGGCGGACTACTTCCTCCAGAACCGCTTCGTGGTGCGCGGGGCGTCGGTGTCGACAGGAGGTGGGGTCGGCGGGTCTGGGCGGCCCTCGAAGTCCTGGGCCTGACCCTCGATCGCGATCAGCTGCAGGCTGAGGAAGTAGCCGGAGTCCTGGTCCCCCGTGACCGCCTCGAACTCGACGTGTCCGTCCTCGACGAGGAAGTTGAAGACGTCCAGACCGGAGAGGCGCAGCTCGGTGATCCACACCGCCTCGAGGAAGCTGGACACCTGACGCTCCGGCGTGCCCGGCCGGAAGCGGACCATGGCGATCAGCAGGCGGTCGGGATCGTCCGTCACCTCGACCTCGACCTGGGCGAACATGACGCTCGACGCCAGGCGTTGTCGCAGCTTGGACGCAGCATCGGCGGTCAGCGCGCCGGAGGCCGGCGGGAGGTTGGCCGTCGTCGCCTCCCTGAGCTGCACGAATTCCACGCGGTCCATGCGGGTGAGACTGTCCCACGCGAGTCGAATCGGCAATCCGGGGCCGCGCCGCGCGCCTCCCACCACCCCGCGCGGGGGCTCGTCGTTCGAGTGAGCTCACCGTAGGGTGCGGGGTGAAACGTGCCGACAGATCACCTGCGGCCGCGACGCTCCGCTCGGGAGGGATCACCGATGAAGGTTCTCGTGGTCGAGGACGACGTCGACATCCAGGACCTCGTGGTCGCCCTGCTGAGTCGGGTCGGCTACGACGTCGTCGTCGAGGACAACGGCGATGCTGGACTGACCGCCGCCGTGTCCCAGGAGTTTGACCTGGTGATCCTGGACTGGATGATGCCGGGCCTGAGCGGGGTCGACGTGTGCCGGGGCATGCGAGCGGACCCTCGGGCGAAGGACATCGCCGTGCTGATGCTCACGTCCAAAGCCCAGGAGGGCGACATCGACCAGGCCTTCACCGCCGGAGCCGATGACTACATGGTCAAGCCGTTTCGGGGCCGCGAGCTGGTCAGCCGGGTCCGGGCGCTGACCACCAAGGACGTCACCCCCCACTGATCGCCGGCGGCTGAGCGGGAAGGATCCGCTCGACCCACCGACCACCAGAGCCGCCCGGCCGGCTGGCCGCGCGTGCGGCCGTGGGGCCGTGGGCCGCCAGCTGGATCAGGGCGGCCAGGACGGAACGGGCGCCGAACCTGCGGCACCGGTCTCGAGCTCGCCCCACACGTGGTAGGTCCTGGTCGGCGGCGGCGTCCCGAAGCCGGACCCCTCGCGTGGGTCCGAACCAGTGTCGGTGCCTGGGCGTGGGCCGGGGTGGCGGGTGAGCCAGTGGTCGTAGGCGCCGGGGGTCAGGTCCCACGAGACGTGGCCGTCGGTGAGCTCGGCGTGGTAGCCCTTCTTGTGGACGATCGTGTGGTGCCGCCCGCACAACAGAGCGGCGTTGGTCAGGTCGGTGGGGCCGCCGTCGACCCAGTGCCACAGGTGGTGTCCGTCGCACCAGGCTGCCGGCACCGAACAGTCGGGGAAGGTGCACCCGCCGTCGCGCAGCCACAACGCCCGGAGCTGGGCGGAGGTGAACAGTCGGAACCGTCGGCCGAGGTCGAGGACCTGCCCGTCCTTGCCGAGCACGACCGGGATGATCCCGGCATCGCACGCGACCCGCCGGGCGGTCTCCGGGGCGAGCAGGGTCCCGGCTTCGCTGGACCCGACCACGGTCGCCGCGTTCGCCCGGGCGACCAGGTCGTCGAGGGAGACGGTGACGAACAGCTCGGCCTTGGGGGTGGTGGCCACCCCGTCAGCGGAGGCGACGCACCGGCGGACGACCTCGAGCAGGGCGTCCATCCGCCGTTGCCCGGACGGGCGCCGGTCCGGCTCCCCCCGCGCCGGCCTCGGCGCGGACAGGGCCTGGACGGCGGCCTCGATCACGGTCTTGGCTTCGGCGTCGAGGAGCATCGTGTACTCGAACAGCCCGGCCCCGTCGGCGAACGGCTGCGACAGCGACCGCAGCTCACGCAACCGGTCCTGCTCGACCTGGAACTCCCCCACCGCCCCGTACTTCGCCACGAGGCGCTCCCGGATGCCGCGCACGTCCTTCGGCCGCCCCCACGACGCGACCTGCACCAGCCCGGCCAGCACCGGGCCCTCTGCGCCCTCGGCCAGGCGCGGGGCGAGCCGGTCGAGCTCCTCGACCACGGTCGCGGCCGTCACCAGCGGCACCCGCGCGTCACGCACCGCGGCCACGAGCGCGGCATACCGGTCATCGCACCCCACCTCCGCCACCTTCACGACCCGCGCCGACCCACCGGCCCGCAGCGCCGGACTGTGGTCGAGCAGCCACGCGTGCGCACCGGCCCGGCCGGCCCCGGCCTCACCGCGGTCGGTCGCCTCCCGCAGCACCTCGACCCGGGCCGCGTCCACCCGCAGAGCCACCTCGTCCAACAGTGCCGCGAGGTCGCCCAGCGCGCCACCGGGAGCGGCCCACAAGGCTTCGTCGATGCCGGTCAGGGCGGCGCACGCGGCCTGCACCGCTGCGCGGCGCTGCTCGAACGTGCTCCCCCGATCCATGCCAACGAACCTACCGGCCGCGTCTGACAACCCCACGACACCGAAAACCGTTGCAGCACAGTCTGATTCGATTTCTCGTGAGGGGCGCAGATGCGGCGTCGATACGGCACCCGCTGTCCACAGGCGAGACGTCCCGTCCCCGACGTCCACAGGAAACACCGAGGCGTGACACAGCGCGTCACCACCTCGAGGGCGTGTCGTGAGCAGTGACACCGCGACCACGCCATGGCCACAACCCACGACCGACAGCACCTCGAAGGTGAGCCCCATGAAACCGACCCGACGACCGCTCCCCCTCCTCCTCGGAGTTGCGGGCATCGCCTCCGCCGCCGCGATCGCCATCGGCGGCGCCCAGATCTCGGCCGGCGACACTGCGGCCGGCTCGTCGGCCAGCACCAACGTCGCCCAGGTGACCACCCCGTATGCCGGTGCGTACGGCACGCGGGGCGGCCGCACCTGGGAGCTGGTCCCCGACTCGGGAGACACCGGCTCGACCGACTCGTCAGGCGCCACTCCCTCCACCACGGACGGGACCACCACCGGCACGACCACGGAAGCCACCGCGAGCCAGCTCGTCGGCGTGGTCGACATCGTCACGACGGTGAACTACGACCAGGGCGAAGCCGCCGGGACGGGCATGGTCCTGACCTCGTCGGGTGAGGTGCTGACCAACAACCACGTCGTCGACGGTGCGACCAGCATCGAGGTCACCGTCCTGTCGACCGGCCGCACCTATGCGGCGACGGTCGTCGGCACGAGCCCGACGAACGACGTCGCCGTCCTGGAGCTGACGGGTGCGAGCGGGCTGGCCACGGTCGACCTCGGCGACTCCTCGTCGCTGCAGGTCGGCGACGCCGTCACCGGGGTCGGGAACGCCGGCAACGAGACAGGGACGTCGGCGGCCACCGGTGAGGTGACGGCCCTCGACCGGGACATCACCGCGAGCGACGGTTCCGGGACCGACAGCGAGGAGCTCACCGGGCTCATCGTCACGAGCGCAGCCATCGAGGCCGGCGACTCGGGCGGTCCCCTCTACGACGCACAGGGCCAGGTGGTCGGCATCGACACCGCCGCGCAGACCAGTGGGGGCAGCGGACCGACCGTGGCCGGCTACGCCATCCCCGTCGACACGGCCCTGGCGGTGGCCGAGCAGATCACGTCCGGGGTCGACAACGAGACGATCCACCAGGGCCTGCCGGCCTTCCTGGGCATCCAGACCGCGCAGGATCCCACGAACGGCTTCGGCCAGCCGAGCACCGGCTTGGGCGGGCCCGGAAGCACGCCAGGAAGCACCTTCGCGGGGGCCCCCGTCAGCGGAGTCGTCGCCGGGTCGGCCGCCGCGAAGGCCGGCATCACGGCCGGTTCGACCATCACCGCGGTGGGCGGCGACGCGGTCGCCAGCCCGTCCGACCTGACCGCAGCGCTGGCCACCCACGACCCCGGCGGCCGCGTCTTGGTCGCCTGGACCGACGCCTCGGGAGCCGACCACACCGCGACCGTCACGCTGGGGTCCGGCCCGGCTGACTGAGCGCCGTGCACTGACCCGCGGTCGTCCGTTGGAGGTGCGTCACCAGCCGGAGGAGGTGGGGGTCACCTCGAACCGGCGCGATCTGACCACAGGGTGAGACACGGCTAGGATTGGTCGGTGAGCACCCCCACAGCTGCGGCCCCCTCCGTCGACGCGACGACCAGGGCGCGCGACCTTCTCGGCGTCTCCCGCCTCACCAACGCGGCCCTGACGAGCTGGTTGCACGGCCTCCCGGGCGTCGACCAGGTGGGGTGCGAGGCGCGTGCTGCCGGGCTGGGCACGCGGTCGATCAAGACCACGTCGAAGGCGTGGGGCATCGACCTCGCGATCTCGATGATCGACCTCACGACGCTCGAGGGCGCCGACACCCCGGGCAAGGTGCGCGGCCTGTGCGCGAAGGCCATCACCCCCGACCCGACCGATCTGGCGACGCCTCGTCCCGCCGCGATCTGCGTCTACGGCGACATGGTCCCCACCGCCAAGGAGGCCCTGGGGCAGAGCGGCGTCAAGGTCGCCGCGGTCGCCACCGCCTTCCCGAGCGGTCGGGCGCTCATGCCGATCAAGCTGGCCGACACCCGTGACGCCGTGGCTGCCGGGGCCGACGAGATCGACATGGTCATCGACCGCGGCGCGTTCCTCTCCGGCGACTACCTCACGGTGTTCCGCGAGATCGCCGAGGTCGCCGAGACCTGTGTCCGCACGGACGGCTCCCGCGCCCGGCTGAAGGTCATCATGGAGACCGGCGAGCTGGTCACCTACGACAACGTCCGACGCGCGTCGTGGCTCTCGATGCTGGCCGGCGGCGACTTCATCAAGACCTCCACCGGCAAGATCTCCCCTGCGGCCACCCTGCCGGTCACGCTGGTCATGCTCGAGGCGGTCCGCGACTGGCGCGACCTCACCGGCGAGATGGTGGGCGTCAAGCCGGCCGGCGGCATCCGCACGAGCAAGGACGCCCTCAAGTTCCTGGTCACGGTCAGCGAGATCGCCGGCGACGACTGGCTCGACCCCTACTGGTTCCGCTTCGGCGCCTCCAGCCTGCTCAACGACCTCCTCCTGCAACGCCAGCGGATGGCGATCGGCGCCTACTCCGGCGCCGACTACGTCACCGACGACTCGCCCAGCCTGTACTGACCGTGCGAGCCCCCACCCTCCAGCAGCCCCCCGCACCCGACGGATCCTGAGGAACCCCAAGCCATGGCCAAGTTCGAGTACGCACCGGCGCCGGAGTCCCGCGCCGTCGTCGACATCAAGCCCTCCTACGGGTTGTTCATCAACGGTGAGTTCACCGAGTCGCAGGGTGGTTCCGCCTTCAAGACGATCAGCCCCGCCACCGAGGAGGTCCTCGCCGAGGTGACCTCGGCCAGCGAAGCCGACGTCGACCGCGCCGTGGCCGCCGCCCGCCGGGCCCACAACGGCGCCTGGGGCCGGATGTCCGGCGCCGACCGCGGCAAGTACCTCTTCCGCATCGCCCGCATCCTCCAGGAGCGCGCCCGCGAGTTCGCTGTCCTGGAGAGCCTCGACAACGGCAAGCCGATCAAGGAGAGCCGCGACGTCGACGTGCCCCTGGCCGCCGCGCACTTCTTCTACCACGCGGGCTGGGCCGACAAGCTCGACTACGCGGGCCTCGGCACCAACCCCCGGCCCCACGGGGTCGTGGGCCAGGTCATCCCCTGGAACTTCCCGATCCTCATGCTGGCGTGGAAGATCGCGCCCGCACTGGCCACCGGCAACACCGTCGTCATCAAGCCGGCCGAGACCACGCCGCTGACCGCGCTCCTGTTCGCGGAGGTCGTGCAGCAGGCCGACCTGCCGCCCGGCGTCGTCAACATCATCACCGGCGCCGGCGCCACCGGACAGGCGATCGTCGACCACCCCGACATCGACAAGCTGGCCTTCACCGGCTCGACCGGCGTCGGCAAGATGATCGCCCGCTCGATCGCCGGCACCCGCAAGAAGGCCACCCTCGAGCTCGGGGGCAAGGCCGCCAACATCGTGTTCGACGACGCGCCGCTCGACCAGGCCGTCGAGGGCATCGTCAACGGCATCTTCTTCAACCAGGGCCACGTCTGCTGCGCCGGGTCGCGCCTGCTGGTCCAGGAGAACATCGCGGCCGACGTCGAGAAGCGGCTCAAGCGCCGCCTCGAGACGCTGCGCGTGGGCGACCCGCTCGACAAGAACACCGACGTGGGCGCGATCAACTCCAAGGCCCAGCTGCAGCGCATCGTCGACCTCACCGCTGCCGGCGAGGCCGAGGGTGCCGAGCGCTGGGACAACGGCTGCGAGCTGCCGAGCAAGGGCTTCTGGTTCCGGCCGACGGTCTTCACCGGCGTCAGCCAGACCCACCGGATCGCGCAGGAGGAGATCTTCGGACCGGTCCTGTCGGTGCTGACCTTCCGGACCCCGCACGAGGCCGTCGCCAAGGCCAACAACACGCCCTACGGGCTGTCCGCGGGCATCTGGACCGAGAAGGGTTCGCGGATCCTCTGGATGGCCGACCAGCTCCGCGCCGGTGTCGTGTGGGCCAACACCTTCAACAAGTTCGACCCGACCAGCCCCTTCGGTGGCTACAAGGAGTCCGGCTACGGCCGCGAAGGTGGCCGCCACGGCCTCGCCGCCTACGTCACGACGGGAGACAGCAAGTGAGCCCCACCGCCACGAGGTCGACGAGCAGCGATGCACGCGTCGACGTGCGCAAGACCTACAAGCTCTACATCGGCGGCAAGTTCCCCCGCTCCGAGTCGGGCCGCTCCTACGAGGTCGTCGACGGCCGGGGCAGGTTCCTCGCCAACGCCGCCCAGGGCTCGCGCAAGGACGCCCGTGACGCGGTCGTCGCCGCCCGAGGTGCCTTCGCCGGCTGGGCCGGCGCCACGGCATACAACCGCGGTCAGGTCCTCTATCGCGTCGCCGAGGTGATGGAGGGCCGTCGGGCCCAGTTCGTCGCGGAGGTGCGCGCCAGCGAGGGCGTGGCCGAGCGTCGTGCCGAGACGATCGTCTCGCAGGCCATCGACCGCTGGGTCTGGTATGCCGGGTGGACCGACAAGCTCGCTCAGGTCCTCGGCGGGTTGAACCCGGTCGCAGGCCCGTACTTCGACATCTCCGCACCCGAGCCGACCGGTGTCGTCGCCGTCCTGGCCCCGCAGCGCTCCTCGCTGCTCGGCCTCGTGTCGGTGCTGGCTCCCGTCGTCTGCTCCGGCAACACCGCGGTCGTCCTCACCAGCGAGCTGCGGCCGCTGCCGGCCATCACGCTGTCCGAGGCGCTCGCCACCTCCGACGTCCCGGGCGGGGTCATCAACCTCATCACCGGGCGCACCGCTGAGGTGGCGCCGTGGCTCGCGTCGCACCGCGACGTCAACGCCATCGACCTCACCGGTGCCGCCGACGCGGACGGCGTGAGCTGGGGCGACCTCGAGCTGGCCGCCGCCGAGAACCTCAAGCGCGTCGTCCGTCCAGAGGGTGAGGGGTCCGACGCGATCGAGCCCGACTGGTCGCGCACTCCCGACCTGGGCCGGATCACCTCGTTCCTCGAGACCAAGACGGTCTGGCACCCCAAGGGTCGCTGACCCTTGACCTCCTCCTCACCGGACGCGACCACCACCGCCCGGGTGGTCGTCCTGGCCGGTCCCAGCGGCGCCGGAAAGTCCCGGCTCGCGGCCCGGCTCCAGGGAGCGCACGGCTGGCCGATCGTGCGCCTCGACGACTTCTACCGCGACGAGGACGACCCGGCGATGCCCCGCAGCGAGGAGCTGGGCATCGTCGACTGGGACCACCCCGACTCGTGGAACCGGGACGCGGCCGTCGAGGCGCTGAGCACCCTGGTCGCGACGGGCGAGGTGCAGACCCCGGTCTACGACATCTCCCTCAGCAGGGCGGTCGACACCGCGATCGTGCGGGCCGACCCCCACGACCTGGTCCTCGCCGAGGGCATCTTCGCCGCCGAGATCATCGGCGACCTGCGCGAGCGCGGACTGCTCGCGGGCGCCTACTGCGTACACCACCACCGGGTCGTGACGTTCGTCTGGCGGCTGCTGCGCGACCTGTCCGAGCACCGCAAGCCGCCGTGGACCCTCGTGCGCCGTGGCCTCGCGCTGATGCGTGCCGAGCCCCGCGTCGTGGCCCGGCAGGAGTCCCTGGGAGCCGTCTCCGCGCGGGCCAAGGACCTCGAACCCCTGCTGTCGGCCCTCGCCCGCTGACCTTCGCTCCGGGGTCCTCCACGACCCGGTATGCCGCGGGCCCGCGGCCCGTCCGAGCCTCGCCCAATCTCGTGGCTCGGCGCCCGGATGACACCTCCGTCGGTTAGGGTGCCAGCACGTCAGCGAGGGGGAAGTACGCACATGACCGACCCGCAGTGGGTGGCTCCCGGCACCGGTGGACCCGCGGAACCGCAGGCCACCCCGCCGGGTGAGCACCCGGCATACCCACACCTGCCCGCGCCCCAGCCTCCCGCTGGAAGACCGCTGGGTCCGCCGGGGCAGCAGCCCTGGGGCGCGCACCCCGCGATGGAGTTCCGGCCCGGGATCATCCCGCTGCGCCCACTCAACCTCGGCGACCTCTACGGTGCCGTCATCAAGGCGATCCGGGGCAACGTCGCCGCCACCATGGGACTGGCCTTCGTCACGACGCTGATCTTCCTCGTGCCGACCACCGCGTTCGGCGCCTGGCTGGCGTCGCAGGAGTCCCTCGACATCGACATCGGCCCCCAGTCGACGGCAGACCCGCTCCCGCTCGCCGGCACGCTCGGGTCACTGGTCCCGTCCCTGGGCACGTCGGCGTCGGCGGTTCTGCTGACGGGGTTCGTGGCGTTCGTCATCAGCCAGGCCGTGATGGGGCGCAAGGTCACCGCCGGCCAGACCTGGGAGGGCACGCGCAGTCGGCTGCTTCCCCTCGTGGGGGCAACCGTCGTCACCGGTCTGGCCATCCTGCTGGTCCTCGCCGTCATTCTCGTGCTGCCGGTGATCGCGGTCATCAGTGCGGCGACGTCCTACGACGACTCCGGGCTCGTCGGCGCGATCCTCTTCGCCGTCCTCGCCGGTCTCGTGGCCATCCTCCTCGTGCTCTTCCTCTCCACCCGGCTGGCCTTCGTCGGGGTCGCCGTGGTCCTCGAGAAGGTCGGCGTGGGACAGGGCGTCGCGCGGTCGTGGCGACTCACGTCCGGGAGCCAGTTCTGGCGGGTCTTCGGCATCCGGCTCCTCACCAGCTTCATCGTGGGCCTCGCCGCCCAGATCGTGGCCTTCCCGCTGGGGCTCATGGGTGGGCTGGGCATCATCGCGACGGGAGACCCGCAGAACCTCTACGTCTTCCAGGCCATCGTGGCCGGCGTCACGGGACTGATCACCGGCGCCCTGACCACCCCGTTCACGGCCGGCGTCGATGCGCTGCTCTACGTCGACCAGCGCATCCGGCGCGAGGGCTTCGACGTGCAGCTGATCACCGCCGCCCAGGCCGACGCCGCCAGCCAGGCGCGGGGAGCCAACGCCGCGAGATGACGAGTCCCACCTCCGTGTTCGACGGGCCACCGCTCGACCCGAGCTCCCCCGAGGCCCGGCAGTGGGTGCTCGACGAGCTGGCGAAGGGTCGGTACACGACCGAGCCCTCGGCGTGGCAGCGGTTCGTCGAGTGGCTGCAGCACCTCCTCAGCGGCCAGCCGGGAGCCGGGCTGATCCCCGCCTGGGGTGCTGCCCTCGTCGTGGCAGTGGTCCTGGCGGTCGTCGCCCTGGTCGTGGCGCGGCTGCTCAGGACTGAGCCGTCGACCCGCGCCGGCCGCGCTCGCACGACAGTGGTCGACGACGAAGGGCTCAGCGCCGCCGACTACCGCGCCCGCGCCGGGGAGGCGAGTGCCCGCGGCGACTGGGACGCCGTCCTGCTCGACAGCTACCGCGCCCTGGCTGCCGCCGCGGTGGAACGCGCCCTGCTGACCGACCTGCCCGGACGCACCGCCCATGAGGTCGCCCTCGCGCTCGCGCCGGTCTTTCCCGCGCACGCGGAGTCCCTCGCCGCGAGCGCGACGGAGTTCGACGCCGTCCGCTACGGCCACCGGCGCACCACGCAGGCCCGGGCCATGGCCGCCGCCGACCTCGACACCACGCTCCGCGCGGTCCGACCGACCCTCGGCCAGCTGGTCGGCCCGTGACCGCCCCCGCTGCCCCCATGACTGACCCGGTGACCGACCCGGTGACCGACCCGGTGACCGACCCGGTGACCGAGCCGCCCGCGCGCGCCGGCCTCGCCACGCGGGTGCGCCGCCGCGCGGTCTGGGCCCTCGTGGTCGCGATCGGCGTGGCGGCGCTGGTGGCCATGGCCCTGTCCACCAGTGCGCCCGACCAGGTCCTCGACCCCGACGACGCCGGCCCCCTGGGCGGCCGCGTCCTCGTCGAGGTGCTGCGCGACCACGGGGTGGAGGTCCAGGTCGTCCGCACCGCCGACGAGCTCCTGGACGCCGACCCGGGCCCTGGCACGACGGTGGTCGTGGGCAACCCCGCCTACCTCGGCAGCGACAGCACCGAGCTCCTGGGCGAGGCGACCTCCGGGGCCGACCGGCTCGTCCTGGTCTCCCCGACGGCCGAGCAGCTGGCCACGCTCGACCTGCCCCTCACCTCCAGCGACCTCGGCACGCAGGTGACCGTCACGGCCGGCTGCCGCTCCACGGTCGCGCGCCCCGACGACACGGCGTCGGTGGTCGACACCCGCTTCGTGCCCCTCGGCCGGGGTGGCGGTCCTGCGGCCACCCTCTGTTTCGCCTTGCCCAACCCCCGCGGCGACGATGCGGCCGCGCCCACCGACTTCGGGTTCGGGGCAGCCTTCGCCACGGTGCCCGCTGACGCCGCACACCCCGAGGTGGTGGCCGTCGGCGTCGGCAGTGGTTTCACCAACCGGTTCGTGGGCGAGGAGTCGCACGCCGGTCTGGCCGTCCGGGCCCTGGGTCACTCGCCGCGCCTCGTCTGGTACCAGCCGGGCATCGGCGACCTCGCGAGCGTGGGCGGCACCGGCCCGTCGGCCTGGCCCGAGTGGCTCACCCCTGCGGCCGTCATCCTCGGCACCGCCGTGGTCGTGCTCGCGTTCGTGCGCGGACGCCGCATGGGGGCCCTGGTCACCGAGCCACTGCCGGTCGTCGTGCGGGCGGTCGAGACCACCGAGAGCCGCGGTCGGATCTACCGCCGAGCCCGTGACCGCGGACGCGCCGCGGCGGTGCTCCGACTGGGCAGCACCGAGCGGCTGGCCCGACGGCTCGCGCTGTCACCCCACGCCGTGGCGGCGGTCCAGGCTGCTGCCGCAGCAGCCTCCGGTATGCCGCCGACGCACGTCGCGGCGCTGCTCACCGGGCCGCCGCCCACCACTGATGTCGAGCTGCACACCCTGGCCAACGCCTTGGCCGACCTCGAGGAGAGAGTCCGTACGTCATGACCGACCAGCACCAGTTCCCCTCGCCGGCCCAGGGCCACGAGCCCCTCGACCCACCCGCCGCGGGCGGGCCACCAGCACCCGCCGTCACGCCCCCGTCGGCGGCAGCTGGTCCCCCCGCCGCCGCCCCCGATGCGCGGGCCGCCCTGCTGGCCGTGCGCGCCGAGGTGGCCAAGGCGGTCGTCGGGCAGGACGCGGCCGTCGCGGGCCTGCTGGTCGCCCTCCTGGCGCAGGGGCACATCCTGCTCGAGGGAGTGCCCGGCGTGGCGAAGACCCTGCTCGTGCGCAGCATCGCGGCGGCCCTCGACGTCGAGACCAAGCGGGTGCAGTTCACCCCCGACCTGATGCCCGGCGACCTCACCGGCTCGCTGGTCTACGACGCCGCCAACAGTGACTTCACCTTCCGGCCGGGCCCCGTCTTCACCAACCTGCTGCTGGCCGACGAGATCAACCGCACGCCTCCCAAGACGCAGTCCGCCCTGCTGGAGGCGATGGAGGAGCGCCAGGTCAGCGTCGACGGCCGGGCCCACCCGCTCCCACAGCCGTTCATGGTCGCCGCCACGCAGAACCCCGTCGAGTACGAAGGCACCTACCCGCTGCCCGAGGCGCAGCTCGACCGGTTCCTGCTCAAGGTCACCCTCCCCCTGCCGCCGCGCGACGACGAGATCGCCGTCCTGCGTCGGCACGCCACCGGCTTCGACCCGCGCGACCTGCACTCGGCCGGTCTTCGTCCGGTGGCCTCGGCCGCCGACCTCGCAGCCGGCGCCGCGGCCGTCCGCACCGTCGAGATCTCCGACGAGGTCACGGCATACATCGTCGACATCGCCCGGGCGACCCGGCACTCACCGTCGCTCGCCCTCGGGGTGAGCCCCCGTGGGGCGACCGCGCTGATGGCGACGTCCCGCGCGTGGGCGTGGATCAACGGTCGTGGGTTCGTGACCCCTGACGACGTCAAGGCGCTCGCCCACGCCACGCTCGCGCACCGGCTGTCGCTGCGGCCGGAGGCCGAGCTCGAGGGCGTCAGCGTGACTGCCGTGCTCGAGAGCGCACTCGGAGCGGTGCCGGTTCCGCGCTGATGGCCCTGACCTACCGCGCCGTCGCGCTGGCCCTGCTGGGGCTGGCGCCGGTCGCCGTGTGGCCGCACGGCGACACGGTGCGGTGGTGGTGGGTCGTCATGCTGCTGCTCATCGGGCTCGACGTCCTGCTCGCGTCCTCGCCGCGCGGCCTGATCCTGACCCGCGAGGGGCCCGGTCAGGTGCGCCTCGGTGAGGACACCGCCACCTCGGTGCTGGTCACCAACAGCGGCCGCCGCAGGGTGCGTGGGGCGATCCGCGACGCGTGGCCGCCGTCGGCCGGGGCCGACGCCACCCGGCACACCCTCGACCTCGCCGCGGGCGAGCGCACCAGGATCACGACCGCCATGCACCCCACCCGCCGGGGTGACCGTGCCGCCCACCGGGTGACGGTCCGCTCGACCGGTCCGCTGGGGCTGGCGGCCCGACAGCGCTCCTTCGAGGTGCCCGGACAGCTGCGGACCCTGCATCCGTTCCCGGCGCGCAAGCACCTGCCCAGCAGGCTGGCCGTGCTGCGCCAGCTCGACGGCCGGGCGGCCCTGCGCACCCGTGGACAGGGCACCGAGTTCGACAGCCTGCGTGACTACGTCGAGGGCGACGACGTCCGGAGCATCGACTGGCGCGCCACCGCTCGCCGTCAGCACCTCGTGGTGCGCACGTGGCAGCCGGAGCAGCACCGGCGGATCGTCATCGTCGTCGACACGTCGCGCACGTCTGCCGGTCGGGTCGACGACGCCCCGCGGCTCGACGCCGCCATGGACGCCGCCCTCCTCCTGACCGCGCTGGCCGGCCACGCCCGCGACCGGGTGCAGGTGCTCGCCGGTGACCGGGTGGTGCAGGCGCGGGTCGCCGGTGCCGACCGGGCGAAGCTGCTGCACGACACGATCAGCACGCTCGCACCGGTCGAGGCCAGGCTGATCGAGGCCGACTGGGGGCTGTTGGCGACCGAGATCCAGCGGCTCGGCACGCAGCGCGCCCTCGTCGTGCTGCTCACCCCGCTCGAGTCCTCGGCCGTCGAGCGGGGGCTGGTGCCGGTCCTGCCCTCCCTCAGCGCCCACCACCGCGTGGTCGTCGCCTCGGTCGCCGACCCGGCGGTCGGACGGATGCGCACCGCTCGCTCGACCGTGGCCGAGGTCTACGACGCCGCCGCTGCAGAGCGGACGACGGCGTTGCGCCGCCGCACCGCCGCGGCCCTCGCCAACCTGGGGGTCGACGTGCTCGACGAGCCGCCGGAGCTCCTGCCGGTGCGGCTCGCCGACCACTACCTCATGCTCAAGCGACAGGGGCTGCTCTGAGCCGGTGACCGGGCCGACGGCGCAGGCCCGTCGGTCGCAGGGTCAGGCGGCGACGATCTCCAGGTCGCCCACGTCGCGGGCCTCGAGGTCCCCGGTCACGCCGGCCTGGTGGGCCCGACGCCCCACCACGAACACATAGGCGAGGAAGGTCGACTCGGCCACCACGCCGATCCCGATCCGGGCCCAGGTCGGCAGGCCGGACGGCGTGACGAAACCCTCGATCGTGCCGCTGACCAGCAGGACGGCCACCAGCCCCATGGCGATCGCGACCGCAGTGCGCCCTTCGGCGGCGAAGGCCTGCAGCCGGGTCCGCGGACCGGGCTCGACCCACGACCAGAACAGCCGCAGACCCACCGCGGCGGCGACGAACACGGCGGTGAGCTCGAGCAGGCCGTGCGGCAGGATCAGCCCGAAGAACAGGCTGGTGCGGTCGTTGGCCATCATCAGGGCGGCGATCACCCCGACGCTCTGCACGTTGCTGAACAGCACGTAGAGCACGGGCAGGCCCAACACGCCGAGCGCGATGCACTGGGCCGCGACCCAGGCGTTGTTGACCCACACGAGGGTGGCGAACTCGTGGTGCGGGAACTCGCTGTAGTAGTGCTCGAAGTCGGTGCCGACATAGGCGTTGATCTCGGCCGGGGTGAGCTGGCTGGTGTAGACCTCGGGGTGCTGGAGCGTCCAGGCCGCGACCAGGGCGATCACCAGCACGCTGGACAGCGCCGTCGTCACCCACCACCACCGCGTGCGGTAGAGGGCCGCCGGGAAGGTGCGGGTGAAGAAACCGAGGAGGTCGGACCACGTGGTGGTCTTCGTGGCCACCATGGTGACCCGTGCGCGGGTCAGCAGCATCGACAGGTAGGCAACCACCGAGGGGTCCGGGGTGGCCGACCGCACCACCGACAGGTCGGTCGAGACCCGCTGGTAGAGGTCGAGCAGCTCGTCGCCCTCCGCGCCGGTCAGCCGACGTCGAGTGGCCAGCTCCTCCAGACGCCCCCAGTACCGGCTGCGTGCGGCGACATACGCATCCAGGTCCACGGCGCCACTCTATGCTTCGGCCATGAGCACGGGGGCCGGTTACCGCAGCTACGCGGGCGACGACATGGTGACCGGCGAGGGGGTCGCAGTCGAGCTGCCCATCGCCGGGGTCCCCTCCCGGGCGGCCTCCGGGGTCATCGACCTGCTCGTCGCGGCCGTCGTCCTCGTGGTGGGCGCGATCCTCGTCGGCATCGTCTTCGGCGGCACCTCGTCGGCGGTGGGCCGCACGGTGTCGATCCTGCTGGTCGTCGGGGTCACCGTCGCCCTCCCCGCCGTCGTGGAGACCGTCACCCGCGGGCGCACCCTGGGCAAGCTGGCCCTCGGCCTGCGCGTCGTGCGCGACGACGGCGGACCCATCACCGCCCGCCACGCGATCACCCGCGCCCTGGTCGGCTGGCCCGAGATCTACCTGCTCCTGGGCTCCGGCGCGCTGGTCTCAGCCCTGGTCAGCCCGCGGGCCAAGCGCCTCGGTGACATGGCGGCCGGCACCTACGTCGTGTCGCAGCGGGCGTCGCTGCGACTGCTCCCGCCGCCGGTCATGCCGCCACCCCTGGCCCAGTGGGCGGCTGGTGCCGACCTGGCCGCCCTGCCGCCGGGCCTGGCGATCGCCGTGCGCCAGTTCCTGGGGCGCGCTCAGGGGCTGAACCCGGCCTCGCGACACGAACTCGGTCAGGCCCTGCTGCGCTCGGTGCTACCCCACGTCTCGCCCCCGCCGCCGGTCGGCTTCCACGCCGAGCACGTGCTGGCCGCCGTCATCGCCGACCGTCGTCGCCGCGACGCCGCGCGGCTGGCCCGCGAGGACCAGCGCCTCGCGCGGCTCCTGCCGCCAGACCAGTTCGCGCCCTGACGCAGCAGCAGTCAGTCCTGCTGGACCGGCGCCGCGAGGGCTGCGTAGCCGGGCTTGACGACCCCCTCGATGATGGCGAGGCGCTCGTCGAACGGGATGAACGCCGACTTCATGGCGTTGATGGTCACCCAGCGCAGGTCCTCCATCGTCCACCCGGCGTCCTGGACGAGCAGGCCCATCTCCCGCGACATCGAGGTGCCGCTCATCAGCCGGTTGTCGGTGTTGACCGTGACCCTGAAGCGCAGTCGCTTGAGCAACGAGATCGGGTGCAGCGCAACGGATTCCGCGGCTCCCGTCTGGACGTTGCTGCTCGGGCACATCTCGAGCGGGATGCGGGTGTCCCGCACGTATGCCGCGAGGCGGCCCAGGTGCACGTCGTCCGGGTCGGCGGCGGCCGACGCCGCGACGTCGTCGCCGAAGGCCTTGTCCCCGACCGTGAGGTCGTCGACGATCCGGACACCGTGGCCGAGCCGGTCGGCGCCGCACCACTGGATCGCCTCCCAGATGCTCGGCAGCCCGAACGCCTCACCCGCGTGGATCGTGAAGTGGGCGTTCTCGCGACGGAGGTACTCGAACGCGTCGAGGTGTCGGGTGGGAGGGAACCCCGCCTCGGCCCCGGCGATGTCGAACCCGGCGACGCCCTGGTCGCGGTAGCGGACCGCCAGCTCGGCGATCTCGGTGCTCTTGGCGGCGTGCCGCATGGCGGTCAGCAGCGCGGTCACCCGGATGGGGGTGCCCGCCTTGGCGGCCTGCTCCTCGCCCTCACGGAACCCGGCGTTGACGGCCTCGACGACGTCCTCGAGCGCCAGGCCCTGGGAGATGTGCTGCTCGGGGGCATAACGGCTCTCGGCGTAGACGACGCCGTCAGCGGCGAGGTCGAGCACGCACTCGCGAGCGACCCGGCGCAGGCCCTCGGTGGTCTGCATGACCGCGAGGGTGTGGTCGAAGGTCTCGAGGTAGCGGACCAACGAGCCGGAGTCCGCACTGTCCCGGAACCACGCGCCGAGGCCGTCGGCATCGGAGGCCGGCAACCCGGCATACCCGACCTGGTCGGCGATCTCGATGATCGTCTGGGGGCGCAGCCCACCGTCGAGGTGGTCGTGCAGCAGCGCCTTCGGGGCGCGAAGGACCTGGCCCTCCAGATCCGAGGCGGCGTCGTCCTTGGATCCCTTGCGACCGAAGATCACGCGCCCTCCTCCTCGTCACGGTTGACGGACTCGGGGCTGAAGGCCGGGAGGCACACGGCGACGTACTCGGCTCCCTCGGACCCGGTGGAGTAGCGGATCCGCTCGCCGGCGCGGGTGACGACGCTCTGGCCGGCCTCGACGCGCAGCTGGCCACCGTCGTGGTCGACCAGGACGGCGCCCGAGATCACGAGGGTGATCTCGTCGAAGTCCGGCGCCTGGAACGGCTCGGTCCAGTCGGCCGGCGCCTTCATGTGGGCCACCGAGACGGCCTCGCTGCCGGTGTTCACCCGGCCGACGTGCTCGTCGATGATCTTGCCGCCGGGGACGGGAATGGTCGTGGGGGTCGCAATGAGCTCAGGCACGAGGTCAGCCTAGTGCTGAGCCTCTGGCCGGGCCGGGCGGCCGTCGTGCGGACCCGGGTTACCTGGTTGACCGATGCGAACGATCGTGCTTTTATTGTCGGGTGAGCAAGGGAGACGAGACCCGCGACTCGGTGCTTCGCGTGGCGCTGGCGCAGTCGAGCCAGGTGGGCCTGCGCGGCATCACCATCGGCGGCCTCGCCGAGGCCATGGAGATGTCCAAGAGCGGCCTCTTCGCGCACTTCGGGTCGAAGGAGGGGCTGCAGTCCGCCGTCATGGACTACGCCGCCGAGGCCTTCACCCAGCTCGTCATCCGCCCCGCCCTCAAGGCGCCCCGCGGTGAGCCGCGCCTGCGCACGCTCTTCGACCGGTGGCTGGGCTGGGGCGGGTACGCCGACTACGCCCTGCCCGGCGGGTGCATCTTCATCTCGGTCGCGAGCGAGTACGACGACGAGCCCGATGGTCCGGTCCGCACCAAGGTCGTGCAGATCGAGAGGGACCTGCTCGACACCATCGAGACCATCGTCCGCGGCGGCATGACCGAGGGCCAGTTCCGCGAGACCACCGACGCGGCGGCCTTCGCCCACGACCTGCTCGCCATCGTCCTCGGCTACAACTTCTCGGCCCGGCTCCTCCACGACCCGGCCGCCCCGCGTCGGGCCCAGGACGCCTTCGACCGCCTGCTCGACCACATCCGCAGCTGACCACCCATCCCAGACCACCCACCCCAGACCACCCACCCCAGACCACCCACCCACAGAGAGGTTCAGTCATGTCCGTTGAAAAAAGCACGATCGATCGTTTCTACCGTCCACCGCGCTCGCCGGTGGTCGCCTCCCTCCCGGCAGCGCGGGCGTCCTCGCCGTCCACCGAGGCCGCGGTTCCGGCCACCGGCCTCCCGGGCTCGCCGGCCCTGCGGACGGTGTTCGCGCAGCTCGAGCGTCGGTCCCCGGCCCTCGGTGGGCTGCTGGCCGAGCGCCTGTGGTTCCGGCTGCCGGCGAGTCCGGCCGCAGCGGTGCGCGCGGCCCGGACGCCGCCCGGCGGCGAGGCCTTCGCCGTGCGGTGGGCCCACGGCACCGTGCGCGGCCGGGTCTACGGCGACTGGGGCAACCCCACGGCATACCTCGTGCACGGGTGGGGCGGCTGGTGGCAGCAGCTCGGCGCCCACGTCCAGCCGCTCCTGGACCGCGGCCTGTGCGTCGTGGCGTTCGACGCCCCGAGCCACGGCGACTCCGGGCCGGGCGTGCACGGCGGTCGCTCGACGACGTTCCTCGAGATGGCCGAGGGCCTGACGGCGGTCGTCGCCGAGTTCGGCCGTCCGACGCTGGTCGTGGCGCACTCCGCTGGAAGCCTCGCCGCGGTGCACGCCCTGGGGCTGGGGGTGCAGCCCGACTCGCTCGTGCTCGTCGCCCCACCGGACGGCGTCGAGGCGATGCTGCCGGTCTTCTCGGCGGCACTCGGGGTCGGCCCCCGGTCCCAGCAGGCGATGGTGCGCCGCGCCGAGCGTCGGGTGGGCATCCCCGTGGCCGAGCTCGACCTGCTCACCATGGCCGCCCGGCAGCCGTCCTTGCCGCACCTGCTCGTCGTCCATGACCACAGCGACCAGGAGGCACCGTTCGCCGCCGGCGTGCGCATCACGGACGCCTGGCACGACGCCCGGCTGATGGCCACCGAGGGTCGCGGTCACCGCCGGGTGCTGTGGAGCCCCGAGGTCGTCGAGCGGGTGGCGTCCTTCGCGGCCGCAGCCGCCGAACGCGTCAGGCGATCTTCTCGATGACCAACGGCAGCAGGTCGGGACGCGAGCCCTCGGGGGCGATGGTGAACGCGCCCTCCAGGGACTCCATCGCCCGGTCGAACCGCTCCGGGGTGTCGGTGTGCAGGGTCAGCAGCTTCTCGCCGGCGCGGACCGTGGCCCCCGGCTTGTAGTGCATCTCCACGCCGGCCCCGGCCTGCACCGGGTCCTCCTTGCGGGCCCGGCCGGCCCCGAGACGCCACGCGGCGACGCCGACCTTGAGGGCGTCGAGCTGGGTGAGCACGCCATCGGCCGGAGCGAGGATGTCCTGGCTCTCCCTGGCCACCGGGAGGGTCGCGTCGGGGTCTCCGCCCTGGGCGCGGATCATCGCCTTCCAGGCGTCCATGGCCCGGCCGTCCTTCAGGGCATCAGCGGGGTCGACGTCCCCACGACCGGCGCAGGCGAGCATCTCGCGGGCCAGGGCCAAGGTCAGCTCGACGACGTCTTCAGGGCCGCCGCCGGCGAGCACCTCGACCGACTCGCGCACCTCGATCGCGTTGCCCGCCGTGAGGCCGAGCGGCACCTGCATGTTGGTCAGCATCGCCACGGTCTTCACGCCCGCGTCGGTGCCGAGGTCGACCATCGTGCGGGCCAGCTCGCGGGCGTCGTCGACGTTCTTCATGAACGCCCCGCTGCCCACCTTGACGTCGAGCACCAGCGCGCCGGTGCCCTCGGCGATCTTCTTGCTCATGATCGACGACGCGATCAGCGGGATCGCCTCGACGGTGCCGGTCACGTCACGCAGGGCGTAGAGCTTCTTGTCAGCCGGGGCCAGGCCGTCACCCGCCGCGCAGATGACCGCACCGACGTCCTCGAGCTGCTGCATCATCGCCTCGTTGCTCATCGCCGCCCGCCAGCCGGGGATCGACTCGAGCTTGTCGAGGGTGCCACCGGTGTGGCCGAGGCCGCGCCCTGACAGCTGCGGCACGGCGACGCCGCAGGCCGCGACGAGGGGCGCCAGCGGCAGGGTGATCTTGTCGCCCACCCCGCCGGTGGAGTGCTTGTCGGCGGTCGGGCGCGAAAGACCGGAGAAGTCCATCCGCTCGCCGCTGGCGATCATCGCGCCGGTCCAGCGGGAGATCTCGCGCCGGTTCATGCCGTTGAGCAGGATCGCCATCGCCAGGCTCGACATCTGTTCGTCGGCCACGGCACCACGCGTGTAGGCGTCGATGACCCAGTCGATCTGGGCATCGGACAGCTCGCCCTTGCCCCGCTTGGCGATGATGACGTCGACGGCATCGAAGGCTTCACTCATGGGGCCATCGTGTCAGACGACGCGCGGCGCAGACCACGCGCCGACACCCATCAACACGGCAGGTTGTCGGGGTGAGTCAGGCCGGGTGACGGGCCGCGGTGAGGTTGTCAGGGCCGAAGGCCTGGGGCAGCACCTCACGCATCGGCAGCACTCCCTCGGGGGTGAGCAGCAGGCACTCGGGTCCGCCGTTCTCCCAGAGCAGCTGGCGGCAGCGTCCGCACGGCATCAGCGGCTCGCCGTCGCCACCCACGCACGAGACCGCGACGAGCTTGCCACCACCGGTCGCGTGCAGCTCGGAGACCATGCCGCACTCGGCGCACAGCCCCACGCCGTAGGCCGCGTTCTCGACATTGCACCCCGCCACGACGCGGCCGTCCTCGACGATGCCGGCGACACCGACAGGGAAGTTCGAGTAGGGCGCGTAGGCCTTGCCCATGATCTCGATCGCCTTGGCGCGCAAGGCGTCCCAGTCCACGTCCTCCGGGGCAGGCGGTGCGGTATGCCGCGCAGCCAGCTCCGCGGCATACCCCTCCTGCGAGCCCTCTCCAGGATGGACGGACACGCTAGTGGTCGCCCGCCATGAGTCGGCCGATCTCGGTGCGATCGGCCTTGTCGCCGGGCATCTCGGCGACCACCTTGCCGCGGTGGATCACGGCGATACGGTCGGCGAGAGCCAGGACCTCGTCGAGCTCGGCCGACACCAGGAGGACTGCGGCGCCCTCGTCCCGTGCCGCCACGATGCGCCGGTGGATGAACTCGATCGAGCCGACGTCCACGCCGCGGGTCGGCTGTGCAGCCAGGAGGAGCTTCGGACCGAAGCTCATCTCACGGGCGACGACGACCTTCTGCTTGTTCCCGCCGGACAGTGAGCCGGCCAGCGCCGCGACGCTCGCGGCCCGGATGTCGAACTGCTTGAAGAGCCCTTCGGCGTTCTTGCGCACCTCGTCGAAGTCGCGGACGAAGCCGTTGGCAAACGGCTTCTCGGAGAAGCGGTTGAGCACCAGGTTGTCGGCCAGGGAGTACGACGCCACGAGACCGTGACGTTCGCGGTCCTCCGGGACGTGTCCGATGCCCGCGAGATGGGTGTCGCGTGGGTTGGCCTTCGTGATGTCCTTGCCCAAGAGCGAGATCTCACCGGACTGAGGTGGACGCATCCCCGCGATGGCCTCGACGAGCTCGCGCTGGCCGTTGCCCTCGACTCCCGCGACGCCGACGATCTCCCCTGCCCGCACGTCGAGGGTGAACCCGTCGACAGCTCGCAGGTGGCGGTCATCGAGGACGACCAGGTCGCTGATCGACAGCACGTCGTCGGCCGGCTTGGCGGCTCCCTTGTCGACCCGGAGCACCACCTCGCGCCCGACCATCATCGTGGCCAGGCCGCGGGCATCGGTCGCGGCGGTCTCCACCTCACCGACCACCTGGCCCTGACGGAGCACGTAGACGCGGTCGGCTGCCGCGACCACCTCGCGCAGCTTGTGGGTGATGAACACGATCGAGGTCCCGGCGGCGGCGAGCTCCCTCATGACGCCGAGCAGCTCGTCGGTCTCCTGGGGCGTGAGCACTGCCGTCGGCTCGTCGAGGATGAGCAGGTCCACCTTGCGCGAGAGCGCCTTGAGGATCTCGACCCGCTGCTGCGTGCCGACCGGCAGGTCCTCCACCTCGGCATCCGGGTCGACCTCGAGCTTGTGCTTCTTCGACAGCTCCTTGACCATGGCGCGAGCCCCATCGAGGTCGAGCCTGCCGCCGCTCGTCGTCTCGTGGCCGAGGATCATGTTCTCGGCCACGGTCATGACCGGCACGAGCTGGAAGTGCTGGTGGACCATGCCGATGCCCCGGCGAATGGCGTCCTTGGGATCCTTGATCGGACTCGAGTCACCCTTGATCGTGATCGTCCCCTCGTCGGGCTTGACCAGGCCGAAGATCTGCTTGACCAGCGTCGACTTGCCAGCACCGTTCTCCCCGAGCAGGGCCACGATCTCGCCCCGCTCCACGTGCAGGCTGATGTCACGGTTGGCTCGGACCGTGCCGTAGGACTTGGACAGTCCCGAGATCTCCAGCAGACGCTCACCGGATGGCTGAGTCACGATTCCACTCCCTTCACGAACGGCTGGCCGACGGCACCGGGCGCTCGAACACGACCGGCGGCGACAGCCAGCACGATGAGTGTCAGCACATAGGGCAGCAGGGTGATGAACTGCTGGGGGATGTGCACGACTCCCTGGAGCTGGGAGGCGAGTGCGTTGGTGAAGCCAAAGAACAGGGCCGCGGCGAAGACGCGCAAGGGCCGCCAGCCGCCGAAGATGAGGATCGCCAGGGCCAGGAAGCCGCGGCCTGCGGTCATCCCCCGCTCGAAGCCCGCCGTGGCCTCCATGGACAGGAAGGCCCCGGCAGCGCCCGCGAAGATCCCGCCGAGGGCGACGTTGACGAGCCGCATCCTGATGACGTCGATCCCGGCGGTGTCGGCGGCGGAGGGGTACTCACCGATGGCGCGGGTGCGCAGTCCCCAGCGGGTGCTGAAGAGTGCGTAGTGCATGACGGGGACGCTGAGCAGCGCGAACAGGGCGATGGGGCCGGTCTGGAAGAACACGTCACCGATGAGGGGGATCTTCGACAGCAAGGGGATGTCCCACTGGGGCATGTTGGCCGTCAGGACCTTGCCCGGCCGGTAGAAGAACGACGTCAGCCCGGTGGCCACGATGTTGATGACGACACCGGCGATGATCTGGTCCATCAGGGCCTTGACCGTCGTCAGGGCGAGGAAGGCGCCCATCGCGATGCCGGCGAGCATGCCCGCGACGACTCCGATGACGAGGGACTGGGTGGCCGCCGCGGTGAAGAACGCCGTGAAGGCAGCGACGAGCATCTGCCCCTCGATGCCGATGTTGACGACGCCAGAGCGCTCACCCACCACACCCGTCAGGGCGCCGAGCACCAGTGGCACGGCGAAGAACCACGCGCCCTTGAACATCGACGTCGCGACGTTCTGGTTGACGAAGTAGAACACGAAGGAGGCGACGACGACCGCGGCAATGGCTGCTGCCACCAGTCGGTTTTCCCGCAAGGTCGTCATCTCAGGAACCCCAGCTCGTGGCGAGGGTCGAGGACTTGGCCGCGTGGCGCCGGTAGATGAGCTTGGCGACGACGGGAAGGGACACGAGCAGGAGGGTGATCGCGAGGAGCATGTCGACGATCTCCGGCTGGATCCCGGTGTCGAACATCAGCCGGGTCGACCCCGAGCGCATCGCACCGACCAGGAGCGCCGCGGGGATGGTGCCAAGCGGGTTCGAACGAGCAAGCAGGGCAATGGTGATGCCGTCGAAGCCGAGGCTCCCGGCGATGCCGTCCTGGTACCGGTACGGATCGATGCCGAGGTACTCGATCGAGCCCGAGAGGCCGGCCAGTCCACCCGCCATGGCCATGGCCAGCACGACGGTGCTGCCGAGCTTGATGCCGGCGTACGAGGCAGCGTGCCTGTTGCGTCCCACCGTCTCGAACTCGAAGCCGAGGGTCGTGCGGCGCAGCATCCAGGCGGTGAGCAGGGCGAGGACCACGGCGATGGGCAGACCGATGGGAAAGATGCCCAAGACGCCGAGTCGAGCGGCCTCGGGTGCGGAGTGCGATGAGGGATAGGCCTGCGACGGGTCCTTGAGCGGACCGTTGACGAGCCAGTCGATGAGTCCGGCCGCGATCGAGTTCAGCATGATCGTCGAGATGACCTCGTGCACGCCACGACTGGACTTGAGGAAGCCGGCGATGGATGCCCACATGGCGCCGGCCAGGATGGCGGCGACCATCGCGACGAGGGCGATGACGACACCGGGGGCCGACCGGACGGCGTAGGCGGCCGCCGCGGCGGCGATGGCACCCGCCATGAGCTGTCCCTGGGCGCCGATGTTGAACAGGCCCACCCGCAGGGGGATCACGACGGCGAGGCCGCACAGGATGAGCGGGATCATCTTCTCGAACGTCCCACGCAGACCGTCGCCGGTGCCGAACGAGTAGGAGAAGAGGCTTCGGTACGCGAAGGTCGGGTTGACCCCCTGGGCGCGGATCAGGACGGCGCCGATGGCGAACGAGGCGACCACGGCCACGAGCGGGACGACGATCGACTGTTCTCGGACGAGGAGTCCGAGCACCCCGGTCGGCGGAGGCGGCGCTCCACGCTCTGGGCGCACCGGCACTGGCGGCTCCGGCGCCTCCGACGGCCCTGCGGTGGCCTGGTTGCCTGAATCGTCTGCCATGTCGGACCTCGCTACTCCTCGCGTGCGTCGGGGGGCGTCTGGAGAGACGACGGACGGGCGCCCCTGGATAGAGCGCCCGCCCGTTTCGTCATGACGCGACTGTAGTCGGCCTCGGTGGCCGCGTGTCAGCCCTCAGCGTCAGGGCTTGTAACCCGTCGCCTGCGATCCGTCCTCGAGCTTCTTCACGACGTCCGCGACCTTGGTCTTGACGTCCGCGGGGACCTTCGAGTCGAAGTCGTGGAACCCGGAGATGCCAGCCGTTCCGTAGAAGTTGCCCGGCTTGATCGACCCGTCCTTGATCGCCTTGAGCAGCGTGCCGATGCCATCCTTCTCGTGCTTCTCAGCCGAGGTGATCAGGCACGGGTGGGCAGCGGGGAGCGTGTCCCACTGGTCGAGGTCGACACCGACGCAGAAGACCTTGTCGCCTGCGCCACTGGTCTTCGCGGTCTCCTGGAGCGCGCCGTTGCCGGTGTTGCCACCGGCGCCGAAGATGAAGTCCGCGCCCTGCGCGAGCATCTTCTTGGCCTCGCCGGCACCCCACACGGGGTCGTTGAAGGCGGTGCTGCCGGCCGGGTGGTAGACCTTCGAGACCTTGATGGCCGGGTCCACGGCCTTGGCGCCGTTCTCGTAGCCGGCCGCGTAGGCCTGCGTCGGGGGGATCTCCTGGCCGAGCACGACACCGATCTTCTTGGTCTTGGTCATCAGGCCAGCGAGGGTGCCGGCGGCGTAGCCCGCCTGGTCCTCGTGGAAGATGAGCCCGGTGACGTTGGGGGTCTCGGCAGCCTGGAACTGGTCGAACCCGATGAACTTGGTGTCGGGGTACTGCTTGCCCGCGGCAACCGTCGCATCGCCCATGAGGAAGCCGACCGTCACGATGACGTCGTACTTGGCATCCGTGAACTGCTTGATGTTCTTCGCGTAGTCCTTGGGGTCGGTGGTCTCGACGTACTTCGTCTGGGCCCCCAGCTCGCCCTTGACCTGCTCGACACCCTCCCAGGCCGCCTGGTTGAAGCCCTTGTCGTCGACCTTGCCGACGTCAGTGACCAGGCCGACGCAGAACACGTCCTTGCTTGAGCAGTCACCGCTCGCGGAGGTGTTGGAGCCCGAGCTGGAGGTGTTGCCGGTCGAACCGCCACAGGCAGCGACCACGGCGACCATTCCAACCGCGGCCACGGCATTGAGCATTGTCTTTGAACGCAACGCGCTCTCCTTAAGTCCATCGGAGCCGACGACGTCATCGGCCCATCTGGCAAGGGACTGTAGACCAGAAACGCGCAAGAACTCAGTGGCTCGGGCGAAGTGGCAGCAAGTGTTATCGATCCGCGACCGCTGGACAGAACTAGTGCGCGGGCGGGGGTCCTAGGCGGTCACTGGCAGACGTGGCGCCTTGACCATGCCGGCCACCACCGCACCGGCAAGCAACCGCGCGCCCTGCACGACCGAGCCCTCGTCGACCACGAGGTCGCCCTGGTGCAGGTCGTAGGTGGTCCCGCCCGGCGTGCGTGTGCCGAGTCGCGCCATCGCCCCGGGCACCTTGCGCAGGTACCAGGCGAAGTCCTCCCCGCCCAAGGACTGGGGCGTGCCGACGGCCACCAGCCCTGCACCCTCGGCCGCGGCCCGGAAGACCTCGATGGCCTCGGGGTCGTTGACCACGGGCGGCACTCCCTGGACGTGTTCGAGGACTGCTGTCACGGCATACGGGGCGACCACGTGCTCGACCGCCTCCGCGAGGAGGGGTCCGATCGTGGTCCAGGCCTTCGCGTCGAGCATCCGCAGGGTGCCGGCGATGGCGCCGCTGGACGGGATGACGTTGGCCGCCTGGCCGGCGTGCACCTCGCCCCAGACCAGCGCGAACGCAGTGCGGGGGTCGAGCCGTCGGGAGAGCACCGCGGGGAGCTCGGTCACCACCTTGGCCAGCGCGAACGTGAGGTCCTCAGTGAGGTGAGGGCGCGAGGTGTGGCCTCCGCGGCCACTCAGGTGGACGCTGACCCGGTCGGCCGCCGCGGTGATGGCACCCTCACGCAGGCCGACGCTGCCCACGTCGAGGCTCGGGTCGCAGTGCACGGCGAAGATGGCGTCGACCCCGTCGAGCGCCCCTTCGGCCAGCAGGTCGACGGCGCCGCCGGGGATGACCTCCTCGGCCGGCTGGAACAGGAGTCGCACGCCGATGCCACGCTCGCGCAGGGCCTCCTCGTGTTCCTTGAGGGCGAGCCCCGCGCCGAGCATGGCGGCCACGTGGACGTCGTGACCGCAGGCGTGGCAGATACCTTCGGTGGTCGAGGCCCACGGCAGGCCGGTGCGCTCCCCCACCGGGAGGGCGTCGAGGTCGGCGCGCAGCGCCACCCGGTAGGCCGGCTGCTCGGCCCCGAGGTCCGCGACCAGTCCGCTGACCGGCAGGGTGCGGTGGGCGATCCCGGCCGCGGCCAGCCGGCCGGCGACCTTCGCCGTCGTGCGGGCCTCCCCCCGGGACAGCTCAGGGTGGGCGTGCACGTCGTGCTGGAGGTCGAGAAGCTCCGGGGCGAGCGCGTCGATGCTGGCGCACAGCGCCATGAGGAGGTTGTCGGTCATGTCAGCGCGCACTCTACTCGCGCGCCGCCCACGCTCCGGCCAGGCTCGGCCGCCCGCGCTCCGGCCGGGCCAGGCCGCTCACGCTCCGGCCGGGCCAGGCCGCTCACGCTCCGGCCGGGCTAGAACGTCTCTCGGGGGACGTAGAGACCCCAGACGTCGCGCAGCGCGTGGCTGACCTCGCCCCCGGTGGCCCGCAACCTCAGTGCCTCGCGCATCGGGTAGAGCAGGTTGTCGGTGCCGCGAGCCGCCTCACGGACTGCCTCGAGGGCCGCCTCGACGGCGGCGTTGTCGCGCTCGGCCCGCAGCGCGGCGAGCCGTTCGCGCTGGTCGTGCTCGATCTGCGGATCGACCCGCAGGGGCTCGTAGGGCTCCTCCTCGTCGAGGGCGAACCGGTTGAGGCCGACGACGGTGCGCTCCTTGCTGTCGATCTCGAGCGCGATGCGGTAGGCCGAGCGCTCGATCTCGGACTTCTGGAAGCCCTGCTCGATCGCGGCGACCGCTCCCCCACGGTCCTCGACGGCCTGGATGAGGTCGAGGGCGGCGACCTCGACGTCGTCGGTCATCGACTCGACGACGTAGGAGCCTGCGAACGGGTCGACGGTCTTGGTCACGTCGGTCTCGTAGGCGATCACCTGCTGCGTGCGCAGGGCGAGGCGGGCAGCCTTCTGCGTCGGGAGGGCGATCGCCTCGTCGAACGAGTTGGTGTGCAGCGACTGGGTGCCACCGAACACCGCGCCGAGGCCCTGGAGGGCGACGCGCACGAGGTTGACCTCGGGCTGCTGGGCGGTCAGCTGCACCCCGGCGGTCTGGGTGTGGAACCGCAGCATCTGGCTCTTGGGGTTCTTGGCCCCGAACTCGTCACGCATGATCCGCGCCCAGATCCGGCGGGCCGCCCGGAACTTGGCGACCTCCTCCAGGAGCGTGGTGCGGGCGACGAAGAAGAACGACAGCCGCGGGGCGAAGTCGTCGACGTCGAGGCCCGCGGCCTGCGCGGCGCGCACGTACTCCTTGGCGTTGGCGAGGGTGAACGCGATCTCCTGCGCGGGCGTCGCCCCGGCCTCGGCCATGTGGTAGCCGCTGATGGAGATGGTGTTCCAGCGCGGAAGCTCCTTGTGGCAGTAGGCGAAGATGTCGCTGATCAGCCGCAGCGACTCCTTCGGCGGATAGATGTAGGTGCCGCGAGCGATGTACTCCTTGAGCACGTCGTTCTGGATCGTGCCTGCGAGCCGCGACGGGTCGGCGCCGTTCTCCTCGGCGACCAGCTGGTACATCAGCAGCAGCGTCGCGGCCGGCGCGTTGATCGTCATGGAGGTCGACAGGTCACCGAGCGGCAGCCCACCGAAGAGGGTCCGCATGTCGTCGATCGAGTCGATGGCGACCCCGACCTTGCCGACCTCGCCGTGGGCGATGGCCTCGTCGGAGTCGTAGCCCATCTGGGTCGGGAGGTCGAAGGCGACGGACAGGCCGCCGGTGCCGTTGGCCACCAGCTCGTGGTAGCGCTCGTTGGACTCCTTGGCGGTGCCGAACCCGGCGTACTGCCGCATCGTCCACGGGCGCCCCGTGTACATGTTCGGGTAGACGCCACGCGTGTAGGGGAACTGCCCCGGCGCACCGAGCTGGGAGTCGGCGTCGAAGCCGTCGAGGTCGCCCGCGGCATACACGGCCTTGATCGGCAGGTCGGACTCGGTGCGGGTCTGCAAGCGGTCTTCGGGGACGTCGGCGGCCATGCCGCCCACGATAGTGAGCCGGTATGCCGTGTGGTCACCGCTCGTGTCCCACCTCACCGTGGGCTCGGTCACCCCGCCCCCCTTTATCGGGTTTAGCAGGAAGGTTGCGCTTCACCCCGGAAGCGTTCTCTGGTGAAGCGCAACAAAATCCCTCAACCCGATAAAGGGGGCGGCGGGTCAGTGGCCGAGCTCGGCCCGGCGCTTGTCCCAGCGGTCGGAGAGCTGCTGCATCTCCTCGGTCACGAACTCCAGGAACGCCACGCTGAGGGCCAGCCGGTCGCCGGCCGTCGTGCCCCGACCCCCGACCTGGTCGACGCCCTCGCGCAGCGACTGGGTGAGCGGGGCGTAGATGTTGGCGGAGTTCATCATCACGTCGTGCCAGGCGTCGTCGGCGACCACGTAGACGTCGCGCCGGCTGCCCTGTTCGCGCTCGCGGTGGATCATCCGCATCTGCTGCAGCGAGCGCACGGCACCCGACACCGACGCCGGGCTGACCGCAAGCACCTCCCCGATCTCGGCCGCAGTCATCCGCCCGTCGTCGTCGGCCAGCAGCGCGGCGAAGACCCGCGAGGGCAGTCGCTGCATCCCGGCCGCGGTCAGGGCGGACCCGAAGCGCTCGACGAAGCGCGAGGGGTCTGCGGCGGCAGGAGGGGGCGTCATGAGCAGAGTTTAGATCATTCAGAGTTTTCTGAAAACAGTGTATGGTCGGAGCCATGGCTCCTGTCATCGAGGCCGTCGGCCTCACCAAGAAGTTCGGCACCACGACCGCCCTCGACGGTCTCGACCTGACCGTGCACGAGGGCGAGGTCCACGGCTTCCTCGGACCCAACGGCGCGGGGAAGTCCACCACCATCCGGGTCCTGCTCGGCCTGCTGCGCTCCGACGGCGGCCGGGTGACCCTGCTCGGCCGCGACCCCTGGAAGGACGCCACCGAGCTGCACCGCCAGCTCGCCTATGTCCCCGGCGACGTCGTGCTCTGGCCGAACCTCACCGGCGGCGAGGTCATCGACCTGCTCGGCCGGCTGCGCGGAGGCATCGACGAGGGCCGTCGCGCGGAGCTGCTCGACGCCTTCGAGCTCGACCCCACGAAGAAGGGGCGCTCCTACTCCAAGGGCAACCGGCAGAAGGTCGCACTCGTCGCGGCGTTCGCCTCCGACGTGCCGCTGCTCGTCCTCGACGAGCCCACGTCAGGCCTCGACCCGTTGATGGAGAAGGTGTTCCAGGAGCACCTCGCCCGGGTGCGCGCCGAGGGTCGCACGGTCCTCCTCTCGAGCCACATCCTGTCGGAGGTGGAGACCGCCGCCGACCGGGTGAGCATCGTGCGCGCGGGGCGGATCGTCGACTCGGGCACGCTCACCGACCTGCGGCACCTCACCCGCACGAGCATCACCGCCTCCCTCGCGCGGCCGGTCGCGGAGTCGGAGGCGAGCGGCTGGCCGGGGGTCGACTCCGCCCGCGAGGACCGCGACCGGATCGTGCTGTCCGTCGAGACCAGCGCGGTCGGCGACGTGCTCCAGCGCCTGGGCGCCCATGGCATCGAGGCGCTGACCTGCCAGCCGCCGACCCTGGAGGAGCTGTTCCTGTCGCAGTACCGCGACGCCCTGACCGGGTCCGGCCCCGGCGTCAAGGAGGAGGTGCCGGCATGAGCGACAGCCTCCGGGCGAGGGACAGCGTCGGCGTCGGCGTCGGCGACAGCCTCACCGGCACCGGCATCCTCCTGGGGCTGGCCTGGCGGCGCGACCGGTGGATCGTCGTGGCCAGCGTGCTCGCCCTCGTCGCCACTGCCTACGGCTCGATGGCCGCCACCCTCGACCTCTACCCGACCGACGCCGCCGCCGCGGGTGGCGCGGCGGCGATGGTCGACAACCCCTCGCTGACCGCGCTCTACGGACCGCTCCCCTCAGCGACCGCGGCCGGGATCGGCGTGCTCAAGACCGTGATGATGGGCAGCCTGGCCACCGCGTTCCTGGCCTTCGCCCTCGTCCGACGGCACACCCGCAGCGAGGAGGAGGACGGCCGGCTCGAGCTCCTCGCGGCCGGGGTCGTCGGTCGACGCGCTCCCCTGGCCGCAGCCGTCGCCCTCGCGACCCTGACCGTCCTCGCCACCGGACTGCTGTCCGCCGTGAGCCTGCTCGCCACCGGCGTCGACCCGGTGGGGTCGTTCGCCCTCGGCGCGGTCGAGGTCGTCGCGGGCCTGGTCATGACCGGCGTCACGGCGCTCGCCGTCCAGCTCACCTCGACGACGCGTGGCGCCGGCGGCATCGCGATCGGCGTGCTGGGGGTGGCCTTCGTCATCCGGGCCACCGCCGACACCTCCACCGGCGCCGGCCAGGACCTCGCGTGGCTGTCGTTCCTGGGCTGGGCCGAGAAGGTCAGCCCCTACGGCGACAACCGGCTCTGGCTCGTGGCCCCGGCGGTGGTCGCCACGGCCCTGCTGCTCGCCGTCGCCGACGCGTTGCTGCACCGACGCGACCTGGGCTCGGGGTTGTGGGCCGCCCGGCCGGGGCCGGCGCGAGCCGCAGCCGGGCTGGGCACGCCGTTCGGGCTCGCGTGGCGCCTCCAGCGCGGCTCGCTGCTCGGGTGGACCATCGGGTATGCCGTGCTCGGCCTGGTCATCGGCAACATCGCCTCGTCCGTGGACCAGATCGCCGACAGCCCCGCCGTCGAGGACATGCTCCGCAAGATGAGCGGGGGGCAGGGCTCCCTGCTCGACGCCTTCTTCGGCACCGAGCTGCGCTTCCTCGCGGTGGGGGCCGCGGCCTACGGCATCGCGACGGCGCTGCGACTGCGGTCGGAGGAGAACGCCGCGCGCGCCGAGGTCGTCCTCGCCACCCCGGTCAGCCGCTGGCGCTGGCTCGCCAGCCACCTGGTGATCGCCGCCGCCGGGTCGGTGTGGCTGCTCGCCGTCGTGGGGGTGGCCGCGGGGCTCGCCGCCGGATCGGTGAGCAGCACCGGGGTCGCCGACCTGCTGCCTGCGGCGCTTGCCACCGCACCGGCAGTCCTGGTCTGTGTGGGCCTCACGGTGCTGCTGTTCGGGGTGCTCCCGCAGCTCTCGACAGCGGCCTGGGCGGCGCTCGCGGTGTTCGTGGTGCTCGGCGAGTTCGGCGCGCTGCTGTCGTTGCCGGGATGGGCCCTGGGGCTGTCGCCGTTCGACCACCTCGGCAGCCTGCCCGGCGGGGCGCCGAACGCAGCCGGGCTCGGGGGGCTGCTGGTGGTGGCCGCCCTCGTGACAGCAGTCGGCGCCACCGCGTTCCGACGGCGCGACCTCGCCACCTGAAGCTTCCCCCGGCACCCACTCAGCCAACTTCTGCGGGCGGGCGCGGCGGGGGCCGGGTCAGAGGAGGTCGGTGCGGCCTTCGGCGCGGAGGGCGTCGACGACTGCCTTCACGTCCTGGGCGCGTTCGCGCGACATCACCAGGAGCGCGTCCGGGGTGTCGACCACCACCACGTCATCGAGGCCGACGACCGCCACCACCCGGCCACTCGCTGGGACGACGACTCCAGTGGCGTCGACCACCCGCACGGCGGAGGCGTCGCCGAGCACCCGCACGCCCGGCATACCGTCGGCGTCGGGGAGCAGGGCGCCCAGCGAGCTGAAGTCGCCCACGTCGTCCCAGCCGAACCCACCCGGCACCACGGCGACGCGGCCCTCGGCAGCCGCCGGCTCGGCGACCGCGTGGTCGATCGCGATCTTCTCCAGGCCGGGCCACACGTCGGACAGCCGCGACGGATCGGCGGCGAGCGCCCGCAACCCGGCCGCGAGCTCGGGGTGCCACTGCGCCAGGAGGTCGAGCAGCACGGTCGCGCGGACGACGAACATCCCGGCGTTCCAGCGGAACCGACCGGTCGCGAGGTACTCCTCCGCCCGCGCGCGGTCCGGCTTCTCCACGAACTGGGTCACCGCGTGCACCGATCCTGACGCCAGCACCGAGCCCGACCCGAGCGGCTCGCCCAGCTCGATGTAGCCGAAGCCGGTCGCGGGGTGGGTCGGCTCGAGGCCGATCGTCACGACGTACCCCTGCTCGGCGGCGGCCACCGCCTCCCGCACGCAGGCGCGGAACGCGTCCTCGTCCGCGATGACGTGGTCGGCCGCGAACGACCCGAGCACGGCCGACGGGTCGCGCGCCTCGAGCACCGCCGCGGCCCAGCCGATCGCGGCCATCGAGTCGCGGGGCGCCGGCTCGGCGAGCAGCTGGTCGGCGGGCAGCCCCGGCAGCTGGTCCGCCACGGCCGCCCGGTGGGCGACGCCGGTCACGACCAGCACCCGTGACCCCGTCAACGGGGTCAACCGGTCCCAGGTCGACTGGAGCAGCGAGCGCCCGGTGCCGGTGAGGTCACGGAGGAACTTCGGTGAGGTGGCCCGCGACAGGGGCCACAGCCTCGTCCCCGCTCCACCCGCCGGGATGACCGCCCAGAAGTGCTCGTTCGTGGGTGCAGCCTCATGCGCCGCTGCCGATGACATGGCCGGAACGCTAGCCCACCCACCAGCCGGTCACCTGCCGCTCACCTGACACACCCCTGCCCGTGGCCGTCCCCTCATCGTGGGTGCGGACGCTGGAGTCGTGCGAGTCGCCATCGTGACGGAGTCCTTCCTCCCCTACCTCAACGGCGTGACGACCAGCGTCTGCCGGGTGGTCGAGTGCCTGCGCGACGGTGGCCACGAGGTGGTCGTCGTCGCCCCGCGGCCCGCCCCCACGAGCTACGCCGGGTATGCCGTGCACGGCCTCGCGTCCGTGCCGGTGCGTCAGTTCCCGGTCGGCCTCCCGCTGGGTGGCGAGGTGGAGACGTTGCTTCGCGGCTTCGCCCCGGACGTGGTGCACGTGGCCTCACCGTTCGTCCTCGGCGCCAGTGCCCTGTCGGCCGCGGACCGGCTCGGGTTCCCCACGGTCGCGGTCTACCAGACCGACATGCCGAGCTACATCCGCCAGCACGGTCCCGGAGCGGTGGGTCGCGGGGCAGCGCGGGCTGCGTGGCGGTGGATCCGGCGCATGCACGAGCTGGCCGACCTCACGCTGGCCCCGTCCTCCGCGACGCTGGCCGAGCTCCGCGCCCACGACATCCCCCGCACCACCCTCTGGGCGAGAGGGGTCGACGCCGTCCAGTTCCATCCGGGCTGGCGGCTCGACGCCGGGACGGCCGCGCTGCGGCGCTCGCTCGCCCCCGACGGTCAGGTCCTCGTCGGCTACGTCGGCCGACTGGCCCCCGAGAAGGAGCTGCTGCGACTCACCACCCTCGCGGGACTGCCCGGGCTCCGCGTGGTGCTGGTCGGCGACGGGCCCACCCGCGCCCAGGACGGCGCCGCCCTCGCCGCCGCCGGGGTCGACGCCGTCTTCCTCGGTCGGCGCGAGGGCGACGACCTCGCCCGGGCGTACGCCGCGTTCGACCTCTTCGTGCACACCGGCACCCGCGAGACCTTCGGCCAGACCTTGCAGGAGGCCGCCGCGACCGGCCTCCCCGTCGTGGCGCCCGCGCGCGGTGGCCCGCTCGACCTCGTCGACCACTCCCGCACCGGGTTGCTCTTCGACCCCGACCACCCGACGGCGTTGCGCGACGCGGTGGCCCACCTCGCCGGCGACCGGGTCAAGCGCGAGGCGATGGGTGCGGCCGGGCGGGTGCGGGTGGCCAGCCGGTCCTGGGCCACCCTCACCGAGCAGCTGCTCGGGCACTACGACGGCGCCCGGCGTTCTCGGGCGCTCGTCGGCGGGCCGGCCACGCGGCATACCGACTGGTAACCCGACCTGTCTGGTTTCTCACAGCAGGGGCGTTCACGGTCCACGCTGCCGGGCCGATAACCTGACGGGCGTACTACGGCCCTCGACGCTGGACGACGACTGCCGTGACATCTGCTTCGAAAGGGACGCGCAGTGGCGCAGGCAGCCAACGGGACCCTCTACCGCGGCCGCGAAGGCATGTGGTCGTGGGTGGCCCACCGCATCAGCGGCGTACTCCTCTTCCTCTTCCTCTTCGCGCACGTGCTCGACACGGCGCTGGTGCGGGTCTCCCCCGACGCCTACAACGAGGTGATGGACGCCTACAAGAACCCCATCGTCGGGCTCGGTGAGGCCGGGCTCGTCGCTGCGGTGATCTTCCACGCGCTCAACGGCCTGCGCATCATCGCCGTCGACTTCTGGTCCAAGGGCCCGAAGTACCAGCGACAGCTCTTCTGGGCGGTCGTCATCGGTTTCGTCGTGCTCTTCGCGCCCTTCGCGATCCGGCACCTGACCATCGTGTTCACGCACTGAGAGGCCGGGGGAACTCATGAGCGCCACCACCGAGACCAACTACCACGCCGGCCCCGACGCCGTCTCCGCCAAGAAGTCCCGTTACCGCCGGGTCTCCAAGGGCCGGGGCAACTTCGAGCTGTGGTCGTGGGTGTTCATGCGGGCCAGCGGCGTGCTGCTGCTCGTCCTCGTCTTCGGCCACCTGTTCGTCAACCTCATGCTGGGCGAGGGCATCCACGGCATCGACTTCGCCTTCGTCGCCGGCAAGTGGAGCAGCCCGTTCTGGCAGACCTGGGACATGCTGATGCTCTGGCTCGCCGAGCTGCACGGGTTCAACGGCGTCCGCACGATCATCAACGACTACACCGAGAAGGACCGCACGCGGTGGATCCTCAAGGGCCTGCTGGTGGCGAGCGCGCTGCTCGTCATGGTGCTCGGCACCTTGGTGATCTTCACCTTCGACCCGTGCCTCGACCCGTCCTCCACTCTCTCCGTGTGCGCACGGTGACCCGGGCCACCAGCGCGAGCCGAGCCGGCGTGACTCAAGCCGGCGCCATTCAAGGAAGTAGCAACTAGATGCAGACGCACAAGTACGACGTCGTCATCGTCGGGGCCGGCGGCGCAGGCATGCGCGCCGCGCTCGAGTCGAGCACCCGCACCCGCACGGCGGTGCTGACCAAGCTCTACCCGACCCGCTCCCACACCGGCGCGGCGCAGGGCGGCATGTGTGCCGCCCTCGCCAACGTCGAGGAGGACAACTGGGAGTGGCACACCTTCGACACGGTCAAGGGTGGCGACTACCTCGTCGACCAGGACGCTGCCGAGATCATGTGCCGCGAGGCCATCGACGCGGTCATCGACCTCGAGAAGATGGGCCTGCCGTTCAACCGCACGCCCGAGGGCAAGATCGACCAGCGCCGCTTCGGTGGCCACACCCGCAACCACGGTGAGGCCGCTGTCCGCCGGTCGTGCTTCGCGGCCGACCGCACGGGTCACATGATCCTGCAGACGCTCTACCAGAACTGCGTGAAGCAGGGCGTGGAGTTCTACAACGAGTTCTACGTCCTCGACCTGCTGATGAACACCGGCCCCGACGGTGTCGAGCACACCGCGGGCGTCGTGGCCTACGAGCTGGCCACCGGCGAGCTGCACGTGTTCCAGGCCAAGTCGGTCGTCTTCGCGACCGGTGGCACGGGCAAGGTCTTCAAGACGACCTCGAACGCCCACACCCTCACCGGTGACGGCATGGGGGTGGCCTTCCGACGCGGGATCCCGTTGGAGGACATGGAGTTCTTCCAGTTCCACCCGACCGGTCTGGCCGGGCTCGGCATCCTGCTCTCCGAGGCGGCCCGCGGTGAGGGCGGCATCCTGCGCAACGCCGACGGCGAGCGCTTCATGGAGCGCTACGCCCCCACCATCAAGGACCTGGCACCCCGCGACATCGTCGCGCGGTCGATGGCCAACGAGGTCCGCGAGGGACGCGGCGCCGGTCCCAACAAGGACTACGTGCTGCTCGACCTGACCCACCTCGAGCCGGCCCACATCGACGCCAAGCTCCCCGACATCACCGAGTTCGCACGGACCTATCTCGGCGTCGAGCCCTACACCGAGCCGGTGCCGGTCTACCCGACCGCGCACTACGCGATGGGTGGCGTGCCGACCAACGTCGAGACCGAGGTGCTGCGCAACAACACCGACATCGTCCCCGGCCTGTTCGCCGCCGGCGAGGTCGCCTGCGTGTCCGTGCACGGGTCCAACCGCCTCGGCACCAACAGCCTCCTGGACATCAACGTCTTCGGGCGCCGGGCCGGCATCGCCGCCGCGGAGTATGCCGCGAACGCACCGTTCGTGGACCTGCCCGCCAACCCGGCCGGGCTGGTCGAGGGCATGGTCGAGACCATCCGCACCCGCGACAGCGGCGAGCGCGTCGCCGACCTGCGCCGCGCCCTGCAGGAGACCATGGACCGCAACGTCCAGGTGTTCCGCACCGAGGCCTCGATGAAGGAGGCCCTCGGCGTCATCGACGAGCTCAAGGAGCGCTACGCGGCCGTCGTCGTCCAGGACAAGGGCAAGCGCTACAACACCGACCTGCTCGAGGCCGTCGAGCTCGGCTTCCTGATCGAGCTGGCCGAGGTGATCACGCTCGGTGCACTCGCGCGCAAGGAGTCCCGCGGCGGCCACTTCCGTGAGGACTACGAGGCCCGCGACGACGTGAACTTCATGCGTCACACGATGGCCTACCGTGCGCCCGTCACCGATGTCGAGCAGGGCCCGAAGTTCGCGGACGAGGTCCGCCTCGACTACAAGCCCGTGACCGTCACCCGCTACCAGCCGATGGAGCGCAAGTACTGATGACCGCGACTGCTGAGAAGACCGCCGCGACCGGCGGCCAGGACGCCCCCAAGGCCGGGGCGGTCCCGTCCTTCACCGTCACGCTCAAGATCTCGCGGTTCGACCCCGAGACCGACAGCGAGCAGCACTGGGAGACCTACGAGGTCACCGCGCACGCCACCGACCGCGTGCTCGACGCGCTGCACCAGATCAAGTGGGACCAGGACGGCTCGCTGTCGTTCCGCCGGTCCTGCGCCCACGGCGTCTGCGGGTCGGACGCCATGCGGATCAACGGCAAGAACCGGCTCGCCTGCAAGACGCTGATCAAGGACGTCAACCCCGACAAGCCGATCACCGTCGAGCCGATCAAGGGCCTTCCCGTCGAGAAGGACCTCATCGTCGACATGGAGCCGTTCTTCGACGCCTACCGCGAGGTCATGCCCTTCCTCATCACCGAGGGCAACGAGCCCACGCGGGAGCGGATCCAGAGCCAGGCCGACCGCGACCGGTTCGACGACACGACCAAGTGCATCCTGTGCGCGGCCTGCACGACCAGCTGCCCGGTCTTCTGGAACGACGGCCAGTACTTCGGTCCGGCGGCCATCGTCAACGCCCACCGGTTCATCTTCGACAGCCGCGACGACGGCGGCACGCAGCGCCTGGAGATCCTCAACGACAAGGAAGGCGTGTGGCGCTGCCGCACCACCTTCAACTGCACCGACGCGTGCCCTCGTGGCATCGAGGTGACGAAGGCGATCCAGGAAGTGAAGCGCGCCCTCCTGACCAGTCGCTTCTGACCTTGGCACTCGTGACAGCGTCGTCACGCGCGCTCGTCGCCCTCTCCGTCGCGGCGGTCGCGCTCGCGCCGGGTGGAGCCGACGCGGCGACCACCCCGAAGCCGACGCCGACGGTGACGACCACGACGCTGCCGGTGCCGCGGGCGACGGTGGAGCCGCTGTTGTCGGTCGGGGGGGCACAGCTCGCCTCGATGGGGGTCGTCACGGACCTGCCCGCCGGAGTGCCCACCCCGCCGCAGCTCAAGGACGTCTCGTGGGTGCTGGCCGACCTCGGCTCGGGGAAGGTGGTCGCGGCCAAGGCGGCCCACGCCCGCCTGTTGCCGGCGAGCACCCTGAAGACGCTCACCGCCCTCACCCTGATCCCGGAGGTCCCGGCTACCCGCACGATCGTCGCGACCCAGGCGGACGCGAACGCGGACGGCACGCGGGTCGGCATGGTCCCCGGGCTCCCCTACACGGGACGCCAGCTCTTCCAGGGGCTGTTGATGTCGTCGGGCAACGATGCGGCCTACGCGCTGGCCGAGGCCGGCGGCGGACGCGAGGCGACGCTGACCGCGATGAACGAGCACGCGGCATACCTCGGGGCGCACGACACGGTCGCGAAGGACCCGTCGGGGCTGGACGTGCCCGGGCAGACGTCGAGCGCCTATGACCTGGCCCTGATCGGGCGAGCGGCGTTGGAGCTGAAGGACTTCCGCACCTACGTCACGACGAAGCAGGTCGACTTCCCCGGTCGGGTGGACCCCAAGACCAAGAAGCGCGCCACGTTCAAGATCCAGAACCACAACAAGCTCCTCTACAACTACGAGGGCACCATCGGGATCAAGAACGGCTACACCGAGAAGGCCAACCGCACCTTCATCTCGGCCGTCCGGCGCGGCGGGAAGACCTACCTGCTCAGCGAGATGTACGGGCTGGACTCGTCGTGGCGGCCGCAGGCGGCGATGTACGACTGGGCCTTCGCGTACGGCGACCGCGCCGGGGCGGTCGGCGAGCTCGTCGCGCCCGGCACCGTCACCACACCACCGAACCCGCTGCCCAGCGGCTCCCCCACACTGGCGCCCACCGCCCCGGCAGCGACCGGTGCGGCGGCCAGGGCTGCCGCTGTCCCGGAGGCTGGTCCGCGGTGGCCGAGCAGCTGGCGAGGCACCGTGGGCCTGGCCGGCACGGCTGTGGCGCTCCTGGCCCTCACCCTGGTGGTCCGAGCCCGACGGCGGGTCGTCCGGGCCCGTCGCGGCGCGCGGCACCGCTGAGCCACACGGCTGAGCCACCGCCGAGCCCCGGCCTCAACGGGTCGTGCGGGGCGGAGCGTCACCGACGGCGGACGAGGCTCCGGAGGCCGCGGCCGATCGTGCCGAGCGCGATCGCACCGACCGCGCCGAGCACCGCTCCCGCGGCGACGCTGGTCCGGTCCGCGGCGCGCTGCCCGAACGTGGGCAGGCCCGCATCGGTGCGCTCGCGGATCGTGCCGAGCGCCTCGGGGGCCGGGCCCTCGACGAGCTTGTCGACCTGGCCAGCGCTCAGGCCGGGGGCTGCAGCGCCGGTCTCGAGGTCGTTGGCGGCCCAGGCGGCGGAGATGAGGATGACCCGCGACATGAAGTTGAGCCAGACGAGCAGGCCGACGACGAGCGCGAACCCGAGGTAGAGCGGGTTCGCGGTGGTGCTCGAGATGAGCAGCGCGCCGAACGTCTTCAGCACGGTCAGCCCGACCCCACCGAAGATCGCACCGTGGCGCACGGCCTGCCAGCGCAGCGGGATGCCCGACAGGATGCGCAGCATCACCGCCACGATCGCGCCGTCGAGGGCGACACCGACGACGAAGGCGACGATGGCGAGGACCCACTGCTGACCGCCGAGCCCGACGAGGTCGGCCACCCACGAGGCCGTGGAGCCGGCGACGGCCCCGACTGCCGCCGAGAGCACGATCGCCACGCCCAGCAGCAGCAGCACCCCGAGGTCACGGAGCTTGGCGACCACGACGTTGCCCGGCTGGCCCTCCACGCCGAAGATCGCGCGGATGCCGTCGCGCAGCGCGCCCAGCCAGCCGGTGCCGGCGAGCACGAGGCCGACGACCGAGACCACGCCCTGCACCGACAGGGCCGCTCCGGTCGGTGCGCTCACGTCGATGACCCCGTTGGGCTGCGTCGGCGTCTTGACGAAGCCGGGCAGCAGGTTGTTGATGGCGTCCTTGGTGTCGGCGAGCAGCTGGGGTTGGCTGCGGAGCACGATCCCGAACACCGTGAAGGCCAGCAGCACCGCAGGGAAGACCGAGAAGAAGGCGAAGTAGCCGACCCCACCCGCGATGAGGTTGCCGCGGTGGTCGCCGTAGCGCTTCCACGCCCGCCAGACGGAGGTCGCCCGGAACCGCGCCCACCAGGCCTTGAGGGTCCGCACCCTCAGGCCCCGTCCAGCTCGAACGACCGGACCGGGCGCCACACGCCGTCGGCGCCGTGCTCGTAGAGGTGGAAGTCGGTCACCTCGAAGGTGCACTCGAAGTCGGCCAGGTCGCGGAAGGCGCGGTCGAGGTTGTCGTCGGAGACGTGGTGGGCCACCGTGACGTGCGGGTGGTAGTAGAAGTCGAGCTTGCGCTTGAGCGGCCCGCGCCGCACCGACTTCTCGAGCAGCTCGCAGTCGGCCAGCCCACCGGAGACCTGGACGAAGACCACCGGGGAGATGGGCCGGAACGTGCCCGTGCCCCGCAACACCATGGGGAACGAATGGCCTTGGGTGGCAACGTCTGCCAGGTGCTCGACCACGTCGGACAGCTCATCGCCCTCGACCTCGGTCGGCGGCAGCAGGGTGACGTGGGTGGGGATCGAGTCGGCCAAGGGGTCGCCGAAGGAGGCACGCTTGGCCTGGAGCATCTCCGCGTGGGGTGACGGGATGGCGATGGACACACCGATGGTGGGCACGACGGCGACCCTACCCAACGCCGTTCTCGGAGAAGCTCTGTGGGAGCAGTGTCATGTCAGCGGGCACTGGGCAGCAGTCCCGCGGCCGCGCGCACGCGAGCCATCGTGGCCTGGGCGACCTCGCGCGCGCGGTCGGCGCCGTCGGCGAGGATCCGGTCGAGCTCGGCCGGGTCGTCGAGCAGCTCGGTCATCCGCTCCTGGAACGGCGTGAGGCGTTCGACCACGACGTCGGCCACCTCCTTCTTGAGGTCGCCATAGCCACGACCCGCGAAGGACGCCGCGACCTCCTCGACGGGAGTGCCGGACAGCACCGAGTGGATGACGAGCAGGTTGGAGATGCCCGGCTTGTGCTCGGGGTCGTAGCGCACCTCGCCGTCGGTGTCGGTGACGGCCGAGCGGATGTTCTTGGCGATCGTGGCCGGGTCCTGCATCAGGTCGATCAGGCCCTTGGGCGAGGACCCCGTCTTGCTCATCTTCGACGTGGGGTCCTGGAGGTCCATGATCTTGGCCGAGCCCTTGACGATGTAGGCGTCCGGGACCACGAGCGTCTCGCCGAAGCGGGTGTTGAACCGCTCCGCCAGGTCGCGGGTGATCTCCAGGTGCTGGCGCTGGTCCTCGCCGACCGGCACGAAGGCGGCGTCGTACATGAGGATGTCGGCGGCCATGAGCATCGGGTAGGTGAGCAGCCCGACGTTGGCGTTCTGGCCCTTGGCGACCTTGTCCTTGAACTGGGTCATCCGCCGCGCCTCGCCGTCACCGGTCAGGCAGTTCATCACCCAGCCCAGCTCGGCGTGCTCGGTGACGTGGCTTTGGCAGAACACCGCGGAGGTCTTGGGGTCGACCCCGCCCGCGATGAACTGGGCCGCCGTCGCGCGGGTGCGCTGGCGCAGCACCGCCGGCTCTGTCGGCACCGTCAGTGCGTGCAGGTCGGCCACGAAGTAGAAGGCGTCGAACTCGTCCTGCAGCTTCACCCAGTTGACCAGTGCCCCGAGGTAGTTGCCGAGGTGCAGGGAGTCGCTGGTCGGCTGCATCCCGGACAGGGTCCGGGGCAGCGCAGCGGGAGCGGACGTCTCAGGCATGCCCGTCATTCTGTCAGGTCAGGTGCAGAAGGAAACCTTGGGCGGGGGCCAGCACCGGCAGCGCGAGCCCGACCTGTCCAAGCGCGGCCCCGCTGACCCGGATGCCGGCGTCGACGGCCTCGTCCCACCAGCCCGGTCCGCGCGCCTGGGTCACCGCAGGCAGGCCCGCCTCCGGGCGGACCCGGACCGTGTAGGTCCGCTCCGGGTCGAGCCCGGGGAGGGTGAGGAGGCCGGGCGCCACCGACGGACCCGTGTGGGTCCGCAGGACCGTGTATGCCGCCTGCTCGCCCCCCGGTGCGACGGTGCCGGTCACGAGCAGCCCCTGCTCCTCGGGGAGGTCGGCGCGCACGAGGTCACCCGTGTGCACCAGGGGGCGCAGCTCGCGGTAGAGCCCGGACCAGGCGGTCAGGGCGGTCAGCTCGTCGGGGGTGCACCCGGTGATGTCCCACTCCAGGCCGGCGTGGCCCTGGAGCGCCAGCAGCATCCGGAAGGACAGGTCGAGGGTGCGGTGGGTGGTGTGAGCCGTCGCCGGGCCGATGTGCGTGCCCATCAGCTCAGCCGGCACCAGCAGCGAGGTCCAGCGCTGGATCTGCGCGCGCTCGAGCGCGTCGTTGCAGTCGCTGGTCCAGATCCGGTCGGTGCGGGCCAGGACGCCGAGGTCGACCCGGGCGCCCCCGCTGGAGCACGACTCGATCTCGAGGGCGGGGTGGGCCGCCCGGAGCCGGTCGAGGAGGGCGTAGAAGGCGGTCGTCTGGGCGTGCACGGCCGGCCGGTCGACCCCGTCGGGGCCGGTGCGCACCGCCTCGTGCAGGTCGCGGTTGTGGTCCCACTTGATGAAGTCGATGCCGAGCTCGGCGACCAATGCGCTGATCTGCTGCTCGACGTGGGCTGACGCGTCGGGGTTGGCGAGGTCGAGGACGTGCTGGTGCCGGGACGGACGCGGGCGTCCCGCCTTGGGTCCGATGACCCAGTCGGGGTGGGCCCGCACCAGGTCTGAGTCGAGGTTGACCATCTCGGGCTCGAACCACAGCCCGAACTCCATGCCGCGTCCCTTGACGTGCTCGACGAGGGCTCCGAGCCCCTGGGGCCACGCGTCGGCGGACACGACCCAGTCACCCAGCCCGCTGCGGTCGTCGCGGCGGCTGCCGAACCACCCGTCGTCGAGGACGAACCGCTCGACGCCGATCCCGGCCGCCGTGTCGGCGAGCTGCTTCAGCCGGTCGAGGTCGTGGTCGAAGTAGACCGCCTCCCAGGTGTTCAGCACGAGGGGCCGCGGGTCGTTGCTGTGGGCCGCGGCGGTGCGCTGGCTGCGGTGCAGCCGACGCGACAGCCCGTCGAGGCCGTCGGTGGCGTGGACGAACACGACGTCGGGCGACGTGTAGGTCTCACCCGGCGCGAGCCGGATCTCGCCCGGCTCGAGCAGCTCGCCACCGCCGAGCACGGCGGCGTGGATGCCGGCGCCCTCGGGGAGGCGTTCGGTGAGGTGCTCGTGGTTGCCGCTCCACGCGACGTGGACGGACCAGACCTCACCGGTGCGGAAGCCGAAGCCGGCGGTGCCGACGTTCAGCAGCAGGGTGGCGTCGTGGCCGGTGCGCCCCCGACGGGAGGCGCGCAGGTGGGTGCCGTCCTGGAGGACGGAGCGCTGCGGCGACCGCTCGCGGCACCACCGGCCGGTCAGGTCGAGCACCTCGGTGGCCCGCGACGGGAGCGGGAGCAGCGCCCGCAGCGCGCCGACGTCGAGGGGTGCTCTCTCGGCGTCGCCGCCGGTGTTCGTCACCGAGCTCGACACCCGGAGCACGCCGTGCTCGTCGAGGGAGTGCCGCAGCACGACCTGGACGGCACCGTCGCTCGCGGTGGTGACCAGCGCGCGCTCGCCGTCCAGCTCGGCGGTGACGTCCCACCGGGGGGCGGCCGCGCCACCGGCTCGGTGCGCGGCATACCCGGGGGTGCCCAGCCAGCCGTCGCCGGTGGTGGGCAACACGGTGAGGGGCCACGGCTCGTCGAGGCCGTTCTGGGGCACCGGCCCGACGACGATGCCGGCCAGCTCGGCGACCACGGCGTCAGGGAGGTCGGCGCCCCAGTGCAGCACCCTCGGGAGCCCTCCCCCCGAGGTGTCGAGGACGAGACAGGTACCAGCGGACCGGAGGGTTGCGGTCGGCGACGTCATCCCTTGGTTGCTCCCAGGGTCAGGCCTGCGACGAACTGCTTCTGCAGGAGGAAGAAGACGATCAGGGTGGGCAGCGCGATGACCACCGAGCCGGCCGCCACGAGGTTGTTGTCGGTGAAGAACTGGCCGCGCAGGTTGTTGATCGAGCTCGTCACGGGGTACTTGTCGCCCGACTGGAGCAGCACCGTCGCCCAGAAGAACTCGTTGTAGATCCAGGTCACCTCGAGGGTAGCCAGCGCGGCGAGCGGGGGACGGCACAGCGGGAGGGTGAGCTGGAAGAACTGGCGGAGCACGCCGGCCCCGTCGACGACGGCCGACTCGTAGAGCTCGCGCGGCAGCGTCTTCATGTAGTTGGACAGCACGAAGGTGCAGAAGCCGGTCTGGAAGGCCACGTTGACGAGGATCAGGCCCCAGTAGGAGTTGAGCAGCGTGCCCGAGTCGCTGAACCAGAACGGCACCTCGATGGCGCGGAACATCCGGTAGACCGGGATGAGCAGGGCCTGGGGCGGCAAGAGGTTTGCCGCCGTGAACAACCCGAGCAGGGCCAGGTTGAACTTGAACGAGAACCGCGCGACCACGAAGGCGACGCAGGCCGACAGGAAGAGCGTCAACACCACGGCCGGGACCGTGATGTAGGCCGAGTTGAGCATCGTGTGGGAGAAGTTCGCCTGCTCCCAGGCGTTCTTGTAGTTGGCCAGGGTGAACCCGCCGAACGACAGGTAGCCGTGCTGCGACGTGTAGGCGTAGTCGCGGAAGCTGTTGAGGACGGCGTAGGCGACGGGGAAGATCCAGACGAGCGCCACGATGGCCAGGAACACCTGGATGCCGCGGTTGCCCTTCTTGGACCCGACGCCCTGGGGACGCTTGGTGCTCAACGGGTTCCGGCTCCTGGGCGCCGCCACCTGCGGCGCCTCGCTGCTGGCAGTCATCGCTGCTCCCTCATGACGATCCGTAGGTAGAGGACGATGAAGATCGAGGAGATGACGAGCATGAAGGTGGCCAGCGCCGACCCGAAGCCGATGCGGCTGGCCTCTCCCACGATGTTGCTCGTCACGAGGGTCGAGATCAGCTCGAGGCCGTTGCGGCCCTTGTTGATGACCCAGACCAGGTCGAAGGCTCGCAGCGACTCGATGACGGTGACGACGAGCACGATGATGTTGATCGGGAACATCACGGGGAAGACGACCTTGAAGAACGTCGTCCGCTCGTTGGCCCCGTCGACCTTGGCCGCCTCGCGCAGCGTCGGGTCGACGCCCTTCAGGCCGGCCAGGTAGAGCAACATGATGTAGCCGACGTGTCGCCAGCTCGACGCGAGCAGGGCTGCCCAGAGGTTGTAGCGCGTGTCGCCGTACCAGTCGATCGAGCCACCGGTGATCTGGTTGATGAAGCCCTGGTCGCGGCTGTAGATGAGCTGCCAGATGAACCCGACGAGGGCCAGGGACAGCACGACCGGGAGGTAGATCGCGGTCTGGTAGACCCGCGAACCGCGCACCTCCCGGTCGAGCAGGATGGCGAGGAACATGCCGATCGGGGTGGCGATGAAGAACATCACGGCCAGCCAGATCAGGTTGTGCTGGAGTGCCGGGATGAACGGCGGGTAGATCGTCAGGACGTCCTTGTAGTTCTGGAGCCCCACGACCTTGGCCGAGGAGATCGGGCCGATCCCGTCCCAGTTGGTGAAGGAGAGCAGGACCGACCCGACCGCCGGGACGACGACGAGCCACAGCACGAGCAGCGTCGGGACGCCGATCATCACGGAGACGACGACCCGGTCCACTGGGGACAGGTGGTCGATGCCGCGGTACTTCGAGCGCTTCGGCTTGGCGGGCCTCGGCGTGCTGCGATCGGGCGTGGTGGTTGTCGACACGGTGACTCCTCGAGGCGTCGTCGCGGGTGGTCAGCTCGCGAAGATGCTCTTCTTCTGCTTCTCGATGCTGTTGACGAGTCCGTCGATGTCCTTCGGGTTCTTGAGGAAGGACTGGATGGCAGGGATCATCACCGTCGAGGCGAAGTCCGGCCTGGTGTCGCGGTCCATGAACTGGGCGATCGACTTGGCCTGCGACACGAACTCCACCGACTTCTTCTGCAGCGACGTGTAGGCCGCCTTGTCGGCCTGGTCGTTCGTCGCGATGACGCTCGGGTCGGCCTTGACGACGATGTTCTGCGCCGCGGCGGAGCCCACGTAGCCGAGCAGCTTCTTGGCGCCCGCCTCGTTCTTGGGCCGCTTGGCCATCATGTAGCCGTCGATGGGCGCCTCGATGGCGTCCGCGCCGATGGTGGAGTCGACCTCGGGGAAGTTGAAGAACGTGAGGTCCTCCTGCTCCGCCCCCTTCGCGAACTGCTGGGCGACGAAGGACCCGAGCAGGTAGGTGCCGGCCTTCTTCTGCTGGAGCGTCTGGGCGGCCTCCTGCCAGGTGCGTCCGAGCGAGTCGGGCTGGTGGTAGTCGAGCAGTCCGGCCCAGGTGTCGAAGACGGCCTTGACCTTGTCGCTGTTCCAGGCTTCCTTGCCGGCCATCAGGTTGACGTGGAAGTCATAGCCGTTGACCCGCAGGTTGAGCTGGTCGAAGGTGCCCATGGCGGGCCAGCCGTCCTTGTCGCCGAAGGCGATCGGGACCAAGCCGTCCTTCTTCATCTGGGTGCCGAGGGTCTTGAACTCGTCGAGCGTCTTGGGCTCGGTGTAGCCGTGCTGCTCGAAGACGCTCTTGCGGTAGAACATCGCCCACGGGTAGTAGGTCGACGGCACGAAGTACTGCTTGCCGTCGTCGCCCGTCGAGGCCTTCTTGAGCGCGTCGGACATCCCGGCGCTGGACAGGTCCTTCCAGATGTCCGAGACGTCGCCCGCGAGGCCCTTGGAGGCGAAGAACCGCATCCGGTAGCCCGCGAACCACATCCACACGTCGTCGGGCGAGCCCTGGAGGTAGTTGTTGATGTTCTCCTGGAAGGAGTTGTGGTCGATCGTGTTGACCTTGGCCGTCAGGCCGGCGTTGGCCTTCTGGAAGGCGTCCATGACGGCCTGGATCGCAGCCTTCGGGACGGCGTCCGACTGGTTCGAGCCGACCGTCACGGTGCCCGTGGCTGCGCCACCACCGGAGCCACCGCCACCACAGGCGGCCAGCAACGTCGGGGCGGCTAGGAGGGTGCCGGCGCCGAGGGCGCCGCGAAGCAGGGTCCGGCGGCTCACACCGCGGACGGAGGCAGGGACGAGGCTGGCGAGGTACTCGGCCTCAGAGGCGGGGCGGGACATGCGGTCTCCTTTGAACGCTATTTGCACCGGCGTGGTGAGGTCGATCAGATCGACAGATTCGATCAAAAACCACCAACAAGAAACGAGGATGACCGCCGGGCCGACTGCTGTCAAGCATTTCCCGGGAACGGTCTCCCATCGTGATCCTTCACTGGATCCGCTCAACGGCAACGGCATCCGCTTGCCGACGCGCGTTCTTGGAGTGGTTCCCAATATCTCGACGTCAACATGTTGATTTTTGTTGACATGACTTCCTGAGCGGCGCAACACTGTCGCCCATGCGTCAGTGGCCGACAGATCGGATCGCCTTCGGCGGCGACTACAACCCCGAGCAGTGGCCCCGCGAGGTGTGGGCCGAGGACATGGAGCTCATGCGGGAGTCCGGAGTCTCGTTCGTGACGCTCGGCGTCTTCTCGTGGTCGTGGCTCGAGCCCGCCAAGGGCGAGTACGACTTCGGCTGGCTCGACGACATCATGGGTCTGCTCCACGAGAACGACATCGCGGTCGACCTCGCGACCGCGACCGCCACCCCTCCCCCGTGGCTGTCGGCGGCGCACCCCGAGATCCTGCCCGTCGACCACGAGGGTCGGACCCTGTGGCCGGGCAGCCGGCAGGCCTGGTGCCCGAGCTCGCGCATCTACCGCGACCACGCGCTCGCCCTCACCGCCCAGCTGGCGCAGCGCTACCACGACCACCCCGCGCTGGCCCTGTGGCACGTCTCGAACGAGTACGCCTGCCACAACATCCCCTGCTACTGCGACACCTGTGCCGCCGGGTTCCGGGTCTGGCTGGAGCGCCGCTACACCGAGCTCGACCACCTGAACGACGCCTGGGGCACCGCCTTCTGGAGCCAGCGCTACACCGACTGGGAGCAGGTCCTGCCCCCGCGGCTCACGACGACTTTTGCCAACCCCACCCACGAGCTCGACTACAAGCGCTTCCAGTCCGACACCCTGCTCGACTTCCACCGCAGCGAGAAGGCGGTCCTCAGCGACCTCTCCCCCGGCGTGCCGGTGACGACGAACTTCATGACGCTCGCACACTTCGACCACCTCGACTACCACCAGTGGGCGCCGGACCAGGACGTCGTGAGCACCGACCACTACGTCGTGGCCACCCTCGAGCACCCCCGGGCGGAGCTCGCCTTCAGTGGCGACCTGACCCGCGGCCTCGCCGGCGGTGCCCCCTGGCTGCTGATGGAGCACTCGACGAGCGCGGTGAACTGGCAGCCGGTCAACCCGGCGAAGGACCCCGGCCAGACCGTGCGCGACAGTATCGCCCACGTGGCGAGGGGCGCCGACACGATCGGCTTCTTCCAGTGGCGGCAGTCCCGGTCGGGCAGCGAGAAGTTCCACTCCGCACTGGTCCCCCATGCGGGGCGCGACAGCGCGCGGTTCCGCGAGGTCTGCGAGCTCGGCGCGCTGGCCGGGCGGCTCGGGGCACTCAAGGGCTCGCGGGTCGAGGCCGACGTCGCGATCCTGTGGGACTACCAGGCCCAGTGGGCCGCCCACGGTCCGGCCATGCCGTCCAGTGAGCTGCGCTACCCCACGACGGCGCACGCCATCCACCGCGTGCTGCGCGACCAGGGCATCACCGCCGACGTGGTGCACCCGAGTGCCGACCTCACGGCATACCGGGTCGTGGTGGTCCCCACCCTCTACCTGGTGACCGACGAGTACGCGGCGGCCATCGCCAATGCCGCCGAGGCCGGCGCCCAGGTGCTCGTCACCTTCTTCTCCGGCATCGCCACCGAGGACGACCACGTGCGGCTCGGCGGCTACCCCGGCGCGTTCCGCGACCTGCTCGGCGTCCGCGTCGAGGAGTTCTTCCCCCTCATGCCCGGTGAGACGGTCGCGCTCGCCGAGGGCGGCGCCGGGCGACTCTGGAGCGAGGACGTCACCGCCGTCGACAGCGAGGTGCTCGACCGGTATGCCGCCGGCCCCCTCACCGGGCGACCGAGCCTCACCCGACGCGTCACCGGGGAGGGCGCCGCGTGGTACCTCAGCACGCTCCCGGACGACTCGTCGCTGGGGGCGGTCCTCGCCCAGGTCACCCGGGCGGGCGGGGTCTCCCCGGTCGCCGACGTCCCACCGGGCGTCGAGGCCACCCGTCGCCGGGGCGCCGAGGGTTCGTGGCTGTTCCTGGTCAACGACACCCACCAGCACCAAGAGGTGCCGGCGACCGGCCATGATGTGGTGGCTGATGGCCCCGTGGGCCCGACCGTCACCCTCCCGCCGGGTGGCGTCGCCGTCGTCAGGGAGGACTGATCGAGATGCTCGCGAGCCAGCGTCGCACCACCATCCTCGGGCTCGTCGAGGAGACTGGCGGGGTTCGGGTGTCCGAGCTGGTCGAGCAGCTCGGCGTCTCCGACATGACCGTGCGGCGCGACATCGAGCAGCTGGCCGGCGAGGGTCTGGTGCAGCGGGTGCACGGTGGAGCCCTCGCCGTCGGCACCCGCAGCAGCGAGGAGCCCGGCTTCACGGCGAAGTCAGGGCTCATGCAGGCGCAGAAGATCGCCATCGCCGAGGCGGCCGCCCAGCTCGTCGAACCCGGTGCCGCGATCGGGATCTCCGCGGGCACGACCACCTTCGAGTTCGCCCGCGCCGTGTGTGCGGTCCCCGACCTCACCGTCGTCACCAACTCGGTGCCCGTCGCCCAGCTGCTGCACGAGTCCGGCGCACCCGGGCAGACGGTCGTCCTGACCGGTGGCGTGCGGACCCCCTCGGACGCGCTCGTGGGACCGGTGGCCGTCACGGCGCTGCGGATGCTCCACGTCGACCGCCTCTTCCTCGGCGTGCACGGCATGGACGCGCAGGCCGGTCTCACCACCCCCAACCTGGTCGAGGCCGAGACCAACCGCGCCATGGTCGAGACCGCCCGACAGGTCTGCGTCCTGGCCGACCACACCAAGTGGGGCACCGTCGGCCTCAGCACGATCATCCCGCTCTCGTCGGTCGACCTCGTGGTCTCCGACGAAGGACTCGGGTCGCGCGCCCGCACCGCCCTCACCGAGGCCGGCGCCAAGGTCACGATCGCCACGCAGCCCCGTACCCGGTTCGACCGACGCCGACGAGGAACCCCATGAGCCTGACCCGCACCAGCCGTCGGCTCGCGGACGGTCGGGAGATCATCTACTTCGACGACAGCTTCGACGCACCGGTGCGCACCGCCGAGGACCAGCGCCCCCTCGGGGAGCGCGCCCGCTCGGGCGAGGTCCGGCACGACGCCCTCGTGGGCGACTGGGTCGCCGTCGCCGGTCACCGGTTGAACCGGACCTTCCTGCCCCCCAAGGACGAGTGCCCCCTGTGCCCGACGGGCACCGGGAGCGTGCCCTCGGAGGTGCCCGAGGCGGTCTACGACGTCGTGGTGTTCGAGAACCGCTTCCCCTCCTACGCGCCGGTCTCGGACCACCACCCGGACGACGAGCCGACCGACGACCTGGACCGCACCGCCCCCGCCCTGGGGCGCTGCGAGGTGGTCTGCTTCACCAGCGACCACGACTCGACCTTCGCCGACCTGTCCCCCAGCCGGGCCCGCACCGTGATCGACGCCTGGGCCGACCGCACGGCCGAGCTGGGCGACCTCCCCGAGGTGGAACAGGTCTTCTGCTTCGAGAACCGCGGTCAGCAGGTCGGTGTCACGCTGCACCACCCCCACGGCCAGATCTACGCGTATCCCTATGTGCCGCAACGCTCCGCGGCCATCCTGGCGCAGGCGACCGAGCACCACGTGCGCACCGGACGGCTGCTCGGAGCGGACATCCTCGCCGCCGAGCTCGAGGCCAAGGTCCGCATCGTCGCTGAGAGCGAGCACTGGGTGGCCTACGTGCCCTTCGCAGCCCGCTGGCCGGTCGAGGTGCACCTGGCGCCGCGGCGCGACGTGCCCGACCTGCCCTCCCTCACGCCGTCCGAACGCGACGACCTGGCGACCGTCTACCTCGACCTGCTGCAGCGTCTCGACCGCTACTACGTGGCCAAGGACGGCAGCCCGATCCGGTTGCCCTACATCTCCGGCTGGCACCAGGCCCCCAGCAGCCGAGGCCGCGAGGTGTCGCGACTGCACCTGCAGGTGATGTCGGTCCTGCGCTCCCCGAAGAAGCTCAAGTACCTCGCCGGGTCGGAGTCCGGGGTGGGCGGCTGGGTCAACGACGTGCCACCGGAGCAGATCGCGGAGCGCCTGCGGGACGTGGCCCGGTGAGCGCTGACAGCGCCGCCCGGCTCTTCCGCTCCACCTTCGGCGCTGAGCCCACTGGTGTGTGGTCGGCGCCCGGCCGGGTCAACCTCATCGGGGAGCACACCGACTACAACAGCGGGCTCTGCCTGCCGATCGCACTCCCGCAGCGCACCTTCGCGGCCGTGCGCCGTCGCGACGACGACCTCGTGCGGATCGTCTCCGCACAGGGTGACGGCGTCGTCGAGGTGGAGCTGGGAGACGTCGGCGCCGGGCACCCGTCCGGCTGGGCCGCGTACGTCGCCGGGGTGCCGTGGTCCCTGCGCAGTGCCGGGTATGCCGTGGGCGGGCTCGACGTGGCCGTCGACGGCCACGTGCCGCTGGGCGCCGGGCTGTCCAGCTCGGCCGCCCTCGAGTGTGCCGTGGCCGCCGGCGTCTCCGACCTCCACGACCTCCGGTTGCTGGCGACGCCGTCGGGGCGTTCGGCACTCGCCGCCGTCTGTGTGGAGGCCGAGAACACGGTCGCCCAGGCCCCCACCGGCGGCATGGACCAGTCCGCCGCCCTGCTCGCCGAGGCGGGCCAGGCGCTGCTCCTCGACTGCCGCGACCACAGCACCGAGCAGGTGCCGTTCGACCTCGCCGCACACGGGCTGGCCCTGCTCGTCATGGACACCCGGGCCGAGCACGCGCTCGTCGACGGCCAGTACGCCGAACGCCGCGACTCGTGCGAGCAGGCCGCCCGGGAGCTGGACGTGACCAGCCTCCGCGAGGTCTCCGTCGACGACCTGTCCGACCGCCTCACCACGCTCTCCTCGGACCTGCTCCGACGACGGGCGCGACACATCGTCACCGAGATCGAGCGAGTGCGCGAGACGGTGGAGGCATTGCGCCACAACGACTTCCAGACGGTGGGCCATCTCTTCGTCGCCTCCCACGCCTCGATGCGCGACGACTTCGAGATCTCGGTGGCCGAGCTCGACACGGCCGTCGAGACTGCTCTCGGCGCAGGAGCGCTGGGGGCACGGATGACCGGCGGAGGGTTCGGAGGGTCGGCCATCGCGCTGATCCGTGCCGACGCGGCAGAGGCGACCGTCGCAGCCGTGGAGCAGGCCTTCTCCGACCGGGGCTTCGGGGCGCCGGACTGCTTCGTGGTCGCTGCCTCCGGCTCGGCCACTCGCGACCACTGACCCCCGCGACCCGACCCGGCGCCAGACCCTCTTCGGGAGAGCCTGCCGTCAGTCCAGGTCGTAGTCGACCACGACCGCCGCGTGGTCGGACCAGCGCAGGTCGTATGCCGCCGCGCGGCCCACCGACGCCGTGGCCGCCCGCGCCGCGAGCGGGCGGCTGGCCAGCTGGTAGTCGATCCGCCAGCCCGAGTCGTTGTCGAACGCCTGGCCCCGCCAGGACCACCAGGTGTAGGGGCCCGGGCCAGGGCCGTGCGCAGCCCGGTGCACGTCGACCCAGAGCCCGGCCTCGAACCAGCGGTCGAAGCGGTCGCGCTCCTCGGGGAGGAACCCCGACTTGCGCAGGTTGCCCTTCCAGTTCTTGAGGTCGTCCTCACGGTGGGCGACGTTGAGGTCGCCGGTGACGACCGCCAGCGACCCGGCGGAGGTCCAGGCGTCGAGGCGGGACCCGATGGCATCGAGGAACCGCAGCTTCTGCTCCTGGCGGGGGGTACCGGCATCTCCCGTGTGGACGTACGTGGAGGCGACGGTGACCGTCCCGGCGCGGGTCTCGAGGTCGGCCTCGACCCAGCGCCCGGCGCCGTCGAACTCGACAGGTCCGACCGCCACCTGCACCCGGGACTGCGGCTGGCGGCTGACCACGGCCACGCCCGCGCGCCCCTTCGACTCCGCCTCGGTGTGGGCGACGTGCCAGGTGCCGAAGCCACCCACGTCCAGGCACTCGCGGAGCTGGTCGTCCGTGGCCCGCACCTCCTGCAGGCACAGCACGTCCGGCCGCTGGTCCGCCAGCCAGGTCATCCCGCCACGGCGGGTGGCGGCACGAATGCCGTTGACGTTCGCGGAGATCAGGCGCACCCCCACATTGTCGGTGCCGGAGCCCGACGACCCGCACTAGGGTGCCGACCATGGCCGACGAGACCCCGCAGTCCTCCCCTGCGCCCACGACCCCAGCCGAGTCCTCCCCGCTGCAGGCGGGCGGCGCGACCGGGGCCAAGCCGAACGCCGAGCCACCGCCCGTGCCGCCGAAGGACGACCTGGTGACCACGCGGCATACCCTCAAGGTCGGTCGGCGCACCCTGCGCTACACCGCCACGGCGGGGCGCATCGTCCTGCGGTCGGAGGTGTTCGACCACGGCGTCTTCAAGGGGCACAAGGCCAAGGCCGAGCTCAGCGTCACCTCCTACGTCCTCGACGCGCCGGCGAGCTCCCGTCGCCCCGTGACGTTCGCGTTCAACGGCGGTCCGGGCTCCAGCTCGGTCTGGCTCCACCTGGGACTGCTCGGACCACGACGGGTCGATTCCGGCGACGTCGGCCGGCTCACGCCCCCGCCCTACGACCTGGTGGACAACACCGAGTCCCTGCTCGCCGTCTCGGACCTCGTCTTCATCGACCCCGTCTCGACCGGCTACTCCCGCGCAGTCGAGGGTGGGAAGCCGAAGGAGTACCACGGTTTCAAGGCCGACATCGAGAGCGTGGGCGAGCTCATCCGCCTCTGGACCACACGCCACAACCGTTGGCTGTCACCGAAGTTCATCGCCGGTGAGTCCTACGGCACGATCCGCGCGGCGGCGCTCGCCGAGCACCTGCAGACCCGCCACGGGCTCTACGTCAACGGCATCATGCTGATCAGCTCGGTGCTCGACCTGGCCACCGTCGACTTCGAGTTCCGCAACGACCGCGCCCACGTCGACTACCTGCCGACCTACGCCGCCACCGCCCACTACCACGGCAAGCACGGACGCAAGTCACTCAAGACGGTGCTCGCCGAGGCGGAGGAGTATGCCGCGCGCGACTACCCGTGGGCGCTGTCGCGGGGGTCCCGGCTGACCGCCGCGGAGCGAGCCGAGCACGTGACCCGCCTCGCGGCCCTGACCGGCCTGTCGGAGGAGTACGTGGACCGGGCCAACCTGCGGATCGAGCACGTCCGCTTCTTCACCGAGCTGCTGCGCGACCAGGGCCTGGCCGTCGGTCGCCTCGACTCGCGCTTCACCGGGCCCCTGGCCCGTGGCAACGCCGAGACGTGGGACGCCGACCCGTCGATGGACGCGATCAGCGGTCCCTATGCGGCCGCGTGGAACCACTACGTGCGGGACGAGCTCGACTACCGCAACGACCTGCCCTACACCCAGCTGTCCGAGCTGGCCTCGACCGACTGGTCGTTCAAGGAGTTCGAGGGCAAGCCGGTCGACGTCAGTGCCCAGCTCGCCCGGGCGATGCGCGCCAACCCCCACCTCAAGGTCCACATCGCCTACGGCTACCACGACGGGGCGACGCCCTACTACGGGGCGCAGGACGTCGTGGCGCACCTGGAGGTCGCGGAGTCGTTGCGCGGCAACATCGAGCACGCCTACTACGAGGCCGGCCACATGATGTACGTCCACGAGCCCAGCCGGCTCCAACAGTCCAAGGACCTGGCGTCGTTTGTTGAAAGGTCCGGTGGCGAGAGGTCTCGTGACCGCTGACGAGGAGTCTGTAGGGCATCGTCGTCGACGCCGTCGGGGTCCTGGTGGGGGTGATCGGGTCCGGCGACCGCCGCCGACTTCGGCATCCCTGCTGCCGAAGTAGACCGCGACGTCGTTGTTCCGTGGGGGCGGTGCGTCTGTCTGTCCGATCGGGCTTTTCGGACCACGGCGGCCGCCCCTGCACCCGGCCAGCCGTGACCCTTGCCCTGAAGGTAGGTGACCACCGCCGGGCGCCTCGGCAGATCGCCAGAACCCGGTGTCCGTTTCGCGGCATGCGTCCGGTCTGCGGCCCGCCTTCGGACGGATCCGACGAGGCCGACCTCGTCCCTTCGGCGGAGGGTCGGCGCGCCGGGGCGCTCAGGGTGTCGGACGTGTGCAAAGCGCGTGAGTGCGGGAGAGTGGTCACGGCATGGGCCGGGTGGGCCCTTTCTTTCCCAAGGAGAGCTGCGCATGCGCACACCTGCACTGACCTCACGACTGGGCGCTGAGGCGCTCGGCACCTTCTGGCTCGTCTTCGGCGGGTGCGGAAGCGCCATCTTCTCGGCGAAGTACCTGGCCCCCAACGTCGTGACCGGGCAGGCGGTCCACCTCGGCATCGGCTTCCTCGGTGTCGCCCTCGCCTTCGGCCTCACCGTGCTGACGATGGCGTATGCCGTGGGGCACGTCTCCGGGGCGCACTTCAACCCCGCGGTCACCATCGGGATCGCCGTGGCCAAGCGCTTCCCCTGGAAGGACGTCCCGGCCTACCTCGTCGCCCAGGTCCTCGGTGGCCTCCTCGCCGGCCTCGCGCTCTGGGGCATCGCCCGCGGAGTCTCGGGCTTCGACGCGACCGGCAACCTCGCCGCCAACGGCTACGGCGACCACTCCCCCGGCGGCTACACGCTGGTCGCAGTGCTCTGCGCCGAGGCGATCCTCACCGCGTTCTTCCTCTACGTCATCCTCGGCGCGACCGACGACCGGGCCCCGACCGGCTTCGCCCCCATTGCGATCGGCCTCGCCCTGACCCTCGTCCACCTGATCTCGATCCCGATCAGCAACACGTCGGTGAACCCGGCCCGCTCCACGGCGGTCGCGTTCTTCAACGGCAACGGCGCACCGGCCCAGCTGTGGGCGTTCTGGGTCGCGCCGATCATCGGTGCCGTGATCGCCGGGGCGACGTACCACCTCGTGACCGGCGTCGACCGCCGCGACGAGGACATCACCGGTGTCGTCGACCCCGAGGACCTCAAGCCCACCACCTGAGCCCTCCCTCCTCTCCGTCGCCGACCCATGCAAAAGGCGAGTTAGCGCCGCCCTGGCCGTCGCTTACTCATGCAAAAGGCGAGTTAGCGCCGCCCTGGCCGTCGCTTACTCATACAAAAGGCGAGTTAGCGCCGCCCTGGCCGTAGCGCCGGTGGGCGGTTGCACAGGTATCTTGATATCAAGATACTGTGGTGCCAGCGCCGGGACGGCGACCCATCGGGCCGATAGCCTGAACACCGTCCCCGCCGCCCGACACCCCGGACCCCACCTCAGGAGAGAGTCGCCTCCATGGCCAAGATCATCTACACGCTGACCGACGAGGCGCCCATGCTGGCGACCTACTCCTTCCTCCCGGTGATCGAGGCCTTCGCCGGCACCGCAGGGGTCGACGTCGAGACCCGCGACATCTCCCTGTCGGGCCGGATCATCGCCGCCTTCGACGACGTGCTGCCCGAGGACCAGCGGATCGGTGACGCCCTCGCCGAGCTCGGCGAGCTGGCCACCACCCCCGAGGCCAACATCATCAAGCTGCCCAACGTCTCAGCCTCCCTTCCCCAGCTCAAGGCGGCCATCGCGGAGCTGCAGGCCAAGGGCTACGCCCTGCCCGACTACCCCGACGAGGCGAGCACCGACGAGCAGCGCGACGCGCGGGCCCGGTACGACCGCGTCAAGGGCAGCGCCGTGAACCCCGTGCTGCGCGAGGGAAACTCCGACCGACGCGCTCCCGCCGCCGTCAAGAACTACGCGCGCAAGCACCCCCACTCGATGGGCGCCTGGAGCGCCGACTCGAAGACCAACGTGGCGACCATGGGCGAGAACGACTTCCGGTCCAACGAGCAGTCCGTCGTGATCCCCTCCGCCGACACCCTCACCATCCAGCTCGTGACCGACGCCGGCCCGACCGTCCTCCTGGACGGCCTGACCGTCCTCGAGGGCGAGGTCGTCGACGCGACCGTCATGCGGGCCGCTGCGCTCGACGCCTTCCTGGCCGAGCAGATCGCCCGCGCCAAGAGCGAGGACGTGCTCTTCTCGGTGCACCTCAAGGCCACGATGATGAAGGTCTCGGACCCGATCATCTTCGGCCACGTCGTGCGGGCCTTCCTCCCCGACGTGTTCGCCGAGTACGGCGCCGAACTCGCCGCGGCGGGCCTGTCCCCCAACAACGGCCTCGGCTCGATCATCGACGGCCTCGCCGCCCTCGGCGACAAGGGCGCGGAGATCAAGGCTGCCATCGACCGGGGCCTCGCCGACGGGCCGCGGCTCGCGATGGTGAACTCCGACAAGGGGATCACCAACCTGCACGTCCCGAGCGACGTCATCGTCGACGCGTCGATGCCGGCCATGATCCGCACGTCCGGCCACATGTGGGGCCCGGACGGCGCGGAGGCCGACACCCTCGCCGTCATCCCCGACAGCTCCTACGCCGGGATCTACCAGGCCGTCATCGACGACTGCCGCACCCATGGCGCCTACGACCCGACCACGATGGGCTCGGTCCCCAACGTCGGCCTGATGGCCCAGAAGGCCGAGGAGTACGGCAGCCACGACAAGACCTTCGAGATCGTCGAGGCGGGCACCGTCCAGGTGGTCAACGCGGCCGGCGACGTCCTGATGTCCCACGACGTCCAGCCCGGTGACATCTGGCGCGCCTGCCAGACCAAGGACGCCCCGATCCGGGACTGGGTCAAGCTGGCCGTCACCCGCGCCCGGGCCTCCAGGACCCCGGCGGTCTTCTGGCTCGACGAGTCGCGCGCCCACGACCGCAACCTCATCGAGAAGGTCAACGCCTACCTCCCGGAGCACGACACCGAGGGCCTCGACCTCCAGGTCATGTCGCCGGTCGACGCCGCGACGTTCTCGGTCGAGCGGATCCGCAAGGGTGAGGACACCATCTCGGTCACCGGCAACGTGCTGCGCGACTACAACACCGACCTCTTCCCGATCCTCGAGCTCGGCACCAGCGCCAAGATGCTGTCCGTCGTGCCGCTGATGAACGGCGGCGGGCTGTTCGAGACCGGGGCCGGCGGCTCGGCCCCCAAGCACGTCCAGCAGCTGGTGCAGGAGAACTACCTGCGCTGGGACAGCCTCGGCGAGTTCCTCGCCCTGGCGGAGAGCCTGCGCCACATGGCCACCACCACCGACAACGCCCGTGCCGAGCTGCTCGGAGAGGCCCTCGACCGCGCGACCGAGCGGCTGCTCAACGAGAACAAGGGCCCGGCCCGCAAGGTCGGCCAGATCGACAACCGCGGCAGCCACTTCTACCTCGCGCTGTTCTGGGCCCACGAGCTCGCGACCCAGACCGAGGATGCCGAGCTCGCCGCGTCGTTCGCCACGGTGGCCGAGACCCTCGCCGCGCAGGAGGCGACGATCACCGACGAGCTGCTGGCCGTCCAGGGGCATCCCGCCGACATCGGGGGCTACTACCGCCCCGACGAGGACAAGACGGCCGCGGTGATGCGTCCGTCCGCGACCTTCAACAAGGCCCTGGCCGCCCTGCGCTGACACGACCCGCGGGTATGCCGCGTGGTCACCCTGGGTGACCGCGCGGCATACCCGTCCGTGGGACGGAACGAACCACCCGGAATGGGACGCACTTCGGCGGGGTTGCCACCTGCATGAGCGACTGGAACGACGGAGTCATTGCGGAGTTTCGTGCCAACGAGGGTCGCGTCGGCGGTTACTTCAAGGGCGCGCCGATGATCCTGCTGCACCACATCGGAGCCAGGAGCGGAACGGTCCGGGTGAACCCGGTGGTCTACTTCCCGCAGGACGACGGCTCGATGCTCGTCGTGGCCTCCAAGGGCGGGGCCCCGACCAACCCCGACTGGTACCACAACCTGCGAGCCCATCCGCGATTCGAGGTCGAGGTCGGCACCCGGACCTTCACCGTCGAGGCGAGCGAGCTGAGCCCCGCCGAGCGCGCCGCGAAGTGGCCCGAGATCGTCGCGGCCCGACCTGGTTTCGGTGACTACGAGACGAAGACCAGCCGGACCATGCCCGTCCTGCGCCTGCGCGAGGTCGCCTGACCCCCACCTGCCGGCGCCCTGAGCTCAGCGGGCCACGTCCAAGGACATCTTGAACCCCTCGTGCGACGCCGTGAAACCCAACCGCTCGTAGAACCGGTGGGCATCGGCGCGGCTCTTGTCGGTGGTGAGCTGGACGAGCGCGCAGCCCCTGCGGGCCGACTCGTCCACGGCCCAGCGGACCATCTGCTCGCCGAGGCGCCGGCCGCGGTGGCTCGCCGCCACCCGCACCGCCTCCACCTGGCCGCGAGTCGCGCCGCCACGGGACAGCCCCGGGAGGAAGCTCAGCTGCATCGTGCCCACGACCCTGCCGCCGTCGTCGAGCACCACGAGGAGCTGCGCCGGGTCCGCGTCGATCGCCGCAAAGGCCCGCAGGTATGCCGCGAGGTCACGCGGGTCGTCGCGGGTCGCCCCGAGCTGGTCGTCGGCGATCAGGCCGACGACCGCGCGCACGTCGTCCGCCGTGGCCCGGCGGAGCACCACGTCACCAGGATCCAGCACTGCCAGCGGCGGCCCAGCCGCGGCCACGGGAGCGCCCTCGTCGGGCACGGCGGCATACCCAGCTCCAAGGCCGTCCCCTCGCTCGTCCCCCTCGCTGCCCCCCACGCTGTCACCCTCAAACCGCGTCCTGCCGTCGAAGGCGAGTGCTGTGGCGAGCTTGCGCCGGGAGTTGGGGGCCAGCCCCTCAGGCAGGGCGTCGACGGGGAACCAGCCGACCTCGGTCGACTCGTCGTCGTTGACGCGCGCCTCCCCGGAGACGTGTCGCGCGAGGAAGCAGAGGTCGAGGTACTGCGCGCGGTCGCCGTTGGGGTAGGTCAGCTCGGGCTGCGTCCAGACCCCGGCGAGCGCCTCGATCCGGGCGACGACGCCGGTCTCCTCCTCGATCTCACGCAGGAGCCCGTCGGCCGGCTGCTCACCGGGCTCGAGGATGCCGCTGACCAGACCCCAGCGACCGTTGTCGGCGCGCCGGCCGAGCAACACGTGCCCGCGTTCGTCGCGCACGACGGCAGTGACCCCGGCCATCCACAGCAGGTCGTGACCCAGCCGTTCACGCAGGGCCAGGACGAAGTCGGGCGTCGGCATGCCTCGACCCTAACCACCTCGGATACGGTCGCTGCAGCCCTGCTAGCGTCGGTTCCACAGGGACCGCAGCATCGTCACCAGCGGTCCCTGGCCACCAGTCGCACCAGTCCCGCCATCACTCTCAAAGACGCGAAGGGCCCACCGTGAGCACTACCCCCGTCAAGGTCGCCGTCACCGGCGCCGCCGGCCAGATCGGCTACAGCCTCCTCTTCCGGATCGCGAGCGGTTCGCTCTTCGGCCCGGACACCCCCGTCGAGCTGCGGCTCCTCGAGATCACCCCGGCCCTCAAGGCGCTCGAGGGTGTCGTCATGGAGCTCGACGACTGCGCGTTCCCGACGCTGGCCAAGGTCGAGATCGGTGACAACGCCGAGAAGGTGTTCGACGGCGTCAACCACGCCCTCCTCGTCGGCGCGCGTCCGCGCGGCCCCGGTATGGAGCGTGGTGACCTGCTCGAGGCCAACGGCGGCATCTTCGCCCCCCAGGGCAAGGCGCTGAACTCCGTGGCCGCCGACGACATCCGCGTGACGGTGACCGGCAACCCGGCCAACACCAACGCCCTCATCGCGATGAGCAACGCCCCCGACATCCCGCAGGAGCGCTTCTCCGCGCTGACCCGCCTCGACCACAACCGCGCGATCAGCCAGCTCGCGGCCAGGACCGGCGCCGCGGTCACCGAGATCACGCACATGACGATCTGGGGCAACCACTCCGCCACCCAGTACCCCGACCTGTTCCACGCCGAGGTCGGTGGCCGCAACGCCGCCGAGCTGGTCAACGACGAGGCGTGGCTGGCAGACACCTACATCCCGACCGTGGCCAAGCGCGGCGCGGCGATCATCGACGCCCGCGGCGCCTCGTCAGCGGCCTCCGCGGCCTCGGCCACCGTCGACCACGCCCGCGACTGGGCGCTCGGCACGGCCGAGGGCGACTGGGTCTCGATGTCGGTGCGCTCGGACGGCTCCTACGGCGTGCCCGAGGGCCTCATCTCGTCGTTCCCCGTCACCACGAGCAACGGCGACTGGCAGATCGTCCAGGGCCTGGAGATCAACGACTTCTCCCGCGCCCGCATCGACGCCTCCGTCAAGGAGCTCGAGGAGGAGCGCGACGCCGTCCGCGGTCTGGGGCTGCTCGGCTGACCCAGCCGCACGGCATACCTCGAAGCGGCCGTCCCCCACCGGGGGGCGGCCGCTTTCGCGCGTGCAGGGTCAGCCGCGCGGCGTCAGGTCGAGGACGGAGGTGATGAACGCGAGGGCCACCCCGAGGACCGCCATGGTGGCCACGTCGACGCCTCGCGAGCGGACTGCGAGCCCACCGCTGCGGGCGGTCGGGAGCACCAGGCGTAGCAAGGCCGCCAGCCCCAGACCCGCCGCGATCGTGTAGCCGGCCGGGCGCACCTCGTCGAAGAGGAACAGGACGACTCCGGCCACGAGCACCGGGGCGGCGAACCACCACCAGCCCAGGCGCGGCGCGGTCACCGGGTCAGGCCGAGGTCTCGGCGAGCTGACGCTCGGCGGCCGCCACGATGTTGGACAGCAGCATCGCGCGGGTCATCGGGCCGACGCCGCCCGGGTTCGGGCTGACCCAGCCGGCCACCTCGGCGACGTCGTCGGCGACGTCACCGGCCACCTTGGACGTGCCGTCCTCGGCGACGATCCGGCTCACGCCGACGTCGAGCACGGCCGCACCTGGCTTGACCATGTCAGCCGTGATGAGGCCGGGCTGGCCCGCTGCGGCGATGACGATGTCGGCCTGCCGCACCTCGGCGGCGAGGTCGCGGGTCCCGGTGTGGCACAGCACCACGGTGGCGTTCTCGCTGCGCCGGGTGAGCATCAGCCCAAGCGGACGGCCGACGGTGATGCCACGACCGACCAGCGCCACGCGGGCACCGGCGATCGGCACGTCGAAGCGGCGGAGCAGCTCGATGCAGCCGGCCGGGGTGCACGGCAGCGGTGCCGCCTTGCCGAGGACCAGCCAGCCGAGGTTCGTGGGGTGCAGGCCGTCGACGTCCTTGGTCGGGTCGACCCGCGAGAGCAGCGCGAACTCGTCGAGACCGGTCGGCTGCTGCACGAGGAACCCGGTGCACTCGGGGTCGGCGTTGAGCTCGTCGATGACGTCCTCGACCTCGGTCTGGGTCGCGGTCGACGGGAGGTCACGGCGGATGCTCGTGATGCCGATCTCCGCGCAGTCCTTGTGCTTGGCGTTGACGTACCACTGGCTTCCGGGGTCCTCCCCCACCAGCACCGTGCCGAGCCCTGGGACCACGCCGTGCTCGCGCAACACGTCCACCCGCCCGCGGAGCTCGTCCTTGATGGTCGCCAGGACCGCTTTGCCGTCGAGGATGCGTGCCGTCACGGTCGCCCATCCTGCCACGCCGCGGGGGCCGGTCCGCACGGGCGTGCGGTCACCCGTCCCCGGGCACCGCCGCCGCGAGCGCGGCGATCGCCTGGGTGAAGCACTCGGCAGGCGGCGTGACGAGCCCAGCCCCCACCTGACCGGTGCCGGCGACCCGTCCGGCCATGCCGGTGTTGATCTGCGGCAGGATGCCGGTCCGCGCCACCGCGGAGACGTCGATGCCGGTCGGCGTCCCGCGGAACTCGAGGATGGGCACCTGGTATGCCGTGTGCTCGCCGACCGTGATCTCGTACATCGTGCGCGTGGCCCGCAGCGCCAGCGGGACGTCGCCGCCCACGAACTTCACGATGGCCGGCGCCGCCGCCATCGCGAAGCCACCGATGCCGGCCGTCTCGGTGATCGCCGAGTCGCCGATGTCAGGGTTGGCGTCGTCGGGTCCGTAGGAGCCGAGGAACAGTCCTTCAGGGGTGTTGGCCGGCCCGGTGAACCACTGGTCACCGGTGCCCGCGGTCCGGATCCCGAAGTCGGTGCCGTTGCGGGCCATCGTCGTGACGACCGTCGACCCGGGGATGCCCTCCGCTGCCAGCGTCGAGAGCTTGCACGCCGGCATCCCGAGGTTGAGGAAGAAGTGCTCGTTCGCGCCGGAGAAGCGCACCGCCTCGGCGATGTCGCTCGACGACCCGTCTGCGGTGATGAGGGTGGGCAGCAGCTCGCGCAGCAGCATCAGGGAGCCGGCGCGGTTGCGGTTGTGGCCCTCGTCGCCCATCTGGAGCATCTGGCTGATGATCGACTTGACGTCGATCGGGCCGGCAGCGCGAATCGCCTGCTGCAGCAACGGTCCGAGCACCGAGTTCATCCAGTGCAGCCGGTCGATGACCTCGGGGCCGTAGGCGCCGTAACGCAGCACCTTGCCGAGTCCCTCGTTGAGCGAGCACCACGACGTGTGGTCGTGCACCTCGTCACGGAGCTCGTAGACCCACATCGACGGGGAGACGACGCCGGCCATCGGGCCGACCGCGTCGCGGTGGTGGCACGGCTCGAGCTCGACGTCACCACGGGCGAGGGCAGTCTCGGCGGCCTCGGCGGTGTCGGCCATGCCCTCGAAGAGCATCGCGCCGATGAGGGCTCCGCGCAGCGGGCCCGAGGCGCGCTCCCACTCGATCGGTGGGCCCGCGTGCAGGAAGGTCCCGCGCTCCAGCCCGAGCGCCTCGCTGGCCGGCCGCACGTCGACGAAGTCCGCGCCGGCCGCGGTCATCCGGTGCCACGCGAGCTCGTTCGCCTCGCCTCGGCGGGGGTCTGCGGCGACACGGGCGAGGTGGGGGGCGGTGCCGTCGAGCGGCGGCTGCCAGTCGGTCTCGGTGACCTCGACGGCCTGGTCACGCAGCGCATCGGCGAACATCGAGGCGCCCGCCGTGGCGACCACCGGGTCGGTCTGCAGGAGCCCGCGCAGGGGGGTGCTCATCGGGTCGCTCCGTCCTGGTCGGCGCCGAGGAGGGCGAGCGCCTGCCTCGTCGCCTCGGCGTTGGAGAGGTGGACGGCCGCGCCGGCCGCCGACAGCTGGGCGCCGCTCCGGTCGAGTCCCTGGGGGTCGCCCCGCGTGCCCGTGAGCGAGACGACCACCGGGAGCTCACGCCCGGCGGCCATGGCCACGGCCCGGGCGCCGCGGATCGCATCGGCCAGCTCGGGCGCGGGGTCGGGGTGTGCGCCGTGGCCGAGGACCAGGTCGAGCAGCAGCACACCGCAGCCCGGGTCGGCTCCCTCGGCGGCGATCCGCTCCAGCCGCAAGGTCGGGTCGATCATGGGGTGCGCCCGCCCGCGGGTCAGCTCGTCGTCGCCGAAGTCGATGACCAGGTGGGTGTCGGCCCGCAGTTCGGCGTCGAGGGCCAGGTCGGGCGACAACGGGATGTTGGACCGGATGCCGCCGAGCACCTCGCCGGCGACCAGCATCGCCTCGTCCGCCAGGGTGCCGCCGCAGAACAGGCCCCGCAGCCACCTCCCGTTGTTCGGAAGATCGCCCGGGTCCTGACCCTGCGGATCTTCCGAAGAAGCGACCTGGAGCGGCCCCCACGACGGCCAGGATGGGACCTCGCGGCCGAGCGAGCCGAGGAACGTCTCGACGGCGGCCGTGAGGTCGGGTCGCCCGGCGCCCAGCGTCGCCCAGTGGACCGGCTTGCCGAGCCCCGCGGCATACCCCTCCAGCTCGGCGAGCACCTCGGCGGCCGGCGGCTTGGAGACCACGAGGATCGACTCGGTCGCCTCGTCAGCCGCGAGCGCGGCGAGCGCCTGGCGGGTCGACCGGCCACCCACGGCTGACGACAGGTCGCGACCACCGACGCCGAGGCAGTGGCTGACCCCCACCCCTGCAGCGTCGAGCAGCGCCATCACCTGCTGCGCACCCGTGCCGGAGGCCGCCACGATCCCGACCGGGCCCCGCTCGACGACGTTGGCGAAGCCGAGCGCGACCCCGCCCACCACGGCCGTGCCGCAGTCGGGGCCCATGACGAGGACATCCCGCGCGGCGGCAGCGTCCTTGAGCCGGACCTCGTCCTCGACGGGGACGTTGTCGGAGAACACCATCACCGAGACTCCTTGGGAGATGGCGTCGAAGGCCTCCACGGTGGCGTGCTGGCCGGGCACCGAGACGAGCGCGAGGGTGGCGTCACCGGCGCGGACCGCACGACCGAGGGTGCGCGGCGGTGGAGCCTCCCCGAAGCCACCCGCGCCCGACCCGGCCGACCGCAGACCGGCGAGGGCAGCGTCCAGGGCGGCCAGCCCGGCGCCGACCCCCTCGGTGTCGTCGGCCCGGATGGCGACCACGAGCTCGTTGGGCCGGACGCCCTGCGGCACCGTGAACCCCATGGCGGCGATCACCTCGAGGTTGAGCTCGGTGGCCATCGCGACCTGCGCGGCCGAGACACCGCTCGCGCCGGCCACCTGCCGCGAGACCTGCATGAGGCTCACCGAGTCGTGGTAGGCGCCACTGCGCAGCTCGAGGTGGTCGGTCACGGCAGGCTCCTCGGGGTGGCGGACAGGGAGTTCGCGGTCGATGCGGTCCCCGCGAGGGCGGCTGGTGCGAGGGCGGCTGGTGCGAGGGCGGCTGGTGCGAGAGCGGCTGGTGCGGGGGCGGCTGGTGCGAGGGCGTCGAGGCAGCCGGCCAGGCCGCCGAGGAGGTCGGCGCCCGAGGTGTGGCCGATCGCGAGCACCCTGCGCACGGCGTCGGTGACTGTGGCCCGCGCACTGGAGCCGGACGAGCTGGTGGAGCCAGCCGACGCGAGGCGCTGCAGCAGCTGCGTGACCGGCTCGGCGGCATACCCGCCGGCGGCCTCGCGCAGGAGCGACGCCGACAGGCTCGTCGTCGCGGTGAGGCGGGGTTCGACCGCCCGCCAGAGCTCGTCGACGAGCGGGGCCGAGCCGCGCGGGTGCAGTCGCAGCCCCAGCAGCACGCCGCACAGCACGTCGTCGCCGCTCGGGGTGAGTCCCGGCCCCGCCCCCACGAGCGCGCCCACCCGGTCGGCCAAGGGGTATGGCGTGTGCTCGCCGCCGAGGAGCAGCTCGGTGAGGGCGCGAGCAGGCGCACGCCACGGCAGGGGCAGCGTCGCGAGGTGCCCGACGACCACGGGCGTGGTGGCGCGGGAGACCAGCTGGGGGCGCCAGGTGCGCACCGCGTGGATCATGACGCCGGGCAGCCGCACGCCACCGTCACCGACCACCACCTCGTCGCCCGGCTGGGCTCCCCATCCCACGGTCGCGAGGGCGGTCGCGACGGCGAGCGCCGTGGGGAGCCGGAACCCGTCGCGCGTCACCACGGGCAGGACGTCGGCGTGCCCACCCACGTGCAGGTAGAGAGCCGTCGGGAAGGCCGCCAGGACGGTGGCGCGGCGAGGTGCTCCGTGGACCAGCTGGGCGGACCGCTCGGAGACCGCGGCCGGCCAGGTCGCTGACGCGGTCATCGCCGACCTCCTCCCGCGTGCTCGTTGCCTTGCTCGTCCGGTCGCGATTCGCCGGAGTGACGCAGCGACGCTATCGAGTGCCATTACAGTCACCTCATGGTGAATGTTGCCAAGGATGGCGGCCTGGTTGACGCGGAGTTGCCATCGGCCGGTGCCCCTGCCCCCAGCCGCGACCTCGTGGGCGGCGTCAGCCTCGTGGGCCTCCTGACCCTGCCCTCGCTGGCCGGCACCGAGCTCGTGCACGGGGCCGACCAGCTGCTCCGCGGCGTCCTTCGGGCATCCCTGCTCGGCGCGACCCCCACCCCCCGGCACCACCTCGTCTGCAGCGACGCCGAGACCGTCGAGGCCTGGGAGGCGGCCGGCCAGGACCCCCTCGAACAGAGCGCCCTCGACGGCGCGGCGGCCCTGGCCATCGCCGGGGGCTCCGTGGAGCAGGTCCGTCGGTGGCGGGCCCGCGCGACCGCGGTCGGGGTCCCGCTCGTGCTGGCCCCGCCCACGGTCCGGGCCGAACGCATCGTCACCGAGGTCCTCGGGGCGGTCCTCGACCAGCAGTCGGGCATCCTCCAGCGCGTCGAGGAGGCCCACCAGATCCTCGTCGGTGTCGTGCTGGCCGGGGGCGGTCTCGAGGACCTGTGCCAACGGCTGGCCGGGTTCCTCGGCGGTGCCGCGATGGTGACCAGCAGCGACGGCCGCGTGATCGCGCAGGCCGGGAGCGATGCCGATCTCGGTGCCGCGCTGGCGCTTGACTGCTTCGACCGCACCGGCCGGCTGATCACCGAGCACGAGCCGGTGGGCATCCGCCCGAGCCACGGCACCGAGGCGCGGCGCGCGATGGTGCGGATCGTGGCCGGCAACCTCAACCACGGCCTGCTGGCGGCGTTCGTGGGAGACCGGTCGCTCACCGCCGACGACGTCCACCTCCTCGAGCGCGCCGCCACCGTCGCGGCACTGGCCATCACCAAGGAGCAGGCCGTCTCGGCGGTGGAGAGCAAGTACCGCGCGGAGTTCCTGCGCGACGCCCTGGCCGGTCGAGCCGGCGCGCCTGCCGAGGCGGTCGCGCACGCGGCCTCGCTCGGGTGGGACATCGACCGCCGCCTCGTGGTCGTGGTGGCGGAGACCGACGAGGACGACGCGCACTCCTCCCGCTCGCCCGAGGAGGTGGGGGTCCTGCAGGAACGCTTCGCCCGCGCATGGAACCAGGCCCTGGCCGTCCGCGACCCGCGCGCGCCGGTGATGGGGTTCAGCCAGGAGGTGGTCGCCCTCTGCGGGGTGCCCCAAGGGGCCGACACGGAGTCGATCATGCGCACCGTCACCGAGATCGTGCGCGTGATCAGCGGCATCGGCGGCGGCGGTCGGCGCACCTTCTCGACCGGCGTCTCACGTCCCGTCGAGTCCGTGGCCGACCTGCCCCAGGCCTACGAGGAGGCCCTCTCGGCGGTCAGCGTCGGACGCCAGCTGCACGGCGACTCCGCCGTCACGCACTTCGACGGCCTCGGGGTGTTCCGGCTGCTCGCCCTGATCCCCGACAGCGCTGACCTGCGCCGGTTCGTGGACGAGGCGCTCGGGCCGCTGTCCACCGACGACTCCGCCGAGAACGCCGACCTGCGCCGGACCCTGTCGATCCTCATCGACACCAACATGAACGTCGCCGAGACCGCGCGCCAGCTGTTCTTCCACTACAACACGCTGCGCTACCGCATCGTGAAGCTGGAGAAGATGCTCGGCCCCTTCACGACCGACCCGCAGCTGCGGCTCAAGCTCGCCCTCGCGCTCAAGGTGCACCAGATGCGCGGCATCTGACCGCACAACCGCCGGTATGCCGCGGGGGCATCAGGGTGCCGCGCCCTCTGGCGGGAGGGACGCGGCACAGCCCATTGCACTCCTGCCCGGCGCGGAATGCGAGCGCGCCACTCCGCATACTCTGCCGAAAGGCGCGCCGCCCCCGATAGCAACAATTGCCCAATGCAGCGGGCGGTGGGGCCGCTAGTTTTCGCCTATCCCGGAAGGGACCGTGGGCCGCGCCGGCTGGGTGGCCACGCCGTGGAGAAGGAGTCCGCATGTCACTGGGCCTGGGTTGGAAACTGCACGGAGACGGCAACCTCTCCGGACCGGACGACGTCGTCGCCCCGGATGAGCGCCTCGGGTGGGGCAAGACCGTCGGGCTGGGCGCGCAGCACGTCGTCGCGATGTTCGGGGCGACGTTCGTCTTCCCGCTGATCATGGGGCTCAACCCCCAGCTCGCGATCATGATGAGCGGCATCGCGACGATCGCGTTCCTGCTCATCGTGCAGGGCAAGGTGCCGAGCTACCTGGGCACCTCTGCCTCGTTCGTCGGCGGCGTCACCGCGATCCGCGCGCAGGGTGGCGACTCCAAGGAGGTCACCGGGGCGATCCTGGTCGCCGGCCTGGTGCTCGCGCTCGTCGGTCTGCTGATCCACGTGCTGGGCTCCGGTGTGCTGCACACGGTGCTGCCGCCGGTGGTCACCGGCGCGGTCGTCATGCTGATCGGCTTCAACCTCGCCCCGGTCGTGGCCAACATCTACTGGCCCCAGGACCAGTGGGTGGCGTTCGCGGTGATGGTCTTCACCATCGTCTGCGCCGTGGCCTTCAGGGGCTTCATCTCGCGCATCGCGATCTTCCTCGCGCTGATCTTCGGCACGGCCCTCTCGTGGGTCCTCGACAAGACCGCCGGTGAGATCACGTCCGTGCTGGGTGGCGCCACCGAGGCGACCAGCCACTTCCGCACGAACTTCGCGGGCGTCAAGGACGCGGCGCTGTTCGGCTTCCCGTCCCAGACCACGATCGCGGCCGACGGCAAGGAGGTCGTGGGCTGGCACACGCCGAGCTTCTCGATGGCGGCCATCCTGCTGGTGCTCCCCGCCGTGATCGCGTTGATCGCCGAGAACACCGGCCACGTCAAGGCGGTGGCCGAGATGACCGGCCACGACCTCGACCCGGTGATGGGTCGAGCCATCGCGGCCGACGGCGTGGGCACCGTCCTCGCCTCGGCGGTCGGCGGCTCCCCCACCACCACCTACGCCGAGAACATCGGCGTCATGGCGGCGACCCGCGTCTACTCGACGGCCGCGTACTACGTGGCGGCGGTCGTGGCGATCCTCTTCGGCTTCTCGCCCAAGTTCGGCGCGCTCGTGGCGTCGGTGCCGGGCGGCGTGCTCGGCGGGATCACGGTCGTCCTCTACGGCATGATCGGCCTGCTCGGCGCCAAGATCTGGAAGGAGAACGGCGTCGACTTCGGCAACCCGATCAACCTCGTGCCGATCGCGGCCGGGATCATCATGGGCGTCGGTGACGTGAAGCTGAAGATCACCGACAACTTCTCGCTCACCGGCATCGCCCTCGGCACCATCGTCGCCGTCGGCGGCTACCACCTCGCCAAGGCCCTCGCCCCGCGCGAGCTGCGCGAGCGTGCCGCCGCGGGCGGACCCGGCGGGACGGTGCTCACCGTCGGAGGCACGGACACCTACGGCGACAGCGACGGGATCGACGACCTCTACCAGGGTGACGACCGCCGCTGATCGGCGATCCGACCCAGGGTGCGGGCCCCCGATCGAGGTCGGGGGCCCGCACCATTCCCCCGGCGGGTCGGCCCCGGCCCTAGCCCCCATTGACTCCAGACGGCAGGATCAGTCCGTGAAGCCAGCCCTCTTCGTGCACCACGCACCACGCTCCGTCGCCGAGGCGGTCGAGGTGCTGGGGCAGGTCGGCCACGACGGCAAGGTGCTCGCGGGCGGGCAGAGCCTGATCCCGATCCTCAACATGCGACTGGCCTCGCCAGCCCACCTCGTCGACATCAACCAGGTCACCGGACTCGCCGACGTGGTCGTCACCGACACCGAGGTGCGGATCGGTGCGCTCGTGCGCCACGCGCAGCTCGAGCACCACGACGAGGCGTATGCCGCGTTGCCGCTGCTGCGCCAGGCGCTCGTCAACGTCGCCCACCCCGTCATCCGCAACCGCGGCACCACCGTCGGCTCGATCGCGCATGCCGACGCCGCCGGTGAGATGCCGGCCGTGCTGGCCCTGACCGACGGCGTCGTCGAGGCAGTGTCTGCCCGCGGCTCCCGCGAGATCGCGGTGGCCGACTTCTTCCAGGGCGCGCTCGAGACCTCCCTCGCCGCCGACGAGCTGGTGGTGGGTGTGCGGTTCCGCCGCTTCGCGGACGGCACGGGCACGGCATTCATGGAGCGGGCCCGTCGGCACGGCGACTACGCCATGGCCGGGGTCGCGGCGGTCGTGCGCGTCGAGGACGGAGTCGTCGCCGACGCCCGGCTCTCGTTCGTGTCCGTCACGGACGTGCCCCGGACCCTCGACGTCACCCCCGTCTTCGCCGGCCAGGAGCCCGGCGCCGTCGACTGGTCCGCGGCTGCCGACCTCGTCGACGGCGCGATCGAGCCAGACGGCGACATCCACGCGACCGCGGCCTACCGCGCCATGCTGGCGGCCGAGCTGGCCCGGCTCAGCCTGGCGTCCGCTGCGGCCCGCTCCGTCGCGTCGCTATCCCATGCAAAAGGCGAGTTAGCGCCGCACGACGCGGCGCTAACTCGCCTTTTGCATGGGTCTGCTCCGGGAGGTGTCGCATGACCGAGCGCATCGCCGATTCCTTGACCGATGGCGGAGCCGAGGAGCTCCTCGACCTCACCGTCGTGGTCAACGGCGTGCCGCGGCACGCCAAGGCCCCGGCGCGTCGGCTGCTGTCCGACTTCCTGCGCCACGACCTGCGGCTGACCGGCACCCACGTGGGCTGCGAGCACGGGGTGTGCGGCGCCTGCACGGTGCTCGTCGACGGACAGCCGATGCGGTCGTGCCTGATGTTCGCCGTGACGGCCCAGGCACACGAGGTCACCACGGTCGAGGGCCTCGGGGCGATCGACTCGATGGGACCGGTCCAGCAGGCCTTCATCGAGTGCCACGGCCTCCAGTGCGGGTTCTGCACCCCGGGCTTCCTCACGACCATCACGGCCTACCTCGAGGACCACCCGCACCCCACCGCCGACGAGGCCCGCGAGGCGATCTCGGGCAACCTCTGCCGCTGCACCGGCTACCAGAACATCGTGAAGTCGGTCCTCCGGGCCGCCGAGCTCCGCGCCGAGCGCGCAGGCGACGGGTATGCCGCGGCGCCGGCCACGCGGCATACCGTCGCCGACGGGGGCGGGTATGCCGCGACGCCGGCCACCCGGCATAGGGACGCCGACGGGGGCGAGGCGCCGTGACCAGCCAGATGTTCGGGGCACCGATCACCCGTCGCGAGGACCCACGTCTGGTGACCGGCGGCGGGCGCTACCTCGACGACCTCGGCCACAGCGCCCTCGCGGCGGCGTTCGTGCGCAGCCCGCACGCCCACGCGCGCATCGTCGACATCGACGTCACCGACGCGCTCGACGTCGACGGGCTGGTCGGCATCTGGACCCACGAGGACCTTCCCGGTCGGGTGGGCGAGCCACTGCCACTGCTGATCCCCCACCCGACCCTCACCCACGGCCGCACGCAGTTCGCGCTCGCCCGCGACGAGGTCAACTACGTGGGCGAGGCCATCGTCATGGTCGTCGCGCGCGACCGCTACGTCGCCGAGGACATCTGCCAGCGGATCCGGGTCGACTACGAGCTGCTCACCCCGGTCGTGGGCATCGCGAACGCCCGGGACGGCGCGGCCCTGGTCCACGACGACGTGCCGGGCAACGTCGCCTGCCGGATGCTCCAGGAGGTCGGTGACGTCGACGCCGCCATTGCCGCAGCACCGCACACCCTCGAGCTCGACCTCGACATCGAGCGCAGCGCCTGCATGCCGATGGAGGGCAAGGGGGTGCTGGCGCGGTGGGACTCCGACAAGGGCGAGCTGCGCATCTTCTCCTCGACCCAGACCTCGACCGGTGTCCGCGCGGCCGTCGCAGCCAAGCTCGACCTGCCGCTGGCGAAGGTCGAGTGCATCGCGCCCGACGTGGGTGGTGGCTTCGGCGTGAAGATCAACCACCCCTGGCCGGAGGAGGTCCTGATCCCTTGGGCCGCAAGGCTTCTCGACCGAGAGGTGAAGTGGACCGAGGACCGGCGCGAGCACTTCATCTCCAGCGCCCACGAGCGCGGCCAGCTCCAGCAGATCCGGGTCGGCTTCGACGACGACGGGCGGGTGCTCGGGCTCGACGTGAAGTTCTGGCACGACAACGGCGCCTACACGCCCTACGGCATCATCGTCCCGATCATCACGTCGACCCAGCTGCTCGGGCCCTACAAGCCCGGCGCCTACCGCTGCGAGTTCTGGTCGCTCTACACCAACACCGTCCTCGTGACGCCCTACCGCGGTGCCGGACGGCCGCAGGGGTGCTTCGCCATGGAGCGCACCATGGACGCCATCGCCGACCGGCTCGGCCTCGACCGGGCCGAGGTCCGCTCGCGGAACTTCATCCTCCCGAGCGAGATGCCCTACGACCACGGGCTGCTCTTCCAGGACGGCCGCCCGCTGAAGTATGACTCCGGTGACTTCCCGGCCAGCCTCGCCAAGCTCAAGGCGCTGGTCGGCTGGGACGACTTCGCGGCCTACCGCGAGCAGGCCGAGGCGGACGGCCGCAGGGTCGGCCTCGGCATCGGGTGCTACGTCGAGGGCACCGGCGTCGGACCCTACGAGGGCGGCCACATCCAGATCGAGACCAGCGGCCGGGTCAACGTGTCGACCGGTCTCACCTCGCAGGGGCAGGGGCACGAGACGTCGTTCGCGCAGATCGTGGCGCAGGAGCTCGGGGTGCCGATCGACGACGTCTTCGTCACGACGGGCGACACCCGCCGCATGCCTTACGCCGTGGGCACGTTCGCCTCGCGCGCGGCGGTCATGAGCGGCAACGCGATCGCCCTCGCCGCCCGCAACGTGCGGGCCAAGGCCCTCCGGATCGCGGCCGACGCGCTCGAGGTGTCGGCCGAGGACCTCGAGATCGTCGACGGTGACATCCGGGTGAAGGGCGCCCCCGACACCCACATGTCGCTCGGCACCGTGTCGGTGATGTCCAACCCGCTGCGCTACGCGTTCGACGAGGCAGCCAAGGCGGCCACGCAGTTCGCCGGCACCGCCGACCACTCCAAGCCGCCGGTGGCCGACGACGACGAGCCCGGGCTGGAGGGCAAGGACTTCTACTCCCCCACCCAGGCGACCTTCGCCAACGGCATGCACGCGGCGATCGTCGAGACCGACCCGGTCACCGCGGAGGTCAAGATCCTGCGCTACTGCGTCATCCACGACTGCGGCACGATGATCAACCCGATGATCGTCGAGGGCCAGGTGCACGGAGGCGTGGCCCAGGGCGTGGGCGGTGCGCTCTACGAGCGGATGGCGTACGACGACTCGGGCCAGCTGCTCAACGCCAGCTTCATGGACTTCCTGATGCCCTACGCCTCGGAGATCCCGCACATCGAGACCGACCACCTCGAGACGCCGTCGCCGCTGAACCCGTTGGGGATCAAGGGCGCCGGCGAGGCAGGGTGCATCCCGGTCACCGCGGTCATCGCGTCGGCGATCTCCGACGCCGAGGGGTTCGCGATCACCTCGATGCCGATCTCGCCGGTCGAGCTGTGGGAGCTGCGCCAGCGCCACGCCCGTGGCGAGATCCCCTCGCTGGCGAGCTCGCGGCATACCCCTGCACCTGCCCCGACCACGTCGTCCGACCCCGCGCCTGCACCGCCCGCCCAGGAGGCACCATGAAGATCTCCGGCACCGCCGCCCTCAAGGCGACACCGCAGCAGGTGTGGGACGCCTTCCACGACCCCGAGGTGCTCGCCCGCTGCCTGCCCGGCTGTGAGTCGCTCACCGAGGTCGGGCCCGACGAGTACGCCATGACCGTGACCGCCGGGGTCGCCGCGATCAAGGGCACCTACGACGGCAAGGTCGCCCTGCTCGACCCACAGCACCCCGAGCGGTTCACGATGAAGGCGCAGGGAGCGGGCGGACCCGGCACCGTCGACGCCGACGTCGTCGTCCACCTGGCCCCGTCCGCGGCCGGGGGCACCGACCTGTCCTACGACGCGGACGCGGCGGTCGGGGGCATGATCGGCGGCGTCGGCCAGCGGATGCTCTCGGGCGTGACCCGTAAGATGGCCGGCCAGTTCTTCGAGGCCGTCGACGACGACATCGCCGGCGTGCGCAAGGAGAAGAAGACCAAGGCGGTCAGCCCCGGGGTCCATGTCGAGGAGGTGCCCGGCGGCGCGCGGCCCATCCAGGGGGTCGGCACGTCCACGGCCGCCTTCGGTGGCAAGCCGTACGCCTGGGGAGTGGCCACCGGGGGCTTGGTCGCCTTGGCCGGGGTTATCGTGGGATGGGCGATCGGAGGACGATGATGCGCGCATTCACCGCGGCTGCCATCCAGCTCGCACCGGTGCCGGGACCCTTGTCGCCGGAGTCGGTGCGCAAGAACCTCGACAAGTGCGTCGACTACACCCGGCGCTGCGTCGACGCGACCGGTGCCGAGCTGGTCGTGCTGCCCGAGTCGGCCACGACGGGGTTCACCCCCGACTGCCCGGTCGAGGAGCTGTGGGACCTCGTGTCCGAGATCCCCGGACCCGTCACCGAGCCGGTGCAACAGGTCGCGAAAGACCTTGGTGTGTATGCCGTGCTGGGCACCTACGAGCGTGGCCCAGAGCGGGGCGTCATCTACAACTCGTCGGTGCTGATCGGGCGCGACGGCGAGGTGCTCGGCGTCTACCGCAAGACCCACCCGTTCTGCACCGAGCACGTCGACGGCGGCGGCTGGGTGACCCCCGGCAGCACGGTCACGGTCTGCGACACCGACCTCGGTCGGATCGGCATGATCATCTGCTTCGACGGTGACTACCCCGAGCTCTCCCGCATCCAGGCCGTGCAGGGGGCCGAGGTGATCTGCCGCCCGAGCGCGCTGCTGCGGTCGGCCGACATCTGGGAGCTGACCTCGCGGGCGCGCGCCTACGACAACCACGTCTTCATCGTCGGGGCCAACGCCACGGGCACCGACCCTGCTGGGGTGCTCTACTTCGGCAACTCCCACATCGTCACGCCCAACGCGCACATCGCGGCGAAGGCCTCCTCCCACGAGGGGTGGGTCTCGGCCGTGCTCGACCCGGCCACTGCCCTGTCCTCGCTCACCCCCGGCTCCAACATCGGGCAGGGGTTCGACCACCTGCGCGACCGCAACCTCGACCTGATCCGCGGCCACCGCGACGAGCTCGAGCGCCCGGCGGAGACGTCCTTTCCCCACTGACGCGCGGGCGATCGGTGGCGTGGGCGGCCCGGTTCGACGTCCCCGCCCGCCCCTGGCGCACCTCCGTGGCGCTGCTGGCACGAATGCCCTCCGCCGACCAGACTGGCCCGATGCCCCTGCCGACCAGCACGCCCTCCGCCCAGGGTGTCGATGCCCTCGGCATCCTCGCCCTCGTCGACGCCCTCGAGTCGGGCGGCCACGACCCGCACAGCCTGCTGGTCGCCCGGCACGGCCACGTGATCGCCCGCGGGTGGTGGGCCCCCTACGCCCCTGAGCGCGTCCAGCTCGTCTACTCGCTGAGCAAGTCGTTCACCGCCACGGCGGTCGGGCTCCTGGTCGACGAGGGTCGGCTGTCCCTCGACCAGCCGGTCCTCGACCTCCTGCCTCCTGGCGACCTGCCGGACGGGGTGGAGGTCCCGGACCGCTACCGACGGCTCACCCTCGGTCACTGCCTGACGATGGCGACCGGTCACGACGCGGAGGGGTGGGGTCCCGAGGTCCTCCGCGCGGCCCACGAGGCCACTGGCGACGACGACCACGCCGACCCGGTGTTGGCCGCGATCCTGGCCACGCCACAGGAGCACGAGCCCGGCACCGCGTGGGCCTACAACCAGATCGCGACCTACCTCGCCGCAGGTGCGGTCCGCGGGGCGACCGGCTCGTCGGTGCTCGACCTCCTGCGCGCGCGGGTCCTCCCCCTGGTGGACCCCTCCGGTGGGGCGGACGTGGTGTGGCACCGCACTGCCACGGGCCGCGAGCTCGGCTTCTCCGGGATCCACATCGGCACCGACGCGATCCTCGGTCTCGCCCAGCTCCACCTCGACCGCGGCCGGTGGGCCGGGTCGGCGCTGCTGTCGCCCGAGTGGGTCGACACCGCGACGACGTCGACGGGGCTGCCCAACCGCGAGCCCGACCCCAACCCCGACTGGCGCGAGGGCTATGGCTGCTCGTTCTGGATGGCCCGGCACGGCTACCGCGGCGACGGCGCCTACGGGCAGTACGCCATCGTGCTGCCCGAGCAGGACATCGCCATCGCGATCACCAGCGAGACGATCGACATGCAGGCCGTCCTCGACCTGGTCTGGGACCACCTGCTGCCAGCGGTCGGGGGCGTGGACGAGGTCGGCGACGAGCTCGCCGACGCCGCCCTCGAGGAGCGRCTCGACATGCTGGCCGTGCCGACCCCGACCTCGTCCGGCCCCGGACCCGAGGCCGCGCGGTGGGTGCGTGCCGACGACAGCACCCTGCCCGAGGCGTATGCCGCGCTGAGCCTCGCGCCCGGCGGCGCGGCATACGAGGTGGTCCTGGACTGCCACGACACCCAGGTGCGCCTGGCCGTGGGCGACGGCGAGTGGGTGTTCTCGACCTTCGCCGTGGGCGGCGTCGAGCTGCCGGTGATGGCCGCTGGCGGCTGGGATGCGGAGGGCTGCTTCAGCGCGGACGTGCGCCTGATCGAGACGCCACACACCCTGCGCCTGCGGACGCGGACCGACGGAACCGTGCACCTCGGCTGGCGTGAGGTGCCGCTGTACGGCGCGGACCCACTGGACCTGGCCGTGCGCGGGTCGGCCCTGCCCCGTCAGGACTGACATCCGGAGGCAAACCGGCCCGAGCGCACCCAGCCAGGGCCAAACACGCGCACCTTTCCTTGACACTGTCGTTCATACCCCTATAGAACTGACCATGAACATGGGGACCTGAACCCAGAGGGGGAACAATGCGGACATCAATCCGTCGGGCCGCGATCGCCACGCTGGTCTCGATCGGCCTGGCCGTCGCGACGACGGCGAGCGCAAGCGCCGACACCAAGACCTCGACCTCGTCGACCGGGTCGATCATCGAGTGGAAGCTCGGTGGCACGTACTACTACCAAGGCCACACCAACGACGACTTCGGGCTGGACGTGGTCGGCGGGATCGGCATTGACGCGCGGTGGGCCAGCTGCAGCATCAGCGGCGGCACCGGCGCCACCAAGTACGACATCACCGTTGCGGAGGGGCGGCGCGTGCTGGGCACCAACTTCCTCGAAGGCAGTTGCGTGCGCGTCCAGTACCGCGGCTACTCGACCACCGGGACCTTCTCGTCCACGCAGCACTGGAACTACAACTTTGCGTGACCACGGCAGGACCGGGCGCGGCACGGGCGTGGCCCTGCGTGCGGCGACAGCACTGTTGGCACTCGCGTCCCTGGGCGCGTGCAGCAGCACGGATGAGCCCGCCCTGACGATCGAGCAGAAGCAGAGCGCCGACGCCACGGCTCCGCAGTCTGCCTCCGCCGACAAGCGTGAGCAGTTCGTTCCGTTGCTGCGCAAGTACCACGACCAGGTGGTGTGGCCGCCAGGCCGGGACGTCACCCCGGAAGAGATGTGGGAGGCGATCGCGCCCAATGCCGGCCAGCTCGTCCTCGATGACACCGTCGCCCAAGGTGACGTCGGGTTCGACAACCTCTGCGCGTGGGCGTTGACCGCCATCGACACGGTCAAGGCGTCCAAGGACACGGCCGAGGTCCGCAAGGGCCTCCTGCAGTCGCAGAAGCTCATGCCAGGCGGGGAAGCGTTCTCCCAGGCGATGGCCGACGAGCTGGTCCTGGGCAACATTGACAAGACCCAGAAGTTCGTCACGGCCAACAAGTGCGACGACGACTCCAGCTAGCGTCGGGATCACGCGGACCGATGCCACCGTCGCGACTGCGGCTGGTGGTCGCACGCCTCACCCTGTGCCTGGCGGTCGCTGGGTCCGCTGCGTGCTCGGCGTCAGACCGCTCGTCGGTGGAGGAGACGGCTGTGGCGCGGGCCTCGACGAGCCCGCCCGAGACGGTCGGCGTCGAGAAGGCCGACCTCTACCGGGCCCGTGAGGTCCCGGGCGTGGTCGAGCGCCGTCCGGAATGGACGGTGCGCTCGTCCTGGACGGGCACCTTCACGCAGGCACGCGGCATACGCAAGGGCAGTGTGGTGAGCAAGGGAGCGCGGGTGGGTGCCATCCGCACCTGCGCGACGCCCTCACCGACCACGCCCGAGGTGAGCGGCGACTCGACCGCCGGCGCGCAGTCCGGGGCCACGACGGGCATCGACCCCGCAGCCCCGACCCCCGCGTGTCTCGTCGAGTGGCACGTCGTGCGGGCCTCGGTCGCTGGCACCATCACGGCCTTGACCGGCGCAGAGGTCGCCGACGGAGCCGAGGTCCTCCGGATCCGGCCGCCCGGCTATGTCATCCTGGCCACGGTCACCGACCCGGCCGCGCTGTACGACCTGATGCGACCACCGCGGACCGCCAAGACCCGGATCCTGGGCGGGCCGGCCGGGTTCACCGTGCGGTTCGAACGCCGCACCTACCACGCCGCCGACGGGTCAGTGGTCCTCGTCCTCGCCGTGCCCGATGACATCACCGTGGTGGAAGGGCTGCGCACCTCCACGGCCTTCGTCGTGAGTCGGCGCACGGACGTCCCCACCCTGCCGATGACGGCGGTCCAGGGCACGACGGGCGCGGGCCAGGTGATCGTGGTCGACGGCGGTCGCACCGAGGTGACGCGAGTCGAGCTCGGCCAGCACGACGGGAGTCGGGTCGAGGTGACGGGCCTGCCGGCCGCGGCCCGAGTGCTGCGCTTCCCCCTGGCCTCCGACTTCCTCACGACGCCATGACGACGCCATGACGGTGCAATGACGACGCTCGCGGGCGACAGCCACGGTGGGCTGGTCATCGACGCCGCAGGCCTGTCCAAGTCGTTCCGCGCCCGCGGTGGCGGCGTGACCGAGCTCTTGTCCGACGCGTCCCTGCAGGTGGCGCCGTGGACGACCGTCGCAGTGATGGGTCGGTCGGGGGTGGGCAAGAGCACGCTGCTGCGAGCCCTCGGCTTGTTCCAGCCGTTCGACGCGGGCAGCTACCGACTCCTGGGCTCCGATGTTGCAGGACTGTCCGACCGGGCCTGCTCGGCCTTGCGGGCGCGGCACATCGGGTTCGTCTTCCAGGAGTTCCGGCTGCTCCCCCACCTCACGGCGACGGGGAACGTCGAGACGGCAGCGGCCATCGCCGGCCTGCCGGCCGGGACGCGGCGTCGGGAGGCGCATCGCGCCCTCGAGCTGGTGGGCCTGTCGCACCGCCTCCGGGCCAGTCCGCGCACCCTGTCTGGCGGGGAGCAGCAACGAGTGGCCCTGGCGAGGGCCCTGGTCAAGCGTCCGTCGCTGATCCTGGCCGACGAGCCCACCGGCGCCCTCGACGACACCACCGCCGCTGCGGTGCTCGAGATCCTGCGCGATGCGGTGGCCGTCAGCGCGGCAGCCCTGGTGGTCGTCACCCATGACCCAGTGGTCGCCAGGGCCTGCGATCGGCAGCTTCGCCTGCACGCCGGACAGCTGGTGCCCCTGCTCGAGGACGACGAGGTGGGCGCTACCGAGGGCTTCGTCGTGGGCTCCACCGCATGAGGCGCGCCATCACGTTGGCCAGGCAGGAGGTCAGGGGCAACTGGCGTCGCAACCTCGTCAAGGGCGTGATCCTGCTCGGCGCCATCGGCACCCAGCTGTTCACGTCGCTCGCGGCTGCGGCGAGTGAGGAGGCGGTGACGACCTATGGTGCAGCGGTCTTCGGCTACGAGCAGACCTTTCGGGCCGACCTCGAGACTCCGCCGTCGTTGGCCCAGCTGCAGACGATGGACGCGACCCTCGACAGCGAGACCGTCGCGCACCCCGGGGCCGTGGTGGTGCTGCAGGCCAACCTGAGCGCCCGGCTGACCTCCACCGCGGCACCGGTCGGGGGCCCGGAGACGGCCGCCTCGCTCACCTCCTTCCACGGACCGTGGGCCGAGATCAGCGCCACGACGGCGGGGTCGACGAGCTTCGCCGAGGTGAAGGGGCCGACCGCGCTGCCGCGACTGGTGATCAGCGGGCAGACGGCCGACCGATTGGGGGTGGCCACCACGACGCTGGTCACGGTGACGGTCGCAGGCGCCCCACCGCCCGATCCCGGAGCAGAGGACTTGTCGAGCGCCGGGGACTCCTCGACATCGGGGTCCGGGGTCGGTGCCGACGGCTGGGCGCAGAGCCCGCTCGCCGTGCCCGACATCCCGGCGCACCGCGGGCCGGCTGAGCGGAACAAGGCCCTGGTCAACGACGTGCTGGCCAGTCGCAGCCTCCTGCACCTGATCGGTGCGGCACCCGAGAGCGCCTCGCTCTACTGGCGCTGCGCGTCTCCCGAGTGCGGCGATGTCGCCAGCATCGCCGCGACCATCGCTCGCACCGCCGGGCTGAGCCTGGCCGCGGGCTATCGGGTCGACTCGCACGACGTGCTCACGCCAGTCCTGCGCCAACAACGCGAGCAGGGAGCCTTGTTCGCGTGGGTGGCGCTCGGCCTCGGCGCCATCGCGGTCGCCGTCGTGGCCACGGCGATGGTGGAGGTGCGCACACCGGAGCTGGTGACCCTGCGCACGCTGGGAGCCACGCGGTCGACCCTCTTCGCGGCCGCCCTGCTCGAAGGGCTCGTCGTCGCCGTCGTCGTCGGCATCCTCTCGATGGCGGCGGGCCTGGCGCTGGCTCGCCTCGACCCCGACCTGCTCAACCACATCGACGCGGTCGAGCTGCCGCAGTTCCAGCCACCCCTGGGGGTCTACCTCCGCACCGGGACGGTGACCGTGCTGGTCGGCCTCCTCACCGGGCTCCTCCCGGCCCTGCGCGCCTACCGACTGGTGCGGGCCCACTGACGACACAGGCCTGACGAGGGCTGTTGGCAACTTGTGCCAAGGCGAGGCAGCCGCGCGACCGGTTGAATCTCACGCATGGCGCAGCGACGGATCAGGATCGGGATCGACACCGGAGGCACGTTCACCGACGTCGTCGCGTTCGAGGAGGGCACCGGGGAGCTCGTCACGACGAAGACACCGTCGACGCCGAGCAACCCCGCTGACGGGTTCATCAACGGCGTGACCAAGGTCCTCGACCTGATGGGGGCCACCGGCCGGGACGTCACCGCTGTCGCCCACGGCACCACCGTCGCCACGAACAAGCTCCTCGAGGGCAAGGTCGAGCGGCTGGGGTTCGTCACCAGCGAGGGCTACGAGTTCATGCTCGAGATCGCCCGCCAGGCGGTCCCCGACGGCTACGGCAACTCCTACTTCTGGGTCAAGCCCCCGCGCATCGTGCCCGCCGACGCGGTCAGGACCGTCGGCGGACGGATGGACTTCCAGGGCAACGAGATCCAGCCGTTCGACGAGGCGTCGGCCGTCGCCGCGGCGCACTGGTTCCGCGACCACGGCATCACCACGCTCGGCGTCTGCTTCCTGCACTCGTACGCCGATGACTCCCACGAGCTGGCCATGCGTGAGGTGCTGCGGCGCGAGCACCCCGAGGCGATCGTGTCGATCAGCAGCGAGGTGCTCCGCGAGTACCGCGAGTACGAGCGCTCGATGACCACCCTCGTCGACGCCGCCGTGAAGCCGAACGTCAGCCGCTACGTCACCAACATCCAGCAGCGGCTGGCGCAGATCGCCCCCGACGCCGCCTTCTCGATCATGAAGTCCAACGGCGGCGTGCTGTCCGCCGACGAGGTCGTCAACCAGCCGATCACCACGGTGTTGTCAGGCCCGGCGGCCGGCGCGCTCGGGGCGGGGCTCATCGCGAAGCGGGCCGGCTTCCCCAAGGTCCTCACCTGCGACGGCGGCGGCACCTCGACCGACGTCTCGGTGGTGCTCGACGGCGAGCCGACCCTGACCACCGAGGGCACGGTCGGCGCCTACCCCAGCAAGATCCCGATGATCGACGTCGTCACGGTCGGCGCGGGCGGCGGCTCGGTCGCGTGGGTCTCCCCCGAGGGCACCCTCAAGGTCGGGCCCCACTCGGCCGGTGCCGACCCGGGTCCGCTCTGCTACGCCAAGGGCGGCACCGAGCCGACCATCACCGACGCCCATGTCGTCCTCGGACGGATCCCTCCCCACCTGCTCGGCGGCGAGATCCCGCTCGACGTCGAGGCCGCCCGCACCGGCATCGACGCGCTGGCGGCGCGGCTGGGCATCGACCCCACCCGCTGCGCGACCGGCATCCTCGAGATCTCGGCCTGGAACCAGGCCAACGCGCTGCGGCAGGTCTCGGTGAAGCGCGGCCTCGACGTCCGCGACTTCATGCTCACCACGTTCGGTGGGTCCGGTTCGCTGCTCGCCTGCCGGCTCGTCGACATCCTCGACCTGGCTGGGGTCGTCGTCCCGCAGAACCCCGGCAACGTCAGCGCCTTCGGGCTGCTCACCGTCGACGTCAAGAACGACTACGTCCAGACCATGGTCGCCAAGCACACGGCGCTCGACCACGCGGCCGTCCAGAAGACCTTCGACCACCTGACCGACCGGGCCGCGAAAGCCCTTGACGGCGAAGGCTTCCCCCGCGACGCCCACCGCTACACGCGCACCGTCGACCTGCGCTACTTCGGACAGGCCTTCGAGGTGCGCGTCACCGCCCCCGACGGCCCCGTCGACGAGGCGTATGCCGCGCACGTCGCCGAGTCGTTCCACGAGGCGCACCGCGCCCTCTACGGGTACGACTTCTCGGCCGACCCGAGCCAGCAGGTCGAGTGGGTGAACCTGCGCGTCACCGGGATCGGTCCGATCACCCGACCGGAGCTGCGTGAGCTCGAGACCCGCGCCGTTTCTTCGGAAGATCCGCCTGGTCAGGACCCGGCGGATCTTCCGAACCAACGCAGCCGGCGGGCGGTCTGCTTCGACGCGGACGAGGGTTACCGGGACACACCGGTGTTCTGGCGTCCCGATCTGCGAGCGGGAGACACGTTCGACGGGCCCGCCATCGTCGAGGAGTTCGGCTCGACCGTGCCGGTCCACCCCGGCTTCACCGTCACGGTGGACTCGATCGGCAACCTGGTCATCACCAAGGAGGGTGCCCGATGAACACCGCTGGCCTGCCCACGGCGTACGAGCACGGCAACCGGCTGACCCCGCTGGGCACCGAGGTCGACCCGATCCTCGTGGAGATCGTCCAAGGCACCCTGGCGAGCGTGGAGATGGAGGTCGAGACGGCCATCGCCCGCACCAGCCGCTCGCCGATGATCCGCGACGCGCACGACTTCCGGGCGGGCATCCACGACCGGCAGCTGCGCAAGCTGACCGGCCGGTCCTACAGCGCGCTCGTCCACCCGATCGCCCGCGACTTCCCCCTGTCCGAGATGGCCGAGGGCGATGTCTTCTTCCACAACGACGTCTACGAGTCCGAGGGCGGGATCGGGCACCTCCCCGACCTGTGTGTGACGGTGCCGGTGTTCAGCGGTGGCGAGGTGGTGGCCTTCGTCCAGGCCTTCGGCCACCACGACGACATCGGCGGAGCCGTGCCCGGGTCGATGCCGAGCAACGCCTCCAGTGTCTTCGAGGAGGGCCTCGCGGTCCCGCCGATCAAGCTGTGGGACAAGGGAGTGCCCAATAAGGCGGCGCTGCGGATCATGACCCGCAACAGCCGGATGCCCGACTCGCTGGCGGCCGACCTCGACGCCGAGTGCTCGGCCTGCCTGATGGGCGCCCGACGGCTGTCCGAGCTGTTCGAGCGCTATGGCCGCGACACCATCGAGGCGACCTTCGACACGATCCTCGACCAGACGACCGAGACCTACCGGCGCGAGATCCTGTCGAAGATCCCCGACGGCACCTACGTCTGGGAGGACTACGCCGAGCACGACGGCGTCGACGACCCACGGCTGCACACCCAGCGGATCACCCTGACCAAGGAACCCACCGGCGGCCCCGGCCCCGGCGACGGCGGCCCGCGGCTGGTCATCGACTTCACCGGCACCGCGCCGCAGGCCAAGGGCCCGATCAACCACTGCGGCGACTACGTCGGGGGCAACTTCCTCAAGAAGTGGCTGGCCCCGATCCTGCGCAACCTGGCGGACAGCCCGGAGCGAATGGCCGAGCTCGACGTCAACGAAGGCGTCGTGCCGCTGATCGAGATGCGCTTCCCCGACAAGGGCACCCTGCTCACGCCGATCTTCCCGGCCCCGACGAACGCCCGGACCTTCGTCATCCTGAGGCTGCTCGGGGTGCTGGCCGGCGTGGTCGCCAAGGCCGTCGACGGCAAGATGCCCGCCGACCAGGAGACCATCCGCTACACCGGGGTCTACGGCAAGGACCGCGACGGCAACGACTACCTCATGCGCGAGGTGCTGGGCGGCGGTTCGGGCGGCCGCTACTACGCCGACGGCGAGGACACCATCCATGTCGTGCCGGACTCGCGCAACCTGCCGACCGAGTTCACCGAGAGCCGGTTCCCGTTCATCGTCGAGCGCCTCGGGCTCGCCGTCGACTCCGGCGGTGCGGGGCGCTACCGCGGCGGGCTGGGCTACGAGAAGCAGATCCGCATGCTCAAGGACGCCCACTTCATGTCGATCGCCGACCGCTCGATCCTCGCGTGCTGGGGCGTCAAGGGTGGCAAGGCCGGCAGCTCGTTCAGCGTCACGATCGACGTCGGTGGTCCCGACGAGCGCGAGGTCGACGCCCTGGCCGACGCCGAGCCGGTCAAGGCCGGTCAGGTGATCCGGATCCGCACCACCGGAGGCGGTGGCTGGGGCGACCCGCTCGAGCGCCCCTATGAGGACGTCGAACGCGACCTGCGCTGGGGCAAGGTGTCCTTCGAGGGTGCGCGCACGGCATACGGGGTGGTCGCGTCGGGCAGCAAGGACGAACCCGTCATCGACACGGACGCGAGCGACGCGCTGCGCCAGCAGCTGCGCGACGCCCGGCCCGAGTCGGCGCCGTTCTTCGACCGCGGCCCCGGTTACGCTCGGCTCGCCGACGGCAAGGCCGCCGCCGACGTCGACTGGCTGTAGTCGGCTTCCCCGAGGGTGGCTTCGTGACTGGGGCGCCTGCCGGCCAGGACCGGCCCCGCTGCGGAATGCGGTCAAAGTGGCCCGGGCAGGTAACCTGTCGCCCCGGGGCCGTCGTGCCCTGTCCCCGGCGGCAGGCCAGGAGGGACACCGGCCGGGCAGGACAGTCCCTCGGCCCCGAGGCGCAGGGAGGACGCACGTGCTGCGAAGCCAGCCGGCACCCGAGGTCATCGGGAGCCAGCTCTCCCGCGTGAGCCGGCCGACGCCACCCCCGACGGGGCGCGCGGCACGGTCCGGTGGGCAGCGTCTGGACATCCAGGGCCTGCGCGCGGTCGCGGTCCTCGTGGTGGTGGCGTACCACCTCTCCCCCTCCAGGCTCACCGGCGGGTACGTCGGCGTCGACGTGTTCTTCGTCATCTCCGGGTTCCTGATCACGAGCCACCTGCTCCAGTCGCGACTGGAGGCCGGTCGCGACCTCGTCGAGTTCTGGGGGCGACGGATCCGACGCCTGCTCCCCGCTGCGCTGGTGGTCCTGGGGTGCACGCTCGTCGCCACCGTGGTCCTCGCGCCCGACGGTCGATGGCTCGAGACGGCCAAGCACGTCCTGGCCTCCGGGCTCTATGTCGAGAACTGGCGGCTCGCGGCCGACTCGACGAGCTACCTGAAGGCCGAGAACCAACCCACGCCCGTGCAGCACTACTGGTCGCTGTCGGTCGAGGAGCAGTTCTACCTCGTCTGGCCGATCATGCTCCTGCTGGTCACCAGGCTGGCGCGGGCCAGGGGCTGGGCAGTGGGCCGCACGGTCGCGTTCGCCGTGACGGGGGCTGCCGCCTCGTCCTTCGCGTTCTCCGTGTACGAGACGTCGACCAACCCGTCCGTCGCCTACTTCTCCACCCCCGTGCGCCTCTGGGAGCTGGCCGCAGGAGGCCTGCTCGCGGTCGCTGCTGCGTCGTCGGTGCGGTGGGAGGCTCGACGCGCCCTCTGGCCCGTGCTCGGGCTTCTCGGGCTGCTGGCCATCGTCGTCGCCTCCGTGACGTTCTCCGACAGCACGCCGTTCCCCGGATGGAAGGCCGCCCTCCCGGTCGGGGGTGCCGTCCTCGTGCTCGCGGCCGGGTGCTGGGGTCGGCGGGGCGCGGCCGACCGGCTGCTCAGCCTGCAGCCGCTGCCGTTCATCGGTGACATCTCGTACTCGATCTACCTCTGGCACTGGCCGCTGATCGTGCTCCTACCCTTCGTCTCCGGGTCCCTCGGCCGGCTGGACAAGGTCGCCGTCCTCGCGGCGAGCATCGGGTTGGCGTGGTTGACCAAGGTGACCATCGAGGACCGCTTCCGCCGTCCTGGGATCACCTGGGTGGGCCGCGCGCCGTTCCGGTTCGCGCTGGTCGGGATGCTGGTGATGCTGATCGGCAGCACCGCCGTGACACAGGTCATGGACCGCCGGGTCGCCGACCAACGCGCCCAGGCGGCCGCCGAGCTGCGGGCAGCGGGGCCGTGCCTGGGGGCGGGCACGCTGGCGTTGGGGCCGACGAGGTGCCCTGACCGGGGCAAGGACCCGATCCCGGCTCCGGCTCAGGCACAGCAGGACCGGTCCGCCCTCTATGACCGCTCGTGCTTCGTGGAACCACCCTTCGACACCGTGCGCAGGTGCACCTACGGTGACCCCAACGCCGAGATCTCGGTCGCGCTGGTCGGCAACTCGCACGCCGGGATGTGGTTCACCGCCCTGCAGGAGCTGATGGGCACCGAGCACTTCAGAGTCACCTCCTTCGTGGCCGACGGCTGCAACGTCACGACGGCCCGCCTCCACTACGACCCCTGGTCCTGGGGGACCGGTTGCCTTGCCTGGGGTGAGAAGGTCATGAAGGCCACGACGGACGGGTCCTTCGACGTCGTCGTGACCTCCGCCATCCAGACGCGGGCGCCGGAGGCTGCTCAGGACGACTACCCCCAGCGCTTCCCCCTGGCCCGGAAGGGACACCTGGACGAGCTCCGGCGTTGGGACGCAGCCGGGGTCCAGGTGCTGGTGATCCGTGACACCCCGCGGGCGCCCCCAGGCGTCGGTCCCGTGCCGGATTGCGTGGCGACCCACCCGACCGACCTCAGGAAGTGCAGCGGCAGCAGGGCGTCCTGGGTCCCCCAGGACCCGCTGGCCGCAGCCGCGGAGAGCATGGACAGCCCCCATGTCTCGGTCGTGGACCTGACCGACAAGCTCTGTGACGAGGCGACGTGCTACGGGGTGGTCGGCGGGGTGATCACGTACTACGACCGCCACCACCTCACCCAGACGATGGTGCGAACGCTCGCGCCGTACATCCGAGGACCCCTCCAGGCTGCGATCAAGGGCGCCGACCGCGGCAGCTGACCCGGGCAGGCCTGCCACCGTGCTGCGGACGGCCTCTCCCACGAGGCGTCGGCGCCCTGACAGGATGAGGCGGTGACCGCACCACTGGAAGACATCGTCGTCATCGACCTGTCGCGAGCCCTGGCTGGGCCGCACGCGGCAATGATGTTGGGAGACATGGGCGCTCGCGTCATCAAGGTCGAGTCGCCGGGCACTGGCGACGACACCCGTGGCTGGGGGCCGCCGTTCGTCGGACCCGACGACGAGCCCATCTCCACCTACTTCCTCGCGGCCAACCGGAACAAGGAGTCGATCACCCTCGACCTCAAGTCGGACGACGGCCGCGACGTCCTCACCAAGCTCGTGCAACGCGGCGACGTGCTCGTCGAGAACTTCCGCCCGGGCGTCCTCGACCGGCTGGGGTTCTCGGCGGAGCGGCTGCACGAGCTCAACCCGAGACTGGTGCTGCTGAGCATCAGCGGGTTCGGCCACGACGGGCCGCAGGGCGGCCGAGCCGGCTACGACCAGATCGCCCAGGGCGAGGCCGGGCTGATGTCGGTGACCGGTCCCGACGCCGACACCCCGCAACGCGTCGGGGTGCCGATCGGCGACCTGCTGGCGGGCATGTACGGCGCGTACGGCGTGGTGACCGCCCTCCACGAGCGCCACACCACCGGCGTCGGCCGCGTGGTGCGGACCAGCCTGCTGGCCGCCCTCGTCGGCGCCCACGCGTTCCAGGGCACCGCCTACACGGTGGCCGGCCACGTCGGTCGGGCGCAGGGCAACCACCACCCGTCCCTGTCGCCGTACGGCCTGTTCCACTGCCAGGACGGCGACATCCAGGTGGCCTGCGGCAGCGAGTCGCTGTGGCGCAAGCTCGCCGAGGCGTTCGACCTCGACCCGGACACCCCTGGCATGGCCACCAACCGCGAGCGCACCGTCAACCGCGATCAGGTGACGGCAGCCCTCAACGCCGCCTTCGCCACCCACCCCCTCGCCGAGCTGCTCCCCCGCCTCGCCTCGCTGGGCATCCCGGCGGGCGAGGTCCGCACCATCGACCGCGTCTACGACTGGGACCAGACCCGTTCGCAGGGCCTGGTGCTCGACGTCGACCACCCCGTGCTCGGCCACATCGAGCTGCCCGGCCCACCGATCCGCTTCGACGACAACCCGTATGCCGGTGGGCGCAGCGAGCACGACGCGCCACCGACACTCGACCAGCACGGCGCGAGCATCCGGGCCTGGCTCGACGACGGCGCAGGCGGGCGGGCGGGCTGGTCGTGACCGGCCCCGTGCTGCGTCCGTTGGCGACCAGGGACCTCGCGGTCGTCGAGGAACTCCTCGACGCTCAGGTCGGGGGCCGCCAGCAGGCGCGGCTGGGCGACCGGACAGCACGGCATACCCCTGCGCGACGAGCTCGTGCTGCACCGCGTCCTGTCCTGAACCACCCGGTGCGGGTGAAGGTCAGACCGCCCGCAGGGGCTTGCGGTTGCGCAGCTTGCGGCGCACCTGCTTGCCGATCGCCTCCGCGGCGATGCCGAGGCGGTTGCGGCCGGGCTCGGGGTTCGGGAGGGCCAGCGAGATGACCTGGCTCCACGCGGACGCGACCTGCTTGGGCAGCGGCCCGGTCGTGTAGGTCAGGCCGTAGCGCTCGCAGATCTCCTGCACCTTGGGCGCCAGCTCGCCGTAGCGGTTGCTCGGCAGGTCGGGGAAGAGGTGGTGCTCGATCTGGTGGCTCAGGTTGCCCGACATGATGTGCAGGGCCTTGCTGCCCGAGATGTTGGCCGAGCCGAGCATCTGGCGCAGGTACCACTCGCCCCGGGTCTCGCCCTCGATGGACGCGCGGGCGAACGTCTCGACCCCGGTCGGGAAGTGTCCGCACATGATGATCGAGTGCGTCCAGACGTTGCGGACGAAGTTCGCCGTCGCGTTGGCCGCGATGGTGTGGAAGAACGACGGGCCCGAGAGCAGCGGGTGGATGAGGTAGTCCTTGCGCGCCTGGCGGCCGACCTTGCGCAGCACCATCTTCCCGTTGCGCTTGAACTCCTCCTTGTCACCCCGGCCGGCGAGCTGCTTGCCGATCTCGAGGTCGTAGGCAGCGATGCCGTACTGGAAGAAGCACATGTTGAGGAAGTTGTAGATCGGCTGGCCGAGGTAGGCCGGCGTCCAGCGCTGGTCCTCGTCGACGCGCATGATGCCGTAGCCGAGGTCGTTGTCCTTGCCGATCACGTTGGTGAACGTGTGGTGCAGCTCGTTGTGGCTGTGCTTCCACAGGGCTGCCGGGGTGGCGCTGTCCCACTCCCAGGTCGTCGAGTGGATCTTGGGGTCGCGCATCCAGTCCCACTGGCCGTGGAGGATGTTGTGGCCGACCTCCATGTTGTCGAGGATCTTGGCGACGGACAGGCCGGCGGTGCCGACGATCCAGGCCGGCGGGAAGATCGAGAAGAGCAGCACGGCGCGCGAGGCCAGCTCGATCTTGCGCTGCACGTCGATCACCTTGCGGATGTATGCCGCGTCGCTGGCTCCGCGCGACTCCAGGACTTCCTGGCGCAGCGCGTCGAGCTCCATGGCGAGCGCCTCGACGTCCTCGGCGGTCAGGTGCGCGGTGGGGTCGGCCTTGCCGGAGCGCTTGGGCACGTGGCGGCGCTCGGCGATGGCGGTCGACAGGCGGCTGTTCGTGGAGCGCGGGGACGGGGTGCCGGGAGCCTTGGGGGTCGAGGCGGCCGAGCCGTCGATGGTGAGGTCATAGGTCTCTGCAGTGGCAGTCATGAGGTCTCCTTAGAGGTCGATCTCGCAGTGGCCGGCAGCAGCCGACACACACGTCTGGATGCGGATGCCGTCGCCCTTGGCGGCAATGGTCAGGTCGCCGTTGCGCAGGTCGCGGACGGCACCTTCCTTCAGGGGCACGACACAGCCGAAGCAGATGCCCATCCGGCAGCCGGAGGGCATCAGGACACCGGCGGCTTCGCCGGCGTCGAGGATCGGGGTCGAGCCGTCGGCATCGACGGTGATGCGCTGGCCGCCGAAGGTGACGGTGCCACCCTCGCCTTCGGCGATGATGACCGGGCGGAAGCGCTCGGTGTGGAGTCGGTCGGTGATCTCGGCGTCGGCCCAGGCCGCCTCGAAGGCGTCGAGCATGCCGGTGGGCCCACAGGCCCAGGTCTCGCGGAAGCGCCAGTCGGGCACGAGCTCGTCGAGGGAGTCGGTGCCGACCATGCCCTCGGTGTCGGTGTGCCGCTCGACGAGGCGGATGCGTCCGGCGTCGGCCCACTCGCGCAGCTCGGCGGCGAAGATGACGTCGGCCTCGGTGGGCGCGGAGTGGATGACGACGACGTCCTGCAGCTCGTCGAGGTGGTTGCGCAGCATGCCCATCACGGGCGTGACACCCGAGCCGGCGGTGACGAACAGGGCCCGCGCCGGATGAGGCGTCGGGAGGACGAACTCACCGGTCGCCTGGTCGAGGTGGATCAGGGTGCCGGGCTGCAGCGCCCGCACGACGTGGTTGCTGACCTTGCCGTCCGGGATCGCCTTGACCGTGATCGAGATCAGCCCGTCGGGTGACGCGACCGGGGAGGTCAGCGAGTAGGCGCGCCAGTTGCGGACACCGTCGACGTCGACGCCGATGCGGATGTACTGGCCGGGCACGTGCCCGGCCCAGGACCGGCCGGGCCGGATGTGCACGGTGACGGCGTCGCGGGTCTCGGGCGTCACCGAGACGACCCGGCCACGCAGGTCGGCGCCGGCCCGCATCGGCGCGATGAGGTCGAGGTAGTCGTCGGGCAGCACGGGGGTGGCGACTGCTTCGGCGACTCGACGGAGGACCGTACGCAGGGACGGCAGGGGTCTCGTGGACCCGGACGTCGTGCGAAGTGGGAGAACTGCGGTCATGGTTCTACTATGAGCGAACAGGTAGGCTAATTTCCTGACCTGCCCGAGTGAGTTTTCGTCAGTGTTTTGTTCGCTAGGAACAATATGAGCACCGAACCGCCCCTCAAGTCCCCTTCGCCCGACGCAGCGGCCACCGCCGCCGCAGCAGCCACCTCGGTCACTGCCGCCCCACCGGCTACCCCGGCCACCTCCGTCCCACCGAGCACCCCGGCCACCCCGGTCGCCTCCGCCACCGAGCGCGCTGCCGGTCTCACCATGTCACCGGAGGTGCTCGCCCGCCTCAAGGGTGCCCTGCCAGCCGTGGCGAGCCACGCGGTCGAGGCGATCATCGAGGAGGTGCCGAGCTACGCGAGCGCCCGCGACTACCTCGTGGGCAACATCGAGACAGCCGTGCAGGTCGCCCTCGGCACGTTCCTGTCGATCGCGGCCCGGGCCGACGACCCCAGCTCGCCGCTCGGCCCGGCCCGGGAGGCGTCCTACAACCTCGGTCGCGGCGAGGCCCGGAGCGGCCGCAGCATGGACGCCCTGCTGTCGGCCTACCGGATCGGGGCCCGCGTCTCGTGGCGAGGCCTGTCGGAGGAGAGCGTCCGGGCCGGCATGAGCGCCGAGCTGCTGGCGCGCTTCGCCGAGCTGGTCTTCGCCTACATCGACGAGCTCTCCGCAGCCAGCGTGGCCGGCCATGCCGACGAGCTCGCCACCGCCGAGCGGGTCCAGCAGCGCCAGGTCGAGCGGCTCGCCCTCGAGATGCTCCGCGGCGCCTCCGACGAGCTGGTCACGCGCCGGGCCGAACGCGCCGGCTGGGACCTGCCCAGGTCGGTGACCGTGCTCCTGGCGCCCGACTCCGAGCTGCACCACATCCGGTCGCTGGTCGACGGGCGATCGCTCGTCCTCACCGAGGACGTGCCCGGTGTCGACGCCCGCGACGACGTCGCGGCACTCATCGTCCCCCGGCTGACCCCGACGGCCCGGCGCCGCCTGGTCCAGGCCCTCGAGGGCCACGACGTGGTGCTCGGACCGACCCGCCCCTGGCGCGAGGCGGCCACGTCCCACCAGCGAGCCCTGCGAGGGCGGGCGACGCGCACCGGGGAGCGGACGGCATACGACACCGACGCCCACCTGGCCGAGATCGTGCTGAGCGCCGACCCCATCGCGCTCGCCGACCTCCGCGCCCAGGCCCTCGCTCCGCTCGACGACTCCACGCCGGCCAGCCGCGAGCGCCTCGAGGAGACCCTGCGGCTCTGGCTGCTGCACCGCGGCCGCCGCGAGCCCGTCGCCGAGGCGCTGTTCGTCCACCCGCAGACCGTCCGCTACCGCGTCGGCCAGCTGCGTGAGCTGTTCGGCGACGCCCTCGACGACCCGCGCCGGGTCGCCGACCTCGTCATCGCGCTGGGGGTCGCCCAGACCCCCGTGCCGGCCACGGCCTCGACCTGACCGGCCGATGCCGCACCCACGCCCCCAGTCCGCTGTCGCAGATGTGCCAAGTCGACCCACGCCATTGGGCAGGTCCTGACAACGTCACGCGGCGCCGGGCATCCCTAGGCTCGCCGCACGGACGACGAACGGAGGTGGCATGCGGGTCCTGATCGCGCTCGGCGGCAACGCCATGACCGGTCCCGACGGCAGCGCCACCCCGCAGGCCCAGCGGGAGGCCATCGCGCAGGCGATGGAGCACGTCGCCACCGTCATCGCGGCCGGGCACGAGGTGGTCCTCACCCACGGCAACGGTCCCCAGGTCGGCAACCTGCTCGTCAAGAACGAGCTCGCGGCCCACGTCGTCCCACCGGTCCCCCTCGACTGGTGCGGCGCCCAGACGCAGGGAACCATCGGGTTCACGATCCTCGACACGCTCGAGGCCGCCCTCGCGGCCCAGGGGGTGGACCAGCGGGTCGCCGCCATCGTCACGCGCACGCTCGTGGCAGCAGACGACCCGGGCTTCGCCAAGCCCACCAAGCCGATCGGGCGGTTTCTCGCCCACGACTACGCGCGCCCCCTGATCGAGCACGGCGAGACCTGGGAGGACCGCGGCCACCAGGGCTGGCGCCGCGTGGTCGCCTCCCCCGAGCCGCTCGAGGTGCTCGAGACCCACACGCTCCGCACCCTGCTCGGCGCGGGCTACGTCGTCGTCGCGGCCGGTGGCGGCGGCATACCCGTGGTGCGCGAAGCCGACGGCACCGTGCACGGCGTCGAGGCCGTGATCGACAAGGACCTCACCGCAGCAGTGCTCGCCAGCGCCATCGGCGCCGACGTGCTCATCATCGCCACCGATGTCGAGAACGCCGTCCTTGACTACGGCACCCCCGGCGCGCAACCCGTCGGACGGGTGCGGCTCGCCGACATGGAGGCGTATGCCGCGGACGGCCAGTTCGCGTCGGGCTCGATGGGCCCGAAGGTCGAGGCCGCCATGCGGTTCGTCCGCCACGGCGGCCGCCGCAGCGTGATCACCGCACTCGACCGCATCGCTGAGGCCCTACATGGCGACGTCGGCACGGTGATCGGAAACCCTTCAGTACCAACCGAACTCGACGCCGAACAAGAGGTCGTCACATCAACCGACGACTCACCACCAGCTGTCAGACCAACAGAGAGGTGACCGCCATGCCCGAGCCCATCGAGGTCCGCAAGGTCCCGATCCACAGCGTGTCCGACGCGAGCGAGCTGGCCAAGCTCATCGACGACGGCGTGATGGACGCCAGCCGGGTGGTCGCCATCATCGGCAAGACCGAGGGCAACGGTGGCGTCAACGACTACACGCGGATCATCGCCGACCGCGCCTTCCGCGAGGTCCTGGTCGCCAAGGGGGCGCCGGCCGACCAGGTGAAGCAGGTGCCGATCGTGTGGTCCGGTGGCACCGACGGGATCATCAGCCCGCACGCCACGATCTTCGCGACGGTGCCCGCCGACCAGGCCGAGCAGTCCGACGAGCTGAGGCTGACGGTCGGGTTCGCGATGAGCGAGCCGATCCTGCCCGAGGAGATCGGCTACACCGGGATGATCAGCAAGGTCGCCGACGCCGTGCGGGTCGCCATGGAGCGCGCGGGCATCACCGACCCGGCTGACGTGCACTACGTGCAGACCAAGACCCCACTGCTGACCATCCACACCATCCGCGACGCGGAGTCGCGCGGCAAGTCGGTCTGGACCCACCACACCCACGAGTCGATGGACCTGTCCAACGGGACGACCGGTCTCGGGATCGCCGTCGCCCTCGGCGAGATCGAGATGCCGACCGACGCCGACGTGATGAACAACCGGTCGCTGTTCTCGGCGGTGGCCTCCTGCTCCTCCGGTGTCGAGCTCGACCAGGCGCAGGTCGTGGTGGTCGGCAACACCAAGGGAATCGGCGGCCGCTACCGCATCGGCCACTCGGTCATGCGGGACGCCCTCGACGCCGACGGGGTGTGGTCGGCCATCAAGGACGCCGGGCTCGACCTGCCCGAGCGCCCGCACTCGTCAGACCTGCAGGGCCGGCTCGTCAACGTCTTCCTCAAGTGTGAGGTCAGCCAGACCGGCGAGGTCCGGGGGCGCCGCAACGCCATGCTCGACGACTCGGACGTGCACTGGCACCGCCAGATCAAGTCCGCGGTTGGCGGCGTCACCGCCTCCGTGACCGGCGACCCGGCCGTGTTCGTCTCGGTCTCGGCAGCCCACCAGGGCCCCGACGGCGGCGGCCCGGTCGCGGCCATCGTCGACCTCGGGTCCGGCGAGCCGACCGGCTACCGCGCCCCGACTCCCGACTGACTGCGCCTGCCCCGACGTGGTGGCAGTCGCCGAGTCAGGCGGTGTCGGCCTAGAAGCTGTCGCCGCTGCCTGACTGGTAGGCGGTCCAAGCCTGGTCCGACTCGGCCTGTGCCCTGCCCTGCGTATGCCGCGGCGTGGGATCGATACCGTCCCACTTGCGGTCCACCACCCAGGCCAGCACCAGCACGACGAACACCACTGCTCCGACGACGATCCAGAACATCGCTGACTCCCCTCTGCCAGGCGGACCGGGTCCGGATGAGGCCAACGGTCCCACACGCCGGACGCCCGCGGAATCCCCCACTCGGTGGGGCGAGCGAGTCAGTGGGCGAAGTGGCGGGTGCCGGTGAAGTACATCGTGATGCCGGCCGCCTCGGCCGCGGCCACCACCTCTTCGTCCCGCACGGACCCACCAGGCGCGACCACGGCTCGCACTCCCGCGTCGAGCAGCACCTGCAGGCCGTCGGCGAACGGGAAGAACGCGTCGGACGCCGCGACCGCACCCTTGGCCCGGTCGGCGCCGTCGGCGTTGGCCCGTGAGACCGCCAGGTGGCAGGAGTCGACCCGGTTGACCTGTCCCATGCCGATGCCCACCGAACCGCCGCCACTGGCGAGCAGGATGGCGTTGGACTTCACCGCGCGCACCGCCCGCCACGCGAACTGCAGGTCGGCGAGCGTCGACCCGTCCGCAGCCGCACCGGCGACCAGCCGCCAGCGGGACGCGTCGTCCCCTCCCGGGGTCTCGCCCTCGACCACGGCGTCGATCCGGTCGGGCACCTGCACGAGCAGGCCCCCGCTGATCGGTCGCGTCTCGATGGGGTCGCGGTGTGCCGCCAGGTCGGCGGGGAGCTGGAGCAGGCGACGGTTCTTCTTCTCCCGCAACACCTCCAGCGCGTCGGCATCGAACGAGGGGGCGGCGATGACCTCACTGAAGGTCTCGTTGGCAGCGAGCGCCATGGCCTTGGTCACCGGCCTGTTGGTGGCGATGATGCCGCCGTAGGCGGACACGGGGTCACACGCATGAGCCGCGGCATACGCCTGCTCCACGGTGGCGCCCACGGCGATGCCGCAGGGGTTGGCGTGCTTGATGATCGCCACGGTCGGCTGGTCGCCGTGGTCGTACGCGGCACGCACCGCGGCGTCGGTGTCGATGTAGTTGTTGTAGGACATGTCCTTGCCGTGGAGCTGCTCCGCGGAGGCGACGCCCGGACGCCAGTGCGTGTAGAGGGCGGCCGGCTGGTGCGGGTTCTCGCCGTAGCGGAGCACGTTGGCGCGCTGGAAGGTCGCACCGGTCCAGGCCGGGAAGCCGGTGCCGTCACTGGTGTCGGTGTAGACGTTGCCCATCCAGTTCGCGACCGCGTTGTCGTAGTCAGCGGTGTGCACGAAGGCCTGCGCTGCCAGCCGCTTGCGCTCGGTGAGCGTGAACCCTCCGTCGGCGACGGCTGCGAGCACTGCCGGGTATGCCGCGGTGTCGGTGACGACCGCAACGCTCGGGTGGTTCTTGGCCGCCGCCCGCACCATGGACGGTCCGCCGATGTCGATCTGCTCGATGACCTCGTCGGGGCCGGCGCCGGAGGCCACCGTCTCGCGGAACGGGTACAGGTTCACGACGACGAGCTCGAACGGCTCGACGCCGAGGTCGGCCAGCTGGGCGACGTGGTCGGCCTTGCGGGTGTCGGCGAGGATCCCGGCGTGGACCCGCGGGTGCAGCGTCTTGACCCGGCCCTCCAGGCACTCGGGGAACCCGGTGAGGTCCTCGACCTTGGTGACCGGCAGCCCCAGGCCGTCGATGAGGGCGGCGGACCCACCCGTCGACACCAGGGCGACCCCGGCGTCGTGGAGGCCACGCGCCAGCTCCTCGAGCCCCGTCTTGTCGTAGACCGAGACCAGCGCCCTGCGGATCGGCCGACGGCCGGCCTGGTCCACGGTCTCGGGAGTGGGTGCGGAGGCAGACTGCTCGGTCACGGAATGGTGGCCTTCCCATCGGAAACGGTGATTCCTTCGCGGGCCGCGCGGCCCACGATCTCGACGAGCAGCGGGTGCTCGACAGCTTTGATGCGCTCGTGGAGCGTGTCCTCGGTGTCGTCGGCCTCGACGTCGACGGTGGCCTGGGCCAGGACCGGCCCGGTGTCGATGCCCGCGTCGACGACGTGCACGGTGCAGCCGGTCTGGTGCGCGCCGGCCGCGAGGGCGTCACGGACTGCATGGGCGCCGGGGAAGGACGGCAGCAGGGCAGGGTGGGTGTTGAGGACGGTCCATCGCCGGAGGACCTCGGCCCCGAGGAGCTTCATGAACCCCGCGGAGACCACGAAGGCGGGCCGGTGGTCGCCGATCCGCTCCGCCAGGGCGGCGTCCCACTCCGCCCGGGTGTCGAAGTCCTCGACCCGGCAGACGAACACGGTGATGCCGGCCGCCGCTGCGCGGTGGAGTCCTGCGATGCCGGCGCGGTCGCCACCGACGGCGAGGATCCGCACGCCGTAGGCCGGGTCTGCGGTGGCGTCGATGAGAGCCTGGAGGTTGGTGCCCGATCCGGAGACGAGCACGACGATCCCGGTCGGCTCAGGGGCAGTCACCCGGGAGACGATACCGAGCCGCCGTCACGTGGCGGCAGCCGCGTCCACCAGGTGCCCCAGAACCCCGACTCCCGTCGCCTTCTCATGCAAAAGGCGAGTTAGCGCCGGTCTCGTGCGGCGCTAACTCGCCTTTTGCATGAGGTAGCGACACCCGGGTGGAGAAATCGAGGGATCAGCGACGCAGCTTCCAGCGGTCCCAGGCCAGCACCAGCGCGGCGCCGAGCCCGAGCTCGACGAGCAGGGCGAGCGTCATCGCCCCGGCCGGAGCGCCGATGTCCTTCAGTCGGGCCACCCCGAGCGAGCCTCCACCGAGCACGTCCAGGAGGCCGATCGCCCCGGCTGCAACCACGACGGCGGTGCCGACGACCGTGAGCTTGGTGCGCACGGTCGACAGCCGGGCCACGGCGCGCAGCGAGCGCCAGCCCACGAGGGCCCCGACCGCCACGGGCAGCAGCACGATGAGCGGCAGGAGGCCGGGGAACGCCCCCGGCTGCGGCAGCGCCCCGAACGCCGGCACCATCGGCAGCAGCGAGGTGCGGCTGCCGGTCCAGGTGGCCGAGGCCCCCTCCACCGCAGAGAAGCCGGTGCCGGCGACGAACGACACCGCCCACAGCGCGAGGTTGGGCAGCACGGACACCTGGGCGAGGGTCAGCGCCACTCCCCCGACCACTCCGGGCGCCAGCTCGCCCTGCAGGTGACGCACGTCGCCGAACCGGACCGCGAGCAGCACCAGGCAGATCACGATGCCGGCGCCGACGAGGACCGTGGCACCCTCGAGCCCGGGTCGCAGCGCCCGCCGCACCGACTCCGGCAGCCAGGCCGGGCGGCGCAGGGCCGGGCCGGCGAGCTCGGGCCGGCCCTTGAGCAGCCGGGCCAGGGCCAGCGTGGCCGAGGCCGCCGGCACCACCAGCACAGGGAGCACAAGGGTCCAGACCACCGGGTGGGGACCGGCGAGGAAGGCGACCGCGACCCACAGGAGCGCGCACGCGGCATACCCGAGGGCCCAGGCGAGGAGGTCGGCGGCGAGGGGGCGGTGGAGGGTGTCGCGGGCGAGGCGGATGGTGCGCGCGTCGGCGGCCTCGCGCGCGGCGCGCGTGGCGGACCACGCTCCGATGGCCACGCTCAGCGCGAAGGCCAGCAGCGGGACGACCGTGATGTGGGTGGCGCCGACGGTGAGGTGCGCGCCGCCGGCCAGCAGCCACAGGCTGGCCCCGATGCCCAGGGAGCTGGTCCAGGAGACCGTGCTCTCGGAGGCGGCGACCCACACGAGCAGGGCCGGCAGCACGAACACGGTGGCCGACCCGGCAGCGGCCAGGGCCCCGGCCACCAGTGCTCGCCGGTGCACGGCGGAGCCCGGCCCGTCACCGGTCGACGAGGTGCCCGCCCTCAGCATTTCCATCACAGTCATCGCTGCCCCATCGTCGCCGACACCCCAGCCTGAGCCGGCGTGCAACGCCGAGGGCAGCCGAGAAATGTCCGAACGCGCCGCAACCCAACCTCGCGCGAGCGCGTCTGCTGCGGTGTGATGGCCATGGTGGTTCCGACGGGCGCGACAGCGCCGACGCAGGAGGTGAGGATGGACGCGCAGTCCGCTGAGGCGGAGTTCGACGCGTTCTACCGCGACACCTCCCGCCGCGTCGTCCACCTGGTGTACGCGTTCACCGGTGACCTCACCGTCGCGCAGGACTCGACCCAGGAGGCCTACGCGCGGGCGTGGCAGCAGTGGTCCAGCGTGCGCACCCATGACGACCCGCTCGCCTGGGTCCGCACGGTGGCCCGACGGGTCGCGATCTCGGGCTGGCGCAGGAAGACCAGCCAGGACCGCGCCTACGAACGGCACGGCGCCCACGACACGACGGGCCCACCGACGGAGGACCGGGTGGCGGTGGTCGCAGCGTTGCGCACCCTGCCCGAGCCGGTCCGCGAGGCCGTGACCATGCACTACATCGGCGACCTGAGCATCGAGCAGATCGCCCACGAGACCAACACCCCGGCAGGCACCGTCAAGGCGCGCCTGCACCGGGGCCGGGCGCAGCTCGCGCAGGCCCTGCAGCACCAGGAGAACCCCCATGGCTGAGCACGACGAATGGACCGCAGCGGAGGACGCTCGCCTTCGCGCTGCCCTGTCGTCGCTGCGCGCCGACGTCGAGGCCACTCCCCTGCCCGACGTCCGCTTCGTCAAGGCAAGGGGTATGGCGCGTCGTCGCCGCAGGTTTCTCACGGTAGGTGCGGCGGCTGCTGCGGCGGTCGTCGTGGCCGGCACCGTGGGCTACACGCAGCTCGGGGGCGATCCCGTGCTCAAGCCCATCCCGGCCGACCGCAGCAGCACCACGACCGCCGCGCCCTCGCCCACCACGACGTCCTCGCTCGACCAGCCGGGTGCACTGCCCCTGCTGCAGGAGTGGACCACGACCCTCGACCTCAAGGGCGACGCGCGCCTCACCCCGGTCAAGCCGTTCGAGGCGGTGGAGTGCCTCGATGCCGAGCCCGGCACCAAGGTGCAGCAGGAAGGCATCACCCTCGACGCCGGTGGCCCGTCCGGCGGACAGGTGCGGTTCTCCCTGGGCAAGGGCACCGACCCCGAGACCGCGGCCGCTGGCGTCGCCAACGACATCTCCGACTGCCAGGCCGGGCCCGGCTTCCGGGTCAAAGCCCTCGATGACACGAACGCCGGGGCGCTCTACTCCTACACGGCGGGCGACGCCGGCACCGGCTGGCTGATGGTCATCCAGGGGCCGCACGACGTCGCGGTCCTCCAGATCACCGACCCCGCCCCGACGACGTCGCAGTTCACCGTCGCCCAGGCGACCGCCCTGGCCGAGGTCGCGAAGGAGCGGTTGGCCCGTTACGGCACGAGCGCGACCCCGTCCACGCCCCCTTCGACGTCGAGCGGGCCGAAGGCGATCAACGAGAAGATGACCGTCACCGGGCCCGACCCGGTGCCGTCGTCCACCCTCTTCGTCGCCGCCTCGCAGTGGGCCTCGGACGCCCTGACCGGTGGCGTGACGACGAATGCCGGTCCGGGCGCGCTCGAGGGGTCGACCGCGGTGGTCAGCTGCGAGACCGACGAGCAACAGTCCGGCATCGGTGGTCAGGTCGGCGTGGTGTCGGTCCGCACCGGCACCGCTACGGCCGGCTACCTCGGCCGCCAGCGGGTCCAGCTCGACGACGCCACCGACGCCGCGGTCCTGAAGGCCTACGTCAGCGCCCGGCTGTCGGAGGCCAAGACGCTGTACGCCAAGGGCTGCGACGGGGCCAACTACACGGTGAAGTCGTCACCGGGGCCGACGGACGGGACGTTCCGCCTCGACACGGTCTTCAACGACGGGTCCCCCACCCTCTCGGAGTGGGTCGGCGTCACGGCGCAGCGCACTCCAGGAGCCGTCAGCACGGTGGTCATCACCGCGACGAAGGACCCCGCCCAAGGCTTCGCCGAGCTCGACCGGCTGCTTGCCCTGGCCCGCCAGAAGTAGACCTCCGCGGTCGACCCCGACAGCTCCCCACGGCCCACGAGATCGACTCTGGGCCGCGAACGACGCGACGGCCGCCACCCACCAGGGTGACGGCCGTCGTGAACTGCGTTGCGGCAGAAGCTACTTCTGCAGGCCCCGCATGACCTCGCGCATCAGGTCGGCGGTCGCGGACGGCGTCTTGCCGACCTTGACGCCGGCGGCCTCGAGGGCCTCCTGCTTGGCGGCGGCCGTGCCCGCGGAGCCGGACACGATGGCGCCGGCGTGGCCCATGGTCTTGCCCTCGGGAGCGGTGAAGCCCGCGACGTAGCCGACGACCGGCTTGGTCACGTGGTCCTTGATGTAGGCCGCGGCACGCTCCTCGGCGTCGCCACCGATCTCACCGATCATGACGATCGCGTCGGTGTCCGGGTCCTTCTCGAACGCCTCGAGGCAGTCGATGTGGGTGGTGCCGATGATGGGGTCGCCACCGATGCCGACGGCGGAGGAGAAGCCGAAGTCCCGCAGCTCGTACATCATCTGGTAGGTCAGGGTGCCCGACTTGGAGACCAGGCCGATCCGACCGGCGCCCGCGATGTTGGCGGGGATGATGCCGGCGTTCGACTTCCCGGGGCTGATCAGGCCGGGGCAGTTCGGCCCGACGATGCGGGTGGCCTTGCCCTTGCTGTAGTTGAAGAACTCAGCGGAGTCCTTGACCGCGATGCCCTCGGTGATGACGACCGCGAGCGCGATCTGGGCGTCGATCGCCTCGACCACGGCGGACTTCGCGAACGCCGGCGGCACGAAGATGACCGACACGTTGGCGCCGGTCGCCTCGATGGCCTCGGCCACCGTGCCGTAGACCGGCACGGAGACGCCGCCGTCGAAGTCGACCGTCGTGCCCGCCTTGCGGGGGTTCACGCCACCGACGATGGCGGTGCCGGACGCGAGCATGCGCTGCGTGTGCTTCATGCCCTCGGAGCCGGTCATGCCCTGGACGATGACCTTGGAGTTCTCGTCGAGAAAAATAGCCATTGGTATGCCGTTCCTTCGGTCAGTTCGTCGCGGCCGAAGCCAGCTCGGCGGCCTTGCGGGCCGCGCCGTCCATGGTCTCTTCGATGGTCACCAGCGGGTGGTTGGCCTCGGCGAGGATGCGCCGGCCCTCCTCCACGTTGTTGCCGTCCAGCCGGACGACGAGCGGCTTCGTGGCCTCGTCGCCGAGGTTGTTGAGCGCGCCGACGATGCCGTTGGCGACCGCGTCACAGGCGGTGATGCCGCCGAACACGTTCACGAACACCGACTTCACCTGCTCGTCACCGAGGATGATGTGCAGGCCGTTGCTCATGACCTCAGCCGAGGCGCCGCCGCCGATGTCGAGGAAGTTGGCCGGCTTCGGCTGGCCCGGGAACTCCTCACCGGCGTAGGCGACGACGTCGAGCGTGGACATGACCAGCCCCGCGCCGTTGCCGATGATGCCGACGGAGCCGTCGAGCTTGACGTAGTTGAGGTCCTTCTCCTTGGCGGCGGCCTCGAGCGGGTCGGCCGCGGCCTTGTCCTCGAGCGCCTCGTGGTCGGGGTGGCGGAAGCCGGCGTTCTCGTCGAGCGTCACCTTGCCGTCCAGCGCGACGATGTCGCCGGCCTCGGTCTTGACCAGCGGGTTGACCTCCACCAACGTGGCGTCCTCGTCGCGGTAGACGGTCCACAGGGACTGCAGGACCGGCACGATCTTGGCGCCGGTCTCGTCGTCGAAGCCGGCCGCGGACACGATCTCCTGCGCCTTGGCCTCGTCGATGCCGACGTTGGGGTCGACCTCGATGCGGGCGAGGGCCTCGGGGCGCTCGACGGCGAGCTGCTCGATCTCCATCCCGCCTTCCTTGCTGCACATCGCGAGGTAGGTGCGGTTCGCCCGGTCGAGCAGCACCGAGAAGTAGTACTCCTCGGCGATCTGCGCGCCCTGGGCGATCATCACGGTGCCCACGGTGTGGCCCTTGATGTCCATGCCGAGGATCGCCTCGGCGTGCTGCTGCGCCTCGTCAGCGGTCTTGGCGACCTTCACGCCGCCGGCCTTGCCTCGGCCACCGGTCTTGACCTGGGCCTTCACGACGGTCACGCCGCCACTCTTGGGACCGATCTCCTCGGCGGCCGCGCGGGCCTGCTCCGGGGTGGTCGCGATGGCGCCGGCGAGCACGGGCACGCCGTGCTTCTCGAACATGTCTCGGGCCTGGTATTCGAACAGATCCACGTCTGACGTCCTCGTCTACGGATGGGTGTGGTTCGACGCCGAGACTAGCCCTGTCAGGAGCGTGCGGCCCCCTCGGGTGCGGGCCCGTGGGCCCAATGGGACCAATCTCACCACCAGCGGTGCGGGTCAGCGGACGGTGAGGCTCTGTCCGGGCGCGACGAGGAGGACCCACACCGGGCCCTTGGGGTTGAACGTCAGGGGCTGCGCGCCGACGGTGAAGCTGGTGGGGGCGGTGACCCCCTTGCGGGACCACCGGCCCTGCCACGACTTGCCGTCGCGGAGGACGACCGTCTTGCCGCTGCCGACCACGTCCACGACCGGGGTGGGCTGGCCGTTCACGTCGCGGTTCCCGGACTTGTGGGTCGCGACGTACTGGACCACGACGGTGCCCGCGCCGTACTGCCGACCGCTCGGGCTGACGTCGGGACGACCATCGGTGGTGACGAGGTACTGCTTGCGCGTGGCGTTCCAGGTGAGCGTGACCCGCGACGACGGCCACCGGGCGGCGACCGAGGTGGCCGTCTTGCCGCCGGTGGGGGCAGGTCCGTAGCGGAACCCGATGTCGGCGGGCTTGACGCTGCCGCCCGCCCTGGCGAGCAGCTCCTTGGGGTTGCCGATCACGTTGTAGGGGGCCGGCCTGGAGTGGTCGCGGTGGTAGCCGCGACCGTTCTGGTCGAAGCTGAGGTTGACCTGCTTTCCCCGGTCGAGGATGCGCTTGGTGTAGCTGGACGAGCCGGAGAAGGCCAGCGCGACCTTCCCGTAGTTGGCCACGAGGTCGACATCCGACTCCCGACCGCTGCGGACCGGACCCACCTGGGGCGCCTGGGTGCGGCTGAACACCGCCAGCAACCGGGTGAGACCGCCCTCGACCGGTTCGACGTAGACCACGTCGGCGACGTCGAGCCCGATCCGCGGGCGAGCAGCCGGGGTGTTGTCGATCTTGACGGCGAGCACCGGGCCGCCGACGAGGGGCTCGGGTCCGGCCGGGGTCGGCGCGGCCGTGGTGGTCGTGGTCGACGGGGTCGCGGTCGTCGTGGGCGCGGCCGACGGCTTGTCTCCCGAACAGGCCGCGAGGCCGAGGGAGAGCACGACCAGGGCGGCGAGGACAGGCGTGGCGGTGTGGCGGGGCACGGCCTCGAGGATACGAGTCGCCGACTCGGCAACCGTCGTGCCGACGCCCGACGCGCCGGATCAGACGCGCGGAGTGTGCCCGGCCAGGACCGACGCGAGGAGGTCGGCGTCGCAGTTGCCGCCACTCATGACCACACCGACGCGTCCGCCACGGTGGCGCTCGCGCTCGGACAGCAGCCCGGCGAGCGCGATGGCGCCGGCCGGCTCGGGCAGCTGGTGGGTGGTGCGCAGGAGCACCCGCATCGCCTCGGCGGTGTCGTCCTCCGCGACCGTGACGACGCGGGCGGCACCGCGGACGATCTCGGCCACCGCCTCCGGCACGGGCGCGCGACAGGCCACCCCGTCGACGAACGTGTCAGCAGTGGGCGTCGTGACGACGGCTCCCGCCTCGAAGGACAGGGCGGTGGCGGGCGCCCGGTCGGACACGACGCCCACCACCTCGGTCGACAACCCGAGCAGGTCGCGCACCCCGATCAGCCCGCAGATCCCCGAACCCATCCCGACCGGCACGTAGACCGTGTCGAGTGGCCCGGCCGCGTCGAACAGCTCGAGGGCGTAGGTGCCGACGCCGACGACCAGGTCGGGGTGGTACGGCGGCACGGCCTCGAGCCCGAGCTCGGCCTCCAGACCCATGGCGTGCTCGCGGGCCTCCTGGTAGTCGCGACCGTGCACCACCAGCTCCGCGCCGAAGCCCTGCATCGCGGCGTTCTTGTCGGGGCTGTTGCCCTCCGGCACGACGATGACGACGCGCAGCCCGGCCGCCCGGCCGGCATACGCCAGGGACTGTCCGTGGTTGCCGCGGGTGGCGGACACGAAGCCCTTGACCTCGGGTCGTTCACGGCTGGCCCGGTCGGCGTAGACCAGGCCACCCCGCACCTTGAACGCCCCGGTGGGCGTGTGGTTCTCGTGCTTCACCCACACCTGCGCGCCGACGTTCTCGCTGAGCAAGGGCCACTCGAGCTGTGGCGTGGCCGGGAAGTGGCGACGCACGACGGACGTCGCGGCATCGAGCTGGGCACGCGTGAACGACATGCCCTGCAGTCTGCCTGAGGGAGTGGGACGGAGGGGAGGACGTCAGCGCGAGGGACGGGGCCACCACCTCCCACGGTGCCAGATCTGCACGTGACCGGCAGGCACGGCAGGATGGGCGGTATGTCCAGAACCGCACTGTCGCCACTGCTCGCCGTTCTCGTCGTGGGAACGCTGTCGGCTTGCGGCACAACGGATCCTTCGATCCCGCAGGCTCCTTCGACGACCATGACGAAGCAGGCCAGCTTCCCGCTCACCATCCAGCGGACAGGTGGCATCGCCGGCTTCCGCGACACCATCTCGATCGACGCCGACGGGCACGTGCTGGCCGCGACCAAGCAGGGTCAGGTCAGCTGCGACCTCGACCAGGCGAGCCTCGCCCTCCTCAACGAGGCGGCGCTCCAGGTCCACGACACCGACCAGCCGACTGCGCCACCCAGCAACCAGTCCGACTCGATGGCCGTGGTGTTCGGGGCCGGCACCGGACTGCTCTCCGTCACCGACGCCCGCATCGCCACGGCGGAGCCGGTCGTCAACCAGGTCCTGGCCGACGTGACGGGAGCGGCCGCCAACCGCAAGCTCTGCACCTGAGGGACGCGATCAGCAGGTGGCCGAACCCGCCGGCACCGCGATCGCGTCGAACGCGCTCTTGACCGCGATGCACGTCGGCGACCCGGCGCCATACAGCTCCTTGGCGGAGGTGATGGCCCCTTCGCGAGCGGCCTTGTAGTCGCTGCGCGAGGTGAGCTTGGTGGACAGCGTGCGGTACCAGACCTTTTCGATGTTCTGCCGTCCGGCACCGTTCATCGTCGTGCCGTTGCAGGTCGGGCTGATGTAGGTGACACCGCCGACCGTGCGGGCTCCACTGCCCTCGGAGGCGAGGAAGAACCAGTGGTTGAGCGGGCCCGACGAGTAGTGCGGGTCCAGGTTCTTCAGGGTGCTGCTCCAGCAGTCCCTGGAGGCACCGTCCTTGCTCGGCTGGTCCATGTAGCGCAGCGGGGTGCCGTTGCCACGGATGTCGATCTTCTCGCCGATCAGGTAGTCACCCGGGTCGGCGGCCGAGCCGGCGTAGAACTCCACCGCGGTGCCGAAGATGTCCGAGGTCGCCTCGTTGAGCCCACCGGCGTCTCCGCGGTACGCGAGACCGGCGGTGTTCTCGGTGACGCCGTGGCTCATCTCGTGACCCGCCACGTCGATGGCCGTGAGCGGCTTGGCGTTGTTGGCGCCGTCACCGTAGGTCATCTGGGTGCCGTCCCAGAAGGCGTTGTTGTAGGCGTTGCCGTAGTGGACGCGACTGCGGGCACCCACCCCGGTGTCCCAGATACCGTTGCGCCCCTGCACGTTCTGGTAGTAGTCGAAGGTCTTCTCCGCGCCGTACTGCGCGTCGACCCCGGCGGTCTGGCGCGAGCTGATGGTGCCACTGCCCCACTGGTCGTCGGCATCCGTGAACAGGGTGCCGTTGCCCGAGGTGGCGCCGAGGAGGTCAGTGGTGAAGTTCCCGACCGTGTCCTTGAGCTGGTAGCTGCCGGAGGACAGCGTCGTCCCGATCGTCACGGTGCCGGAGTACATCGAGTCGCCGGTGCCCTCGACGACCTCGTCCCACGAGTCGAGCGTGGAGCCGGTCGACGCGTCGACCACGGTGTGCAGCCGGCTGGGGGTCTGGTCTGCCTTCGTCCCCACGGTGAGGACGTCGTAGGCCAGGCGTGGGCCGGTCTCACCCGCGTAGACGACCAGGCCCGACGCTGCACGGCTGTCGGCCTTCGCCGCAGTGCGCGCCTGCCCCACCGTGAGCTTCGGCGACGTAGAGACCTCGATGACCTTCGTGGCGTTCCAGCGGACCGACTTCGTCGACCCGGCAGGACTGCGCTCGACGACCAGGTCGCCACCGATGACCTTGAGGCCCTGGAAGGTGCGTTCGTAGCGCACGTGCCTGGTGCCATCGGCATCCGTCACCACGCTCTTGACCTGCAACCGCTGGCCGGACCCCAGTCCGAGCGCGCGGGCGGCGTCGGCCACCTTCGACTGCTCGGCCGTCACGGCCGGCGACCGGTGTGCGTCGGCAGCCGGAGCGGCTTGGGCCACGGCGAGCGGGGCGGCGACGGCGGTGGCCACCGCGATGCCGAATGCGAAACCTGCTGAGAGCTTCTTCACGTGATCTCCTTCGTGGGACGTGCATGGTGCGGACCTGCGCCGGGGGAGGCAGCGCGGGGGCGGTGCTGTCCTGCAGTGGTGGCGGCGGGTGCAGGCCTGGAGGTGCCGGACCCACCGCCACCCGTTGAGGGGCCGCAGCGAAGGAACCGGGCCGGCGCTCAGGGGGAGCGCCGGCCCGGTTCGGCCGGGGACTAGCTCGTCGCCAGGGCGGTGTCGTCGACGACGAACGACGTCTGCAGGGAGGAGTCCTCGTTCATGAGGAACTTCACCGTGATCGTCTTGCCCTTGTAGGCCGTGACGTTGAACGACTTCTGCGTGTACGTCGCGTTGGTGCCCACGTTGGAGTAGGTGGCCAGGGTGGTCGTCGTCGCGCCGTCCACCACCTGCACCTTCATCGTGTCGTATGCCGTGCTGCCGGACTCAGCGGTGTCGGTGCGGAGCCAGAACGACAGGGTCGCGGCGGTGACGGTCGACGGGATCGCCACGCTCTGCTGCACCGTCTCGGTCGAGGTCGTGCCGTTGCCACCGAGCCAGGCCTTCCAGCTGCCGGTACGAGCCGGGCGGCCGGTGTTGTTGGTGATCGGACCCGCGGTGCCGGTCCAGCTCACCGCACCGGACTCGAAGCCCGGGTTGAGCAGCAGGTTGCCGGTGGGCGGAGGGGTGATGCCACAGGTGGCCGAGCCAGCCGGGACGGCGATGGCGGTGAAGGCCGCCTCGACCGACTTGCAGGTCTGGCTGGTCGCCCCGTAGAGCTCGATGGCGGAGTTGATCGCCCCGTTGCGCGCGGCGGCGTAGTTGCTGTTGCTGGTGAGCTTGGTCGAGAGCGTGCGGTACCAGACCTTCTCGATGTTGGCGCGACCCGCGCCCGTCACGGCTGCGGCGGTGCCGCAGACCGGGCTGTTGTAGCTGACGCCGTTGATGGTCTTGGCGCCGCTGCCCTCGGAGGCGAGGTAGAACCAGTGGTTGAGCGGTCCCGAGGAGTAGTGCGGGTTGAGCTGACCGAGGGTCGAGGACCAGCAGTCCTTGGACGCGCCGTCCTTGCTGGGCTTGTCCATGTAGCGCAACGGCGTCCCGTTGCCGTTGATGTCGATCTCCTCACCGATGTTGTAGTCGCCGGGGTCGCTCGGGTTGTTGGCGTAGAACTCGACGGCGGTGCCGAAGATGTCCGACGTCGCTTCGTTGAGGCCGCCTGCGTCGCCGCTGTAGACGAGTCCGGCGGTGTTCTCGGTGACGCCGTGGGACATCTCGTGGCCGGCCACGTCGATCTCGGTCAGCGGGGCTGCGTTGCCGGCCCCGTCGCCGTAGGACATCTGCGTGCCGTCCCAGAAGGCGTTCTCCATCGCGTTGGCGAAGTGGACCCGGGACGGGGCGCCGCGGCCGTCGTTCCAGATCCCGTTGCGGCCCAGGATGTTCTTGTAGTAGTTGAAGGTCGTGGTGGCCCCGTAGTGGGCGTCCACGGCGGCTGAAGCGCGGTCCGAGACGGCGCCGTTGCCCCAGATGTCGTCCGAGTCGAGGAAGAGGTCACCGGCCGGGCCGACTCCGGTGTTGGGGTCGCCCTGGTTGTGGGCGTCGCGAGTGTTGTTGCCATGGGTGTCAGTGAGCTCGTAGCCACCGCCGGTGTGCGCCTTGGTCTCGAGCGTGGCGTTGTAGAAGATGCCGTCGCCAGTGCCGGTCTGCACCTCGTCGTAGCTGATCAGCGTGGCACCCGACGTGGCGTCGACGAGGGTGTGCAGCCGCGAGGGCACCTGGTCGGCCCGCACGCTCTTCACCAGCACGTCGTAGGCCAGGACGGGCTTCGCGCCACCGGCCCAGACGACCAGCTCGCCGGTCGGGGACTGCGTCTGCTTGCCGGCGGACTTGCCCTCGGACAGGGCCTTGGCCTTCGTCACCGACGGAGTGGTCGACGTGACAGCGACCTTGCCACTGGCGTTGTAGAGGACCTCCTTGGTCGCTCCCGCCTTGGACTTCTCGACGACGAGGTCGCCACCCACGACGCGCAGGCCCTTGAAGGTGCGGTTGTAGCGGACGTGCTGCGTGCCGTCGGCGTCGGTGAGGACGTTGCGCACCACCAGCTTTTCGTCCTTGGACAGGCCGAGCGCCGCATGGTCCTTGTCGGCATTCGCCTGTGCGGCGGAGACGCTGGTCGAGGCCTGGGTCGGCGCAGACTGGGGGGAGGCTGAGGCAGCTGACAGTGGAGTGGCCACGGCCGCGGCGACTGCGACGCCCAGTGCGGCGCCGGTAGACAGTCGGATCACGAAATCCTCTTCTCGGACATGCGCAGGTTTGGTTTCCTGCACGAGGGGCGGCGGGATCCCCCTCCAGGGGCGGCACAGGGTTGCCGTGGGCTTCGCGCCGTGCTGACCTAACCTGTCGCTCGAAGCGCGGGTCAATGTTTCTTGCGAAGACTTGACCAAATGCGTGGGAACCTGCGAAATGTCACGTTCCACACCGGTCTTTCTTCTGCTGTTGCCCAAGATCGCGTCATCGCCGCGCCGCCGCGCTCTCCTGTCCGTCCAGCCGCTGGACCCAAGAACTCACCATTCGGACACCGTCGCCGACCGTAACCGCAGGGCCTCCCCCGTCGTTGTCAGCCCACTGCAGCGGCGCCACCCCGGCCCGCCCGCCACCGTGGAGGCTCGATGTCGCGCCGCACCTCGTCCCAGCACTGGCCCGTCGCCGCCCTCGCGGTCGCCGCCCTGGCCCTGCCACTCGTCGCCACCGAGGCGTCCGCCGCGTCAGCAACGCCGGCCAGGCTGACGGCAGCCGCTCCGCTCGACAGCGTGGACACCTACTCCGGCTTGACCTTCACGGTGCCGGCCGGCAAGAACGACCTCGGCCAGCCGCAGACCTGCACCATCGACGCCGACCTCTACAAGCCGCACTCGGCGAGCCGCGCCGCCAGGGTGCCGGCGATCCTCACGACCAACGGCTTCGGCGGCAGCAAGGCCGACCAGGCCGGGCTGGGCGCAGCGTTCGCCAAGCGCGGCTATGCAGTGCTGTCCTACACCGGCCTCGGCTTCCCCGACAGCGGGTGCAAGATCTCGCTCGACGACCCGGGCGTCGACGGTGTGGCCGCGACCTCCTTGGTGAGCTTCCTCGGCGGAGCCGGCTCCGCGGCATACACCTCCTCGACGGTGGGCGGGCAGACCGGTGGAGCCGGGACGGTGGCGGTCGACTTCACGGTCCTCGACAACGCCGCGACGCACGACCCGCGCCTGGGGATGATCGGCGGCTCGTACGGTGGCCAGATCCAGTTCGCCACTGCCGCAACGGATCCCCGAGTCGACACGCTCGTCCCCCTGATCACCTGGAACGACCTGCGCTACTCACTTGCGCCCAACAACACCAGCTTCACGAGTGGCGTCACCTACGCGGGCTCCAACCCCGGCACGGAGAAGATCGGGTGGGCCGGGCTGTTCTTCGGCGTCGGCATCCTCGACGGCCTCCAGGGCGCAGCCATCGACCCGGCCCGCAACGTCGGTTGCCCCGACTTCGTGCTGGAGGCCTGTCGCGCGAAGGCAACGCTCGACACGCTCGGCTACCCGACGGCGTCGACCACCGCGCTGACCGACCGCGTGTCCGTGGGCCACTACATCGACAGGGTGAAGGTGCCGACCTTCCTCATCCAGGGCGAGAACGACACGTTGTTCAACCTCCAGGAGGCCACCGCCACCTACCGGTCGCTCAAGGCTCGTGGCGTCCCGGTGACGATGGCATGGCAGTCGTGGGGGCACTCCGGAGGGACCGGCGCCAACAGCGGCGCGGCCCCCGGCGAGCTCGACCTGACCGGCGAGCACATCGAGGACACCTACCTCGGCCTGCGCATCAAGAACTGGTTCGACCACTACCTCAAGGGGTCGTCGGTCGGCACCGGCCCCGGCTTCTCGTACTTCCGCGACTGGGTCCCCTACACCGGCACCGCTGCCCCGGCCTACGCCAGCGCCGGCAGCTACCCCGTCGGCACCCGCGCCAGCTGGTACCTGTCCGCAGCCGACCAGCTCGTCTCGTCGCGGTCGGCGGTCCTGCCCGGGTCGACGTCCTGGGCCAACCCCGGACTGGGAGCGCCCGCGTCCTACACCGAGGTGTCCGGGCTCGAGGGGCAGGTGGCCCTTCCCGACGGCCTGACCGTCCCGTTCGACAGCCCCGGCACGTTCGGGGCCTGGTCGACACCCGCGCTGACCAAGCCGCTCACCGTCGTGGGGGCCCCTACGCTCGACGTCCGGTTCGAGTCGCCCACTGTTGCGCTGACCCAGTCTGCGGGTCCCAGTGGTCAGCTCCAGGTCTTCGCGAAGCTGTACGACGTGGCGCCTGACGGCTCGATCACCTTGGTGCACAAGCTGATCAGCCCGGTGCGCGTCGCCGACGTCACCCAACCGGTGCACATCGAGCTCCCGGCCATCGTGCACCGGGTCGAGGCCGGGCACCGCCTGCGGCTCGTCCTCGCCAGCACCGACGCCGCCTACAAGAACGCGTATGCCGTGCAGCCCGTCACCGTCCGCGCGTCACCCACTGCGCCGGCAACCCTCAGCATTCCGGTCGTGCCGTAGGCGCGCAGGGGGTCCGTGCCGTGGGGGTTCTGCTCACAGCAGCAAGCGCTGGCCACCGTGGGACCGCCGGTCCCACGGTGGCTCCATGCGCGAATCCACCAGCTCCCCACTCGCCCCGTCCGACCACCTCACCACCCGGCTGCTCGAGCAGCGCATCATCGTCCTCGACGGCGAGCTCGACGACCACGGCGGCACGCGCCTCTGCTCGCAGCTCTTCCTGCTGTCCGCCGAGGACCCGCGGGCCGACATCAGCCTCTGGATCAACTCCCCCGGTGGCTCCGTGCCGGCCATGCTCGCGATCCACGACGCGATCCGGCTGATCCCCAACGACGTGTCGACCCTCGCGCTGGGCCTCGCGTGCAGCGCTGGCCAGTTCCTCCTCACGGCGGGGACGCACGGCAAGCGCTACGCCCTGCGGCACTCCCGCATCCTCATGCACCAGGGGTCGGCCGGCATCGGCGGCACGGCCGTCGACATCGAGCTGCAGGCCGACGACCTGCGCCACACCGTCGAGACCGTGCTCGGCCTGATCGCCGAGTACACCGGCCAGCCGATCGAGCGGATCCGCGAGGACTCCGCGCGCGACCGCTGGTACTCCGCAGAGCAGGCGCTGGACTACGGCTTCGTCGACGGCATCCTCGACTCGCTCGACAGCATCCGACCCAGACGGGTCGCCCGCACCGGACTCGGGAGCGCGCAGTGAGCACCTACACGATCCCGAACGTCATCCGCACCCATCCCCGGGGTGACCGGGTGATGGACGTCTACAGCCACCTGCTCAGTGAGCGGATCGTCTACCTCGGCACCGAGATCGACGACGGGGTGTCCAACGCGCTGATCGCCCAGATCCTGCACCTCGAGTCCGAGGACGCCGAACAGCCCATCGACCTCTACATCAACTCCCCCGGTGGTTCCCTCACGGCGACCTTCGCGGTCTACGACGCGATGGAGTTCGTCCGGGCGCCGATCGCCACGACCTGCATCGGCCAGGCCTGCTCCACCGCCGCGATCCTGCTCGCCGCCGGAGCCCCGGGAAAGCGCAGCATCCTGCCCCACGCACGCGTGTTGCTGCACCAGCCCTCGGCCCGCAGCCAGGGCGCCATACCCGACCTCATCCTCGAGGCGGACGAGGTGATCAGGTTGCGCGCGGAGGCGGAGCGGGTGCTCTCCCACCACACCGGGCAACCGCTGGAGACGCTGCGCCGTGACACCGACCGGGACCGGATCTTCACGCCCGAGGCGGCGGTGGAGTACGGACTGGTCGACCGGCTGGTGTCCTACCGGTCGCCGGTCGAGGCCTAGGCCGAGAGCCGGATCTCGCCGGGAGGGGGCGCCGCCAGCCCACTGTGCTGGCGGCGCAGGTCGAGCGTGGCGAGGTGGGTGACCTCGACGAGCGGCTCGCCGAGGGCGCCGGTGATCGCCGCGAGCACCTCGGACGACGGGTCCTTGCGGCCGCGCTCGACCTCGGAGAGGTACTGCGGTGAGATCCCGGCGAGGGCAGCGGCCTCGACCAGGGTCAGACCACGCCGGCGCCTCAGGTGCCGCAGTCGCGCCCCCACGACCTCACGCCACAGCGGTTCTGGGTGAAGGACTTCGGTATGGCGCGCGTCGGCAGGAGTCGGGTCGGGGCTCGGGTGGGACACCAGTCGCAGGGTCGGCGCGGTGCTCATGGGCTCACGCTAGGCGCGTCTCGGCACCGGAGGAAGGCGGGTTCGCCGACGGCATAACGGCAGGACCAAGGGCCCTGTCACGGCCACCACGAGGGATCGAGCATGGAGGTGCAGACAACCGGGCCGACCGGCCCACTCAAGGAGGCAACTGCCATGACCACGATCCAGCGCCACCCCCAGCTCGACGTGCTCGTAGAGCATGACGTGGTGACCCACTCCATGGCCCGCCGGGCGCTTGCGGTGCTGCGGGTCGCCTTCGGCCTCACCTTCCTGTGGGCCTTCGTCGACAAGTTGTTCGCCCTGGGCTTCCACACCGGGATGAACGATGAGACCGGTGTTGCGGACCGCTTCGGGCCAGCTGCCTGGATCAACGGCGGCAGCCCCACGACCGGCTTCCTGAAGTTCGGCGTCCCCGCCGACAACCCGTTCAAGGGCTTCTTCAACGGCATGGCCGGCTCACCCGTGGCGGACTGGCTGTTCATGGCCGGCCTGCTCGGAATCGGAGCCGCCCTGACCCTGGGCATCGGGATGCGGATCGCCGCAGCCGCGGGCGCCCTGATGTACGCGCTGATGTGGGCGGCGTCGCTGCCGCTGGAGAACAACCCGGTCATCGACGACCACGTCATCGGCGCTGTCAGCGTCGTGGTCCTGGCCCTCGTGCTCGCCGGAGACACCTGGGGACTGGGACAGAAGTGGGCGCGCAGCGCGATCGTCCGGAAGTACGGAGCCCTGCGGTAGCCACGACGACAGGACGAGGAGAGGGACCGGGCAGCWGCCCGGTCCCTCTCCTCGTCGCGCTGGGTCCGCCCCGCGGGGCGGAGCTACTCCGGTCGGACGGCGCCGCGCACCCAGGCGACGATGTCGGTGGTCGTGGCTCCGGGCGTGAAGACCTTGGCCACCCCGATCTTCTCCAGCTCCGGGATGTCGGCCTCGGGGATGATCCCGCCGCCGAAGACCACGATGTCGGTGGCGTCCCGCTCCTTCAGCAGCTCCATCACCTTGGCGAAGAGCGTCATGTGCGCGCCGGACAGCACCGACAGCCCGACGAGGTCGGCGTCCTCCTGGATCGCGGCCTCCACGATCTGCTCGGGCGTCTGGTGCAGGCCGGTGTAGACGACCTCCATGCCTGCGTCACGCAGGGCCCGGGCCACCACCTTCGCGCCACGATCATGGCCGTCGAGTCCGGGCTTGGCCACGACGACGCGCAGAGGAGAGTCAGTCATGGCCGCAGACTAGCCACTCCGGAGGTCAGTCAGGTTCTCCGGGTGGCGCACACCACCCGGACACGCGTGTCAGTTGCGCCACAACGCTCGAAAGTGGTCGTTTCACCCACTAGGTTCAGTGGGATGTCGCAGAGCGTCCCGCGCCCTCGCCGACCTGCCGCAGCGAAGCGGCGCCCGTCGGGTGACGAGGCACGCCCGGGCCCCCTCGCCCGAGCCACTCGCGGGGTGCGGACGGCGACCGTCCTGGCCGGCGACATCGTCGGCGGGGCCGCCAAGGCGCTGGCCACCCCGACCGGGGCCGTCGGGGCAGCCGTCGAGGCAGCCTGGGTGACCACGCACCTCGCGCTCTACCCGTGGGGCCTGATCGGCCGGCACGGCAGCGACAGCCAGCTCGGCTTCCGCGTCGAGCACCTGCCGCCCATCCAGCGCGGGCTCCTGATCTCCGACGTCGAGGCCGCGGGCACGCCGATCCTGCTGGTGCACGGCATGGTCGACAACCGGTCGATCTTCACGCTGCTGCGCCTGGGCCTGCGCCGACGCGGCTTCGGTCGCGTCACGAGCATGAACTACTCGCCCTTCACGGCGGACGTCCGGGTCGCCGCCGCCCAGCTCGCCGAGGAGGTCGAGGCCCTCGTCGCCGAGACCGGCTACGAGCGGATCCACGTCGTGGGCCACTCGATGGGTGGGCTGATCGCGCGCTACTACGTGACCCGGCTCGGTGGTGACGAGCGGGTCCACACCCTGGTGACGCTGGGCACGCCCCACCAGGGCACCTACACGGCATACGGGTGGCACAACCAGCTGACCCGTCAGCTGCGGCCCGGCAGCGGGCTGATGCGCGAGCTCGACCAGCCGGTGCCGGACTGCCGCACCCGGTTCGTCGTCTACTGGTCCGACCTCGACCAGATGGTGTTCCCGCAACGCAACGCCGCGCTCACCCACCCTGACCTCCAGGCCCGCAACATCGACCTGCACGGCGTGGGGCACATGTCGCTGCCCATCATCGGCAGCGTCGTGCACGGCATCTCCAGCACGCTGGCCCACCTCGACTCCGAGGGCCACACCCTGACGCCGGGCGTCACCGAGCTGCGGCGACGGACGCCGTGAGGTCAGCCGTTCGGGCCTTTCGGCGCGAAACGCGCAGCAAAATCACCGGAACGATTTTGGATAACGAAGTGATCACGCTAACCTCTGTGCTTCCGTGTCCCCCCGCACGCAAGGTTTTCATTCTGTGAGCAACGCTTCCTACTCGGGCCGTCACCGCGCCCCGGGCCGTCACCGTGCGCCTCGAAGAGGTGTCCGCTTCGCCAAGAGCGGCTACCTCCTTCCGAGCGCTGCCGCGGCGGCACTGGTCGTGACGGCCACGGGGGCAACCGTCGCAGAGTCGTCACCGGCGTACTTCGACCTCACGGGGGCCACGGCCAAGGCGAAGGCGACCGACGCGGCGAACGCACGGTACGAGCGGATCGAGGCGTCCCAGCAGCGCGAGGTGCAGGCCACCGCCGCACAGGCTCGCGTCCTGGAGGCGGCCCGCATCGCCCGCACCGCCGAGCGCAAGACGGTTGCGAAGAAGCGTGCGCTGGCCGCAGCGCTCAAGAAGGCCGAGGCCGACCGCAAGGCCCGCGAGAAGTGGCTGCTCCCGATCAAGGGCGCGACCTTCACCTCCGGCTTCGGGTGGCGCTGGGGCCGTATGCACGAGGGCAACGACTTCGCCACCCCCGTCGGCACCCGCATCGGGTCGATGTCGACCGGCACGGTGATCTTCGCCGGCGTCGAGGGCGGCTACGGCAACAAGGTCGAGATCGAGTACTGGGACGGCACGGTCTCCGTGTACGGCCACATGAGCCAGATCGATGCCGTGGTCGGCCAGGAGCTGGCCCCCGGCGACCTGGTCGGGCTCTCCGGCAACACCGGCCACTCGACCGGGCCCCACCTGCACCTCGAGATCCACCCCGACGGCGGCGCGGCAATCGACCCCGCCCCGTGGCTGCACAACCACGGCCTGCAGTAGCCGACCCGCACCACCACACCAACCCGCTCCACACCAGGCGCCCTCCGGGGCGCCTTTCGGTATGCCGCGTCAGAGCTTCTCGAGCGGGGCGTAGCGGAGCAGGAACCGCTTGACGCCGGTGTCGCCACCGAAGTCGACGTGGGCCTGCGTCTTGTCGCCCTCGCCCTCGGTCTTCACGACGGTGCCCATGCCGTAGCTGTCGTGGGTGACCTTGTCGCCCGGGTGGAGCGCGATCAGCGGGCGGTTGCCGGGTGAACGCACCCCGGGACGCGCCGCCAGGGTCGCGACCGCGGGCAGTCCGGGGCGGCGCGTGGTGGTGGCCGCCTCGGCCCGCTGCCACTCGACCAGCTCGGGCGGGATCTCGTCGAGGAAGCGGCTGGCGGGGTTGTACTGCGGGGCACCCCACGCCGAACGGACCGCGGCCCGCGACAGGTGGAGCCGCTCGCGGGCGCGGGTGATCCCGACGTAGGCGAGCCGACGCTCCTCCTCGAGCTCCTTGGGGTCGCCCAGCGCGCGCAGGTGCGGGAACGTGCCGTCCTCCATGCCGGTGAGGAAGACGACGGGGAACTCCAGGCCCTTGGCGGTGTGGAGGGTCATCAGGGTGACCACTCCGAGGTCCTCGGCCTCCTCGGAGTCGGGGATCTCGTCGGCGTCGGCCACGAGTGAGACCTGCTCGAGGAAGTCCTCGAGCGAGGCCACCTCGCCCGTGGAGGCGCGGGTCTCGTCGAACTCCTGGGCCACGGCGACGAGCTCGGCGAGGTTCTCGACGCGGGTCTCGTCCTGCGGGTCGTGGCTGGCCCGCAGCTCGGCGAGGTAGCCCGACTTGTCGATCACGGCCTCGAGCAGTGCACCGACTCCCTGCTCGTCGTCGGCGTGGATCTGGCCCAGCTGCTCGAGCAGCCCGGTGAAGCCCTTGATCGCCGCGACCGAACGGGAGGCGATGCCGGGCGCGTCCTCGGGTCGACCGAGGGCCGCGATGAACGGGATGCGCTCCCGCTCGGCGAGGGCCGCCACGCAGGCCTCGGCGCGGTCGCCGATGCCGCGCTTGGGCGTGTTGAGGATGCGCCGCAGGTTGACCGTGTCGGTGGGGTTGGAGATGACGCGCAGGTAGGCGAGCGCGTCCTTGACCTCACGGCGCTCGTAGAACCGCGTGCCGCCGACCACCTTGTAGGGCAGGCCGACCCGCACGAAGACCTCTTCGAGCGCGCGCGACTGGGCGTTGGTGCGGTAGAACACCGCGACGTCCTTGGGCTTCACCCCGGCGGAGTCACCGAGCTCGTCGATCGTCTTGGCGACGAAGGCGGCCTCATCGTGCTCGTTGTCGCCGACGTAGCCGATGATCGCCGCGCCGTTGCCGCTGTCGGTCCAGAGGTTCTTCTTGCGGCGCTCGGGGTTCTTGGCGATGACCGCGTTCGCGGCCTGCAGGATGGTCTGGGTGGAGCGGTAGTTCTGCTCGAGCAGGATGGTCCGCGCCGTCGGGTAGTCCTCCTCGAACTCCACGATGTTGCGGATCGTCGCGCCACGGAAGGCATAGATCGACTGGTCGGCGTCGCCGACCACCACGAGCTCGGCCGGCTCGACCGCGGGTCCGTCGCCGACCGGCATACCGGGGCTGCCCGCGACACCACCCACCAGCTCGCGCACGAGCTGGTACTGGGCGTGGTTGGTGTCCTGGTACTCGTCGACCAGTACGTGGCGGAACCGTCGCCGGTAGTGCTCGGCGACGTCGGGGAAGGCCTGGAGGATGTTGACCGTCGTCATGATGAGGTCGTCGAAGTCGAGGGCGTTGGCCTGGCGCAGCCGGCGCTGGTAGCCGGTGTAGGCCTCGGCGAGCATCCGCTCCTGGTGGGTGCCCTCCCCGACCCGCGAGGCGAAGGTCTCCTCGTCGACCAGCTCGTTCTTGAGGTTGGAGACCTGGTGGCTGAACGAGCGGGGCGGGTAGCGCTTCGGGTCGAGGTCGAGGTCACGCATGACCATCGCCATGAGCCGCTGGCTGTCGGCGGCGTCGTAGATCGAGAAGGTCGACTTGAGCCCGACCTTGGCGGCCTCTCGGCGCAGGATGCGCACGCACGCCGAGTGGAACGTCATGACCCACATCGCCTTGGCCCGCGGCCCCACGAGGGCGGCGACGCGCTCGCGCATCTCGGCCGCGGCCTTGTTGGTGAAGGTGATGGCCAGCACCTGGCCGGGCTGGACCCCCCGGGCGGCCAGCAGGTAGGCGATCCGGTTGGTGAGGACGCGGGTCTTGCCCGAGCCGGCTCCGGCGACGATGAGGAGCGGGCCGCCTTCGTGCAGGACCGCCTCGCGCTGCTGCGGGTTGAGTCCCTCGAGCAGGGTATCCGGGTCGGCCCTGTGCGAGTCGCCGTCATCGGGGCCGCGCCCCTCCGCTGCCGCCTGGGCCCACGTGGGCACCCCACGGTCGTCGACGGCGGTCGCGCGAGCCGCCGCAGCGCTCGGCCGTGGGCCGGAACTCGGATCAGAGGGACGGTGCTTGTCGAAGGGCGCAAGGTCGTCGAAGAGCGTGCTCATTTGGTCCCAGCCTACGTGCCGCGGGCGACAGCCCCATATCCCGTGGAGGGCGGTGGGCACCCGGGCTAGCGTCAGGGCAATGACCCGGCTCGTCGACCCCCACGTCCGCTACCAGGCCGGCTACCTGGCCGCGTCGGACGAGTGGGCCCGGTCCGGGGAGCAGCGCGACGGTGATGGCGACCTCGCCCAGCCGGCCGAGCCGGGATACGCCGGCTACGCGTTCACCCGCGCGGGCCTGGCCGACCCCGCCGAGTTCGCCAGGTTCGTGGCGCAGCGGGTCGCAGCCCGCGACGAGGACACACCCCGGCGGTCGGCGTGGACGGCGTGCCACTTCTTCTGGGTCGTCGACGACGAGGACGGCTACGTCGGCTCGCTGGCCCTGCGCCACGAGCTGACCCCGTTCCTGCTGCGCGAGGGCGGCCACATCGGCTACAGCATCCGCCCGTCTGCGCGACGGCGCGGCCACGCCACCGCGGCGTTGCGGCTGGCCCTCCCCGTGGCGCGGCAGGACCTCGGGCTCGACCGCGTCCTGGTGACCTGCCTCGAGTCCAACGAAGGGTCCCGTCGGGCCATCGAGTCCAACGGCGGCGTGTACGAGGACTCCCGCAACGGCACGCGGCGCTACTGGGTGCCGACCTGAGCTGGCCCCCACCGAGGTCCGGACGTGGCGTTTCGCCCCTTTTCGGGGTGTTGTCCCGATACCCTCTGCCGGGATCACCGGGGCCGAGCCCCGCTGACCCGCCACAATCGAAGCAGTCAAAGGGGAGTGTCATGCGTGACAAGCAGGTCGCACGAGTCGAGGACGCCATCGGGAGCACGCTGGGCGAGGGCGAGCAGATCCAGCTCGCCGTCCAGGCCATCATCACGGGGGTCCCGGCCGAGCAGGGGCGGATCGCCGGAGCAGCCCGGGAGCTGAACCAGCGGGTCAACGCCCGCGCCGCCGCCCGGTCCGAGGGCTTCGCGGTCCTGACGTCCGACCGCTTCCTGTGCCTCGGCAAGAACAAGGCGATGCGACCCACGTCCACCGTGACCGCGGCGATCTCGCGCCAGGACATCGACCGCGTGGACTACAAGCGCGGCGTCATGTCGACCCTCACCATCTGGCCGGTCGAGGGAGACGGGCTCGCCCTGACCTTCGGCCTGATGCTCCGCGGTCAGGCCGACGCGCTCAACGCCGCCCTCGCCGCCGCGCCCAAGACCGAGAACGCCTGAGACCGTCGTGCCGCGCTGATGTCGGACGTCGACCCGCACCCCGTCACCGGTGAGCGGTTCGAGTCGCCCGTGCCGCCGGGGAGCGGCTGGCCGGGCGACCCGGCATCGGCGGCCACCCCGATGGCCCGCACCGCCGCTCAGGTCGATGCGCTGGCCTGCACGGCACCCGACACCGCCGAGCTCGATGCACGGATCACCGTCTGCCGCGCGTGTCCGCGCCTCGTCGAGTGGCGCGAAACCGTTGCGACACAAGGGCGCCGGGCTGCCTTTGCCGACCAGCCCTACTGGGGCAGGCCGGGCCCGGGCTTCGGCGACCCCGAGGCGGAGGTGCTCGTTGTCGGGCTCGCGCCGGCCGCCAACGGCACCAACCGCACCGGCCGCATGTTCACCGGCGACCGCTCGGGTGACTGGCTGTATGCCGCGTTGCACCGTGCCGGGTACGCCAGCCAGCCGCAGTCCATCGCCAGCGGCGACGGACTGACGCTCCGAGGGATGCGGATCATCGCGGCGGTCCGCTGCGCGCCACCCGCCAACAAACCCACGACCGTCGAGAAGGCCACCTGCGCGCACTGGCTCGACCGCGACCTCGAGCTCGCGGCACCACGGTTGCGGTCGATGCTGGCGCTCGGGTCGATCGCCTGGGACGCAGCCCTCGGCAGCGCGCGACGGCTCGGCTGGGACGTCCCGCGGCCCAAGCCCCGGTTCGGGCATGCAGCGGAGGCCGTGCTGACCACTCCTGAGGGACGCACGGTCCGGCTCGTCGGCAGCTACCACGTCAGCCAGCAGAACACCTTCACCGGCAAGCTCACCGAGGCGATGCTCGACACCGCTGTCGCGCGGCTGGGTCAGGACTGAGCGTGGTGCTGCTGGCCACTCCGCACGTGCGGTTCCACCGGTCCTTCCTCGCCGCGGCCGACGAGTTCCGGGCCGCCGGCCAGGAGGTGCACGACGGCATCGTGAACTGGCCGGCCGAAGGCGACTTCCCGGGGGTGGTCTTCACCCGCGAAGGCTTGGAGGACTCCGCGGAGTTCCCCCGCCTGGTCGCCAACCGGGTCGGCGACGCCGAGGAGAGCGGCCAGCGTCCGCCGGGCTGGACCCCTGCCACGCACTGGTGGATGGCGGACCCGCACCAGCCGGACGAGTTCGTCGGTGCGATCTCGCTGCGCCACAGCATCGACCACCCGATGCTCGCGAGCGTGGGAGGGCACATCGGCTACGGCGTTCGCCCCAGCGCCCGTCGCCGGGGTTTCGCCGGCGACGCGCTGCGGCAGGTCATCCCGCTGGCCGCCGCACGCGGCATACCGAGGTTGCTGGTGACCTGCGACCTCGACAACGTGGCGTCAGCACGAACCATCGAAGCGAACGGCGGGGAGTTCGAGGGGGAGCTGCGCGGCAAGCGGCGCTACTGGATCACCACCGGGGCCTGACCCGTCAGGACGAGAGACCCCGTCCCGCCGACACCGGCTCACCCGAGCGGCAGCTCGACCCGGAAGCAGGTGCCGCCCTCGGCCGCCGCTTCCTGCACCGCGACCGTGCCACCGAGCCCGTCGACGAGTGCCTTGACGAGGGCGAGCCCGAGACCGGTGCCGACGCGGCGCACCCCGCGATAGCGCTGGTAGAGCGCGGACCGCTCGAAGGCGACCGCCATGTCGTCAGCCGTCAGCCCCGGACCTCCGTCGCGCACCTCGAGCACGGCGCGGTCTCCCTCGGTCCGCAGCGCGATCACCAGCGGCGCCCCGGTCTCGGTCACCCGCAGGGCGTTCTCGGCCAGCCCGTCGATCACCTGGCGGACCCGCACCGGGTCGGTGCGGACCGGCACGGGACCAGTCGGGCGCTCGAGGACGAACCGGACGCCCTCGCGACGACAGCGCTCGTCCCACACCTCGGCGGCCTGGTCGACGACGTCGCGCAGGTCGAGTGGCACCGCGTCGAACCGGAAGTCGTCCGCCCCCAGCCTCGCGAGGTCGAGCAGGTCGGCCACGAGCCGCTCCAGCCGGGCCGACTCGGCCACGATCGTGCGACCTGCGGCGGGCACGGCGGCACCGGTGATGACGCCGTCCTGCAGTCCCTCGGCGAACCCCTTGACCGCCCCCAGCGGCGTGCGCAGCTCGTGCGAGACCGACAGGAGGAACTCGCGCTGCCGGCGTTCGCTGTGTTCGAGGGCTTCGGCGAGCGCGTTCAGCGACTCCCCGGTCTCGGCGACCTCGGCGGGCCCTTCAGGCACCACGCGCACCGACCGTTCCCCGGACGCCATGCGGTGGGCCGCAGCCGCAGTGCTGCGCAGCGGGGCGGCCAGCCGCCGTGCGAAGAGGACCGACGCCAGGACCGCGAGCACCAGCCCGATCACCAGCGCCAGCAGCACGCGGTTGAGCAGCTGGAGGCTCTGGCCCGTGGCGAGGCTGGCCCGTTGGGCGAACACCACCGTCGCGCCGGTGGACAACGGCCGCACCTCCACGAGCACCTGCCGGCTGTCGATGCGCAGGGTGTGCGACCCGCTGAGCGTCCGCTGCGCCTGCGGCAGCTGGGTGTATGCCGCGCGGGCCAGCGCGTCGCCAGCCAGCCGCCCGCCGGGGCCTTCCCAGGCGACAGGGGTGTCCTGCTGGCGGACGACCCGCAGGGCGGGTGCGATGTCGACGGGGCGACTCGCCTCGAGGACTGCACTCACGAGATCGGCCTTGCTGCGCAATGCTTTTCGCGCCTCGTCCTGCGCTGCCCCACGGACCAGGCCGACCGTCACCAGACCGGCCACGACGACGGCGATGGTGACGACGACCGCCATCAGGGCGGTGGTGCGCCGCTCCAGCGAGCCCCTGCCGGTCACGGTCGCTCGACGCTGTAGCCGACGCCGCGCACGGTGCGGATCGGGCTGTCGTCACCGAGCTTGGCGCGCAGCTGGGCGATGTGGACGTCGACCGTGCGGGTCGGGTCATCGGCCGGGTAGTCCCACACCGCCATCAGCAGCTCGCCCCGTGTGTAGACCCGGCCGGGCCTGGCCATGAGGTGGGCGAGCAGGTCGAACTCCGTCGTCGTCAAAGGCAACGGGCGGTCATTGAGACGCCCACGCCGGGTGTCGGTCTCGAGGACCAGCGGGCCGACCGCGAGCGACCGCGGGCGCTCGCCCGCCGACTGCGCAGCGCGCTGTTGTCGGCGCAGCAGGGCGCGCACGCGGGAGGCGAGCTCTCGCGGCGAGTAGGGCTTGGTGACGTAGTCGTCCGCGCCGAGCTCGAGGCCGATGATCCGGTCGACCTCGTCGTCCCGGGCGGTCACGAAGATGACCGGTGTCCAGTCGTCGCCGGCCCGCATGCGGCGGCAGACCTCGATCCCGTCGACACTGCCGGGCAGGCCGATGTCGAGCAGCACCAGGTCGTGGTCGCGGCGCTCCAGCGCGGCGAGCGCCGCGTCGGAGTCGCCCACGACGTCCACGCGGTGCCCGTCGCGCTCCAGGTAGAGGCGGGCGAGCTCGGCGAGGGCGGGCTCGTCCTCGACGAGGAGCACGCGTGAGGTCCCCGGGGTCGCACCCGACGAGGCTGTGGTCATGGCGCAACCGTCGCCGACGCGAGGGTGCGACGGCAAGCAGCCCCGCGGCATACCGGGCAATCGGTGCCCGGTCGTGGCCGAACCCGAACACTCCCCGAACACTGCGGTCACGCCGCTCGCACATCGGCAGGCCATGGTCGGCCCCATGGACACACGAACCCTCCTCATCCGCTGCGCAGCGCTGCTCACCGTGGGCGCCGCGCTCATCCATGTCGGGGTCAGCGCCGACCACTTCCAGGAGTGGTGGGCCGCGGGCCTGTTCTTCCTCGTCTCGGCTGCTGCCCAGCTCGGGTGGGCGCTGTGGTGCTGGTCGCGCGCGTCGTCCCGACGCGTCCTCCTGGGGGGGGCCGGGGGCTCGGTGGCGCTGGTGCTGGTCTGGGCGGTGTCGCGCACCAGCGGCCTGCCGTTCGGGCCCGGAGCCGGCGTCGCCGAGCCAGTGGGCGTCGCGGACACCGTCTGCGTCGCACTGGAGGTGCTCAGCGCGGGGCTGGCTGCCGTCGCCGCCACCGCCTGGGCACCGGCCCGCCTCACGACTCCGTCGACACCGCGCAGGGCGGCCGCACTCACGGGCGCCGTCGCCGCCCTCACGCTGGTCGCGAGCGGCGCGGCGATCGCAGCGCCGGGCCACGACCACGGCGACACGGACGCCGCGAGCGCCGCCCACGACCACTCCGACGTGCCGAACCTGCCCGACACCGCGTCGGCCACGCCGGCCCAGACGGCGGCCGCCAAGGACCTCCTGGCGAGGACCATCGCGGCGACGACGGCCTACCGGGACCCAGCCGCCGCGACCAAGGCCGGGTTCGACGTGCAGGCTGCCTGGAACCGCAAGCAGAAGAAGCTCGCCGCCCTCGGCAAGGAGGCCCGCGACAAGGGCGCCGTGCACGTGCCCAACCCCGCCAACCGCACCGACGGCAAGGTCCTCGACCCGAGCGCCCCGGAAACCCTCATCTACCGTCGCAACGCGGACGGGAAGTTCACCCTCGTCGGGGTGATGTTCACGGCGGAGAAGAAGGCTCCGCCGACGAGCTACCAGCCCTACGTCCGCTGGCACACCCACGAGGCCTGCACCGGCGGCGGTCTGGCGAAGCTCAAGCCGGTCAACGGCGCCTGCGCCGCCGGGACGACGCTGCGGACGTCCGGGGCGATGACCCACCTGTGGTTCGTCGACTCCGCGCAGCTGGCCCAGGCCTACGCGGTGAAGCCTCCGCTCAAGGCCATGGTCGCCTACCAGAAGTCGCTCTCCTAGACGGCTGCTCGTCCGCCTCGTCCTGCCTCCCGGCCTCGGCCGGGAGGCAGGACGTAGGGTCGGAGCATGGCTTCTGACGCGACCCCTGCCGACGCTTCTGCCCGCGCCCTCGTCGTCCCCCGCACGGGCGACTCCTCGGTCCTCGAGGTCCGCAACGTGGAGGTCGCACCCCCTGGAGCGGGCGAGGTACAGGTCGAGGTCGCGGCTGTCGGCGTCAACTTCGTCGACGTCTACCAGCGTCAGGGTGTCTACCCCCTCTCGACGCCGTTCGTGTCCTGCTCCGAGGGCGCCGGCACCGTCCTGGCCGTCGGGTCCGCTGTCAGTGACGTCGCCGTCGGCGACCGGGTCGCGTGGGGCTCAGGCCTCGGCGCGGGCGCCTCCGTGGCCAACCGGGCGGCCGACAGCCTGGTGCCGGTGCCCGACGGCGTCGAGCTCGACGTCGCGGCGGCGGCGATGTTGCAGGGCATGACCGCGCACTACCTCGTCAACTCCACGTATGCCGTGGGGCCGGGCACCACGGCGCTGGTCCACGCGGCGGCGGGCGGGGTCGGCCAGCTGCTCGTCCAGATGGTCAAGGCCAAGGGCGGTCGGGTGATCGCGACGGCGGGTTCGCCCGACAAGCTCGAGATCGCCCGCGGGCTCGGCGCTGACGCCGTGATCAACTACCGCGAGGCCGACGACCTGGCCGGCCAGGTGCGCGAGGCCAACGGCGGGGCCGGCGTCGATGTCGCGTACGACGGTGTCGGCAAGGCGACCTTCGACGCGTCGCTGTCGTCGCTCCGGCCGCGCGGGATGCTGGTGCTGTTCGGGGCCGCCAGTGGACAGGTGCCGCCCTTCGACATCCAGCGGCTCAACGCCGCCGGGTCGCTGTTCCTCACCCGCCCCACCCTCGGCAGCTACACCGCGACCCGAGAGGAGCTGCTCGAGCGCGGCGCCTCAGTGCTGGGCGACATCGCGGCCGGACGGCTCGTCGTCGAGGTGGGCGGCCGCTACCCGCTCGCTGACGCCGCTGCGGCATACGACGACCTCGAAGCCCGGCGGACCACCGGCAAGCTGCTGCTCGTGCCCTGACACCGGCACGCTGTCACCCGCTCAGGGCAGGATGGTGATGTGACGACGGAGCCGACCGAGCGCGCCGAACCCGTGGCCCGGCCGTGGGTGCTGCACGTCGACATGGACCAGTTCATCGCCGCTGTCGAGATCCTGCGCCACCCCGAGCTGGCCGGGGTGCCCCTCGTCGTCGGTGGCCGCGGCGACCCGACCGAGCGCGCCGTGGTGTCGACGGCGTCCTACGAGGCGCGGGAGTTCGGGATCCGTTCCGGTATGCCGCTCAAGGTGGCGGTGCGGCGCTGCCCGGAGGCGGTCTTCCTCCCGGTCGACGGGCCGGCCTACGAGGAGGCGTCCGCACGCGTGATGGAGACGCTCCGCGGGATGCCGGGTGCGGTCGTCGAGGTGCTCGGCTGGGACGAGGCGTTCGTGGGCGTCACGACCGACGACCCGGTCGCCTACGCCCAGGCGATCCGGGCGGCCGTGCTGGAGGCGACCGACCTGCACTGCTCGGTGGGGGTGGGCGACACCAAGGTGCGCGCCAAGATCGCCACCGACTTCGGCAAGCCCCGTGGGGTCTACGTCCTCACCCGGGACAACTGGTTCGAGGTGATGGGCGCCCGGCCGACGATCGCCCTGTGGGGCGTGGGGTCGAAGATCTCGCAACGGCTGGCCGCCCACGGTTACGAGACGGTGCGCGACCTGGCCGAGGCCGACGAGGCGACCCTGGTGGCGGAGTTCGGCCCGTCGATGGGCCCGCACTACGGCCGGCTCGGGCGGGGCGTGAGCTCGGCGACGGTCGACGACACCCCGTGGATCGCGCGGGCGCACGGTCGGGAGACCACCTACCAGACCAACCTCGTCGAGCCTGCCGAGGTCGCTGACGCAGTGCGCCTGCTCGCAGCCCAGGTGGTCGAGGACATCCGCCGCGAGGGGCGGGCCTGCCAGCGGGTGTTCCTCAAGGTGCGGTTCGCGCCGTTCTTCACCACGAACCGGGTGCGCAAGCTGGCCGAGCCCACCTTTGACGCCGAGGTCATCGCCCAGACCGCGCTCGACCTGCTCGCGGCCCTCGACGACGACCGGCCGATCCGGCTGCTGGGCGTGCGGGCCGAGATGGTGCCGCCCGCAGGTGGCTACGTCGACCCCCGCACGACCGGACGCGGTGGTCCCAGCGCCCGGGCCGCCGGCACCGGTGGCGGCACCGACGACGTCACCCCGTAGCCCCACGTCAGAGGAGGCGTCGCCCCATCGCCCAGGCGGTCAGCTCGTGACGGGACGACAGCTGGAGCTTGCGCAGCACCGACGACACGTGGGTCTCGACGGTCTTGACCGAGATGAACAGCTCCTTGGCGACTTCCTTGTACTGGTAGCCGCGGGCGATCAGCCGCATCACCTCGCGCTCGCGGGCCGAGAGCCGGTCGAGCTCCTCGTCGACCTGGGCGACCTCACCGGCGGCGGCGCCGAACGCGTCGAGGACGAACCCGGCCAGGCGCGGGGAGAACACCGCGTCGCCGTCGGCCACCCGCTGGATGGCCCGCGTCAGGTCGGTGGCGCTGATGGTCTTGGTGACGTAGCCCCGGGCACCGGCGCGGATGACGGCGATGACGTCCTCCGCGGCGTCCGAGACCGACAGCGCCAGGAACCGCACGGGCTGGCCGTCTGCGGTCTCCAGGCCCTTGCAGCCGTGGATGACGTCGATGCCACCGTTCCCGTTGCCCCCGGGCAGGTGGACGTCGAGCAGCACGACCGGCGGCTTGACCTGCCGGATCACGGCGATCGCCGCGTCGACGTCGGGTGCCTCGCCGACGATCGTCACCGCCTGCCCGAGCTCGGCCCTGACCCCCGACCGGAACATGCGGTGGTCATCGACGAGGACGACCTCGACGGGCTTCTTCTCAGGCGTGTTCACGGGTTTCCTCCACTGCAGGCTGGACGTTCGTCGGCTGGTCGGTGTCAGGCACGGGTTGAGCCGGGCGCAGGTCGGGGGGCAGGGTGAGGCTGACCTCGGTGCCGTGCTCGAGCCGACGGACCTTGGCAGCACCGCCGTGGCGCTCCATCCGGCCCAGGATCGACTGGCGGACGCCGAGCCGGTCCTCCGGGATCTCGCCGACCTCGAAGCCCGGACCGTGGTCGCGCACGAAGGCCTCGACCCCCGACGGGCCGACCTCGAGGTAGAGCGACACCGGCGGGGCGCCGTGGCGGACGGCGTTGAGCAGGGACTCCCGCACGGCCCGCACGAGGGCCTGTCCACCGTCGTCGAGCGGACGGTCACCCGTCGACACCACCTCGATGGGGGTGCCGTGCAGGTCCTCGACCTCGTGCGCCGCCTCGACCACCGCGGTGGCGAGCGTCGCGTCGGAGTCGGCGGGGCCGGCATACAGCCACGAGCGCAGCTCGCGCTCCTGGGCGCGGGCCAGCTGGGTCACGGCACCCGCGTCGCCGGCCTTGCGCTGGATCAGGGCCAGCGTCTGCAGCACCGAGTCGTGCAGGTGGGCGGCGATGTCGGCGCGCTCGGTCGCCCTGGCCAGCTCGGCCTGCTCGTGACGCAGGTCCGACCAGAAGCGCAGCGCCCACGGGGCGGCGATCAGGGCGACGCCCGCGAGGACGGCGAGCACGGCAGCGCCGATGTCCCAGATCGCGGCGAGCGACCGACCGCGGGTGGCCATGATGACCAGGCCCGTGAGCGCCAGCACGCCACCGAAGGCAAGGCGCGCCACGCTGAATCGCCTTGTGCCTGTTTCGGATCCGAGCCAGCGACCACGTTGGGAGTCGTCGAGCTGAGACCACGCGAGGACCGCGCCGGCAGCCACGACCAGGAGGGGCACGAGGATGCCGAGGCGCGCGTTCAGCCCGGCGTTCTGGGCGACGACGACGAGCCCGATGCCGAGCATCAGCCCACCGACCAGCAGCACCCGGGTCGCGTCGCGCTCGCCGGCGCCGGTGACCGGCTCGGCCATGACCCCGGCCTTGGCCACGGCGTCGGGATCGGCCGGGTCGACCGCGCGACGACCCCGACCGACCACCCCGCCGCGCGACTGCGGCGTGAGCGCCCAGAGGAAGACGTAGGCGACCAGGCCCGCACCGGTGGGGATCGAGATCAGCACGAACGCCAACCGGATCCACCGCACCGGCCAGCCCAGGTGGTGGGCCAGCCCGATCGCGACCCCCGCGATCACCTTGCCCTCGGCGGGGCGGGTCAGCTGCGGACGCGCGGCGCGGCGTTCTGCGGCCCTCGCCTCCGCTGGGGGGACGGGCCGCTCGTAGGGAGTCGGCATGACCTCATCCTGACGCACGAACGCGTGGATACCGAACGTATTCAGGGTGGACTCGGCACCCTTCAGGGTCGGTTCAGGGTCGACCCTCATGGCAGCGACCTCCCGCCACGGACACCATGGATGACATGACGCAGAACCCTGGGCCGACCGCAGGCCCGACCAACCAGACCAACGCCGACGGCCACGTCAACGGGCTCGACCGCTTCTTCGGCTGGATCCGCTCCGTGGACCTGCGCCGCGACGGCGACGACAAGTGGCTCGCAGGCGTGTGCTCCGGCATCGCCACCCGCCTGGGTGTCGACCCGATCGTGATCCGCGCGGTCCTGGTGCTCCTGGTCGTGCTCGGCGGCGTCGGCATCACCGTCTACCTCATCGCGTGGGCGTTCCTGCCCAACAACCGCGAGGAGATCATCGCCGAGAAGGCGCTGCGCGACGGTGACGTGCTCGGCATCATCCTGCTCGTCGTGATCGGGCTGTCGCTCATCGGCGCCAACGGCCTGACGGGCGACGCGTCCGGGATCGGCTGGATCTGGTGGGTGGTCGTCCCCGTCGGCCTCGTGGTGTGGCTGGTCACGCGCAACCGCGACGGTCGCAAGGCCCGGGCCGGCCAGAGCGCCTACGGTCCCCCGCCGGCCTCGTACGCGTCGCCGTACGCCCCACCCGCTCCCTACGCCGCCGCACCAGCTCCGTATGCCGCGCAGCCCGGTGTCACCGCACCCGCCGCCTCGCCCGCCCACCCCGGACAGACGAGCCCCGTTCCCGAGTCCACCGACTCCCCGACGCAGGAGTATGCCGCCGTGTCCACCACCACGTACGCCCCCGCCCCCGGAGCCACAGCTCCCGTGGCCACACCCCCGGGCGGGGTCTACGGCCCGCCACCCACCCCGGTCGCGCCTCGGCCCAGGCCCCCGAAGGTCCCCCGTCGCCGCAGGGGAGGCTTCGTCGCCACCCTGCTCGTCGGCGGCCTGGCCCTGGCGGCCTATGGCGCGACGCTCTCGATCCACGACGCGGCCAACTGGCCGGGCAGTGACGAGACGGTGGCGCTGGCCGCGGCCCTCGGCGTCCTCGGCCTCGGCACCCTCGTGCTCGGCCTGCTCGGTCGGCGCGCCGGGTTCACCGGCTTCCTGGCGATCGTGCTGGCCCTGGTCACCTGGACCGCGTCCGTCGTGCCCGACGTGACCTTCGGCGGAGGGATCGGCGAGCGCACCTGGCGTCCGTCCTCCACCGACACCACCGAGCGCTACCGGCTCAGCATCGGGTCGGCCGAGCTGGACCTCGCCAACGCCCCCGACAACCCGGGCACGGCCCGGGAGATCGAGGCCCGCGTCGGGATCGGTGAGCTCAGGATCTACATCCCGGAGAACCTCACGGTCGAGGTGCGCAGCTCGGTCGGCGCCGGCGACATCTCGCGGATCGGCACGGCCGACCTCGGCCCCGTCGCCCCGTTCGGGGTCGATGGTGACGGCGACCCGATCCAGCTCGACGGCCGCGACGGCCGCAACATCAGCACGGTCGAGACCTTCGGCACCGGCACGCCCGACGTCGTCGTCGACGCCCACGTCGGCCTCGGCCAGATCCTGATCGGCAAGGAGTGAGTCCCATGACCAACCCCGACGCACCCCGCAACGACGACGAGCGCAACGACCCGCAGGACGACACGACGTTCGCCACCACGGCGGAAGACACCGCCGACGAGACGACCGCCGACGACACGAAACAGTTGGAGCAGACCGTGCACAGCGACACCACGGAGCAGTTCGACCGGACCGAGCAGCTCGACGCGACGGCCACGCCCGAGACGTCCGGCACCCGCGCTATCGGGGTCGAGGAGCCCGCCACCACTCCGGTCCTCCCGGAACGGCCGAGCGGACCGCACGCCCCGGCCATCGTGCTGGGACTGGTCTGCCTGGCCGTGGCCGGGATCATCCTGGCCCAGGAGCTGGGCCAGCTCACCGTCGACTGGGGCAACGTCGGCCCCCTCGGCATCATCCTCACCGGCGCCGTGCTGGTGCTCTTCGGCCTGGCCGGCCTGCTCACCTCGCGCCGCACCAGCAAGACCAGCTGACCCGCGCCCGTCGTCACTGGCTCGGAGCCGCTCAGGCTCCGAGCCAGCGTCGCATGTGCGGGGCGAAGGACCGGCTGAGGTGGTACCGCTCCAGCTCGTCGCGAGCCACCCAACGCACGGCGGCGGTGGAGCCGCCCACGTCGTGGACGACCGGCTCGGACGGCTCAGGGCACCACGCGGCATACACGATCCGGACGGCGTGGAAGTCCTCGAGGCGACCGCTGGGCGCCCGCCCGATCCAGTGCGAGGTGTGCGCCTCGAGCAGGCGGACCGACTCGACCAGCTGACCACTCTCCTCCCAGACCTCGCGGTGCAAGCCGGCCACCGGTTCCTCACCCGGGTCCAGCCCACCACCGGGAAGGGTCCACCGACCGGGGGCGGAGGTCAGCTCGGACAGCTCGGTGAGCAGCACGCCGCGTGCGCTCGTGACGACGCCGTATGCCGCGGTGCGCTGGTAGGGGCTCGCCTCCTCCCCGGGTGCGAGCACGAGACCGGGGTCGGTGGGCACGGGCGCCTGCGTCGTCACGACCGCGGACGCCGGCGCCACGGTGTAGTGCAGGACCAAGGAGCCGTCCTCGGCGCGGTGCGCGTCGCCGAGGTGCGGACGCGACCACCCGAGCCGCGCCAGCTCGCGCACGGGATCGGCGCCGTGGGCGAGGACGAACTCGGCCACCCGCCGCCCGGGGGCTGCGTCAGCACGCACGACGATCGGATCGCCTTGTGGTTCAAGGGAATTCTGGGGGCCAACGGATTCAGTCACGACGCGCCCGCTCTGCGGTACTCGTCCTCCGCCAGCGCCGCGACCGAGGGCCAGTCCTGGGCGGGGCCGACGTCGCGGTTGTGCCCGGCGATGGCCAGCCGCAGCGGGGGGTCGGTGACGAGTCGAGCCAGCCCCTGCGCGAGCGCCTCGTCGTCCGCGCCGAGGAGGCCGTTGACGCCGTCGACGACGAAGTCCCCCACCCCGGTGTCGAGCCGGGCGATGACCGACAGTCCAGCCGTGCGAGCCTCCAGTGCGGCGATCCCGAACGCCTCGAGCCGGGCAGGGGTGAGGTAGATGTCGCTGTCCCAGTAGCGCTCCCGCAGCGCGTCGCGCCCGACGCGTCCCGGCAGCGACACCCAGTCGGTCATGTCGTGCCGCTCGGCGAACCGCTCGAGCCTGCTCCGCTCCGGGCCCTCCCCGAACACCGTGAGCCGCATCGGCCGGTCGCCACCGGCGAGGTCGCGCGCCCGCGCGGCGACCTCCAGCACCGCCAGGGGGCGTTTGCGGGCGGCGAAGCGCATGGCGGCCACGACCTCGACCGGGGCGCGCTGCTCCCGTGCCGCTCGCGGCGGCGGTCGCCAGAGCGAGGTGTCGATGCCGTTGGGGAAGACCCGCACCTCGGTGCCGCGCCCGACGACCGACTGCACCGAGGTCGCCGCCACCCCGGACACGGCCGACAGCGCAGCGCCCCGGGCACCCCACCGACGCGCGTGGCCGAGCGCTCGGAAGACGGGCTGTGAGCGCTCCATGAGGCAGTGCCAGGTGATCGCCGTGGGCAGCCCGAGCCCGAGGGCGACGCCCGCCAGGTCGGTGGCGAAGGGACTCACGACGCCCATGTGCACGTGCGCCACGTCGAACCCACCGGCCGTGAGCCGTCGCCGCACCTCAGGTGGCGCGAACGGGTTGACGGGCAGCTGCCACGGGAGCTGGATGGCCATCCGGTGGACCGGGACTCCGTCGACGTCCTCGACGAAACCGTGCCGCTCCCCACGCTCCCCGAGCGTGGCGGTGAAGACCTCGACCTCGTGGCCGCGCGCCTGCAACTGGGCCGCGAGGTCATGCGTCTGGACCTCGATCCCGCCCAGCCTGGGCAGGTAACAGTCCGTCAGCAGGGCCACCTTCACAGGCAAGAGCCTGCCATGCGACAGGATGGCCGGTGATGACCCACACGCTCGTGGCCTTCCACGCCCACCCCGACGACGAGGCCCTGCTGACCTCGGGCACGCTGGCGCGTGCAGCCGCCGAGGGCCATCGCGTGGTCGTGGTGGTGGCCACCGACGGCGCCCTCGGGCTCGCCTCCGACGCCTTCGCGGCCGACGGCGGGCTCGGCGCGCGCCGGCTCGAGGAGCTGCGGCGCTCGGCCTCGGCCCTGGGCGTGGACCGCGTCGTCTACCTCGGCTACGCCGACAGCGGCCTGGGCCCCGAGCTCTTCCCCGACCCCCCGGACCGCCTCCGCTTCGTGCGCGCCCCTCTCGACGAGGCGGCCCAGCGGCTGGCCGAGGTCCTGCGCGAAGAGGGCGCCGACGTCCTGCTCAGCTACGACCGCAACGGCGGCTACGGACACCGCGACCACGTCCGCGTGCACGAGGTCGGTGCGCGGGCGGCATACCTCGCGGGGACGCCGCGCGTGCTGGAGGCAACGGTCCCGCGCGACACCATCGCGCGCGCCGTGGACCTGGCCGCGAAGGTCTACCGCTTCCCGCCCGAGTTCGACCGCGAGGCGTTCAGCCGGGCGTTCAGCGCGCGGTCCGAGATCACCCACCGCATCGACGTGCGTCGGTATGCCGCCGCGAAGCGGGCTTCCATGCGCGCGCACGCCTCCCAGGCGAGTGCGGAGGACGGGGCCGACCGCACGCTCGCGGCGTTCCTGAGGATCCCCAGGCCGCTCTACGACCTGGTGTTCGGGCGCGAGTGGTTCGTGGACCGCGCGCGTCCGGCGGGCCTTCAGGTCTCGCACGACGTCTTCGAGGGGTTGTCGTGAGCACCATCGAGGCCACCGACGGCCCCGCGGACGGTCCCGGCACCCGCCCGCCGCGCTCTCGAGTGCGGACCGTCGTGCAGGGGGTCTTGGGGCTCGGCCTGGCGGCCTTCCTGCTGGGCTGGGGTGTGCCGCACTTCGCCAAGACCTCGTGGTCGAAGATCTGGGACGTCCTCACCCAGGTCCCCACCGGCACAGCGGTGCTGCTGCTCGGCGGGGTCGTCGTGGGGCTCTACTGCTACACGTTCACCCTCACCGGGTCGATGAAGGGGCTGCGGCACTGGCAGGCGCTGATCGTCAACGTCGCGGGGTCGTCGGTCGGCAACCTCCTGCCCGGTGGTGGGGCCGCCGGGCTGGCCGCGACCTACACGATCTGCCGCTCGTGGGGTTTCTCGCGGCGCGACATCTCGACCTCGGCGATCGTCACCGGCGTCTGGAACGTCCTGGCCCGGATCGCTCTCCCAGTGCTGGCCATCCTCGGGCTGCTCGCCGGCAACGACCAGGACGTCCCCACCAAGCTGGAGGACCTCGCTGTCGCGGGGGCGATCAGCGGGTCGGTCATCCTCATCGTCTTCGTCTCCATCCTCGCGTCGGAGCGGGCTGCCGTGGCGATCGGTCAGGGCATCGACAAGGTCATCGGGCGCCTGTGGAAGCGACGCAGCATGGGCGTGCGCAGCCTCGTCGTCGACCTGCGCGCCCGCATCAACGACGTCGTCCGCACCGGCTGGCTCAGCATGACCTTGGGACTGCTCGGCTTCTTCGGGGTCTACTACCTGCTCTTCCTGCTCTGTGCGCACACCACCGGAGTCGACCTGCCCTACGGCCAGCTGTTCGCGGCCTACGCGATCGGCCGGCTGCTCACCGCGGTCGGGGTGACCCCCGGCGGACTGGGCGTCACCGAGGCCGCGACGACCGTGGCGCTGGTCGGGTGGGGTGCCGCTAGCGCCGAGGCCGCCGCTACCGTCGTGTTGTTCTCCCTCTTCACGCACTTCATGGAGATCCCCCTCGGCGCACTCGGCTGGCTGGCGTGGTCGATGAGCCCCAAGAAGGCGCCGGTCGAGCAGACCGCGGCGCCGGTAGAGGAGCCCCTCGATGGCTGACCCGGAGGACGTCGAACGGGAGAAGGCCGAGCGTGCCGAGCGCGCGGCATACCACGTCGACGCGGACCGCAAGCGGCGCGAACGTGAGTCGGCCAAGGCCCAGGTCCTGGTCGACGCGTTCGTGGCGAGCGCCCGCGAGGCGGGCTTTCCCACCGAGGAGCTGACCGCCAAGCCGTGGTCCGGGAGCGGGCGCTACCGCACCGGGGTGCAGGGCTGGTACCTGCGGCGAGACCTCTCGATCGGCGTGGGGACCGACGGCGGCTACTACGTGCTCGTCACCGCACCGCAACGACTCGGGCGCTGGCGCACCGTGGCGCTCGAGCCGAGCCCTCCCCCGCTCCAGGTCGGCGCCGGCGCACGGGACGGCGAGTCGATCGCGCTCGACGCCCTGCTGAACCTCCGGCTCGACGCCGGCCCCACCTTCACCTGAGGCCTTCGGCTGTCAGACCCTCCTGCGATGATTGGCACAGCACTCCGAAGAGGGTGCTCGCAGGGGATCGAGAGACGTCGGGGGGCGTGCAATGACAGCGTTGGTGGCTGACCGGCGAGCGGGGCCGTCTGCCCTGACCACCCACGACCTGCGCGAGGTCCTGGCGCGCCTGCCCTTCCTCGACACCGCCGTGGACGACGCGGAGCGCATCGACCAGATCGGCCTGTTGGAGTCGATCAAGGCTGCCGCGGCGGGCGCCCAGGCGCGGGTGACAGCGGCGTTCGCCGCGGCCCAGCGCGAGTCGCAGGCGGTCTCGGGCCTGCCGGCTCGCGAGCGCGGCAGAGGCATCGGGGCGCAGGTTGCGTTGGCGCGCAAGGACTCTCCGGCTCGTGGCTCCCGGCACCTCGGCCTTGCCGAGGCCTTGGTCCGCGAGCTTCCGCACACCATGAGGCACCTCGAGGCGGGATCGGTCAGTGAGTGGCGGGCCACCATCGTCTGCCGCGAGACCGCGTGCCTGAGTCCCGCGGACCGCGCCACCGTCGACGCGGCCCTTGCCGCCGACCTGCCGCGTCTCGGCGACCGTCAGGTCGAGGCCAGGGCCAAGGCGCTCGCGTGTCAGCTCGACGCGGCGGCGATGGCCGAGCGGGCCGGCCGGGCACACAGCGAGCGTCGCGTCAGCCTGCGCCCGGCTCCAGACACGATGACCCACCTCACCGCACTGCTGCCCGTCGCCCAGGGCGTCGCGGTCCTCGCCGCGTTGGAGCGGGCCGCCGGATCCGCCCGAGCCGAGGGTGACGCACGCGGTCGTGGCCAAGTGATGGCCGACACCCTCGTCGAGCGCGTCACGGGCCAGGCGACTGCGGCCGCGGTCCCCATCGAGGTCCAGCTGGTGATGCCTGCCTCAGCCGGCAACGAGCCGGCTCTGCTGGGCGGGCACGTGCTGCCGGCGCAGACGGCACGCGACCTCGTGTCCCACGCCAGGCGCGACGGTGCCCGCGTGACGATGCGCAGGGCCCTCGCCACCGCCGACGGGGCCGACCTGGAGCGCATCTCGCCACGCCCAGAGCCCTTTCCGGACCGTGGTGCCGGCGCCGGCCTCGTCGGCCAGCTGGGCCAGCCGAGTGCGCCCGACCTCCCGGGCACCGCCGTCAGCGCACCAGGTCGACGGTTCACGGGCCCGATGCGGCGCTTCATCCTGCTGCGGGACCAGACCTGCCGTACGCCCTGGTGCGACGCGCCCATCAGGCACATCGACCACGTCATCGCCAGCCGCGCCGACGGTGCCACGACCACGGCCAACGGGCAGGGCCTCTGCGAGGCCTGCAACTACGCCAAGGAGGCGCCCGGCTGGCGGGCTCGAACGGTCCGGGCCGGACCCGGGCACACGGTGCGCACGACGACACCCACCGGTCACTGTTACGACTCGTCGGCTCCACCCGTGCTGCCTTCGCGGGTCCGTGCGGGGCCCACCTCCAGCGCGCTGGAGAGTCGCTACGCGGCGCTGCTGCTCAGCGCCTGACGAGGCGGCGGACCTGGCGCGAACGGGCCTCGTCGGCGATGGCGTCGTCCTGGGGGGCGGGCTCGAACGGCCTACCGGTGGCCTGCTCTGCCGCGAGCCCGATCAGCGCGTCGGCGAGGCGGGGGTTGGCCGGCAGGATCGGGCCGTGCAGGTAGGACCCGAAGACGTTGCCCGTGCGGGCGCCCTCCGTGCCGTCGGTGCCGTTGTTGCCGAATCCCGACCGCACCCGCCCGAACGGCGCCTGCCCGTCACCGAGCGTGGTCGAGCCGGAGTGGTTCTCGTAGCCCACGACGTCGCCGAAGTCGGTCGAGAGCACCACCGGCCCGATCATCCGCTTGGCGTTGCCCTGGGTGGTCACATCGAGGATGCCAAGACCCGGCAGCCGCTTGCCGTCGACGGTGATGAACGCGTTGCCGAGCAGCTGGTACATCCCGCAGATCATCAGCATCGGCGTGCCGCCGTCAGCCAGGGCGCGCAGCCGGTCGGCGATCTGCTCGAGGTCGGCCTCGACCCGCACCTGGCCGGAGTCCTGGCCGCCGCCACCGACGACGAGGTGGGCCTGCTCGGGGAACTCACCGCCGGGGTGGTGCTGGTGGACGACGGGGCTGTAGCCGTGGCGGCGGATCCGGGCCGCGAGGGTGCGGGTGTTGCCGAGGTCCCCGTAGATGCTCATCTCACGCGGGTAGAGGTGCACCACGTGGATGACCCCCTTGCCGGCGCGGTCGGCGTCAGGGACGACCGCCGATCCTGCGGGCTCGCCGGGGATCGCGACGTCGGGTATGCCGCCGGGCTGGCTCATGACGCCTCCTCGCCGATGTCGGGCAGGTCGTAGCGGGCGGCGAGCGTGCGTCGCAGCGCCATCATCGCGGTGTAGGTGCAGAAGATCCGCTTGGGCTCGTCGGGGTGCTGGGCGAGGAAGGCGTCGAGGGCCTGGTCGAGGTCGGGCTGCACCCCCGCCACCGGGACGTCGTCGTACTGGAGCCGCAGCGCCATGTCGTAGCCCCGGACCCCACTCGTCGTCGTGACGCCGCGCTCGCGCAGGGAGTCGAAGCTGACGTCGTAGAGCCACGACACGTCTCGCCCGTCCGCGTAGTTGTCGTTGATGGCGATCATCGTGGCGACGGGGGTCGTGCCGTAGGTGCCGAGGGCCACCGTGAACCCGGCGGGGTTCTTGACGAGAACGAGCTCCAGCGGCTGGCCGTCGACCATGACCACCTCGCCGCGCCCGAACGGCGGCGTCACGGCCCGTAGGGCGCTCGTCGCTGCCTTCGGGTCGAACGCGTCACCGAGCAGCATCCGGGCCGTGGCAGTCGCCGCGGTGGCGTTGATCATCGCGGCCAGCCCGCGCTGTTGGAGCTCCAACGGGCCGACCGTGCCGGAGCCCGCGTCGCCGTCACCGTCGCCGTCGCCGTCGCCGCCACCGAACAGCACCTCGAAGGTGCGCTCGTCGCTGGGCTTGAGCAGGCCGTCCTGGGGTCCTGCGACCGGCGCGACGAAGTCGTCGTCAAACCGCACGTCCTGCTCCTGGAGCTCAGGCAGCCGGTCGGCGATCGACGCGTCGACACCGAAGTAGCGGACCTCCACGCCAGCGCCGACCCGGTCGCGGATCCGGGAGACGAAGGAGTCGTCGAGGTTGAGCACCACGCCCGTCGTCGCCTGCTCGGCGAGCGAGGCGAGCAGCTGGGCGGTGTGGTCGATCTCGGCGAACCGGTCGAGCTGGTCGCGGGCGACGTTGAGCAGCAGGGCATGCGTGGGCCGGACCGCTGCGGCGAACTTGAGCGCGTGCGCCTCATCGAGCTCGAGCACCGCCAGGTCGGCCGTGAGGCGACCGCGCAGGGGCAGCTCGCCCAGCATCGACGAGATCACCCCGCGGGTGAAGTTGGAGCCGGTCGGGTTGGTGAAGACCGTCCGTCCGTGCGCCCGCAGCACCGCCACCAGCATCTTCGTGGTCGTGGTCTTGCCGTTCGTGCCCGTGACGACCACGATCCCGCCCGGCACATCGGCCAGGGCGTGGGCGAGGAACCCGGGATCCACGCGCTCGGCGACCAGTCCGGGGAGCGCGGAGCCGCCCCCGCGCAGCCGCGAGGCAGCCCTCGCCGCCTTGCCTGCGACCACCGCCGCCGTCGTCCTCAGCACGCCCCAAACCCTAGTGCGTGCAGCCGCACCGACCCGGCACCGGGCAGGGCCGCCGCCACGCGGCATACGATCCACGCATGTCGTCCGTGCCCTCGCCGTTCACGCCCGACGAGACCTGGCTGGCGGGTGAGCGCCAGCGGCTGTGGAGCTTCGCGCGCGGGTCGGTGCACCCGGCGGGCGGCTTCGCGTGGCTCGACGACCACGGCACGCCAGACCTCGACCGGCCGGTGCACGCCTGGCTCACCTGCCGGATGACCCATGTCGCCGCGCTCGAGGTGCTGCAGGGCAACACCGAGGCCCAGGCGGCGCTCGACCATGGGGTTCGCGCGCTGCGCGAGGTGCTGCGCGACACCGAGCACGGCGGCTGGTTCAGCGCCGTCGACCCAGCGACGCACGAGCCGGTCTCGGGCTCCAAGGAGTGCTACGCCCACGCCTTCGTGCTGCTGGCCGCGGCGAGCGCCACGGCCGCGGGGCACCCGGACGGCCAGGCGCTGCTCGACGACGCCCGCGACGTCTTCGCGACGCACTTCTGGAGCGAGACCGACGGACTGGCCGTCGAGAGCTGGGACCGTGAGTGGCGCACCCCGGAGGACTACCGGGGCGCCAACGCCAACATGCACACGGTCGAGGCGCTGCTGGCCGTCCACGAGGTGACCGGTGACCCCGTGCCGCGAGACCAGGCCGCCCGGATCGTCGAGCACGTCGTGCACGGGTTCGCGCGCGCCAACGACTGGCGGCTCCCCGAGCACTTCACCGCCGACTGGCTGCCGCTGCCCGACTACAACCGCGACCACCCGGCCGACCAGTTCCGGCCCTACGGCGTCACCATCGGCCACCTGCTCGAGTGGTCGCGCCTGGCGCTGCACCTGCGCACCGCCCTCGGGGTCGCCGCTCCCCCGTGGCTGCTCGACGACGCGGTGTCACTGTTCGACACCGCGGTCGGCATCGGGTGGCACGCCGACGGCGAGGACGGGTTCGTCTACACCACCGACTTCGACGCGCAGCCGGTCGTGCGCAACCGCCTGCACTGGGTGCTCGCCGAGGGGATCGGCGCGGCCTGGGCCCTGGGGCGCGCCGTGGATGACCCGTCCTACGACGACTGGTATGCCGCGTGGTGGGGTCAGGCGGAGCGGTACTTCATCGACCGCGAGGCCGGCTCCTGGCGGCACGAGCTGGACCCGTCGAACCGACCCGCAGCGACGGTCTGGTCCGGCAAGCCAGACGTCTACCACGCCTACCAGGCCGCGCTGCTGCCGTCGCTGGAGCCCGCCGCGTCCTTCGCCGGCGCCCTCGCCCGTCGCTAGCCCGCCCCAGCGCCTGGGTGGGCGTGGCGCGCGAGTCGCCTAGAGCTGCAGGATCCGTGCGCTGATCTCGTATGCCGCGGCGACGCTCCTCGGGTCGTGCACCTCACCGGGGTCGGCCAGCACCGCCTGCGGACGCCGACGCACGGCTGCGCTGGGGTCGCCGGACACGAGGTCGTCACACAGGCCCGCGACGACCAGGTGGGCGTCGTGGTCGTCCAGGCCTTCGAGGGCAAGGCCGTTGTACAGCAGGGTCGCCGCCTCCTCGAACACCTCCCGCGCCATGTCGAGGTCGACCTCCGGGCGCTCCGCTGCCACCCGTTCGGCGGTGGCGAGCAGCTGGTCGTAGGGCGGGTCGAACGCAGGGGTGGTCATGCGCCGAGGGTCCAACGCCGATCGCCCGCAGGCAAGCGAATATGCGCCGACCGCGTCCGATTGCCCCGATTTGGATCATCGATCACCGCAGATGTTCTAGGCGGAGTCACCGTGCCGGTGGAGGCGGTCTGCGGCTGGCCGGTTCTAGCGTCGAGTGACGCCCTGCGCTGGGCAGGGTGGTCGTCCGTCTATGAAGGAGCACCATGCGCCTCACTCGTCTGGTCATCGTCCCGGCGGCAGCCGGTGCGCTCGTACTTCTCGGCATGTCCGCCGCAAGTGCCGGTGAGATCACCGGCAACGGCAAGCCACCTGGCGGCGAGGGCCTCGGGTCGGCCCACGCCAACTCCATCTGTGCCTTCTCCGGACTGGAGGACGGCGACGGCGCCGGCTTCCCCGGACCCGGCGGAGCACCGCCCCAGAACTGGGGTCACGTCCAGCAGGTCGAGCGTGCCAACGGCGCCACCGTGCAGGACCTGAAGGCGTCCGGCTTCCAGCCCGGCGACTCCTGCAACGGTCACACCGGCTTCCTGGCCGGCGGCGGCGGGGAGCCGTAAACCCGAGACGGACGTAAACCCGAGACAGACGTAGACCTGGACTCCGGCGCCTCCGCCTCGTTCGTCAGAGCGAGGCGGAGGCCTATCCCTCCTTGTTCGCCTTGACCGCCGTCGACGGTTCACCGGCTGGCGGACCCTCCCCTGGAGCTGTCAGGCCGGGACGGACAGTCCTTGCAGGAAGGCCTGCCAGCCGAGCTGCTCTCGCTGCACGTAGTCGGCCGCGTCCGCAGAGAACAGGTAGGCGCGCACGCCCGCAGTCGAGGTCCCTTCGCCCGCACCGTGCGCGAAGGCGGTGAGCATCCCCGGCACGGGTCCGGTGAGCCGGACCAGCGCCTGCCGCTGGCCGACGCGCTCGACCGTGCCGGTGGTTCCCCGCACCTCCACGGCCGACCCCTCGGCGCCCAGCCCGAGCGCCTCGCGCAGGGTCGACCAGACCGACTCTGCATCGCCGGGGTGGGAGGCGCTGACCTCGAGCTGGGTGGCCTCCTGTCCGGGGAAGTGCGAGAGGTAGAGGCGCAGGTTGTCGAAGAACGGCATCCAGCTGGTGCCCATGTCGTCCCAGAACTCCGCCTCCCAGTCGGCGCCGGTCCCGAAGCCGCTGCTGGTGACCCGCACGACGCAGGTGCCACCCGACTGCGCCTCGACGAGGAACTCCGAGGTCAGCGGGCTCAGGGCATCGGGGTCCTGCCCCATGAGGGCGGCCCAGTCCTCTTCGTAGACGATGCGGCGCGGCGGGTCCCACTCGGTGACGTGACCGTCCGAGCCCATCTCGGGACCCATCTCGAAGTGCAGGGCGCCTCCCTCGCGCTCCTCCAGCTCGGTCGGCAGGAACCAGGCGCTCATGCCCTTCGCCGTGGCGATGGCCTGCCAGACCTGCTCCGGGGTGCCTGGCACCTCGACGCTGAACTCCAGGCGGTACGGGACGTTCGGGGTGGTGCTCATCAGCTCTCCTCGGGAAGTGGGTGGGCGGCGACGACGAGCCGGTGCGGACGCCCGTCTTCATGGTGGTAGCGGGCGGCCAGGTCGAGCACCGCGGCGGTCAGGTCGTCGGCGAACGCGGCGCGGTCGGCGGCCGACCGGAAATCGATCTGCGTGTCGATCGTGAGGGTGGGCAGGCGCTTGCCGGTGGCGCCCGCGCGGCGGGACAGCGCGCCGACCTCACGCACCAGCCGACCGGCCAACGCGACGAGGTATGCCGCCGAGAGGTGGTCGTCGTTGGCGTCGGGGTCGGCCGCTGACGCCGACACGGCAGCCGGCGACACGACATACGAGGCTGCGGAAGCCTGCAACACGCGCTCGGTGATGCCCCCGTGGTGGCGCTCCTCGGACAGCGTCACCAAGCCGTGCCCTTCGAGGGCCTTGAGGTGGTAGTTGACCTTCTGGCGGGTGATGCCGACCTTCGCGGCGAGGCCGGCGGCGGAGGCCGGGGTGGCCAGCTCGCCGAGCAGCCGGGCCCGGACCGGGTCCAGCGCGGCCGCGGCTGCATCCGCGCTCTCGATGACTTCGACGTCGTGCATGGTGTCGATGGTGCCCCTTGACAAATATTCTTGTCAAGGGTTCTTGCCTGCCCACACTGCGTGGGCCGGGCTCGCCGCCCCACCCGCCGAGCGCGCTGTCGAGATCGGCTACGAGGTGGCGCCCGAGTTCCGGGGCCGGGGGTTCGGCGTGGCCGCTGCTCGCGCGCTGGTCGAGTGGGCCGTCTCCACCGGCGAGGTCGACCACGTCACCGCCCACACGCTGCCCGGACCGAAACCGTCAACCGATGTCCTGGTGTCGCTCGGCTTCCAGCACGTCGCCGGTTAGGAGGTCCCTACTGTCTGACCCTCGCGGATCGCCGCTTGCCCGGCGCGGATGGCCCTCCCCTGCAGCGGCCCGCCGAGGAACAAACTGATCCAGCAGATGTCGAAAAGTCCTGCGGTGAGGGGGAAGAGACCCCACGCTCCCGCCAGGATCCCCCACCAGTGATCGCGGGCGACCAAGGCGAAGAGGAGCCAGGCCGCGCCGGCTGCCATCCGGAACGCCCGGCCACTCGGCCCGTTGACCCAGTGCGAGAATGCGGTTGCGTTGAACCGATCGGCCCTGGCCATCAGAGCCCCGCACCCCGGGTTGAGCGCCATCGCTGTCTCCTGTCTCCACGTGCTTCCTGCTGACAGACTCAGTCTCATGAGGAGCGCTGGGCCCCACCATGACCGGGATGCCGCGGCAGCTGATCGATCCACCGCCCTGGCGACTGCCTTGGCACGGGTCAAGCTGTCCGGCGCGATCTTCCTGCACAGCGAGTACACCGAGGCCTGGGCCTACGAGTCGATGGCGTCGCAGGACCTGGCCGCCGTGTTGGCCCCCGACGCCGCGCAGATCGTGATCTTCCACGTCGTCGTCTCCGGCAGCTGCTGGATCGAGGCCGGGTCCCACATGGTCTGGGCCCACGAGGGCGACGTGATCGTGCTGCCCTACAACGACCAGCACCGGATGGGTGGCCAGGAGACGGCTGAGATCGTCCCGGTCATGCAGCTCATCGACCCGCCGCCGTGGAATGCCTTGCCGCACATAGTCCACGGCCTCGGAGGGGCACGCAGCGAGCTCGTGTGCGGCTTCCTCGCCTGTGACGACCGGTTGTTCGACCCGAGCTTGGGCGTCTTCCCGCCCGTGTTCGTCGTGACCCCGCCGGAGGGACCGATCCGCTCGTGGGTCAAGGCCAGCAGCGACCTGGTCCTCCAGCAGACGAGCCAGGTCGCCGACGACCGCATCGCGGCACCGACCGACATACCGCAGCTCCTGCTTCGTGAGGTGCTCAAGCTGCACCTGGCCAACGCGCCGGCCACAGACACCGGTTGGCTCGCCGCGCTACGCGACCCCGTGGTCGCACCGGCGCTCGCCGCCATCCACGGCGACCCAGGCCGCAAGTGGACCCTGACAGACCTCGCCCGCGCGGCGACCACGTCGTCGAGCGTCCTCGACGAACGATTCCGGGCAGCGCTCGGACTGGCGCCGATCCGCTACCTCACCGGCTGGCGGATGCACGTGGCCGAGGACCTCCTGCGCACGACGACGATGCCGGTCGCCGCGATCGCGCCGCGGGTCGGGTACGAGTCGGAGGAGGCCTTCAGCCGCGCCTTCAAGCGCGACCACGGGGCCGCCCCCAGCATCTGGCGCGTCGCACCCTGACCCTCCCCAGGACGCGCCGCGGCTCGGTGTCGCTACGCCCCGGCGCTCGTCCCCGGGTCGTAGCCACTTTGCCCGACGCGCCCGCCCGCCGCACGGCATACGCTGGACAGGACGACCGCAGGGATCGCCTGAGCAACAGGGACAAGGACCGCCGCCGGCACACCGGTCTGGCGAGCGAGCCGATCGTTGCGGAGGCGCGATGAGGGAAGCCTGGGAGCTCGTGACCTCGGGACCCGAGGATGCGGTCCAGTCCGTGCTGCTCCTGCCGGGCGGGGCGAACGCGGCCCGCTCGTTCGACCTGGTGATGGCTGAGCCGGCGCTGTCGCGGGTGCGCCTGGTGGCCACGACCCTTCCGGGCATGGCTGGCGCGCCGCTGGGCGAGGATGCATCCGTCCCCGGCATGGCCCGTCGGGTCGGCGAGCTGGCGGAGCTGCACCGTTGCGATGTCCTCGTGGGTTTCTCGCAGGGCGCCACGGTCGCGCTGGAGGCGCTGCTGTCGGGTCACTTCCGCGGTCCGGTCGTCTTGCTCGGCATCAGCCTGACGACTGAGGACGAGGCGTGGTTCTTCCGCGCAGTGGTGCGGGCATCACAGCGGGTCGGCCGCTGGCCGCTGGCTGGCATGCTTCGCCTCCTGCCCCTCATGGCCCGGTCCGCCAAGCTGCCTGAGCAGCACCGTCGCGAGCTGGTCGAGGACCTCAGGCAGAACAACGCACGGGACTCGGTCCGTGTATGCCGCGACTACCTGGACTACATCGCCGCGGACACCGACTACGCCACCCGCCTGGCTGCATCGGACACACCGGCGTGGGTCGTCCACGCCGAGAAAGGGGATGGGGGGCTCACCGAGGCGGAGCGCGCCACCCTCCAGGCGGCTGCCCAGGTGACCCTGGTGACGATCCCGGGTTCGGTGTTCCTCATCCCCGACGAGGCGCCGCAACAGACAGCCGCGGTGATCGCCACCGCCCTGTCGCGAGCGACCTGACCACCCGATCACGGGACGCGGTAGGTCGGCTCTGGGCGAAGAATCGGTCAGGGTCGTCTCGGGCGCGCGAGTACTCGTCAGGCTCGCGCCATTCGGCCACGCACCTGATCAGCTGGACTGGCTGCTGCAGCCGTCATCGCGACCATCAGGTCGATCGCTGCGGCGTTCGACAGCCCTAGATCCACGCAGAGCGATCGCCAGGTGCCGAACGACAGGGCGTGCGCGACCGCCGCCTGCACGCTCTTGCGCCGCCGCATGGGCAGCCCACGGGTCAGCCGCGCCAGCCATTCGCTTTCCCGGGCAAGCCGGGCCGCTTTGATCCTGGCTGGCACGACGGCCGCGTCCCGGTGGACCGAGGTGAGCATCGACTCGCCGTCGCGGAAGTAGCGGTAGATGTCGGTGAGGCCGGAGTGCAGCACGGCAAAGGGGTCGCCACCGACTTCCCACGCGTCGGGGTCTGGGAGCGTCTGGCGAGAGAGCCACTGCCCCGAACAGGCCAGGAACAGGGACTCGTCGTCGGGGAAGTGCCGGTACACGGTGGCCCGGGTGACGTCGGCCCGCTCGGCGATCGCGGAGATGGTGGTACGAGCCGGCCCCACCTCGGCATGAAGGGCTTCGGCGGCGTCGACGATGCGGGCCCGAGTTCGCTGCTCGTCTTCGGCGCGCTTCACCTTGCGATACGCACGTTGTTTCGCCGAACTAGTGTGTTCAGTCAAAGTCTTGACACCAACTCTCGTGAGCGCGACGATTTCGTAGTACACCACTGTACGCGGTAATGATGAGGAGCCCGCGCATGAGCATCGAGGCACCGGAACTGACGATCCTTCAGCCAGGCGAGGGACAGGAGACCTTCCTCGGCACGATCGGGGTGGTCTTCAAGCTGTTCGGCGAGCAGACCAACGGGCTCGTGTCGATCGTCGAGCACCCGTTCCCCGTCGGCGCCTGCGTTCCGCCGCATCTGCACACCAAGGAGGACGAGTACTCCATCGTGACCGAAGGCGAGATCGGCTTCCGTTCTGGGGACCGGGAGGTGGTCCTGGGTCCGGGCGGCTACATCACGAAGCCCCGGGGCGAGACCCACACGATGTGGAACGCGGGCAAGGTCCCGGCTCGCATGATCGAGGTGATCAGCCCGGCTGGCTTCGAGCACTTCTTCTGGGGAGTCGGCGAGGCCGCGGCCGACGGCCCACCAGACCCCGAGGTCATCGCAGCTCTCGCGCGGAGACACGGCCTTGAGATGGGGGGCGCGCCGTGGCTGGACGACGTGATCGCCCGCTACGACCTCACGCCGCCGCCCGGCACCCGCTGAGCCGATTGCCTGCAGCGGGAATCGTCGCAGTCGCTCGGGCAACTGGTCGCTGACCACTGTCGATTCGGGCCGGGCTCGAACGTCATCTGGTTGGAGGCCACGCCCGGTGGCCCGGCAGAGCCGGAGGTCATCATGAGTCATTCGATCGTGCACGCCGAGATCCGTTCGAGCGACCCCGACGCAACACGAGCATTCTTCGGGGAGCTGTTCGGGTGGACCTACCCCACCGAAGGCGCCTTCCCCGGCTACACCTTCGTCGAGACAGGCGTGCCCGACGCCCTGTACACCGCGATCAGCCCGCTGCAGGGCGACGGCGACCTGGTCACGTTCTTCGTCGGCGTCGAGGACATGGCCAGCGCCATCGCCGACGCGACTCGCCTCGGCGGACGTGTCGTCCAGGAGCCGGTCAGCGTTCCCGGCGTGTCATTCGCGCTGATCGCCGACCCTCAGGGTCATGTCGTCGGTTTGGCCCAGCAAGTGTGACCGGCGCCGCGGCCCCGGTCCTAGTTCAGGAGGAGTAACCCGATGGCCACGAGCGCCGTGGCGATGGTGACCAGGACCGAGAGGAGAAACACGACTGACGACATCGGGGAAGCGACGCTCCCGGCCGGGCGAGCATTCATGGCGGCCAGCGAAGAGCGCCAGGCGGCAATGGCCAGCCCAAGCGTGAGGCAGATCCCGAGCAGGACGAAGTCGCTGTCAAACATCCATCGGGTCATACCGGACTCCGGGACCCAGCCACGCTCTAGGGCTGTTGCCACCACAGACGGAAGGCTCGCCAGGGCAAGGAGGAGAGCAGCACGCCGGACGTGGCGTGCGGCGTCTCTCGACGGCTCAACGGTCATGTCACCTTCCCGTTCGAAACGGCAGGCAATCTCATCATCGCCTGGCTCGGCATGGGTCCCGGTAGGCACGGTCGGGGAGGAAGATGTTCCATTCGTCCTTCGTGAGACCGCGTCCTGCCATCTGGCACGTCTTCGCTGTCCACGTTTCGGCACGGAGGTCCCACGTCCTGACCGAGCCGTCGGCGCCTGCGATGACCAGGGTTGACGGGTTCAGGAACCCCATGGCCGCCTCGGCAACAGCAACTGCACCGATGAACTCGCCGGTGCGGCCGTTCCAGACGGCCACCTTCTTGAGGTCACTGGTGGCGAACGCACTTCCGTCGCTGGAGAAGGCGCTGTACGGACCGCCATACGGCTGGGCGGCGCTCGGTCGCGCGATCCAGTCACGAGACTCCGCGTCGAGCAACCCGATCTGGTCGCCCTTGGTCGCGCCGATCCGCTGGCCGTCCGGTGAGTAGATCCCGGACGCGGGTGGTGGAGTGGGATCCACCCGTCCGGAGCGGAAGTCCACGAAACGGGGGCCGTCCCTCCCGTTGACCAGGACGGTGTGCCCGTCCGGGCTGGCGTCGAGGGAGACGATCGCGCCGACTCCCACGGGGACGGCCGACCGGATCAGCTTCAGGGTGGATGCGTCCAACACGTGGATCATCCCGCCTGCGGTGCCGACGAGGAGGAGCCTGCCGTCCCTGGTGAAGCCTGCGGTGCTGACGGCATCGGGGGCGACGCTCGCCCTGGCGATCCTGCGGCCGGTCCATGGATCCCACACCTGCACGAGGTCATCGCCATAGACCCCCACCAGGCGCTGGTGGTCGGGTGACCAGGCGAGGTCCGCCCACCGCCCCCCGGTCGTTCCCGGGCGGATCAGCGGGCCGACCTTTCCGGTCGCCACGTCGCGCGCCTGGAGCTTTTGGCCACCCCAGTAGGCGATCGCCTGGCCGTCGTCCGACACGCGTGCGGGGCCGTCCGGCTCGTCCCGCGGAGGGCCCGGCCTCACGGGCAGGAATCGCCGGCTGCCTTCGACGTCCCACGCCAGGACGCGGCCGTTGATCCCGGCCGTGTACAGCGTCCGCCCGTCAGGGCTCAGGGCCGGTGCCATCGTGCCCCACCGGTCGGTGCGGAACATCTCGGCGGGCTCAGGGCCGCTCAGGTCCCAGACGACATATCCGTCGTCGCTGCTGGCCAGCCGGGTGCCGTCGGCGGAGAAGCTCACATTGCCCGGGCGACCCTTGGTGACAGCGCGTTGGCGCACCCGCAGCGTGGCGGTGTCGAGGAGCGCCACGTCAATGCCCAGGGGGATGGCGATGGTTCGGCCGTCCGGGCTGAGCCTGAAGTCTTCGGGGAGTCCGGCGAAGCCGAGCTCCTCAAAGGTCACGGCGTGGCGCAGCGTCCCGGCGGGCAGGTCCCACATCCGGAAGTCGGTGCCCTCGGTGTAGAGCGTCCTGCCGTCCTTGCTGACACCGACGAACCTGACCCATGTGGGCATGGTCAGGAGGGCTGCCGGCGTGTCGGGGGCGCGCGCGTCCCACACCGCCACGAGCCACCGCTCGTCCTTGCGGAGCGCGACTGCCAGCCAGCGTCCGTCGGGGCTGAAGCTGGCCCGGTCGTAGGCGAAGAAACCCGCCGGTATGCCGCGTGGCTGGCGCGGCGCCAGCCGCCCCTGCACGTCGAGCAGGCGAACCGGTAGTGGGTTGGTGCGACCCTCACCCTGTTGCTGGCTGGTCAGGTCGCCCGCGGAGACCGCGAGCAGCGTGCCGTCCGGGCTGTACTCGGCGGCCAGGGCACCCCCCACCCGGTTGCGACCAAGCTCGCGCAGGGTCGTCCCGTCGAAGACGACCACTCCCGCGTCAAGGGCCCCCACGGCGACGCGCCCGTGCACGGCACTGGTCGAGACGGTGAAGATCGCCCCGACGTCGGCGTGCACGGATCTCAGCAGGCCGGGCAGCCTGTCGACCTCGGCCAGGAGGTTGCTGCGCGTGTCAACGGAGTCGTACGCCGCGACGCCGGCCATCGCGAGCATGAGCGAGGTGTCTGCCTCCCCGGAGGCCAAGGCCTGGGCGCCGACGCGTCTGGCATCGGCGGCCAGGGCCTGGGTGTCGGCGCGTTGCGCTGATGTCACGGCTATGGAGCCGGCGACGATGGCCACCGCCAGGAGGGCGGCCACACCGGCAAGCAGCGTCCGCAGGCGACGGTTCGTGCGGCGCTCGAGCCGGATCTGTTCTTCGGCGTTCCTGCGTTCTTGCTCGGCCGTCCGTTCCGATGAGTCGAGGAACTCCTGTTCGGCCGCCGTGAGGTCGGGTGCCGCGGCCCGGCGCCACTCCACCGCCCTGTCGAGGCGGACCCCTCGGTAGAGCTCGCTATCGGGTCTGCCCATCGACGACCAGGTCTCCGCCGTCACGACGAGGTGACGCAGAATCCGCTGGCCCTCGACGTCGTCGTCCAGCCAAGCGCGCAGCCGTGGCCACACCCGCGCCAGCGCCTCATGCGCGATCTCGAGGGAACCGTCGTCGCTGCTGACCAGACGGGCGCGCACCAGCTGCTCGATGATCGCTTCGTGCTGCTCGTCGATGGCGAGCTGGTGCCGGGCCATCCGCGTCCTGACCGGGTCGCCGTCAGGATTCGGGGAAACCAGGCGGAGCATGAGATCTCGCAGCATGCCTCGCTGGTCCGGCTCGACCTGCTCGTAGACCGCCTCCGCGGACTGCGCCACCGCCTCGCGCACCCCACCAGAGGCCGTGTAGCCGGCCACGGTCAGCGTGCTGCCCTCGCGGCGCTCCCAGGTCTGGCGGAGCACGTGCGACAGCAGGGGCAGCGCGCCCGGCTCGCCCTCGACCTCCCGCACCACGAGGTCCACGAGTCCGGGTTCGAGCCGAAGGCCGGCCCGCCGGGCGGGGCCTTCGACAGCGCTGTGCAGGTCCTCGACTCCCATTCCTCCCAACACATAGAGGCCGCGCTCGACGAGCCGTGCCAGCTCGAGGTGCTCAGATAGCCCGCCCAGCCGGTCCGCTCTGAAGGCGACGACCAGGGCGCCCGTCTCACAGTGCTGCACCAGCGCTTCGAAGAACGCCGACTGCTCCGTGGCGTCGCCGTCTGAGGCGAGCGCCTCCTCGCACTGGTCCACCACGAGGACGGCCCGCTTGGACCGCAGCGCGCTGAGGGCGTCGAGCGGATGGGCGCCAGGGGTGACCACCACCACCCGTCGGCCGTCGCGCTGGAGCGCAGCCCCCACCCCGGCGCGCACGAGGGACGACTTCCCGGATCCGGACGGGCCCACCACAGCCAGGACGCCCGCCGCGTCCAGCCGTGCCAGGCAGGAGGTCACGTCGGTGTCCCGACCGAAGAACACCTCGCTGTCCCACAGCTCGTAGGGCAGGAGGCCGGGATAGGGACACGTGACGCTCGCCTCGGGCATGGCTGTCGCCGCTACCAGGGAGGGGTCCTGCCGCAGGATGGCCTGCTCGAGCTGCACCAGCTCGGGGCCCGGGTCCAGCCCCAGCTCCGTGCCGAGCATCGACCGGGCACGCCGCAGGGTCTGCAGTGCGTCGCCCTGCCGCCCTGACTGGTACTGCGCCAGCGCGAGGAGCGCCCACCGGCGTTCCCGCATCGGCGCATCGACGACCCGCGCCTGAGCGCTCTGGAGCACCTCCCGCTGGCGCCCGACCCGGAGGGCGGCCTCTGTCTGCAGGTCTTCTGCGTCGAGGCGCAGCTCGGACAGCCGCTCGGCGAAGGCGCGGCCAGGTGCCCACTCCTCGAGGTCCGCCAGTGGTCGGCCGCGCCAGAGGTCCAACGCCTCACCCGCGAGGAAGGCCACCCGCTCCGGCTCACCACGGGCCAGGTGTTCCCCGGCGAGTGCCACCAGCCGCTCGAAGCGACGGTGATCGAGGCCGTCAGCGTGAACGACGAGACGGTATCCGTGTGGCGTCGTCTCGATGACCTCGGCCCCCAACGCCTTGCGCAGCCGCATCACACACCCCTGCACGACCTTGGGCCATGACTCCGGTGGCGCGTCACCCCACAGCGCGTCGGCCAGCACCTCCAGGCTCAGCTCCTCGCCCGGCCACACCGCCAGGGCTTCCAGCACGACCCTGTCTCGTGGCGGCAGGCCACGAGGGAGGTTTTCGAGCGCTCCGGTCACCACGAGTGGCCCGAGGACGCCAATGTCCATGCGCCTCACAGTCCTCCGGCCTGAGACCGCGGTCAATCGTGCTGATACCCCGCTGATACCGCCCCAGCACCGGGCTGGAACCACCTCGTGTCAGAACGGTCTGACCACGGGAGGTCCGGCACCCAGGTCGACCGCCCTCGAGTCTCAAAGGAACCGATCATGTTCACCACTCGCCGCACCATCGCCACAACGATCGCCACCTCCATCGTCATGACCAGCCTCCTCGGCGCCGGAACCCTCCCCGCCAGCGCCCGCCAGGACCCGGCCCCGAAGGTCGTCCAGATCATTCCCGACGACCGCCCCTGCGCACTCGCCCGGGTGGGGAGCCAGTTCGTCAAGTGCGACAACCTCACCGGCAATGGTGTGCCCGCTCCGAGCTGGATCCCTCTCGCCTGACCATCCGTCGCTTCGGGATGCCGCTCAACCTTGGCCTTCCCGGTTCTGGTTCATGAGTGAAGCCCTACATCGCGCCAGGATCTGCGCTTTCCGGGTCGCCCTGCGTCTCCGCCATGGTGGCGAGGACGAGCTTGCGGACCTCGTTGGCGCCCGGCAACGTCAGTGCCTGCCGCGCCAGGGATGCGCACTGCTCGACGTCGAGCTGACGGATGGCCGCCTTGACCCTGGGAACCGCGGGAGGCGAGACGCTGAGCTCTCGAACGCCGAGTCCGACCAGGACCGGAATGGCTAGTTCGTCGGAAGCCGCCTCGCCACAGACAGCAACGTCGATTCGACCCTTCGCTGCTCGACAGACGTGGTCGATCAGGCGGAGCACGCCCGGGTCGAGGGCGTCTGAGAGGGCGGCGACGGCGCCGTTCCCGCGCTCTGCCGCGAGCGTGTACTGGGTCAGGTCGTTGGTGCCGATGCTGACGAAGTCGACGTACGGCAGGATGGCCTCGATCTTGAGCGCAGCGGCGGGGACCTCGATCATCGTGCCGATGTGCAGACCGGAAGGCAGGCCCAATGGTCCGGCAGCTTCGATGAGGACCTGTCTCGCCTCGATCATCTCGTCGGGGGTCGAGACCATGGGGAGCATGATGCTGGTCGGGGAGTGCCGCGCCGTGTGGCAGATGGCGGCCATCTGATCGCGCAGCAGGTCCCGGTGCGTCAGGCTCAGCCGTATGCCGCGCTGGCCGAGGAACGGGTTGGCCTCCTGTGGCATGGGCAGGTATGGCAGTGGCTTGTCTCCGCCGACGTCGAGGGTTCGCAGGGTGATGCGCCGACCCTCCATGGCCTCGGCGATGGAGTCGTACTGGTTCTGCTGTTCGTTGATGTCGGGAGCGGCGGTCCGGTCGAGGAAGAGGAACTCCGTGCGCACCAGGCCGGCGCCGTCCGCCCCGGCCGAGAGCGCGGCCCGCGCGTCGCTCAGGGATCCGAGGTTGGCAGCGACGAGGATGCGCGTGCCGTCACGGGATACCGCGGGCTGGTCGGCAAGGGCAACCTGCCGAACACGTTGCTGCGCGGCCTCGGCGGCCCGGCGCTGGTACTCGTCGATCAGCTCGGGCGCGGGATCGAGGTGCAGCGCGCCGGTCCCGCCGTCCAGGAGGATCGTCGTGCCTTCGGGGATGCCCAGTACCTCGGGGCCGGCCGCGACGACGACCGGGATGTCGCGGGCCCGCGCCAGGATGGCCGCGTGCGAGGTGGCACTCCCCTGGGCGAGGACCACTCCGGTCACCTGAGCGAGGTCCAAGCCTGCGGTCTCGGCGGGCGTGAGGTCGCTGGCAACCAGAACACCCTGTCCCGTCATCTGGCGTGCTGGTTGGCCGGTCAGAGCCTGCAGCACCTGTTCGCCCACCGCGTGGACGTCGGCTGCTCGCTCCCGGAGGTAGGGGTCGGGAAGCTCGGCCCACTGTCGTTCGATGTCGGCAAGTGCGCCGGCCCAGGCGGCAACCGCGCCAGTGCCGGGACGAATGCGGGCCTTGACGTCGCCGAGCAGTTCGGTGTCGGTGAGAAGGGACAGGTGCGCGTCGAAGATGCTGGCCTGGTCAGGCCCGACTTCGCGTTCGGTGAGAACCCGGACGTGCTCGATCTCGCGGCGTACGGCCGCCACAGACTCCAGGACCCGCCGCCATTCCGCGGCCGGCTCCCCGGCGGGTTGCTGGTCCAGGTCGACGGGCGCTGCGGCAAGGCGGCGGACCGGCCCGATGGCGATTCCTGGGGAGGCTGGCAGCGGTCCGCTGCGACGGGGGGTGGGTCGGGGCAGAGCGAGTCGTGCTGGGACCTGTTCGGGGGGTTCGTCGAACCGTCGCCTGGCGAGCGCGAGGACGTGCTCGACGGCCTCCTGGGCCTGCGGCCCGGTGGCACGAACCTCGACGTCGTGCCCCTGCAGCGCCGTGAGCGTTGCGACTCGGCTCAGGCTGGCGGCAGGAACAGGCCCGGCGCCGGTGGTGAGGTTGCGCAGCTGGACGGACGCATCGAGGGCGCGCACCTCGCTGACGAGTCGGGCGGCCGGTCGGGCGTGCAGGCCGTGGGGGTTGGCCACTGGAAACACTCCGACGACGGCTGCTCCAGCCTCGTCGCCGGGTTCCGGCGTGATCCCGGGCTCTGGGGGCGACAGGTGCGCTGCCTTACCCATCACCGCGTTTCGCGCCTCAGCCGCGACCTCCGCCCTGCTGGCGCCTCCCGCTGCGGCGACAGCGGCAACGATGAGGCCTTCGACCAAGGGGGCCGGCGACAGCGTCACACGATCGCGGATGGAGGTGTCCTGAAGGAGGTCGAGCGCCAGCTCGGCACTGAGTACCGCGCTGCCGAGGTCCATCAGGACCACGACGCCGCCTGGGCCGTCCGCCCGTTCGATCGCCTGCATGATGCTGACCGCGTCGGTGCCGAAGGTCGTTCCATCAAGGCCGGCCGCCACTTCGATCTTCACCGGGCGGCCATGGAGCATCTCCCCGGCCAGCGCCACGGCCGCTAGGGCGAGCGCGCGGCTGTGGGAGACCACGACCAGGCCGACACGGCACTCGGTGTCTGTTGCGGGCGGGTTGGCGGATGTGCCCTCGGTCATTGGTACTGCCCTCCGCTGCTGCTCGTGCTGAACGTGAGTGTTCGATGGCGGGCCGGCTCAGGAGGCCGCATCGGCTGCAGCTTCGAGCAGCAGCGCCACGCTCGCCGCCCCGGGATCCTGATGGCCCACGCTGCGCTCCCCGAGGTAGCTGGCCCGCCCTTTGCGCGCCAGCATGGGTGTGGTGGCATCGCGACCCGCAGCGGCGGCATCCCGGGCCGCCTTGAGCCCGGTGGCCAGGGAGGCGTGGTCGGCGAGCGCTGCCTCCAGCGCATCGACGGCAGGCGCCAGGGCGTCATACATCGTCTTGTCGCCGGGGGCGGCCTTACCTCGATCGACGATGCCTCCGAGACCGGCTCGCAGCGCCGCTGCGACGTCGCCTGCCGAGACCGTTTCGGCGGTGGGCCCCAGCGAGCCGCCCATCCTCATGAAGAACGTCCCGAAGAGAGGCCCGCTGGCCCCGCCTACCGTCGAGACCAGCGTCATCCCCACCTTGGTCAGCAGCGCGCCCGCCGTCGGCGGCTGGCTTTCATCGAGCGCAGCCACGGCGGCCTTCATGCCCCGGTCCATGTTCGACCCGTGGTCGGCGTCGCCGATCGCTGCGTCGAGCTCGGTCAGGTGCTCGCGGTTGGTGGCGATGAGATGTGCGAATCCGCGCACCCATTGCTCGAAGACCGCCGTGGTCACGGTGTCGCTCATGCTCAGATGCCCCATCTCAATGCTGCGGTGTTGACAGGAGCGTCCCAGAGGGAGAGCAGCTCGTCATCGACCCTGAGCAGGGTGATCGAGACGCCGGCCATGTCGAGTGAGGTGATGTAGGAGCCGACGAGCGACCGGGCGATGGGCACGCCGCGCCCGCCGAGGATCTTCTGGACCTCGTTGAAGATCACGTAGAGCTCGATGAGCGGGGTGCCGCCGAGACCGTTGACGAACGCGATGACGGGGTTGCCCCTGGCGAACGGCAGGTCGGCCAGAATCGGCTCGACCAAGAGGGCGGCGATCTCGCTCGCCGGGGCGAGCGGCAACCGCGCCCGGCCGGGTTCTCCGTGGATGCCGACACCGAGCTCCATCTCGTCGTCGCCCAGGTCGAAGGTCGGGCGGCCTGCAGCCGGCACCGTGCACGAGGTGAGGGCAAGGCCCATGCTTCGACCGTTCTCGTTGACGGTGCGCGCGACCTGGGCGACCTCGTCGAGGTCACGACCCTGCTCCGCCGCCGCTCCGGCGATCTTCTCCAGGAGGACGGTGACGCCGACTCCCCGTCGCCCAGCGGTCCAGGTGCTGTCCTGGACCGCCACGTCGTCGTCGGTGACCACCGACACGATGCGGGCTCCGGTCTCCGCGGCCGCCATCTCTGCCGCCATCTCGAAGTTCATCACGTCGCCGGTGTAGTTCTTCACGACGTGCAGGATGCCTGCCCCTCCGTCAACCAGCTTGGTCGCGGCCAGGATCTGCCCCGGCACCGGGGAGGTGAAGATCTCACCGGCACACGCCGCGTCGAGCATGCCCAGGCCGACGAATCCGCCGTGCAGCGGTTCATGCCCGGACCCTCCACCGGAGATGAGGCCCACCTTGCCTTGCTTGGGCGCGTCACCGCGGTAGATGACCTTGCTGTCGTGGTCGACCCGCAGGTCGGGGTGAGCGGCTTCGATGCCGCGCAGTGCCTCCACGACGACGTCGTTCGGGTCGTTGATCAACTTCTTCATCAGAGTCTCTTTTCGCAGTCAACGGGTTCGGGAGGCGTCAGACGGTGCTGGTCTGACGAGAGATGGTGGCCTGCGGGTCGGGGTCTCCGAGGTCCAGCCCGGGAGCCGCGACGGCACGGTCAGCCGGGGTGCGGGTGAGCAGGCCGTACAGCAGGGCGGCCACCACTCCGGCGAGGAGCTCGGCCGCGAGGTACACCGGGAGCTGGGCCCACTTCACCTCGCCACCCGCGAGCTGCTGGACAAGCATGGGACCCACGGTACGAGCCGGGTTGATGGATGCGCCCGTTGCCGGAGCGACAGGGATGATGGCCGCGAAGACGACCAGGCCGATGGCAACGCCGGCGAACCCCGCGGCGGCCTTGCGGTGGATGACCCCGAAGATGGTGAACACGAGGATGAAGGTGCCCACGAACTCGGCCGTGAAGGCCTGCAGCCAGCTGATGTCGCCGTAGGAAGCAACACCCAGGCCCACGTCGCTCGCCTTGTGACCGAGGACACCGATGATCGCGGCAGCCCCGACGATCGCCCCGACGACCTGGGCTCCGATGTAGGCCGGCACCTGGGCCCACGGGAACTTGCCGGACACGGCCAGGCCCAGGGTGACCGCCGGGTTGATGTGGTTGCCGCCGACATGCCCCAAGGCGTAGACGGTGGCAACGACCACGGTGCCGAACGCCAGGGAGATGACGCCCAGGTCGGCCATGGTGAACGGCGCCTTGCCGTTGACGATGAGAGTGGCGGGGACGGATCCCACGCCGATGAACACCAGGAAAGCCGTTCCGATGACCTCAGCGCCCAAACGCTGGAGGAGATTGGTCTCGTCAAGCATCGCCCTTGCCCCTTTGCAAGTTGTCTGAATTGTATTCGATATTGTCGAACGTGATTTGGAGGCTACCCCTATGATTCACTACGAGGCAAGAGTTTTCGTGAAGTAGGTCACAACGGAGAGGACAAAAGTGATCCAATCGGTCGATCGCGCCATCCGGGTTCTCAGCGCCCTTCAAGGTGCGCGGCGGATGAGCCTGTCGGAGCTGGCCGCCCGCCTCGATCTCGCGCCCTCGACCACTCACGGGATCGTCCGCAGCCTGGTCGAGCACGGGATGGTGGTGCAGGAGCGCGGCTCGAGCCGCTACCAGCTCGGCCCGGCCGTCCTTCGGCTCGGCAACGTCTATCTCGACACGTTGGAGCTCAGGTCCAAGGCCATCCCTTGGGCCGAAGACCTCGCCCGGCGCACGGGTCTGGCCGTGCGCACCGGCGTGCTCCTCGTCGACGACGTCGTGATCATCCACCACGAGCCGCGCCCGGATGGCAGTCGCCAGATGCCGGAGGTGGGCATTGTCATCCCGGCCCATGCGAGCGCCCTCGGCAAGGCTCTGCTCGCCTTCCTGCCTGAGGATGAGAAGCGAGTGCTGACCTCAGGAGAGCTGCGCAGCATGACCGGCGAGACGATCACCTCCGCCGACCAGCTTCGCGAGCAGCTGGAGGAGATCCGTTCGACCGGCATCGCCCTCGAGCAGGACGAGGCTGTGCTTGGTGAGAGCTCGCTGGCGAGCCCTGTCTTCGATTCGTACGGAGAGGCCGTCGGGGCCGTGGGGGTCGTGATCCCCTCGGATGGCGACGTTGCCCGCCACGAGTCGCGTGACCTGGTTCGGGACACGGCGCGATCCGTGTCGCGGGAGCTGGGCGCGCAGGCGTGGCCCCCACGCGTGGATGGGCGCAACTAGAGCGCACCATCACACGCGGTGTGTGGTGCGAGGGCGCCCCCACCGGTGAGCTCCTGCCGCGGCGAGGGCACCAAGGCCCAGCAAGACTCCTGCACAGATTCCGTTGATCACCATGGCAATGAGGAAGTTGACGGGCATGGGGAAGACGGGCTCGCCACCTCCAGGCACCCAGTGGGTGAGCAGAAATTGCGCCGTGGTCAGCACGAACGCGCCGAAGAGGGCACACCGCACGATGCTCGAGGCGCGTCTCGTCCAGCCGATGGCGAACCCGAACAGGACCGTGGCCACCCACACTGTGACCATGAGCCCAGCCGCCAGGTGATAGGCCGAGGCGGAAGGCTCTGGGGCGGTCAAGAACGCCGGCGCCTGGGTAGCGACCAGCGCAAGGAGCCACAACACCAGCGCCGCAAGCAGGTATCCGTTCCAAGGCTGCGGCATCACCCGTCGGATCAGACTCGCGAACGCTTGCATGGCAGCTCCTGAGAAGTCTTCTCTGTCCTGCAACGGGTTACCCACAAACCATCTCGCCGGCCTCGACGCATGTCATCAGCCGCACGGTCCGAGTGCGTCATCCGCGGGGCCACCGTTGTGGACCCGAGGACGACACAGACCCGCTCCATCGGCCTGACGTCACTGCCCATGAGGCGCGACAATGGGGAGGAGGATCAGCGCCTCACTGTGGTTGCCCGCTGGCTGGCCGCCGGGGACGCGGGAGACGTCGAGGCGTTCGCGCGATGGCAAGGTTTCCGAAGCGTGGGAGATTGCGGACGTCGGCTCCGTGGCCGAACAGGTGGACCCCTGACGAACCGGGAGGGCCTCAGCGCAAGAGCAGGTTGAGGCCGACTGTCAGCACCACCGACAGGAGCACTGACACGAGGATCATCATGAGGCAGCCTGCGGCGCCCCCGAGGGGCCGGACGTCGACTCTTCCCATACGCATGCGGCATGTCTACCCCGCGCTGCCTCCGTTCACACCATGCGCGGGAGTCGGGGCGCACCCCGTCCTGGCAGCGTCCGCCTTCCAACTGGGGCTCAGTGGGCCACGCTCACGCGGACGGTTTGCTCGCCTCCATGGCGGCCTTCACGTCGGAGGCATAGAGACCGGAACGCTCCTGCCCTGACAGCTCACCGATCGCGTCCATCGTGGCATCCGTGATGGCTCGCAACAGGGCAGCCTTCTGGAAGCGAGCCGAGAGACCGGCGACGTCGACCGGCATACCGAACTTGACGGTGACCTTCGCGGGGCGGAAACCGTTGGAACCAGAGGGCTGCACGTGGTCGGTGCCGATCACGGCGCAGGGCAGCAAGGTCGCCCCGGTGGAGAGCGCCATGCGGGCCACGCCGGTGCGGCCGCGGTGCAGCCGCCCGTCGGGCGAGCGGGTGCCCTCGGGATAGACGCCGAAGGCCTCCCCCTGGCGCAGCACGTCCTCCGACAGCTCGAGCGACGCACCGGCGGCCCGCGGGTCGGAGCGGTCCACGGGGATGGTGCCGGCCGTCGAGTGGAACCAGCGCACGGCAGCCCCACGCAGACCAGACCCCTGGAAGTACTCGGCCTTGCCGAGGAAGTGCACCTGTCGTCCCGAGGCGAGCGGGATCACGATCGAGTCGATGAACGACAGGTGGTTCGACGCGACGATGAGCCCACCCTCGCGCGGCACGTTCTCGCGACCCTCGACGTGCAGCCCGGTGAGCAGCTTGAGCGGGGGCCCGATGAGCACATGGCGCATCACGGCACGGCTCACGGCGTCGTTGACGCTGGCCGTGCTGAGACCGCGCGCCCTACCTGGCCGCACGCACTACTCCCACTCGATGGTGCCCGGCGGCTTGCTGGTCACATCGAGCACGACCCGGTTGACCTCACGGACCTCGTTGGTGATGCGCGTGGAGATCTTGGCGAGCACGTCGTAGGGCACGCGGGTCCAGTCGGCGGTCATCGCGTCCTCGGACGAGACCGGGCGCAGCACGACGGGGTGACCGTAGGTGCGCCCGTCACCCTGGACGCCCACCGAACGAACATCGGCGAGCAGCACCACCGGGCACTGCCAGATGTCGCGGTCGAGCCCAGCCGCCGACAGCTCGTGTCGGGCGATCGCGTCAGCGGCCCGCAGGATCTCCAGCCGCTCGGCAGTCACCGAGCCGACGATGCGGATGCCGAGCCCCGGCCCCGGGAAGGGCTGGCGCCACACGATCGCCTCCGGCACCCCGAGCTCGAGACCGACCTGGCGCACCTCGTCCTTGAAGAGCGAACGCAGCGGCTCGACGAGCTTGAACTGCAGGTCCTCGGGAAGCCCGCCCACGTTGTGGTGCGACTTGATGTTGGCTGCGCCGGTGCCGCCGCCGGACTCGACGACGTCGGGGTAGAGCGTGCCCTGGACCAGGAACTCCACGGGGTGGTCGGAGTCACCGCGCGACCCCACGACATCACGGGCGGCCTGCTCGAAGACGCGGATGAACTCGCGGCCGATGATCTTGCGCTTCTCCTCGGGGTCCGACACCCCGGCCAGCGCCGACAGGAACCGCTCGCGCGCGTCCACGACCACCAGGTCGACCCCGGTCGCCGCGACGAACTCCTTCTCGACCTGCTCGGCCTCCCCGGCGCGGAGCAGACCGTGGTCGACGAAGACACAGGTCAGCTGGTCGCCGACGGCCTTCTGCACCAAGGCCGCCGCGACGGACGAGTCGACGCCACCGGACAGCGCGCAGAGCACCCGGGAGTCGCCGACCTTCTCGCGGATCGCGTCGACCAGCTCGTCGACCACGTTGGAGGCGGTCCAGTCGGGCGAGAGTCCGGCCCCGCGGTAGAGGAAGTTCTCCAGCACGCGCTGCCCGAACGTCGAGTGCATCACCTCGGGGTGCCACTGCACGCCGTAGAGGTGCCGCTCGTCGTCCTCGATGGCCGCGACCGGGGCACCAGCCGTGGTCGCGGTGACGGACATGCCGGCGGGAGCCTCGGTGACCGAGTCGCCGTGGCTCATCCAGACCGACTGGTCGACGGGCTGTCCGTTGAACAGCGTCGACTCGGTGTCGGAGACGTTCGCCGGCGTCGCGCCGTACTCACCCAGCCCGGTGTGGGCGACGGTCCCGCCGAGCGCCTGCGACATCGCCTGGAAGCCGTAACACATGCCGAACACCGGCACGCCGGCCTCGAGGAGGGCCCGGTCGAGCTCGGGGGCCCCTTCCTCGTAGACCGAGGAGGGGCCACCGGAGAGCACGATCGCCGCAGGGTCCTTGGCGAGCATCTCGGCCACCGCCATCGTGTGGGGCACGACCTCGCTGTAGATCTTGGCCTCACGCACGCGCCGCGCGATCAGCTGCGCGTACTGCGCCCCGAAGTCGACCACCAGCACCGGCCGAGCCTGGAGAGGGGTGGCCGGCTCGTCCGAACGCTCGGCGTCGGGGGCCTCCACCCGGTCGTCGTCCTGGGCCTGGGTCACCACGTCGGCGGCTGCGGGGTCGCTCACGCGCACAGGCTACCGGCGTGCCCCAGCCAGCCGCGCCTCGGTCTCACTGGCGACCTTGCGCTCTGCCCAGAACGAAAGGAACGGCACGACCCCGGCCAGCATGACCAGCACCATCTTCCCGAGCGACCAGCCGACCTTGAACCCGAGGTTCGCGGTGGCGACGAGGTAGACGATGTAGATGAACCCGTGCGGCTGGGGCCACCAGTCCAGGACGTGGTTGTCGAACCCGTAGCGCAGCACCATCTCCGTCACGAGGACCAACAGCCCCACGCCGACGACGAACGCCATCACCTTGAAGAAGCCGAGCGCCTTGCGGGCGGCCTCGACGTCCTTGATCTCACTCACACCGGTCTCAGTCACGCTGGGCATCCTCTCGCACCATCCTGAACCACATGAACGCGGCAAAGCCGCCGAAGATCCACCACTGCAGCGCGTATGCCGCGTTGCGCCACTTCAGGCCGCCCGTCACCTCGGGCGGCGGCACCCGCTTCACCCCGTCCGGGGCCGGGATCCCGACCCCCGCACCGGTCTTCTCCGCCTGGGCGAAGACGAACGCGTTGTAGAGCTCTCCCGGCCACTCGTTGACCAGCAGCGAGAAGTCGATCGATCCGCGAGCCTCCTGCGGCCAGGCGGGCAGACCGGCAGGCGGGTCGGCCGGCGCCTCCCCCGGCGCGAGGGTGCCGTCGACCGACACCACCCCGGCAGGCGGGTCGATCGGGGTCGTCGTGTCAGTGACGAAGCCGCGCACGACGGCGAGCCGCGCACCCGTCTCGGTCACGTCCAGCGGCGTCACGACCCAGTAGCCGGTGACCCCGCCGAGGCGGCGCGGCCCGACGAGGAACTGGTCCGACGCGGCATACCTGCCGATGGCGGTGACGGCACGGTTGGACTGGGGGTTCGGGAACGCCTCGTGCGGTCGGATGACCGTGTCGAGCAGCGCGGGGCGCGCCTCGTGCGCCTTGCGCAGCGCATCGGCGAGCCCCTTGTCCTGAGCGACGTGCAGCTGCCACAGCCCGAGCTGGGCGCAGGCGGCCATGATCGCGAGCAGCAGGGCGAACAGGCCCAGCCAGCGAGGCTTCAGGGCGGTTCGCAGCACCGGGTCAGGCTACGGGAAGCCTCGAGTCGTCGAAGACGAGGATGCTGCCGCCGTAACAGGCGACCCACACCATCTTCCTGGTCGGCTCGTAGGTGATGCCGATCGGGTGGTAGTCGGTCTTGACCTCGTCGACGACCTCGAGATCGGACGTGCGCAGCTTGGTGACCGTCGACGACGCGTAGTTCACCGAGTAGATGGCTGCCCCGTCCGTCGAGATCGCCAGCGACCTCGGCTGCTCGCCGGTGCGGACCCACTCGAGCACCGTGCCGGTGCGTCGCTCGACCTTGCTCACGGTGCCGTCGCCGTTGTTGGTGACGTAGAGGAACTTCCCGTTCGGGCTCTCGACGACGTGTCGCGGGCCGTCCCCGGTCTGCGCGAAGGGGTGCACCGTCCGGGCGGCGAGGTCGACCCGGACCACCCGGTCCGAACCCATCAGCGCGATGTAGGCAGTGCGGCTGTCGGGAGAGACCGCGATGCCGCGAGGGTACTTGCCGCCCAACGGGATCCGCGCCGCCTCCTTCCCGGTGGAGGCGCTGATCAGGGACAGGTCCCACGAGCACCAGTTGGTGACCAGCACGGTCTTGCCGTCGGGCGTCACCGCGACGTACTTGGGCACCGACCCGACCGCCACGACCTTGTCGATGGCGAAGGTGGTCGTGTCGACCCGGTAGACCGTGCTGGGCGACGTGCCGTCGCCCTTGGTGCACGTGTCGAGGCCCTCGGAACCGTAGCCCTTGCCGAACATCGAGTAGTTGGACACCCACGCGTAGCGCCCGTCCGGGGTGAAGGCCGCCTCGACGGGCGAGCCCTTGGAGGTGCCCTCGTGCCCCTTGACGCCGAACGACGCGAGGTCGACGGAGTCGTCGATGGACTTGAGCCGCGCCCCGTCGGCCCGGAAGGCCGTGATGGTGTGCCTGTACATCATGTTCTGGGCGAAGACGAGGCCCTGCCTCGAGGCCACCACGGACTTCGGGGTCAGGTCGCCACTCAGGCGCAGGACCCGCACCATGGCCGTCTTCGCCGCGGGACCGGGGTCGCCCTGGGCCTCGACCGGGTGGGGTGTCGGCACCGCGATGGTGGGCATGGGAGCCGCCGGCTTGGCGGCCGCGGGCCGGGGAGCAGCGGCCTCAGCGGTGCCGCCGGAGAGGACGCCGACCAGCCGGCTGACCCCGAGGACGCTGAGCGCCACGAAGGCCACGACGACGAGGAGCGCAACGCGCCTGCGGCGCACGTAGACGGCTTCCTTGCGCACCATCATCGCCGGTCACCCCTTCCGCAGGTCACGGTATGCCGCGTGCTCGCGACCGTCCCGAAGGCTCACCGGGCGGGCGGAAAATCGGTGTCGGGGTGTCGTCGCCGCGGCATACGGTGGGGACCCTGATGCAGACGATCCCGTTCCCTGACCCCGGCCGACCCGACACCCGCAGCACCACGCGGTTCATGCTCTGGGTCGGTCGGCAGCAGTGGCGCACCCAAGTGCTCGGGATGCTCGCGGGCATGGCCTGGATGCTGGCGATCGCGTTGGTGCCGGCCGCAGTTGGCAAGGGCGTCGACGACGGCATCGTGCCCGGCGACCTCGGTGGTCTGGTCCGCTGGGCCCTGGTGCTGATCGGGCTCGGCGCGGTCTGCGCGGTCACGGCCGCCATCCGGCACTACTTCGCCGTCTACAACTGGCTCTTCGCCTCCTACCGCGGCGCGCAGCTCACCGCCCGGGGAGCCGAGCGCGCCGGGCCGGCCCTGACGCGCACGATGCCCTCGGGTGAGGTCGTGGCGGTCTTCGCCAACGACGTGATGCGGCTCGGCGGCCTCTACGACGTGATGGGTCGGTTCTCCGGCGCCGTGGTGAGCTACGCGGTGGTCGGCGCCATCCTGCTGGCCGCATCGCCCGCCCTCGGGTGGCTGGTGCTGCTCGGCGGTCCGGTCATGCTGGCCAGCCTGAGCCTCATCGTCCGGCCGCTCCAGCGACGCCAGGCGAGGCAGCGCGAGGAAGCCGGGCGCCTGACCACCCTCGGCGCCGACACCGTCGCCGGGCTTCGGGTGCTGCGTGGCATCGGTGGCGAGCAGACCTTCCTGCGCCGCTACGAGCAGCAGTCGGCGAGGGTCCGCGAGCGGGGGTTCCAGGTCGCCGGCATCCAGGCGGCCCTCGACTCCGCCGAGGTGCTCATCCCCGGCATCTTCGTGGTCCTGGTGACCTGGCTCGGCGCGCGTGAGGCGGTGACCGGTGACATCACTGCCGGTCAGCTGGTGGCCTTCTACGGCTACACGGCGTTCCTCACGATGCCGCTCCAGACCGCGATCGAGGTCGTAGACCGGGGCATCCGGGCGCAGATCGCCGCGGGCAAGATGCTGCGCGTCATGGCGGTCCAACCCGACCATGACGCCGCGAGGCCGAGCACGGTCCCGGTGCCGTCCGCCGACGCCGACCTCGTCGACCCGTTGTCCGGCACGGTCATCCGCGGCGGCCTGCTGACGGCCATCGTGTCCGCGCGGCCGGAGGAGTCGTCGGCAGTGGCCGACCGCCTGGGCCGACACGGACCCGGTCCGCACCAGACGACCTGGGGTGGCGTGCGCCTCGACGACCTGTCGATCGCCGACGTCCGCCGGCACGTCGTGGTCAGCGAACCCGACCCCCGACTGTTCACCGGGGTGCTGCGCGAGCAGCTCGGGGGCCACGCCAACGCACGCGCTGCAGCCGACCGGGAGGTGCTGTCCGCCCTCACCACGGCGAGCGCCCTCGACGTGCTCGACGCGGTTGCCGACGGCCTCGACGGCACCGTCGAGGAGCGCGGTCGGTCCTACTCGGGCGGCCAGCGCCAGCGCCTGGCGCTGTCGCGGGCGCTGCTCACCGACGCCCCCGTCCTCGTGCTGGTCGAGCCGACCAGCGCGGTGGACGCCCACACCGAGGCACGCATCGCCGGTCGGCTCGCCGAGCACCGGCGCGGTCGCACGACCGTGGTCACCACCGTCAGCCCGCTGCTGCTCGGCCAGGCCGACGTGGTCGTGGTGCTCGAGGACGGGCTCGCCACGCTCACCGGCACGCACCGCGAGCTGCTGGACCACGCGGCATACCGACACATCGTGATCCGCGGAGAGGAGGACGACCAGTGATCACCGACCACGCCCGACGCACCCTGCCGATCGCCGACATGGCTGGGGTCTGGCAGCACACCCGCGGACTCGTGCGCGAGCACCGCGGGCTCGTGACGCGAGTCCTGGGGCTGCACGCCCTCGCCGCGCTCGCGGCCCTGGCCGCTCCGTGGCTGGTGGGCCGGCTGGTCGACGTCGTCAGCGGCCACCGGGGAGACACCGGCACCGTCGACACGATCGCGATCGGCCTGGCCGTGGCCGTCGTCGCGCAGACGGCGCTGACCTGGGCCGCGCGCCGGTGGTCGTTCATCCTCGGGGAGACCGTGTTCGCCGAGCTGCGAGAGCAGTTCGTCGGCCGCGCGGTCAACCTGCCACTGTCCACGGTCGAGCGAGCGGGCACCGGTGACCTCGTGGCCCGCACCACGAACGACGTCGAGGCCCTGTCCCACGTGGTGCGGTTCGGCATCCCGTCGCTGTTCGTCGCCTCGATGACGGTGCTGATGACGACGGTCGCGGCGCTGTTCACCTCGCCCCTGGCCACCCTGCCGATCCTGCTGGGGCTGCCGTTCTACTGGTTCTCGACGCGGCGCTACCTGCGGCACGCGTCGGACGGCTACCTCTGGGAGCGCGCGACCTACGCCCAGCTCAACGGCGTCGTCGCCGAGACCGTCGACGGGGCGCGCACGATCGACGCGCTCTCGCTCGGCGAGGCGCGGCGGGCGCGGTTCCACGAGGCCCTGCGGGAGTGCTTCCAGGCCGAGCGCTACACCCTGAACCTGCGGCTGCACTGGTTCCCGGCGGTGGTCTTCGGCTACTACGTGCCGACGGCGGGCGCGGTGCTCTGGGGCGGCTGGCTGGCGATCAACGGCCACATCAGCGCCGGGGCGGCCACGGCGGTCACCCTCTACATCCACCAGATGACCAACCCCCTCGACGAGGTGCTCGGCTGGCTCGACGAGATCCAGGTCGGCGCGACCTCCTTGGCGCGCGTGATCGGCGTGGGCGACGTGCCGCCCGACCGCGTCGCCACCGGGGAGGAGCCCGACGGTTCCGACCTGGCGGTCGACGACGTGCGCTACGCCTACCGACCCGGGCACGACGTGCTGCGGGGCGTCTCGCTCGACCTGCGACCCGGCGAACGGCTCGCCATCGTGGGCCCGTCGGGTGCGGGCAAGTCGACCCTCGGCCGCCTGATGGCCGGCATCGACGGGCCTCGCGAGGGCAGCGTCGAGGTCGGGGGCGTGCCCCTGGTCGACCTCACCCTCGGCCGGCTGCGCGGTGAGGTGGCCCTGGTGACCCAGGAACACCACGTCTTCGTCGGCACGCTGGCCGACAACCTGCTGCTCGCCCGACCGGGTGCGTCCCGCAAGGAGCTCGACGACTCCTTGCGCGCCGTCGACGCCCACGAGTGGGTAGCCGGGCTGCCCGAGGGCCTCGACACCCGGGTGGGCAGCGTCGGCCACCCGCTCAGCGAGGCTCAGTCGCAGCAGGTCGCGCTCGCCCGCCTGGTGCTGGCCGACCCGCACACGCTCGTCCTCGACGAGGCCACCTCGCTCCTCGACCCGCGTGCCGCGCGCCACCTCGAACGCTCGCTCGCTGCCGTGGTCGAGGGACGCACCGTGGTCGCGATCGCCCACCGGCTGCACACCGCCCACGACGCCGACCGGGTGGCCGTGGTCGAGGACGGCGTGGTCACCGAGATCGGCACGCACGACGAGCTGGTCGCCGCCGACGGTCCGTATGCCGCCTTGTGGGCCTCGTGGCGCGACCAGCCCGGCGCGGCCTCGGGTGCCACCGGGAGAAATGTCTCAGGGGCGCCGTAACCCCCGCTCAACAGCGTCGTTGTCTGGGTGGTGTGGCTGGAGACCCACCCCCCSGCTCGTCTCCAGCCACACCACTGGGACGGTGGTCGACGCAGCGCAGGGGCGTGCGTCGCCCACCGTCTTTCTCCATTCCCGCACTGCTGGCCAGCCATGCCCCACCGGACCGGCGAAGACCGCGTCCCGTGCCACCTGGGTGGCCAGAGGTGCGGAGCCGTCAGACCTTGGCGCTCTCGTGGGTGTACCGCGTGACGGCCGGGTTGGCGGCCTTCACCGCCTCCAGCCGGCGGTAGGCCTCACCCTGCGCAGGACGCGGGTCGGTCTCGCCCTTGTTCGGCCACAGCGACATGGCTCGCTCGGCCTGCGCGGTGATCGTCAGCGACGGGTTGACGCCGAGGTTCGCCGAGACGGCCGAGCCGTCGACGACGTGCAGGTCGGGGTAGCCCCAGACCCGCTGGTAGGCGTCGAGCACCCCACGCTCGGGACTCGACCCGATCGTCACCCCGCCGAGGAAGTGGGCGGTCAGGGGGATGTTGGCGATCTCGCTGACGCTGCTGCCCGCGAAGGCCCTCAGCCCGGTCGCCGCACTGAGCCGGACCGCCAGCGCCTTCATCGCCTCCTGACCGGCCGGGATGTAGGTGGGGTTGGGCTCGCCGTGCCCCTGGCGCGAGGTCAGGCCCCGCCCGCCGAAGAGCCCGCTCGTGCCGGTGACCTGCAGCGAGTTGTCGCGCGACTGCATGATCAGGCCGATCACGGTCCGCTCGCTCCAGCGGTACTGCGACAGCGAGCGGAGGAAGACCACCGGGTGCCGCACCACCTCGACGAGGAACTGGACGGGCCGCGGCAGCCCACCCCCGGGCACGAGGATCGTCGCGAGCAGACCCATCGCGTTGGAGCCCTTGCCGTACCTCACGTTCTCCACGTGGGTGTCGGCGTCGGGGTGGAACGACGACGTGATGGCGACCCCGTGCGAGAGGTCCTGGCCGGGCTTGACCTTCTCGAGCATCACGCCGTTGACGGCTTCGGAGTTGGTCCGGGTGAGGTGGCCGAGCCGGGCAGACAGGCGCGGCAGCACGCCCGTCTGGCGCATGGCGTGCAGGAGCTTCTGGGTGCCCCACGTCCCCGCCGCGAACACCACCTGGTCCGCAGTGACGGTATGCCGCGCCCGCCGGAACCACGCGCCGCTCGCCTCGTGCGTCACGGCATACCCACCACTGCGGCGCGGGGCGACGCGGACGACGGTGCGCATCGGCTCGATGGTGACCCCGAGCCTCTCGGCCAGGGCCAGGTAGTTCTTCACGAGGGTGTTCTTCGCACCCACCCGGCAGCCCACCATGCAGTTGCCACACTCGGTGCAGCCGGTGCGGTCGGGGCCGGCGCCCCCGAAGTAGGGGTCCGGCACGCGCTTGCCGGGCATGCCGTAGAAGACACCGGTCGGGGTCTTGCGGAAGGTGTCGCCGACCCCGAGGTCCTCGGCGGTCTGGCGCATGACGTCCTCGACGACGCCCTCGCACGGGGTGGTGACGACGCCGAGCATGGTCGAGGCGGTGTCGTAGTGGGGCGCCAGCTCCGACTGCCAGTCGGTGATGTCACCCCACTGGCGATCGGCGAAGAACGACGCCGGAGGCACGTAGAGGGTGTTGGCGTAGTTGAGCGAGCCGCCACCGACGCCCGCCCCGGCGAGGATCATCACGTCGGGCAGCCGGTGCACCCGTTGCACGCCAAAGCACTTCAGCTTGGGCGCCCACAGGTAGCTGCGCAGGTCCCACGACGCCTTGGCGAAGTCCTCGTCGCGGAACCGGCGGCCGGACTCGACGACGTGGACGCGATAGCCCTTCTCGGCCAGCCGCAGCGCCGTGACCGAGCCGCCGAACCCTGACCCGACGACCAGGACGTCGTAGTCGCTGCCCCTGCCGCCCGGACCCGCACCTGTCACGCGCGCCCCGCGGACTTCAGCACTCGGAGGGCGGCGGTCATCAGGCGGGTGTAGGTCTCCTCGCTCATCCCGGCGACCGGAGCGATGGGGAGGACGTACTGCGCGGTGACGTTCTGCGACTCGGTGTACTTGAGGATGCCCTCGCTGCCGTGCCGCCGGCCGACGCCGGACTGCTTCATGCCACCCATGGGGGACGCGACACTCCCCCACGCGGCGGCATACCCCTCGTTGACGTTGACGGTGCCGGCCTTGATGGCGGTCGCGATGCGGCGGCCGCGCGTGACGTCGCGGGTGTAGACCGAGGCGTTGAGGCCGTAGTCGGTGTCGTTGGCGAAGCGGATCGCCTCCTCGTCGCTGTGCACCCGGTAGATCGCGACAACCGGGCCGAACGTCTCGTCGTCGCGCAGCGCCATCGCGGCCGTCACGCCCTCGAGGACGGTGGGCTCGTAGAAGTAGGGGCCGACGTCGGGGCGCGCGCGTCCACCGGTGAGCACCCGAGCGCCCTTGGAGCGGGCGTCCTCGACGTGGGCCGAGACGCGCTCGAGCTGGAGGGCGGAGACCAGCGACCCCATGTCGGTGCCATAGGCGAGCTCGGCACCCAGGCTCATCTCCTCGACCGCCGCGACGAACCGCCGGGTGAACTCGTCGGCCACTGCGCCGTGCACGAGCAGCCGCTCGATCGAGATGCAGAGCTGGCCGGCCGACGAGAAGCAGGCCCGTACCGCACCCTCGACCGCCTTGTCGAGGTCGGCGTCGTCGGCGACGTACATCGAGTTCTTGCCGCCGAGCTCGAGGGAGTAGCCGACCAGGCGTCCCGCGACCGAGGTGGCGACGCGTCGCCCGGTGTCGGTCGAGCCGGTGTAGCAGACGTAGTCGGTCAGGTCGACGACCGCCTGACCCACCGAGGGCCCGTCGCCGAGGACGACCTGCAGCACCGACTCGGGGAGCCCCGCCTCGGTGAGCAGCTGCACCGCCTGCAGGGCGGTCAGGGACGCCTGGAGGTCCGGTCGCAGCACGACGGCGTTGCCCGCCATGAGCGCCGGGATGGCGTCGGTGATCGCGAGCGACAGCGGGTAGTTCCAGGGGCTGACGATGCCGACGACCCCTCGGGGGTGGTGGTGCACCGTGCTCTGGGTCAGCACCGGGAACAGCCCCGCGCGACGGCGCGGACGCAGGTATGCCGCGGCGGAGCGGGCGTAGTGTCGCGCCACGATCGCCACGTCGGCGACCTCTTCGAACGCCTGGCGGCGGGTCTTGCCCGACTCCAGCTGCACGATGTCGAGCAGCTCGACCTGCCGCTCCAGGACGAGGTCGTGGTAGCGCAGGAAGATCCGCTCGCGCAGCTCCATCGGCGTCCGCGCCCACTCGCGCTGGGCCGCTCGCGCGGCGTCCACCGCGACGACGACGTCCTCACGGGTCGACAGCGGCAGCGACCCGAGCGGTGCGCCGGTGAGCGGCGTGTGGCTGACGTGGTGCGCGGCCCGGGGCGCCGCCACCACCCGCCGGGCCAGCCGTCGGACCAGTGCCGGGTCCACGGCATACGTGGCGGTGGGGTCGGTCTCGGGGTCGGCGACGACGTCGTGAGCCATGCCTCGCAGCCTAGGTCCGGCGAGCGCTTCTTACCAGTAGTAAGTTAGCGACCTTCCCCACACCGCGGACCGACGGGCCCGTCAGCTGCGCTGGTAGGGGGCGACGACGACTTCGACCCGCTGGAACTCCTTGAGGTCGGAGTAGCCGGTGGTAGCCATGGCCCGGCGCAGCGCCCCGATCAGGTTGCTCTTGCCGTCCGCCGTGCGACCGGGACCGAAGAGGATCTGCTCGAGCGGCGCGAGCGCCCCGACCTCGACCCGCTCGCCTCGCGGCAGCTCGGGGTGGTGTGCCTCGGAGCCCCAGTGCAGCCCGCGGCCGGGAGCATCCGTCGCCCGGGCGAGCGCGGCGCCGAGCATGACGGCGTCGGCGCCACAGGCCACGGCCTTGACGATGTCGCCGCTGTCACCCATGCCGCCGTCGGCGATGACGTGGACGTAGCGGCCACCGGACTCGTCGAGGTAGTCGCGACGGGCGGCGGCGACGTCGGCGATGGCGCTGGCCATCGGGGCGTGGATGCCGAGGGTGCGACGGGTGGTGTGCGCCGCTCCCCCGCCGAACCCGACCAGCACCCCGGCGGCACCGGTGCGCATGAGGTGCAGGGCCGCCGTGTAGGACGCAGCGCCACCGACGATGACGGGCACGTCGAGCTCGTAGATGAAGCGCTTGAGGTTGAGCGGCTCGGCCCGGCCGGAGACGTGCTCGGCGCTGACGGTCGTGCCACGGATGACGAAGAGGTCGACCCCGGCGTCGACGACGGTCTTCCAGAACTGCTGGGTGCGCTGCGGGCTGAGCGCCCCGGCCGCGGTCACGCCGGCCTCGCGCACCTGGCGCAGCCGCTCGGTGATGAGCTCGGGCTGGATCTCGGCGGCGTAGATCTCCTGCATCCGCGCGGTGGCCAGCGCCGGGTCGAGGGTGGCGATCTCGGCCAGCAACGGCGTCGGGTCCTCGTAGCGGGTCCAGAGCCCCTCGAGGTCGAGCACCGGCAGGCCACCGAGCCGACCGAGGGCGATCGCGGACTCCGGCGACATCACCGAGTCCATCGGCGCGGCGATGACGGGGATGTCGAAGTGGTAGGCGTCGATCTGCCAGCCCACTGACACGTCCTCGGGGTCGCGGGTGCGGCGCGACGGCACCACGGCGATGTCGTCGAAGGAGTACGCGCGGCGACCGCGCTTGCCTCGGCCGATTTCGATCTCAGTCACCGCGCAAGGCTATCGGCAGCCGACGGGTGCGCCGCGCCATGGCCCACCGCATCGGCCCCCGCATCGGCCACCGCACGGGCCGCGCTCCAGCGCCCGGAAAGGGACGACGCCCCGTCGCCGGGTGAGGGGGGCGACCGGCGACGGGACGTCTTTGGATCGTCGCGACCGACCGCGGCCCGTCAGCGACGACGTTCAGAGGCACCCCTGCTGGGGCGTGTGAACGTCCGTGTCGCAACCCTAGGTTGCGCGCTCGCGGGGCGACTCACCCAGATTGCGTATGCCGGTCTGGACGGCTTCCAGACTCCCGTCGCCGCGACGCGCGCGGGGCCGGCCGCGCGGCATACCGGCGGCGGTGACGAGCCGGACGGGCGGTCAGCGACCGCTGTAGTTGGGCGCCTCGACGGTCATCTGGATGTCGTGCGGGTGGCTCTCCTTGAGCCCCGCGGAGGTGATCCGCACGAACTTGCCGCGGGCCTTGAGCTCGGGGATGGTGGGTGCGCCGACGTAGAACATCGACTGCGCCAGGCCGCCGACGAGCTGGTGCACGACGTTGCCGAGCGGGCCGCGGTAAGCGACCTGGCCCTCGATGCCCTCGGGCACGATCTTGTCGTCACTGGCGACGTCGGCCTGGAAGTAACGGTCCTTCGAGAAGGACTTCTTGCCGCGCGAGGCCATCGCGCCGAGCGACCCCATGCCGCGGTAGGACTTGAACTGCTTGCCGTTGACGAAGATGAGCTCGCCCGGGGACTCCTCGCAGCCAGCCAGCAGCGAGCCGAGCATGACCGTGTCGGCCCCGGCGACGATCGCCTTGGCGATGTCACCGGAGTACTGGAGGCCGCCGTCACCGATGACCGGGACCCCGGCCTTGCGGCAGGCGAGTGAGGCGTCGTAGATAGCCGTCACCTGCGGCACGCCGACCCCGGCGACCACGCGGGTCGTGCAGATCGAGCCCGGGCCGACGCCGACCTTGACGGCGTCGACGCCAGCGTCGACGAGGGCCTGCGCGCCGGCGCGGGTGGCGACGTTGCCGCCGATCACCTGGACGTGGCGCGTGGCCGGGTCGGTCTTGAGGCGGCGGACCATGTCGAGCATCAGCCGGGCGTGGCCGTTGGCGGTGTCGGCGACGAGGACGTCGACCCCGGCCTCGACGAGGGTGGTCGCCCGCTCCCACGCGTCGCCGAAGAAACCGATGGCGGCACCGACGAGCAGCCGGCCGTGGTCGTCCTTGCTGGCGTGGGGGAACTGCTCGGACTTCACGAAGTCCTTGACGGTGATGAGTCCGGCGAGGCGACCCTCGCCGTCGACCAGCGGCAGGCGCTCGCGCTTGTGCTGGCGCAGCAGGGCCGTGGCGTCCTCCCGCGAGATGCCGACCCGACCGGTCACGAGGGGCATCGGGGTCATCACGTCGCGCACCCGGGTGGTCGCCCACTCGGCGACCGGGGTGAAGCGCAGGTCGCGGTTGGTGATCACGCCGAGCAGGTGGTCGCCCTCGTCCACGACCGGGAGACCGGACACGCGGTACTCGCCACACCGACGGTCGAGGTCCTCGAGCGTGGCGTCGGGGCCGATCGTCACCGGGTTGCTGATCATGCCGGTCTGGGTCCGCTTCACGAGGTCGACCTGGTAGGCCTGGTCCTCGATCGAGAGGTTGCGATGCAGGATGCCGATGCCGCCCTGCCGGGCCATGGCGATGGCCATCCGCGACTCGGTGACGGTGTCCATGGCTGCCGAGACCAGCGGGATGCGCAGTGACAGCTCGCGGGTCAGCCGCGCGGTGGTGTCGACGTCGGAGGGGATCACGTCGGTCTCGCCGGGCAGCAGCAGGACGTCGTCGTAGGTGAGTCCGAGCTTGCCGAACGGGTCGTGCTCCTCGGGCTCAGGAGCGGCGGCCTCGGAGGGGGCGGGACCTGATGCAGGGGAAGGAGCGGACTCCTCCAGGCGGTGACGGTCGTCGAGGTCCACACCAAGGCTCATTGCCCAATCGTAACGGGCGCCACCACCGGCCCGTGACGACCCAGCGCACGACCCAACCCGAGCGGGCCACCGCCAGTCACGAGACCGGGGCCGGCTGCCCCGTCCAGCATCTGGGACAGCCCGCTTTGGTGTGAACGGCCTTGAACAAACCCTTACGTTACGGGCCTGTTTCCGCAGGTCACACGGCGGTAGCGTCCGAGACGTGCGGCATCGTGCCGCGGGGAGATGAGGACGACATGGCTGAGTTGTCACGGCTTCCGGGACCCATCGCCGACCTGTGGGATTGGCAGCTCGACGGGTCGTGTCGGCAGATCAACCCAGAGGTCTTCTTCCACCCCGAGGGTGAGCGTGGCCCGGCCCGCCGCTCGCGCGACTCGCAGGCCAAGGAAGTCTGTCTCGCCTGCCCGGTGCTCAAGCAGTGTCGCGAGCACGCCCTCCGGGTCCGCGAGCCCTACGGCGTGTGGGGCGCGATGACCGAGGACGAGCGTGAGGCGCACTACGCCGGCCACGCCGTCCCCGCCGCCAGCTGACCGACCTAGACTCGGCTGCGTGAGCAGCCCTGTCGACCTCCCCATCCGCGACGAGTCCATCCGGCTCGGCCAGCTCCTCAAGCTCGCCGGCGTGGTCGACGACGGCGCGATGGCGCGCTCGGTCATCGAGCTCGGCGAGGTGACCGTCGACGGCACCGTCGAGGTGCGACGCGGCGCGCAGGTGCGTCCCGGCCAGGTCGTGAGGTATGCCGGGGAGTCACTGCACGTCGTCGCCGGCGGCTGAGTGCCGCCGTCCCTTCACCTCAGGTCACTGGGCGACGAGCAGGGCGCGGAGCATGTCGCGGGTCTGGCTGCTGACCGCCCAGTTGTCCCGCGACTGCCAGTCCACCGAGAAGACGTCTGCGCAGTTGCTGCTCAGCTCGAGCATCCGCCCGTTCTGCATCCGCGCCTCGACGACGAACAGCGACGTCCCCGTGGTGCAGGTGCTCCCCGCCTGCGTCCTCGACCCGCCCCTGGCGAGGTCGGCGTTGAGCTGGGCCAGCTGGGGTGTGCCCATGACGTTGGTGCGGACCGCCCGGAACCGGGGAACGGCGGTCGCCACGGCCCGCGGGTGCAGGCAGGCGGTCGCGGCCACCAGCACCGTGCCGCGGGGCAGGCTCGGCGGGGCCACCCCCGGGGGAGCGAGCGACTTCCCCAGCACTGACGGGCAGCCGAGGAACCCGCTGTCGGTCGCGTCAGACCCCGAGTCGGCCAGCGCTCCCTGCTCGGCCAGGGCGGCGTAGTAGCTCGCGAGCGCCGGCCAGCCGTTGCAGGCCAGCCCCTCGTTCGCGTAGGTGCGCACCGCGCCGTCGGTGCCGAGCAGCAGCAACCGGAAAGCCGGCCCGGTCGGCAGGGCCGCGCACTCCGCACCGGTCGTGCGAGGCGCCAGCACGAGCGCGTCCACGGCGATGGGCACGCTCACCGGCGCATCGGGCGGCAGGGAGCCCGACCACACCGAGCCCTCGTCGGTCTGCGCGCACACCAGCACCGCCGAGACGGAGCGGCTCAGGGGCTCGGTCGTGACCGGCGGTGGGGTGGGCGGCGCGAGGGAGTCGCGGCAGGTCACGCCCGACGGCTTCGGGCTGGGAAGGGGGGTGACCCGGTCTGGGTCTCCCCCCGCAAGGAGGCCTCCGACGGTGACCGCCGCCACGAGGGCGACTCCCCCCAACGCCCAGCCGCGGGCGCCACGCCAGCGGGCGGCATACGGTCTGGTCTGTTCGAGGAGCCCGGCCACGGACGGGTCCTGTGGTGGCAGCGCGTCGAGCACCACCCGGAGGCGCTCTTCGTCGAGACCGAGCCGGCCACCGACCGTGTCGAGGGCGTGCAGCCGGTGTCGCCGGGCCGCGGCGACGTCGTCGTCGAGGGCCGCAGCGACCTGGCCGTCGGAGAGTCCGTCGAAGGTCCACAGCACCAGTGCCACTCGCTCGCGCGGCCCCAGCCCGGCCAGCGCACCCAGCACGTCGGCGCGCGACGGCGGGTCGGCCACGGGCGCGCGCTGCTCCGACCGACTGACCCGGACGTGGCGGCGCCGCAGGTAGGTCTCCACGAGCGCACGCCTGAGCTCGGCGTCGTACGAGCCCGCGCCGACGTGCGACAGGTGGCGCCACTGCGGCCAGCTGCGGGCGAGCGTGGTGCGCACCAGGTCCTCGGCGCCCCGGTCGTCCCCCACCAGCAGCCAGGCGGTCCGCAGCAGGTCGGCACCCCGGGCGACGACGTACTCGTCGAAGCTGGGGGGTTCGGCGAACCGGTCCGCCATGGCCACCTTCGTTCTGCGCCACCCCTGCACTGCCCGAATCGTATGCCGACCGCATCGTATGCCGCGCGGCACGGCCGCGGACCGGCCCCGATCTGCGCGGTCGCGGGGTTGGGCTTGCTATGCCGTGCCCCACCCTCAGGGGCACGGCATAGCGCGGCCAACCACAAGTCAGCGGGAGCATGGCGAAGGCCCGCCCCCGAACGGGGACGGGCCTTCGACGAGAGGTGCGTTGGTCAGTGACCGTGGCCGTGACCGTGGCCGCCACCGGCGGCCTCGTGCTCCTCTTCCTTCTTCTCCACGACGAGCGTGTCGGTGGTGAGCACCATCGACGCGATCGAGGCGGCGTTGACCAGGGCGGAGCGGGTGACCTTGACCGGGTCGATGACGCCGGCCTTGATGAGGTCGCCGTACTCGCCCGTCGCGGCGTTGAGGCCGTTGCCCGCGGTGAGCTCGCGCACCTTGGAGACGGCGACGTAGCCCTCCATGCCGGCGTTCTCGGCGATCCAGCGCAGCGGCTCGGCCGAGGCCTTCTTGACGATCAGCGCACCGGTCGCCTCGTCGCCCTCGAGGTCGAGGTCGTCGATGACGGTGGAGGCGTGGACGAGGGCGGAGCCGCCACCGGCGACGATGCCCTCCTCGATGGCCGCGCGGGTCGCCGAGATGGCGTCCTCGATGCGGTGCTTCTTCTCCTTGAGCTCCACCTCGGTGTGGGCGCCCACCTTGATGACGCAGACGCCACCGGCGAGCTTGGCGAGGCGCTCCTGGAGCTTCTCGCGGTCCCAGTCGGAGTCGGTGCGCTCGATCTCGGCCTTGATCTGGTTGACCCGGCCGGTGACGTCGTCGGAGTTGCCGCCGCCGTCGATGATCGTGGTGGTGTCCTTGGTGACGACGACGCGGCGGGCCTGGCCCAGCACGTCGAGGTCAGCCTGGTCGAGCTTGAGGCCGACCTCCTCGGAGATGACCTGGCCACCCGTGAGGGTCGCCATGTCCTGGAGCATCGCCTTGCGACGGTCGCCGAAGCCCGGAGCCTTGACCGCGACGACGTTGAACGTGCCACGGATCTTGTTGACGACCAGGGTCGACAGCGCCTCGCCGTCGATGTCCTCGGCGATGATCAGCAGGGGCTTGCCGGTCTTGACGACCTTCTCCAGCACCGGGAGGACATCGGCGATGGCCGAGATCTTGCCCTGGTTGATGAGGATGTAGGCGTCCTCGACCACGGCCTCCATGCGCTCGGCATCGGAGACGAAGTAGGGCGAGATGTAGCCCTTGTCGAACTGCATGCCCTCGGTGAACTCGAGCTCGGTCGTCGCGGTCGAGGACTCCTCGACCGTGATGACGCCGTCCTTGCCGACCTTGTCGAACGCGTCGGCGATGGTCGACCCGATGGTCTCGTCCTGGGCGGAGAGCGACGCGACCTGGGCGATCTCGTCCTTGCCCTCGATCTCGCGAGCGTTCTCGAGCAGCCGGGCGTTGACGGCCTGGACGGCTGCGTCGATGCCGCGCTTCAGGCTGGCCGGGGCGGCGCCTGCAGCAACGTTGCGCAGGCCCTCCTTGACCATGGCCTGGGCGAGCACGGTCGCGGTGGTGGTGCCGTCACCCGCGACGTCGTTCGTCTTGGTGGCGACCTCCTTCGCGAGCTGGGCGCCGAGGTTCTCGTAGGGGTCCTCGAGCTCGATCTCCCGCGCGATGGTCACGCCATCGTTGGTGATCGTGGGGGCGCCCCACTTCTTGTCGATGACGACGTTGCGGCCCTTCGGGCCGAGCGTCACCTTGACCGCGTTCGCGAGCGCGTCAACGCCGCGCTCCAGCGACTTGCGGGCGGAGTCGTTGAACTCCAGCGTCTTAGCCATGAAAATCCTTCTCTAGCAATCGGATTCAGCGGTGCAGTGAGATTCGGGCTGCCGTGACCTGAGCGTGAAGGGGACGTGCCCTGTATGCCGGGTAGCCGGCATACAGGGCACGTCACTCACAAGGTGCGGATGCTCAGCCGACGATGGCGAGGATGTCGCGAGCGGAGAGGATGAGGTACTCCTCGCCGCCGTGCTTGATCTCGGTGCCGCCGTACTTGCTGTAGATCACGCGGTCGCCGACGGTGACGTCGAGCGGGACGCGGTTGCCGTTGTCGTCGATGCGGCCCGGGCCGATCGCGAGGACCTCGCCCTCCTGGGGCTTCTCCTTCGCGGTGTCCGGGATGACGAGGCCAGACGCGGTGGTCTGCTCGGCCTCGACGGACTTGACGACGATGCGGTCTTCGAGCGGCTTGATGGAAACCGACACGGTGAGGACCTCCCCTTCGGGAATGTCGAAGTTGGACAGTGGTGGGTGGAGCTGGGTGCTGCCGATCCGGTCGCCGTCGCGGGGGTCGACCGGCTGGCTGCGTTAGCACTCGGCGAACCGGAGTGCCAACGCAAATCTAGGCTCGCGGTTAGCACTCGGTCAACTCGAGTGCCAGAACTGGACGGCGCGTTCGCCGAGGGCGGACGGCCGGGGCCAAATCCGCTGGCGCCGCGCACCCCTGAGCGGGCAGGGTCTGGTCGCATGACGACCTCCACCAGTGACCCCGCCGAGCTGCTGCGCGCCTACGACGAACAGCTGCGGCAGGAGGCCGAGGTGCCGTCCGCCATCACCGTCGACCGGCTCGGGCCACTGGTGCTCGCGACCTACCTGGGCGGACGTGGCTTCATCACCTACAAGAACTTGGAGGTCGACGGCCTACCGGCCGACGAGGACTCGGTCCGGCAACTCGTGGAGCAGGCGCTCGCCCACTACGAGGCGATGCCCGAGATCCAGCGGGTCGAGTGGAAGACCCGCGGCCACGACCACGCCCCCGGCCTGCACGAAGCGCTCGTCGCCCACGGCTTCGTCCCCGAGGAGCCCGAGTCGGTCATGATCGGCGAGGCCCGGCTCCTGGCCGTCGACGTCGACCTGCCCGACGGCGTCGTGGTGCGCAGGGTCACCGACGAGGACGAGGTCCGCGCCATGACGGCCATGCAGGGCGAGGTCTTCGGGGACGAGCCGGCCGAGCTCGGGGCCATGGTCGAGCAGATCCTGCACCGGCTCCGCACGCGCGACGACATGGAGATGTGGGTGGCCGAGCACGACGGCCGGATAGTCAGCGCCGGCCGCCTCGAACCCGTCGACGGCACCGAGTTCGCCGGGATCTGGGGTGGCGCGACGCGACCGGAGTATCGCGGGAAGGGCATCTACCGGGCCCTGACGGCGGCGCGGGCGCGGTCGGCCATCGGCTATGGCAAGCGCTACATCAACAGCGACTCGACCGAGTTCTCCCGGCCGATCCTGGAGCGGTCCGGACTCGTCAAGGTCTCGACGACGACTCCCTACGAGTGGCGCCGCGCCAGCTGAAACTGGGCACAACCAGAAGGCTCCGGCGTGCGTCTTACTGGATGACGGTTCCGTCGGAACCCACGTCACGACCGGGGGTCCCTCGTCATGAGCGGTCCGAGCGCGTTCCAGCCCGGTCCGGCCCAGGGCGAGTCCCAGCCCACGGTACGGGTGCCGGGACCCGCGACCTCGGCACGCGGCATACGCAACAATGCGCGACATGGATCTGGCCCTGCTGCGACGGCTGACCACCGGCGAAGGCTGGGGTCTGCTGCAGTCGCTCCCCCCGTATGAGGAGTCGGGAGCGCTGGCCCTGCAGCAGCGGCTGCGCGGCGCCGGCTTCGACCCGGACCTCGTGGCGGCCGCGCTCAACCAGGCGAGGCTGCGCGCCCGGGCCGTCGAGAAGTTCGGCGAGTTCGCCCGCGGCATGGTCCTGACGTCCGACGGGCTGGAGCAGGCCACCCGCCTCGGCGTCGCCGCGCAGCACGCCCAGCGCTACCGCGCCGCCGGCATCCACACCGTCCACGACCTCGGCTGCGGCATCGGCGCCGACGCGATGGCGATGGCCGGGCTCGACCTGAGGGTTCGTGCGATCGACGCCGACGAGCTGACGGCCGGCATCGCGGCGGTCAACCTGCGGCACTGGCCCGACTCGACCGCGCAGCAGGGCGTCGTCGAGGAGTTCACCGCCCCGGCCGGCGAGGGTGGTCGCGGTGTCGGCGCCTGGCTCGACCCGGCCCGACGCACCCCCGGGATCGCCGACGCCAAGGGTCGCACCCGGCGGATCTTCAACCTCGCGGAGATCTCCCCGAGCTGGACCACCGTGCAGGAGGTCGCCCGAGCCCTCCCTGCGACCGGCGCCAAGCTCAGCCCCGCCTTCCCGCACGCCGCGCTCCCCCCGGGGGCCGAGGCGCAGTGGACCTCGTGGGAGGGCGATGTCGTCGAGTGCGCGCTCTGGTGGGGCCCGCTGGTCCGGACTGCCGGGCGCAGCGCGGCCCTGCTGCGCGCCACTGGTCCCGCCGTGGTGGTCACCGAGGCCGACACCGACGGCGACGCCCCACCGCTGGTCAACCTCGCCGACCTCGGCGGCTGGCTCTACGAACCCGACAAGGCCGTGCTCCGGGCCGGCCTGGTCGGCGCCCTGACCGCCGCGACCGACGGGGCCGAGCTCGATGCCGGGGTCGGCTACGTCGGGTCGAGTCGGTCCGTGGACGTGCCCTTCGCCAAGCGGTATGCCGTGGTTGAGGCGATGCCCTTCAACGTCAAGGCGCTGCGTGGCTGGCTGCGCGACCACGGGATCGACCGGCTGACCATCAAGAAGCGCGGCGTCAGCGTCGACGCCGACCTGCTCCGACGCCAGCTCCGGCTGCCGGCCAAGGGCCACCAGGAGGCGACGGTCGTCCTCACGCGGGTCCGCAGCAACCAGGTCGCGCTGATCGTGCACCCAGCCTGACCGCCGGTATCTCATGCAAAAGGCGAGTTAGCGCCGGTCGGGACGGCGCTAACTCGCCTTTTGCATGAGATAGCGCCGGGAGGGCTGGTCCCGTCAGCGGAACCGGAGGCAACAGAGGGCAAAGCGGGGCAAGTGGTGTCTGAATTGCCCCGGAGTTGGCCCTGCGCCGTGACCATCTCGTATCCTCAGCGGCGATGTCCTCCCCTCACTCCGCCGGTTACGGCCGCCACCGTGGCGCCAGCCCCCGACCCACGACCCTGTTGTCCCGGGTCTGGCGACGTCCGAGCCACCGCTCGGCCGTCAAGGGACTGGGCCTGGCTGCGTCGGCCCTCGGGGTGGCCACCGCCTTCGCGGCCCCCGCGCCGGGTGCGTCCTTCGAGCTGACCGCTGCCGAGGTGCAGCAGCAGCCCGTGGTCGCCCGCGCCGAAGCCGTGTCGGCCCCGGCCCGGGTCGCTGACTACGGCGTCATCGGGTTCACTGCCAAGGCCGCCGCCACGCCGAAGGCCAAGGCCACCGAGGCCGCCAAGAGCACCCGGACGACCACCGGCATCTCCCGCAACACCTCCCGTGTGGGCCTGGGCAACGTCGGCGGCATGACCCCGAACGCCATCGCCGTGATCAACGCCGTGAAGGCGCAGTTCCCCGGCTCCGGTCCGTTCGGTGGCTACCGTCCCGGCGACCCGCTCGACCACGGCACCGGTCACGCGGTCGACATCATGTGCAGCACGGCCGAGGGCAACGAGATCGCGAGCTTCCTGCAGGCGCACGCCGGCGAGCTCAACATCAAGTACCTCATCTGGCGCCAGCGCATCTGGTACCCCGGTGGCAGCTGGCAGGGCATGGAGGACCGCGGCAGCGCCACGGCCAACCACTACGACCACGTGCACGTCTCGGTCTTCTAGACCTTCCCCCTCACCGTTCTCCGCCGGACCTCGCTAGAGCTGGGGGTCGAGCTGGGCGCCTCGGTGGCGGACCGCGTCTGCCCCGGCCTGGCTCGCGGCCCTGATCGCCGCATCCCGGTCCGCTCCGCGTGCCAGCGCCGCGGCGAGGGCACCACAGAACGCATCGCCCGCGCCGGTCGTGTCGACGACGTCTGCCGCGTCGACCGGTATGCCGTCGTGCCGCTGGCCGTCCCAGCTGCAGCCTGCGGCGCCGAAGGTCACCAGCAGCGAGGTGGGCTGGGCGTCGCTGTCCGCGAGCTGGAGCGCCTCGTGCTCGTTGACCACCAACGGGTCGGCGAGGGCCGCCACGTCGTGCGGGAGGGCGGCATACGGGGCGGCGTTGATGACCACCCGTGCACCCGCGCCGTGCGCCCGGCGGGCGGCCGCGGCCACGGTCCGCACCGGCACCTCGAGCTGGAGGAGGAGCACGTCACCCGCGCCCAGGCCCGCCAGTGCGTCGGACAGGCCCTCCGGACCAACCTCCCCGTTGGCGCCGGGGATCACGACGATGGCGTTCTCACCCTCGTCGTCCACCGTGATCCAGGCCTGACCGGTCGGCGCGGTCGCGGTGGTGCGCACGGCCGAGACGTCGACCCCACGGGACCGGAGCCGCTCGACGTAGGCTCGCCCGCCCTCGTCGTCACCGACCGCGGCCACCATGGCGACGTCGGCGCCGGCTGCGGCAGCTGCGACGGCCTGGTTGCCACCCTTGCCGCCGGCAAACCGCTCCAGCGCGCCATCGGCGAGGATCGTCTCGCCCGGACCGGGATGGCGTTCGACGGCGGCGACGAGGTCGACGTTGAGGGAGCCCAGCACCACGACCCGGCCCATCAGCGCATCCCCCCGCCGACCGTGTCGAGCCAGAGCGTCGCGTAGCGCTGGGCGTCGACCTCGACACAGACGTCGATGGTCGACCGCGCCGGCCCGTGCGGGTCGTGGTCGAGTCCGGCGGACCAGTCGCGACGGTCGACGATCGTGCGACCCCGCGACCAGGTGCCGGCCAGCTCGACCCGCACCGGCAGGCGCTCGCGACGGACCCCGGCCGGCTCGAGCACGGCACACACCGCGCCCGCGTCGCCGATGGTGGCGTCGACGGTCCCGAACCGCTCGCACTGGAACGCGATCAGCCGACCCGCGAGGTCTGCGGCGTCGTGGCCCTCGGGGGCGGACAACCTTCGTGCGGTGTCCAGACCAACCCGCGGGGCGTAGAAGACGTCCAAGCCATACATCGTCACCTGGATGTCGAGGTCGGCACAGGCGTCGAGGACTACCGCAGCCGCCTCGGGGTCGTGGAACACGTTGAACTCCGCGGACGCCGTCGCGTTGCCGGTCTCGGCCGCCCCGCCCATGAAGACGATCTCGCGAATTCCCTTGGCAACACTGGGATAGGTGCGTAGGAGGAGGGAGATGTTGGTGAGGGGTGCGAGCGGGATGAGCGTGACTCGGCTGTCGGCGTCGCCTTCCGCCGCCTCCAGGAGCACGTCGCGCAAGAGCTCCACGGCGTGCCGCGGGTCGGGCTGCCGCTGCGACTTGGGCCAGTCGAGGTCGCCCATGCCGTCCTGCCCGTGGACGTGCCGGGCGTCGACGGGGTCCTCGAGGAGCGGGCGCTCGGCACCCCTGGCGACGGGCACGTCGCGGCGGTCGGCCGCGTCCAGGACGGTGAGCGTGTTGGCGACCACTGCGTCCACCGGGGCGTTGCCACCGACACAGGTCACGGCACGCAGGTCGAGGGCTGGGTGCAGCGCTGCGAGGAGCAACGCACACGCGTCGTCGACGCCGGTGTCGACGTCGAGGACGACGGGAATGGCCATACCGCGATCCTGCCAGAGCGGGCCGCGCGGCTCCGGTGCAGTTTCGTCGTGGCTTGGCCAGCGGGATAGGTTCGGGCCGTGACTGAGCACCCCGCCCGCCACACCCGAGTCCTCGGGGCCGCAGTGGCGGTGTTGGCCCTCACCACCACGGCCGCCTGCGACTCGGGCACCCCGGGGGCTGCCTCCACCACCGGCGCGAGCGCCTCCTCAGGCAGCTCCTCGCCGTCCTCGTCCTCCTCCACGTCCTCGTCGAGCTCCAGCTCGTCCTCATCCAGCTCCACGACCACCGCGGTGCCCACGTGCGGCGAGCAGCTGGCCGGCGCCATGACCCCGGCCCAGCGGGCCGGACAGCTCCTGATGGTCGGGCTGCAGCCCACCGGCAGCTCACGCGCCCTGGCCGCCCAGGTGAAGAAGCAGGGTCTGGGCGGGGTCATCTACCTCGGCGGGTGGTCCAACGGTGTGACGTCGATGGCCGCCATCTCCGACCGGCTCCAGTCCGCCGCCGAGGACGGCCTGCTCGTCGCCGCCGACCAGGAGGGTGGCCAGGTGCAGCAGCTGCGGGGGGCGGGGTTCACCCGGATGCCCTCCGCGCGCACGCAGGCCCAGTCGAGGGTCGACTCCGAGGAGAAGAACGTCGAGGCCTGGTCACGAGAACTCAAGAAGGCCGGCGTGAACATCAACCTGGCCCCGGTCAGCGACACCGTGCCCACCTCACTCGGAGCCGCCAACCAGCCCATCGGCCGCTACCGCCGAGACTTCGCCCCCGGCTCGCCCAAGACCAATGCGACGTATGCCGCGGCGTTCGTCCGCGGGACCCTCACCGCCGGCATCGCCCCGACCGTCAAGCACTTCCCCGGGCTCGGCCGGATCACCGGCAACACCGACGTGACCAGCAGCGGCATCACCGACCGGACCGCCGACACCGACGACCCCTACCTCGCGCCGTTCGCCGCCGGGATCGAGGCGGGTGCACCCCTCGTGATGGTCTCCTCCGCCTACTACCCGAAGCTCGACGCGGACCACCAGGCGATGTTCTCCAAGGCGATCATCACCGGGCTGCTGCGCGAACGGATGGGCTTTGACGGGGTGGTCATCACCGACGACGTGGGCGCGGCCAGGGCGGTCTCGGCGGTCCCGGTCGGTCAGCGCGCGACGAGGTTCATCGCGGCAGGCGGCGACATCGTGCTGACGGCACGGGCCTCGCAGGCGCCGACCATGCTCAAGGCCATCGCCGCCAAGCGGGCGGCCAGCCCGGCGTTCGCCGCTCAGGTCGACGCAGCCGCGGCTCGAGTCCTCGACCTGAAGGCCGACCTCGGCCTCGTGAAGTGCGGCTGACCCGCGCCAGCGACACCTCGAGACTCCCGGACGAATGCCATAGAAGGGTGTGTCACCCCGGACCGATAACGCGGGCCCGCAAGCCGCTGCTTACCGGCTCCCTTCTGTTGTCAACCGGTCGGCTGGAGGCGCTTGGCCGGCTCGGTCTTCCGGGGGCGGCGTGGTGGGGCTTAGCGTCTTGGTGCGGGTCCGGGAAGTGGCTGATCCGAAGTGTCGGTGTGCGGGTGTGAGCCGGCCGCGCTGGATTGAAGTGACGCCCCGCGGTGCCCTCCCGGGCCCGCCTGCACGTCTTCTCCTCGGGCCGTGGCATCCGCGACCAGCTGTCGGAAGATGGCGTCGGAGATCCGTCGCTTGAGGCAGCGAAGGGCTTCCAGGGGCTTCTTGCCCTCGGCTCGCTTGCGTCGGAAGTAGGCCCGGCCGTCGGTGTCGAGGCGGAGTTGGGTGATCGCGGCGATGTGGATGACGTGGTTGACCCGTCGGTTGCCGGCCCGGGACAGTCGGTGCCGGTTCTGCTCCCCGGACGACGCGTCGAGTGGGGCGGTGCCGGTCCAGGACGCGAACCGGTTGCGGTCGGTGAATCGGGCGACGTCGCCGACGTCGGCCAGGACCCGCGCGGCGACGACCGGGCCGATGCCGTGGATGTCTGTTAGGTGCGAGCCTCGGGCCGCAACCATCGCTTTCAGCTCGGCGGTGGCCTTCTTCATCTTCGTCTCGACCGCGACCAGCTCGGTGAGTTCTTCGGCCGCGATCCGGCGGCGGGTCTTCCCGGCGATGTCGCGGGGTCGCACGGACGCCAGCATGCGCTTGCCTTGACCGGTGGTGAGGTCCTTCTTCGCTTGTCCTGGAAGAAGTTCGGCCAGCAGCGCTTGGAGGCGGTCGACGATCTGGACCCGGCGACGGGTCAGCGCCTCGCGGCGTTCGACCAGCAGCCGTAGCGCCTCGAGCTCGCCGTCGACCCGCAGAACGCGCAGGCCTCGGGTGCGGACCGCGACCATGGCGATCGAGTGCGCGTCGTGGGCGTCGGTCTTGCGGTTGTGCCCGGTGTCGAAGAGCCGGACTCGTGCGGCGAGCTTGGCCGGGACGTCGACGACGTGCTCGCCCGACTCCAGCAGCCGCTGCGCCAGTGGACGTCCGACACCGTTGGCTCCTTCGACCGCCCACACCCGCACCGGCCAGGCCTTGGCGTAGGTCCGCATAGCCGCGTAGCCGGTCCGGTCGGTCGTGAACCTGCCTGAGCCGAGCATCCGTTCGTGGTCGTCGACGACCTCGATCGTCGCCGACAGCTTGTGGGGATCGACCCCGATGACGACGTGCTCCATGGGCAACTCCCGCCTTGCTCGTTCCGATGTGGACGGCGAGGTGGGCAGTGCTACTACGAGCTGGGCAGTCCCTTCTTGAGCCACGCCTCGTCACGGCACCCGGCGGGCAGCAGTCCGATAGTGAGCCACACCGATGAGGCTGGTGGGCAGCCCAATAGAGAGCGTCCCGCCGAGCACCTGGACCGAGTCTGGCCAGACGCCGGCCCTGCGGAAAGTCTCTAGTAGCCCACTAAGGGCGCCGACGCACCACTGGGGCCACCCAGCTTCCGGTTGAGCGGAAGCTGGGTGGTCAACATGGTTGGCGCGCATTGAGGGCGGGCCCTGTATCCAGACGCCGAGGTGCTCGATGGCGCGTGGTGCCTCGACAAGCACCTCGCGTCGAAATGCCTACCAGTTGAGCCAGCTGCCGGTCAGGACGTTGAGAACGAGGCTCTCGACATACACGACGGTCTCCTCACGACCTACCGTATATCCGGTTGGGTGGCCGCACAGGTTTCGAGTGTTGAGGCGAGTGATCAGTGTCGCTCGTGCGTTCCGGTTTATCATTCCCGAGTCTTCGGCAAGCTGAAGGAATTGCGCCTCACCGAGGTACAGGAAGTCGTCCACCTTTCTTATCTCTCGATAGTTCTTGTTTTTGCCGTATCGTTTTACGTTGACTGCCTCGAACGCCTTAATCCCACCGTGGTGACCCCTTACGACGCCGTACATGTGCTGGACGGTGGCCGCCCAGACCATAAGGATTGCGCCTCGGTACATGCCTCCCTCGTAGCAGTCGACGGCCTCGTCGAGGTAGGCCCGATACTCGGGCGGCGCTTGGTCTGCCGCATCGCGAAGGGACGACAAGGCATGGACGGGGGATTCTTTGGCGGAGTCTGTGACGGGGATCGCATATTCGGCCTGGAAGGCTCGGAGGCGGTCAAGGCGCTCAAGGAGCGGACCGACTTCACCTGACGCCGTCGTCATCTTCAATCTTTGGTGTGTTGAGGACGTATTTCCTCATGTTTCGGAATATCTCGCGGACGGTGTCTGGCGTGGCATCCGCTGCAATGTGAATCTCAAGGTTCACATGGATGTTCGGACTCGTTTGTAGGTTGGCAGCGGGTGGGGACACTGGTGGAGTAGCGCCGACGCCAACAGGCGGAGGGTCGGCAAGCGCGACAGGAGGAGTTGGCGGCTGCTCCACATCATCCCCGCTGGTCGACTCAACTTCCGGCGCTGCCGTCGTCGGCCCAAGGGTGAAAGCAGAGATCGCAGACGCGTCACCCTTCAAGTAGGTGTCAGGGCGGTTGTTGCCGGCTCTGACGAAGGTTCCCAAACCTGCTCCAGCTGCCAAGCGCAGGAAGAATACGGCGGCGTCGGTGAGCGCGGCACCCTTCGCGCCCTGAATTTGGCCCTCGTGCTTGTCGTGCCAGTAGTTCGCCACGTCGGTGCGGGTCGGCTCTGGCTTCCCGTTGTAGTGCATCCAGTGAACAGTGTCGACATACAACTGGACGGTGCCGAGCTGATCCCTCAGGACGGCGGCCTTATCGGCACTCTCCGTCGAGCGAATGTATTTCCACCCAGCATCACTAACTTTGATGTTGGTGTTGTCTCGCTCGATGAGTCCGATCGTGCGCATAGCCTCCAACTTGCGGTTGTCGGTGGCCTTAGTGGGCAGTGTCTTTCGGATCTTCTCCAAGGGCACCCATCCGACCTGTGTCTTCATGTAGGCCAGCAGGGTGTCGAAGTCCTCGAGTGTCGTCTTGAGCGGCAGCATTGATGATCCCCCTTCGCGAGTCGGAACCATGCTGCACCCGGAGCGCCGATTGAGGTGGCGGATTCCGTGAAATCGACTTTCCGGACACAAGCCACATCAGGACTCCCTTCCGGGGGAAGGCGGCGCCGTGGCTTGAGCGCTTGACTACCTTAGGACGTAGGTCAGGCGCGGATCTCGAGGGCTCGGAGGCTAATGCACGGATCGTCCAGCTAGGCGGCAGAGCCAGGTTGTACGGTCCGGCAAGTCTCGGACGGCGACCCTGGTCCCGAGGCGTCCACGGCGGCTAGGCGCATCGCAGAGCGTGCCGATGAACATTCGTGCAGGATGAACCAATGGGCGTCGCAGGGTTTGAGGAGAAGACCTACGAGGTGGCCTACTGCATTGAACTTGCTCTCGGGGTCGGCACCAGCCGCATCGTTTATTCGCCAGGACAGGTGCTCGAGAAACTCCTGGGTTTCGACGCCGCCGGCAACCCGGACCCGGACCACGTGATTTGGCGGGTGCTGGCTCTGCCGCGACCACCAGCCGTACAACTCGTGCCTCCACTATGGGGGGCCGCAAAGGCGCTTCAGCCGCCGGCAGCGGCTCTTCCTTTGTACCCCATCAGCCTGTTCCTGCAGTTTAAGCGACCCGAGTACCTACGGGGGCCAGCCGCAAAGCAGTGGAAGATGTGGCGCCATCCCTACTACCGATTCCAGCGAACGACGGAACAGCAGCGGGTTCTCGGTCGGCTTGAGCGACGTTTAGGTGGACAGGCGATCGTTCGCTATGCCGCTCCCGCCTTCTCTACGCTCGGAGACCTCGAAACTGCCCAGCTGACGAGTTCGGTGATTACCCAGTCCGGACACGTCCCCCCGGCCCGTCTAGTGCGTCATCTCTGGTGGACGTATGACTCGCCCGGCAATCTTGGGCGTGCAAACCCTAACGGGAAACCGACATTGTTTGAGACCTTCGACGTCTTGCTAGAGGAAGCGCTAGGTCGTTCCACCGCTGGAAGGGAGTTGCAGCCCTACCCGACGGAACCGCTCGCGGGGATGGGCGAACACCTGCTGACGACGGCGGCCGCTTGTCGCGAACGCGAACCGCGACTTCGGCGCGACGTGGACTTGTGGGCCCGCCAGCTTGAGGGGCTCAACCTCAATTCGCAGACAGTAGATTCCTTGCGGGCGTTGGCGTCCATTCAGTCCCTTATGGCACAAACCAGAAGCGTGTGGTGGGTGACAGGTGTTTAGATGCCGCGTAGAGGCAAGGCTCGGCGTCCGTCTGTGCTACGTAGGCACGCTCTTCGCCGAGTGAAGAGGGCGAGCAGGCTGCCTGACAGTATCGACTAGGTGCTCTGGCCTTTCCCTCACTGAACGAACGCTGCAGAACCCCAAGACGAAAGGCTTTCGAAGTCTTCGGGCTTGTCGTCAAGCAGTCGGACCAAACGCTGGGAGATCGTCGCGACTTGATCCCGGAGTACGCGCGACTCGCCGCCGACCAGGCTCATCATCGACTGGTACGCCTCGAAGAAGGATGGAGCCCTCGTAAGCGACGTCGCCAGAACTCCCGCGAACAATAGGGCCGTGGTCGACGACGCGACCGGCCATTGATGGCTGATGACTGCCTGGTTTGCAGAGGCTGCTACGGCAGCCAAGCCCATCTCGCCTATCCCGCCGGTTTGAGCGGTCACTGCTCCATCACAGGCGTTCAGAACGAGCAACCGTCGCATCACCGATGCCGGCGGTTGAAGGTCGTTGAGTCGAACTTGTTCCGTCCTGGAGAGATGCAAGTGAGCGTTGTCCGGCTGGAGCCCGTCGTAGATGCCGTGTGTTCCAACCCAGATCAGATCGAAGTCCTGCGAGTTGTAGTCGTCGAGGAAGCGGGCGCGAGTCATCTCTCCTTCGGTCCTGAGGGTCAACCGGACGTCTGCGGCGGACAGCGATGCTACGAGGATCTCCTGCTCGATGGGACTGAACAAGGATCCTCCCAAGTAGAGAAGAGCATTGCGGATGCGCCGATCGGGTGCTGGTTGTTGGAGGCTCATCCAGAGCGGAAGTGTCGAGCCATGTTTACGCGTCATTAGCGCCTGGACGGGAGCTTGAAGTGTCGGCAAGAGAAGCAGCGACGTTGGGGGCATCGTCGCAGCAGCGCGCGCTTGTCCTGCTGCTCCAAGGTTGAGAAACGCCTCGGCGCTCGTTTGGTAGTGCGCCTCCAGATCACCGTCTGGAATACCCCGTCCGCGGGGCCCCACGTGAAGCGCCATCCCAGGGCTGGTGGGGACGGCGACGGTATTTCCGAGGTATGCGTTAGCAGCCGTCTGAAAGTCGACAAGGGAGATCCCGGTGGCCGCCTCTTGGGGTTTGCCACCCTCGGCGACCCATGTGACGCCGCCCGGGCTGGCCAGCATCCCCACGAGTGTCTGCGTTCCTTCAAAGATGTTGTCTGCTAGGCCACGCCATGCGCGCAATAGGCGAACGGCAGGCTCCACCCGACCATCGAGGAGAAGAGTCCGAATTGGGACGTTCACCAGGGAGTGCCTCGTCCCTCGCGCCCAGGCCATCCCGGCGATCGTCCCCTGAATGGCCTCGAACTGCCGGTGGTGGTCAAGAGCGAGCTCGATGAAGGTGTCGATCTGGTCGGCGAGCTCGCCCGGCTTTCCAGTGAACACGTTGCCAAGCGCACCGAGCCTGTCCGTGGAGCTGAGGTTTGACCCAAACTCGTCGAGGAGTTGCCGAGAACGCTGAGTCTGGTCTTGACCGGTGACGGTGCCGACGCAGAGCGCGAGTGGTCTGAGTGCCTGAAGCCGGATGGCCGGTGCCAGTGCTTGATTGTCCGCGATAGTGGCAAAGAAGCCACCGATCCTTTTGAGCTCGGCCGCAACAGTGGTGTCGAGAGATCGGTTGCCAGCCCAACTCAGAAGAACTGCAGCCAGATCCAAGTCAGCGCGGGCAAGACCGTGGACAGCGATTGCGAGGGTCGAGGCAAGTAGCTGATCCGCCACCGAAGGCAGACCGGCAGTGAGCCAGTCGTACTGGTACAGCGTGAGCAGCCAAGGCCGCACAATCTCATCTGTGGCGTCGTCCAAATGCGACGTCGCAGCCGAGGCGAGCCAGTGGAAGTTGATCTCGTGCTCACCCTCGAGATCCCATGAGGTGGTTAGCGACCAGAGCAACCAGTCGTATGCGATATTGACCCGTCCGCTTACTACGCCGACGCGGGCTGGTCCCAAAGCTGTCGCAAGAAGTAGGGCGTGCAGATCGGCACTTGCTATCGGTGGCGACTCCTGGGCGGCAAGGCCAAGTAGGTCGATGCGTAGCGCGCGAGCCGTGCGGAGTAGGGCATCGAAACCCTCGTCTTGAGAGGTGTTCTCCAAGAAGATGATGGTGTTATAGAGATCCCGAACCCCGTCGGCGGTCCCAGGGTCAGCCTCCCTATCCCAGATGCCAGGATCAACGTCTAGCGCCACCGATGCGGCTGGGAAGAGTGCCCGAAGGGGCGTCCGTGCGAGCATGGTTCACTCTGGCACGCCGCTCGCGGCCGCGATCCCTGCGGTGCGTCATACCGCCGCCTGTCGGCCGCGACGCACCGTCCTCTCATGCCGATCTGCGGACGGCTCGTTCCACGCGGCGGGTTCGGCGCGGGCTGAAGCTATGGCTCGGCACGTCGCCGTCCCTCGTACTTCTGAAGCACCTTCGTTGCCCAAATCACCAGGCCCAACCACACGGCCATCGACGCGAAGATGCCGATACCCATCCCGATTGCCGGGTCACCGGTCAACAGCCAACCGAGGATGCCACCGACTGCAGCACCCGCAACACAGATCGCAAAGGCGTAGCTGTAGTAACTCCCGTACGTCGTCAGGTCAGTGAACCGAGCGAGAGTTCTGTGGCTTGGTGCGCGCATCTCCCAAGTGTGCGCCACTGGCCCTGATCACCGTCCGGACATGCCGCGTATCGAGCGCGGCGCCAAGCCTGCTGAGACGGCAGGTTTACTTCAGAAGTCGTTGTCCGTGAGGCCAAGTTCGACCCACTTCTCGGCAGCCTCGTCAGCGGGCAGCCAGGCAAACTCGTAGCGGCGCGGCGGACCTTGCTCCGTGTCCTTGATGGTCCTGCCGAACCAGCCCCGGCGCTCCTTGAGTGTGCCCTGCTCGTGGTGGTCGAAGTAGCCAGCATCCAGTTCGCTCACCGTGGACCAGTGCGGGCCGTAGTCCTCGAAGGAGCGCTCCTTCGTCCCGTCCGGCCAGACAACCACGAACCACGGCCAGGGTGCACGACCCGGGAACTTGATCTCTCCGACGACGCTGGCGAGGTAGCCGCGGACTTCGCCGCTGACCCTGAGGGTTCCGACGCCTCGGTCGTAGGCCCGGAGTGTCGGGTCAGGCAACTCGTAGCGCTGCATGTCGCTGAGCATGCCACTCGGATTCGCCCGACCATGCCGCGACCCGGTCGTGCCGATGAGCGCGGTGGCGAGACAGTGGCAGGACGGCCTACCCGCCTCGCGATCACGCGGCCTCGTTGGTTTAGCCAGACCCACTGAGGCGGTCGCGGTGCCACTGGACCGACGCAAGTGTCGGAGTCGGTAGGAAGATGCGTTGTGGTGAGGCCGCGATGCTTTCCAGGAGGTGCAGTAGCTCCTCGCGCGTCTGTGCTGAGCTCGACCCGGCTGCGATGGGAGGAATGGCGTCTCGGGCCGTGCCCAGCCGGGTCAGCATGTCGAGAAGGCCAGCCTGCTCTGGCTCGTCCAGACGGGATTCAAGGAGCTCAACGTCCAGCCTGTCAAGCATGGCGTGAGAGTCAGTCCGCTCGAATCCAAACCTGAGTGGGGACCGCCACGAGTGCCGCGGAGAACGAACGCTCGTCCGAGTCATGGGAACTCCGCCTTCGCGCGCACCACGGGTCGCCTGTAGGAGCGCTGATAGGTACTCGTCAACGCTGAACTCGAACGTCGGGATGGACCCGATCGGTTCTAAGGGTTCGTGGTAGTTGTCCCACGCCCAGTTCGACCAACGAACCATGCTCTGGTTGGTCTCCAGCTGGACAGTCAGGGCACCGCAAAGCAAATCCCCGCACGGGCACACCATGATCGGGATCCGCTCCGTGTCGGTCAGCCAGTCCTCGAATCGACGCTGTCCCTGCAGTACCTCGCGTGCCCCTGACGGATCGACCTCGAAGACAGTTACGTAGGACTCTGGCTCTACGGCGTCGCCGGCCTGTTCTAGCAGCGAACTCAAAGGCTGACTATCCAGCAGGAACTCGACACGTCGCACGACGTGTCGGAGGTCCGCGCTGCCATCGGACTCATTCCACACGGACAGCCCTGAGGACACAGCGATCGAGTTCACAACCGCATTCTCCACTGCTGCCACCTGCCGGTAGTGAAGCCCCTCGAGCACCATCGCCTAACCCGCACGCTCATGCCGCGAAGCGCGCCGTAACGCGCTCAGCGACGCGAGACCGACTTTCGTGGAACATTGGCTGCGCTCGCGGCCGAACGTACGCCCCAGAGCAGCGCCGCGAACGGGACTACCACGCTGAGTAGCGCGCCTGCGGCGGCCGAGGAACTGTGGGTGATCTGGTCCCATTCGGCCATAGCCCTGCCGACGGTGGAGACCACGAGGAAGGCGAGGACAACCAGCACGACTCGGGTACCCGACGGCGTGGCCCGAGCCCGACCGATCCACTTTTCCTTCACGCGGGGAGCCTAGCCGTGCCGATGCATCGCTCGGAGTGGAACGTCCGCATCTGCCGCTCTGCGCGCGATCAGGCGCACGCTACTGCCGCCGGTCGTGCCTATGACGGCACCCCTGCGGGGCCGTCTTAGCGTGGTCGATCGCTGGGCCGAGCGGCCGGTGACGAGGTTCGAGCGCAAGGGGACTGCCGCCGGCCGCGGCATCGCCGACCTGCGATACCGACGGACAGCCTGACCGACCGGGCGCAGCGCGGATGGGGCAGGTCAGCCGCCCGCAGCGATGTTGACCAGCCACGAGGTCCCGAACCGGTCGACGCACATCCCGAACTCGTCGCCCCACGGCTGGGTGGCCAGCTCGACCGTCACGGTCCCTCCGTCCGACAGCGCCTGCCAGTAGCCGCGCAGTTCCTCGGTGTCGTCCCCGCCGAGGCTGACCGCGAGGTTGTTCCCGGGCCGCAACGTCTCGCCCGGCAGCATGTCGGCGGCCATCAGCGTGAGGCCAAACGCCGTTTCCAGCTGGCCGTGCATGATCTGGTCGCCAATGCCGTGGTCGTCGGTGCCGAAGTCGCCGAAGTGGTTGATCGTGAGATCGCCGCCGAACACGTCCTGGTAGAACGCCAGGGCGGCCGAGGCATCACCCGCGAAGCTCAGGTAGGGGTTCAGTCGAGTGGTCATGGACCGACGATAGAGGGCTCATCCCAATCGAGGGTGTAGGTGGGGGGTCTGAAGCCGCCGGTCTCGACGGCACCAGCCGTCCGGTTCGACGACCCGGCACGCGAGGACTGCACGAACCGCCCGATCATGCCGCGATCTGCGTGAGTCTTTCCGCCGCGTGCTGGGCACCGGGCCGAGAGATCCCCAGTCTGGTTGCTCAAGAGTAGACAGAGTCAAACCTTGTCCTCGGGTAGCAAGGCTCCCACCGTCGCCAGAGTGGCCAAGAGCACGATCACCGACGTCTCGCTGCCTACGAACCACGCCATCCAAGTTGAGGGTTCATCCACGGCCAGCGCCAATAGACCGACGACAATCGCCGGGAAGGTGAGCACAAGAAAGGACAAGGCAACGTATCCCCATGCGCGCTCGGGTCCTCGATCATCCGCTAGGGCCGCCCAAAGTCCTCGACGCACTCGACCCTCGCTCCTTCGCGCCTCAAAAGCGAAGACGAGGTAGGCGAAGGTCATAACGCCGATTGCTGTGGCGAAGAAGTCATGCCCAACCACGGAACGACTCTCTTCCCACGCCCTATGGCGCGTCAAGGTGCGACATGTCGTGGCGTAGCTGGACCTCCAGGGTGAGCGCCCTCCGGGGGCTAACCCTCGGCCAGTCAAGGTGCGTCACTTCGCCGCGATCGGGTCGCGGAGCTCCCTCTTGGTTTGCCGGGACATGCCGAGAGCCGGACGCATCGCTCGGCCTGGGGTTTCAGGACCTATGGCTCTGTCGCGGGTGACGTGCCGACGAGCATCGTCGGGACAAGGAAGCGGCTTGGGCTTACGGGCCGCGGAGAGGTCATCGTGTTTAGCATCCGGAACGTCGGCGGAGTCTCACTCTTCCTTTTCGGTACGACATTCTTGTGGTTGACACCAATGTTCACTGCGGCCGACGTCGACACCGCCGGTGCGGCGTGGACGGCAGTCACCATCCTGGCGGCAGTGACCATCATCGGTTTCACGGTGGCCACGTGGGGACTGTTCCAGCGCACCGAATGGTGGGAGCCGCTAGGCGTCGCGTGTGCCGTCGCCGGTCTGGTCACGCTGGTCCCGTACTGGATGGCAGCGGACGCCTCCGGAGTCGCGAACCCGGGCTTTGACGTGGTCATCCACGCAGCTGGCAGCTTCGCTGTCCTCCTTCTGTTGCGCCTCCCGCGGCTCGAGCGCTGGGTACATGGACATGTCGTCGCAACCGGCCACTGAGATGAGGGACGACTGGGTCGACCTGTACTGGCTGCCCCTGGGCGCGGGCGGTCACTGCGTACGTTGGAACGGGCGCATCTACGAGACGGTGGCTGCGGCCCGGCAGCATCGGTCACGGTGCGACCTGTACCACTCGGCTCTGCGGATCCGCTCGGACGGCACGACGTACGCCGTCGAGATGGGGCCCGTTTGGAACCTACCGACGACCGCTCGCGGCATAGTCTGCGAAGGCCCCGTAGGAACGCGCGCCCTCGGCAGGTTTAGGGCCTTCCGCTACGAGGTCCGCTGTTGGCCAGGGGGCAGCATCCCGGACCTCGACGAGGCTGTCGGTGAGCCACAGCGCGTGAGCGATGATCCGGTCCAGGTGCGCGCACTGCTGCACACGATCCCGCAGGTTCCACCACTGACGTGGGGACGCGACGAACTGGGCACCGGTGACATGTGGAACTCCAACTCGCTTGTGTCGTGGGCGCTGGCGAGGACGGCCCACGACATGCGAGCAATAGCGCCACCACCGAATGGGCAGGCGCCTGGCTGGATCGCTGGACTACGGCTCGCGAGTCGGCAGGCAACGCACAACGCGCCCAGCCGCCCCAGGTAAACCCACAACGTCATCGAAAGGCGGCTCATCACCGCAGGGCCGGCCGCGCACATCTGTCGCGACCAGGATGGTGCGTCATTTCGCCGCGAGTCGGATCGCCGCGACGTCCGCTCATGCCCATGAGCGGTCGTGTCACTTCGGCTCGCCCAGATTGACGCATCTTTGTATCGGGGCTGCCGCGTGGCGGGAACGGTTCCTAGGCAGCGCGGACCTTCCTGGGCATCAGAACCAGCCGTACCCCGGTCACCAGCAGCCACACGAGCCAGGCGGCGTAGCCGAGCAGCCCCACGAACAGGATCGGCGAGCCGTCAGCGATCGCGAGGTTGGCCACCCCGGCGGCGATCAGCAGGCCTCCCCCGGCCACGCCGAGCACACGCTGCCACGGCGGCGCCAGCCGACTCGCATGCGCCGCTAGCGCAGCGCCGATGAAGGTGGTGCCCAGCGCCGACAGCGCCAGAGCGAATGCTCCTGCATGCAGCTGCCAGACGAGCTGGAACAGCGGGCTCGGCTCGGCGAGCTCGCGGGCGGACAATACGACTCCGTTCCACAGAACGGCGTAGAGCGCGAAGACCGCCGCGGTAGTCGCGCCCGCGGCCACCGCAAGGCGCGACCAGTCGGCGCCCGCACCCCCGCGACGCCCGACCAGCCCGTGGAGACCGCTCAGGAACACGAGCAGCAGCGGCAGGTTCAGCGCCTCTGAGCCGACCGCGATCGCGACCACGTCCCGGTTCTGCTGGTGCCAGGCGAGCACGTCCTTGATCGGGTCCCCGTAGCCGGGCGCTCCGGCCCAACCAAACATCACGTTCTGGATGACCAACGACGCTACCAACGCGATCGCCGCCGCGCCCACGACCGGCTCCCCGAACGCAGGGGTCGGGATCGGCCCCCTCGTGGCCACTGCCGCGCTCGCAGGCACATGCTGGGACTCCACAGCTTTTGCGCTTTTGTGCGGCGATCTCATCTCTTACTCCTTCGGGCCGTCAGCGGAACCTTGTTCACGGCCACAGCATGCTCTTGTGTAGCCGCGATCAACATCGGGGATCACCCCGATCCACGCCCTGGCCTACCCTGGCGCTGCTGTGGCGCTACTAAAGGCTGACTCGGGAAACGCACTCATCTGCCGCAGTCCGGGTGGTGCGTCATTCCGCCGCGTGCCGACCAATCTGTCCGCGCCGGATGCGGGCGTCCATCAATCAATTGAGGCGACGCGCGGGCTGGAAGACTGCCGACATGGTGGCACCGTTCATCCAGCAGAGTGATTTGGCCCGGATGGTGTTTGGCATCAGCCTCGGTGCGTTCGCCATGGGTGAGTTGTCGCAGGCGGTGAAGTGGCGTCGCAGCGCCTCACGAGCGGACCTTGGTGGCGAAGTTGTGTTCCGCGTCGTCTTCTTCACGGGCATCCTGATGCTGCCGCTGGCTCAGTCGCTCGCGCCGAACGCCGTGCTGGATGGCCCCTGGGCCTTCGCGGTGGGCGCCGCCATCGGATGGCTCGGCCTGCTGCTGCGCTGGTGGTCCTTCGTCACGTTGGGCAAGTACTTCACCACCGTCGTCATGACCTCTTCCGATCAGGTCGTCGTCAGTCGGGGCCCCTATGCGGTGTTGAGGCATCCCAGCTACACCGGCCTGCTAGCGGCGTTCCTCGGCGCTAGCTTGATGTACGGCAACTGGGTGGGGACGGGTGCGTCGTTCCTTTCGATCCTGTTCGCTGTGGTCTATCGCCTCCTGCGAGAGGAGCGGACGATGGCGTACGCACTGGGAGAGGCCTACTCGGACTTCGCCAAGAACCGCGCTCGGCTGGTCCCCTTCGTGTGGTGAGTGGCCCAATCCTGGAAAGCGTCAACTGAGCGAGAGCGCTCGCGAGCCAGTGCATGCGGGCCAGTCTCGACCGTGACGACCAAACGCTGCATTGAGCCTGAGGATCAGGGCGCGTCCTTTCGTCGCGACTGCTTATTCGAGGTCGCTCGGAGCGCGTTTGGCCTTGAGCCATGGCGGAGTTCGACTCTTCGATCGTGAGGTCAAGTGCCAAGCTCTGCAGAGGCTGCACCAGTAGGACCCCGTCGGTACCTTTCGTCCGAGTGACCGGCAGGACTCTTGGATCACGTGTAGGGCGCGCTCCGCGGCCCGTTGGTTGGGATAGGACTTCTTTGAGCAGTCGAGCATCGCGACCGTTCCTCAGGGCCCGTGCTCAACTGGCTATATCCAGTCCGGCACGTTGGGTTCGCGACTGATGGCGCTCGGCCCGGTTCGGAGCTTGCGTGTCTCCGTCTGACAGAAGCAGGTTACCGACCAACGTGGATCGGCGACCAGCCCTCAGGGGAGTGCAATCACGATGGGTCATTCCGCCGCCTGTCGGGACCACGGGCCGATCGTCACCGAGGGCTCGCTCTGGACGAAGTCGTCTCGACGCACTCTCCCGTGCCGATGTCCGGATGTTCTCGTCGCGGTGCTGACAGAGTGTGTCCATGGCAATAGGGAGGGCAAACAGACGCAGGGACCGGAGGGCCGGGCTCGCGCTGAGTTTGGTTCAGACGCGGAAGCGGTTCTCGACGTGCTCGAGCTGACCGAGTTCGCTTGGCACGACTGCTACGGCGAGGTTTCCCCGCCAGATTCAGTCATTGACGACGTATTCGTTGTGGCCCGAGGAAGTGTGACTGGGTTCGTCCGAGCGGCACGCTTGGCCGTCGAGGACTTCAGAGACTTGCGACTTGCCGCTGACTCCCTGCGGGATTGACGCAGGCTATTGCCTCTGGCAGCGAGTCATACCGCCGCAAGCCGGCTAGACGTTGCATCTTAAGTATGGCGTCAGCGCTGTGAGGTGAGGTTAGATCGGGCATGGACTGGCTGGCCATCCGGGAGGGCTTTAATACCAACGTCGGGAGCGCCATCCTGGGCGGCCTCGTGGTGCTCGTGGGCGTGTTGCTGGAGCGCCGACTGAGCGATAGAACCGACGAACGCCGAGGCCGTCGGCAGGCGGCGTCTCTCTTGGCGCGTGATGTGTTCATGCTGCGCGATGCCGTCCTCTCTCAAAAGGGGGCAAAGGGGAACTTTGACATCTGGCCGCTTCGCAGCCAGATCACGGCGGCCCGGTTCTTCTACAGCAGCGACGAGCTTGACCATCTTGAGGTCTTGGTCGAACGGGCGCGCGAACTCCGTCGTTGGCTCCAGGCAGGGCTTGGGGGGTCCGCTGAGATGCGAGGCACCCGATTGGGTGATGAGTTGGCTGAGACAGCCGAACTGCGAGGCGACGCAGCTCGACAAGTCTTTGGGCGTCACGCGCAGGACGTCATTGACCTGCTGCACGGCGACTGGAACGCCAAGTCTCGCCATGCGTTCGCGCCGCCTCCCTATCCGGACCTAGCAATGTTGGCGGGCGAGGACCCAGATTGGCTTGCGTCTGCCGACATCCATGGCGCAGGGGACTCCGTAACCGGCGGTCCCGATGCTCGGGCAAGCTACTTCGCCAAGAGGCTTGCGCTGCTTCGCAACGGGGCGACGTGGCTTCGAGCTCGCTCAGTCCTCCGAGGCAAGGTCGATCGCTAGGACAGGCGCTGCGTACTGCCAAGCGTTCGAAGGCGCCCAACACGGGTTCGGGTATCGCCCGTCTGTTAGTTCGCTGACCGACCGGGAACCCGCGTCACTTCGCCGCCTTGAGGACGGCTATCGGCGTGGCCGGGGATCGGCAGGCTAGGCCCCCACATGGGCAACCGTGGGAATCGGAAACGCTGTGGCCGGTTTGTCCATCGACAGGTTCTCGGCTGGTGCGTAGCGTCGAATAGGCCCCGCCGAGACTGTCCCGGGCCGCCCCTGCTGGGCCGGGGCGGACCCGGAAAAGCGAGGGCAGCCCCATGAGTTATGGAGTCGTTCACCAGTTCAAAGGCGGCACAAAGGATCAATACGAAGCCTCGATCGCGGCGGTGCACCCGGCCGACGGAAGCCTGCCGGCTGGGCAGGTGTACCACGCGGCTGGCCCCTCCGCAGACGGGTGGACCATCGTTGCCGTGCACGACACGAAGGACAGCTGGGAGACCTTCCGTGACTCGACCCTTATGCCACGTATGCAGCAAGGCATCCCCGGCGGGTTCACCGATCCCCCGCAGGAATCGGTGTTCGAAGTGGTCAACGAAGTCAGGGCACCTGCGCACGCCTGAACTGCACAGGCCGCCACGACCGAAACCCGAGGAAGGTGCCAGAGTCCGCACCGCCGTCCTAGGACCCGGACTGCCAGGAAGTCCGGGTCCTAGGACTCCCGAGCGGGCTCGGCCAGATCCGGCCCGATAGGCGCGTCACTCCGCCGCGAGCGGGTCGCAGCGACGTGCCGCAGCAAGACAGTCCATGTGTTGAGAGAGGCAGCTTGTCCGTGCTCTATATCTGAGCATTTTGAACTCGGCTCAATTCTTGCCGTGCTGTATGTGGTGCAGCGACCTGAATAATTGCTCGTGGGCTTGGTCGTCAAGCGGTATCGGCACATCCTCCCTGGCTCGCTGGCTCGAGCTCAGCCCGCGATTTCCTAATCAGCAGGGCCCGGCGTTTTCGAAGTCGCACAGGAGGCTGACGGGCAGAATGAGCCCCATCACAATGGCTGCGAGAGAGACGGCTATCGCCGATGATGCGATCAACAAATGGTTGTGGCTGCGACGGTTGACGCGAACCGCCGACACGGCCACACCCATCGCCAAGGCGCCCATGACGGCCGCGGCGATGCCAAAGTCTTCAATGCTCATGCCTGCGTCGGCGAAGAGCGGGCCGTCCCAACCGAAAGCGATGGCGGCTGGCATCGTCGAAGCGGCCAATATGGCAAGGGCGAGGGCAGCGACCGAGCGTTCCAGTTGGACGTGCGTTCCGCTCATCTAGCGAGTGTAAGGCGGCCAGCCGCCACGAGCGCCGGCCCTGCCGGCAGGGTGCCTGTGACGTGGGAGTAGCCGGAGGGGACGAGGCAGTCGGCAGGAACAGCCGCCCACCTTTGGCTGGCTCAGCAACGCACCCATCCACTTCGCGTCATAACGCCGCCTTGGCTCGTCGCGGGTCATGAACCCCTGAGTGTCTTCTCACGACGATGGGCGATTTAGGTCAGGACCGAGTCAGGTCGGCGTACTCATCCTGAAGGATGCCATCGTTGACCCATCCGTCGGCCCGCGCGCCGTGCTCGATGCTCGCGGCAAGGGCCTCGGCGCCCCCTGCAAACCTGGCGAGCACCGCCCCTTCACCCGGCTCCTCGTCCGGGTCGACGGGAGGGAACTCGTACAGATCCAGGAAGGCGGCACTCCCCAAGTCGCGCACGCGGTGCCGAACCAACGCGACGCCTGACGACTGTGGCGACAGTCGAAGCCACTCGATGCCCATGTGGTCGGTCGTCGACTGAACTAGCAACTGCTCGATGGGGCGCCCTCGATCGAGCGCCCCCAAGGCCTGCTCCTCGGTCAGGTGCCTCATGGGTACATCATGGCCCGAACGCCCGAACCTGCTGCGATGCGTGCGGCGATCCTCACAGTCTTTCCGCCGCGTGGGGTGCGGCCCGGATCGCCCACCAACTCTCCATTGGGCAGGCCGCGGCATCAAACTCCAACCCCCCGAACACCGGGGGATGACCGCAGACCCAGCACTGGATGCGTGAGTGATCGCGGGCGACACCCCCCACATCGACCGTCCCCGCGAATGCGTAGAAATCCCTGGGCTCAGTAGACCCGGACCGAGGCCGTGGCAGACACACCTGACGTGTGGTCCGTGTGGGCCGGCAGCAACCACCGGTACTTGTTGGTGCCGCGCGCCGGCGGCTTGACGTAGGCGGTGGTCGAGCTGGTGCTCGAAAGCTTCCTGGTCGTCACCGTTGCCCAGGCGGTGCCGTTCCACCGCTGCAGGGTCACGGTTGAGCCTGCGTGCCCCGGCCTGATCGTGGTCGAGAGGGTGACGGATCCGCCGTAATTGAGGCTCGTGCGGCTTGCCCCCATGGTGGCCGTGGGTGCCACCGACACGGCGGCCGCCGGGCTGTAGGCGCCGCCCACAGCGGCTGCCCCGACGTAGCCGATCCGGTAGCGCGTGCTGTACGAGGGCTTGACTGTGAACGCGTAGGTGCCGGTGCTCGTCGTCGTGGCGCTGGTCAGGGCGGCCCACGTCGTCGTGCCGTACTTCTGGACGAACAGCGTCACCTTTCGCGCAGCCAGCGGCGCGCCGTCGAACCGCAGGACGCCGGAGACCCGTGTGCTCGAGCCGTACTTGATCGTCGTGGAACCGGCGAGGGTGGGAGCGGACCTGCGGTTGTCCAGGCGGACGAAACCCGACCAGGTCTGGCCGAACGCGTCATAGGTGCGCAGCTCGTAGGTGTACGACCGCCCGGCGACCTGGCCAGTGGAGCGGAAGGTCGTTCCCTTGCCTCGGTACACGAGCTTGGTCTCCGCCGCGGTGGCCCCGCGCCTGATGACGTCGACGTGGTCGAGGTCGAAGTCGGCGGGGTTGGTCCACGTCAGCGTGTCGGTGTCGTACGACGGCACGGCCTTTGCGGCCGTCACCGGTTGCGGAGCAGTCGTGTCGCCCACGGTGACCGGCGATGCGGTGGTGTTCGGCCCCGCCCCCCAGGTGCCGAGGCCGAGGACCTTGACCTGCCACGTGGTCCGGCCGACCAGGCCACCGAGCTGCACGGCGGTGCGAGACCCCTCGACCTCCACCGTGCGAGTCAGGCTGCCGGACGTCGCCGTGACCTTCCACGTGCTGACCGGGACGCTGAAGGCATTCCTCCCCCACGTCACGTCCAGGGTGTTGTCCCGCGGCGAGCTCACCAGCAGGTTGACCGGGGCCAAGGGCAGTTCCGAGGCATTCGCGGCGCCGACCACGGACGGGATGACGGTGCGGGCCCTGTTGCCGTTGAGGTCCCACACGTGGATGACCAGCTGGTATGCCGTCATGGCCTCGGGCAAGGTCACCTTCCCGTTGACCGTGGCCGAGTTGAGCGGCAGTGCGTAGACGGAACCTACGGGGTCGAGGCCTGCGCCGAGCGGTCGCACCTCGTACCCCACGGTCTTGAGGTCCGGCAGGACCGGCCGCGGGAAGCTGACGGCCACGCTGCGCGTCGACGCCGGCGTGACGGAGATCGAGGACAGGGGGATGGCAGGTGGAGGGCCGTTCGTGTCCGGGGCCGTCGTCACCTCCGCGCTGACCGTCGTGGAGGTAAGGCCCTGCCGGTCGGTGGCGAAGACCTCCACCGTGAAGGTGCGGCCACCCGCCAGGCGCGGCCACGTGTAGGTGCCGGCCGTCTTCGCGAGCGGCGAGGCCTGCGACCGCGCGCCCGTGACGGTGTCCGTCAGAACGGCCGTCTGCGAGGCCAGGTCCGCGTCCGTCGGAGCCGTCCAGGTCGCGGTGACTTCGTAGTCCCCGCCGATGGCCGCCAACCCGCTCGGCGCCGCGGGAGGAGTCGTGTCCAGCAGCGTGTGGAAGGGCACGAGGACCGGCTCGCCCAGGTTGCCCGACACGTCCATCGTCCACAGCGCCAACGTGTAGTCGGTGTCCATGGCGAGCTCGGTCGGCGTGAACACGGGGGTGCCGCCAGCCCAGCGCATCGTCGAGGTGCTCGGCGTCGCACCCGCGGCACCGATCGCATAGAAGGTCCCGGAGTAGTCGGCGTCCGTGGGCGCGGTGTAGGCGAAACGCAGGCTCTGGTACGAGGGCTCGACGCTCACCTGCATGACCTGCGCGGGTGGCTCGAAGTCCAGCCGGGTGAGGCCGGTCCAGGTAGAGACGTTGCCCTGATGGTCCATGAGGAAGATCGAGACCGCGTAGTCCTGACCCCTCACCGGGTTGGGCAACGTTCCCCACCACCACCCGGCCCCGGCCACGTCCTCGGGGAACGGCAGGCCGTCGGTGACACTGGCAGGCGGCGTCGAGCCGGCGGCATACCGGACGAGCACCTTGGCAAGGTCGTCCACTCGGGGGTCGTTGAACCCCAAGCTGATCTCGGTATGCGTCGCGTTGAGGACCACGTCCGTGGGCTGCCCCGGCGGCGTGTTGTCGGGCAAGGCGGCGGTGGTCACGCCCACCGGCGGGCCCATGGCCATCGCCGAACCGGCCTGGTTGGTGGTGTACCCGCGCTCGAAGAACGCGAACGACCACTCCTCGCCGGGCACGAGCGGCTCACCTGCGATCGTCATGACGGTCATGGGGTTACTGGTGGGCCAGGGCAGCTGGACGCCGTCCCAGTGGTCGTGCGGGGGGGTCGAACCCCGCTTTGCGACGATCATCCCGTCCGCGAACGGCTTGTCCCAGCCGATGGAGACCCTCCCCTCGCCCGGTGTCGCCGTGACGCCCAGTGGTGGCACCGATGCGCCGAGGCCCGGAGTCAGGATGCGGCTGACCGTCCGTCCACCGGCGCGCAGGACGCTGCCATCGCCCACGGCCTGGAGCTGGGCGACGACGCCGCCGACCGCAGCCACGGGCTGCATCGACCCGTCCGCGGCGATGACCGCGATTCCCCCGAGGTACTGGTAGTCAACGTTGGCCCACGGCCCTTCGACCGTCGCGGTCACGCTGGTGGGTGCGCCCCCGCTGAGGACCGTGCTGACCCCTCCGTCGGCGTCGACCCAGCGCAGGCCGCCTTCGGCGACGAGCAGCCGGTCACCGGAGCGGGCGAGGTCAACGGGGTCTCCGATGGCGGAGGTCAGGGTGGTCTGCGTGCCGGTGGCGGTCACCCGCAGGATCCGGTGCCCCGCCCGGTCCGCGACTGCGAGAGCACCGTCGGACAGCACCTCGACGTCGGCCACGTCGGCCGAGACCGCCACGTCGCTGACCGTGCCGTTGACACTCACCGCAGTGAGCGAGCCGGTGCCCGTCGTGACGTATGCCGTGCCGTCGTCGCCGAGCGCAACCTTGCCGCGGCCGGTGGTGAGTGGCGACAGCCGCGCGCGCGTCAACAGCGTGCCGTCGCTCCGGACCTCCCGCACGAGACCGCGCTCTGTCGTGAAGACCACGCGCCCGTCCGGTGTGCCGGCGGAGCCACGGACCTCGTCGAGATAGGCGTCGGTGGCGAGGACGCCGTCAGGCGACCAGGGCTGCTCGGGGTCCATCCCCAGGATGCGGCCCCGGTCGACGCCAGCGACCGAGAACCGGTGCAGTGACCGCTCACCCGGGCCGGTGTTGCACCCGACGGCCAGGTCAGCCCCCAGCTGGCTCAACCGGCCGGTGCACGCGCCGCTGCTGACCTGCGTCAGCGGGCCGCCCGCCAGCGGGGCCCGTAGGACGGCGTTGTCGGGCGACGACATGGTCAGCGTCGTGGCGTCGGTGCTGATCGAGGTGACATCGACGGTCGAGACCTCACGCGACTGCCGCCCGGCCAGGAAGGCACCGACGTTGCCGCCGTTGCCGGCGACCCGCGTCCCGAGTCCGGCAGTGGTCACCTCGTAGACGCCGCGATGGCCGCTGCCCACGTCGAGGACGTAGGCCTTGGTGCCGTCGGGCGACACGGCGAGGTCGAGGCCCTCGACGATGGCACCGACCGGGGTGAGGGCGGTCCACACGCCACCAAGGGGCAGCCGATGGACGCGGCCGCCGGCCAGGGCCCACACGGCGTGGTCGGCTCCGACATCGAGGGCCGTGGGTCCACCGCCTGACCAGAGAGTGGTAGCCGGCCCGCCGCCCGGGGTGAAGCGGATGATGCGGTTGTCGGCTCCCATGACCACCTCACCGCCGTCCACGGCCAGGTCCCCGCCGACCCAAAAGCCGGAGTCAGTCGGCCATGGAAGGACGGTCACTCGGTCCGTCGCGGGGTCGACCCGCATGAGCCGCTGGGAATCGTGGGCGAGCAGGGTGCCGTCGGCTCTGCCGTCGATGAAGACGTCTGACGGCAGCATGACGCGGGAGGCGGGTCCGGACGACCCGAGGCCGTCGCCCGCGAGGGTCAGGACCATGGGCGGTGCGCCGGCATCGTGCGGCTCGACAGCGGACGCAGGCGTCTGGGCAAGGACCGTGAAGCCGACCAGGGCAGCGAGGCCAGCGGCCAGCGTGCGGTGCAACGAATTTCCTCAGGGTCTGGGAAGGACGATGCACCAAGGTAACGTTCCGCGCCCCCGCCTCGAAGCAATATCGACCGGTTTGCTGCAAACCGGACCGAACGGGCGATCCCCGCCCAAGAGGCCCCTTGTCCACGCCGCAGAGCGGCGCCAGGGCACCTTCAACATCCGGGTTCGTCACCCCACGAGCTTCGTGCCCAAGTGACTCTGGCAGCCCGAACCGCGTCTTTCCGCCGGGAGAGGACCACAGGCAGGAGCCGATCTATGAGCCGCCCGCGTGATTGGTCGAATGTGCCTCTCCTCTTGAGAGTTCGGCTCGCCACCAAGCGCCGCCCTCGATCCGCTCGACCCGGCGCAGGGTGAGGTCGCCGAGGGCAAAGTCCTCGAGCTCTACACGGGACAGCGGCCACGGCGGTCCCTTCACCTCGGCCCCTTCGTCCCGGGTGGTCGCAAGGACCAGCAGCGTGCCTTCTGGTGCCACCAGCGAGCCGATCTTCTGCGCAGCTTCCGTGTGCTGCTCTGGCGGCATCGACTGCACGGTGAGACTTTCTACGACCAGGTCGAACCGACGCTGCCACTCACCAGGAAGATCCAGGACATCGGCAACGAGGTACTTCACCTCGCTGGCGGGATACTTCCGCCGCGCTGCAGCGATCGCGGTCGGCGCGAAGTCGAACCCGGTGGTGCGATATCCCAGCGAGGCAAGGTATTCGGCGTCAGCTCCGTAGCCACACCCGACGACCAGCGCCTCGCGGCCACCCCCGGCCAGGTTCTGCGCCTCAGCCCACGCCACGAGCTGTGGACGAGGGGCGCCGTAGTCCCAGGGCGGCTTGGCCCCGCCCGCCTCCGCGCCGGCGTACATCCCCTCGAACATGCCGAATGGCTCGCTCGTCACCGCTCGAGACTACCGACCACGTTGTTTCAAGGCACCAGTACAGACCAGAGAGGAGACATGAGGGACTGATCCACCACATCGGTGTCGACTCGTGCCTGTCCCATTCCGCCGCGAGACGGAGCATCCGGGTAACTGTCGCAGTTGCCCAGACTCGATGGTCCGACGGGTGGGCCCCGGGCAGCCAGGACGAATTGCATCGTCGAACCAACGAGAAGGAAGCACGGCTGAGACGAACGGCAAGTACGGATTCACTCCCTGGCTACCTGCGTGGAGTCTTGGCCGTGGCGATGTTGGAGTAGGCCGACGCCCCGGCGTCGTTCCATGCCACGACGCGGTAGCGATAGTTCGTGTTCGCCTTGAGCCCAGTGCTCGTGTATGCCGTGCTGCCCGCTGGGAGTGAGGCGACGACCGCGAATGCCGTGCAGCTCCCACCGGTACACCTCTCGACGCGGAATCCGTTCTCGTTGCTGGAGGTGTCGGTCCAGGCCAGCCGGACCTGCGTCGAGGACGCGGTCACGGCAGTCAGCCCTGTGGGCGCCGATGGCACAGCGGGCGGCGGTGGCGGCGGTGGCGTCGACCCGGAGAGCCCGCCGAAGACGTCGGCGAGGTAGCTCCCAGCCCCGGAGAACGACTCCACGCGCAGCGTCCACGTGCCGGCTGCAGCGTTCGAGACGCCGAGGGTCTCGAAGCGTCCGGGCGCCGCGCAGTTCCCGTTCGTGGCCTCGAGCATGCAGCGACTGACTGCCACGACGCTGCCCGACGGGTTGATGAGGTACGCGTCGAGGTCCGGTGCCCACTCGTACCCGTAGAGGCAGGTGGTGCCGATCGGCAGCAGGCACGTCGCGGCGCCTGTGGTGGTCTGCAGTGTGACGCCCAGCGGCCGCCCCGCGGTGGAAACGCTGATCGCGGTGTCACGACTGGCGTTCGCACCGAGCGAGCCCGTCAGCACCTGGTGGCCCGGCCACGCGGCGGTGCCGGCCGGCTCGGCACCCAACCCCGCGATGAAGGCACGCGCATCCACCAGGCCGTACCCCCACTCGTTGTCCGCGCCGGTCGCACCGGCGTCCTGGGCGCTGGCCTGCAGCGCAGCCTTCACGGCCGCCGGCGTGCTGGCTGGAGCGGCTTCCAGCCCGAGGGCCACGACCCCGGCGACGAATGGCGTCGCCATCGAAGTGCCGGAGAAGGCGACATAGGAGCTGGTCGTGTTGGCCTTCGCCGCCACGACGCTCAGACCCGGGGCGACCACATCCGGCTTGAGGGGCGCAGCCGGGTTGGCGGTGGGTCCACGCCCGGAGAACCCCGCGAGGTAGAGCCCGGTGTCGGTGTCGAGTCCGCCGGGCAGGGTCGTCTCGTCCGACGCCGCACCAACGGTGATGACGTTGGTCGCGACGCCGGGCGATGTGATCGTGGCGGGGGCGTCACCGGAGTTGCCTGCCGCCACCACGACGACCTTTCCCGCCGCGGCGGCGGCGTTGGCCATCTGGCTACCGAGGTCGCTGCCATCACCGCCAGGGCTCCCGAGCGACATCGAGAGGATCCGCACGTCACTGCGAGTGGCACACCAGTCGATCGCGGCGGCGACGTCGGCGTCCGAACCGGAGCCCGACGAGTTGAGTACCTTGGCGCCAATGAGGAGCGCGCCCCTGGCCACCCCGCCATAGCGGTCAGCATCCGCAGACCCCGTGCCGTCACCGGCGGCGATGCTCGCGACGTGCGTTCCGTGACCGTGGTCGTCGTAGGCGGTGGCACGGCCGTTCACCCAGTCCCGCCACCCCACGACCCGCCCGGCGAGCTGCTCATGGTTGGGATCGATCCCGGTGTCGATGACACAGATGCCCACCCCACTGCCGTCGAGGGCGCCCAGCGTTGGGCTGTATGCGGCGCGGGCGGTAGACACGCCGTACCCGTCATCGCCCGCGGCGTCCATGGCCCGGACCACGCCGTCGAGCTCCACCCTCGTCACCGAAGGGATCGCTGCCAAGGCCGAGACCTGTCCCGCGGTGAGCGAACCAGCAAACGCGCGCACGAGTCCGTAGCTGTGGCTGACAGTGAGCGAGGGCGCAGCGCGGCGTCCCTCGCCGGGCAAGGCGCCCTGGACGATGACCCGCACGCGGTCACCTGCGCCGCGCCGGACGAGAGCTGCCTCGAGGTCGTCTGCCACCTTGTCGTGGTCGCGGTCGCCCTTCCCAGCGGAGACCGTGTCGGGACGAGCAGGTGATTCGTCCGGCGGCGCGGCGGCGGCAGACAGTGCGGGTGCGATGGCGGCGAGGGTTACCGCAGACGCGGTGACAATGTGACGAACCAACGTGGACATCGCAGCACCCTTCGACAGGCTCAGGACCCGCAGAACGCGGCCGCATGGCCGCACTCCCGAGCATCGACCCCAAGTAGGGGGTCGGCATCGCCTGTACGGAGTACGGGCCATCAGCCGCTCGGTCGAGGGCATATCGGGCTCTCCCGACATCCGGATACTGAAGTCACATGCGTTCGGCACTGTGCCTCATGGAATCACTCAAACGCGTGAGGTCAGCGAGTCGAGCGCGGAGCAGACTCGATGTCGTCAGGACGCCGTCGTTGGACCGCCGGCGCGAGAAGGCGACGGAGGTGGGCGCAGTGCCCCGAGTCATCATCACGCACGACATCCGCGAGGTCGACCGTTGGTTGGCCGGCAAGGACGAGCGGGCGGCAGCCATGCCGGGCGCCACCGGGGTGACCGACCTCGTCGCGCTTGACGGCAGTAACAAGGCAGCGGTGAGCGTCGACACCGATGATGTCGATGCGCTGATGGCGATGCTGGAGTCGATGCCGCCGGAGGTCGCAGCGCAGGCCGAGTCGCACGGTGTCATCCCACCGTTCACGGTCTACGTCGAGCGGTAGCCACCTCGCTGCCCCAGACTCATTCCCTACGCCCCCCGCCTGCCCGTGGATTCCGTGGGCACGACAGTGGAGATGGCCCACAACGTCAACGCAGGGCGTGAGGCGTTGCCGACGCCTGCAGGATTGCGTTCTCGATTGTCTGCATGGGGGTGTATGTGTGAAGCTCGGCACGCAGGGCTGCGACCTGCTTGGCGTAGCTGGGGTCCCCGAGGACGGTGCGGACGGCCCGGCGTATGGCCGCGGGCCTGGGGTGCTCGCCGCGCAGGTCGATCCCGAGCTTGTTGTGGCCGACCCGGGCGTTGATGTCGTTCTTCCCCTCTCGCTTGCCGGCCGCGACGACCGGAACCCCGCGGAGGAAGGCCGCGAGGTTGCTGCCGAAGCCGCCGCTGGTGACGAATACGTCGACGTGCGGAAAGAGATCGTCGTAAGCGATGAAGTCCTCGATGACCACGTTCGGCTCGGGGAAGCGCTCACGGAGGGTCTCGGTGTGCGCGCCCCCGGTGGTGGCCACGACCACGTACGGCGAGTTCTTCAGTGCCTGGATGGTTGGGACGATCAGCTTGCCCGGGTCGGAGTTGTCGACGGTTCCCTGCGAGACCACCACCACCCTCAGCGAGGTCTCGACCACCAGGGCCGGCAGTGCCGTGTCCGGGCCGGAGGCGCGGCGAGCCGGGCTCAGCGGGCCGACGAACTCGGCGTTGGGGGCAGGTCGGTAGCCGGGAAACTCCAAGCCGGGAGAACCGTTGAGGAAGACACGGTTTGACTTGAGCATCGGACCATCTGGAAACCCATCGAGGCTGATCGGTGCGACGCCGTGCCGGGCGAGGATCTGGTTGTAGTGGGTGGTGCCGGCCTTCATCCCGCCGGCCAGCATCCGGCGCACCACTGCGTGGTGGATCCGTCCCACCGGGCTGCGTGCGGGGCGCAACCCGAAGAACGGTGGCGGGCCCTGGGCGTCCGGCAACACCATGCTCAGGCCGATGGCGAACACGGGGACCTGGAGCGCCTCGGCGACGAGCTGCTCGGCGTAGAAGGCGCCATCACACACCAAGGCGTCGAACGACCACTCCTGTCTGAGGTCCACGATGTCCTGGAAGCTCTCCTCGACCTGGCTCACGAAGAAGGTGTCAAGGTCGAAGCTGATCAACCGTGGTCCCTTGAGGGCGGCACGCTCGGGGAACAGCTCGTTGATGTTGCTCGCCATGATCTCGATGGCCCGCCGATAGGGAAACCAACGCATCGCCAGACGGTCGAGCCTGGCGCCATACTCCGGCCCGGCATACCAGCGCACGTCGTGACCATGGTCGGCCAAGTGGGCGGCGATCCCCGTCAGGGGGTTGAAGTGTCCATCGGCGGGCATCGATGCGAACAGGATCTTCATCGCCCAACGCTCCTTCACTATAGTCTTACTATAGTGAACCGGTATGGAGCCGATGTCTACCACGACCACCCGCACAGACCGGGCGCTGGCCAACCGGCGACGGATGGTCCGGGCCGCCTACGACCTGTTCTCCGAGGGGGGATACCTCGGCACGACCATCGCCGAGGTGGCGCACCAGGCGGGTGTGGCGGTTCCGACGATCTACTACACGTTCGGGACGAAGGCCGCGCTCTTGGGCGAGTCCCTGGGGGCAGCCATCATCGGGTTCGACCACTGGCGCGAACCGCCACCAGACCCAGATCTCGCCGAGTTGATGCCCTGGCACCAGTGGTGGGCGGAATTCGAAGCCGCCCCCACCGCAGAAGCCGCGTTCGCGGTGTTCTTCACCCATGGCGTTGCCATTCTCGAGCGGGTGGCGCCACTGGCCAACGCGATGCACGGCGCCGCCGGCGACGCCGAGGCGGCCGCCGTGGTGGAGGTCAGCGAGCGCCGCCGCGTCGAGTCCTATCGCGAGATCGCCCGCGCACTGCACCACAAACCCGGCGGTCTGCGAACCGGGCTCTCACCGGCGAGGGCCGCCGACATCCTGGTGGTGCTTTTCAGTGCCGACCTCTACCAGACGATCCGCGTCGGCCGACGATGGTCCAAGGCACGCACCACGACGTTCCTGCACGAACTGCTCCACGCCCAATTGCTAGGAGAGTGACTCCGTCGCCCTGCGATCGTGGGCTTCCTCTCCATACTTTCCTCACGGTCCCGCCAATGTCGATCCGCGCGAGGAGGTCGCGGATCGACTAGTCCTGCTTGACGAGGGCCCCCGCCTTCACAGCGGGGTCGTGTGCGGGTTCGGGGACGCGCTGTGGTTCTTTCAGTGGTCCAGGCGGGGCCTTTTCCATCCTGCTCGACCGCACGATCCGGCGCGTCTCCATGGTCCAGAAGGCGATGAACAGCCCGATCTCCCACCACTCCACCAAGAGCACGAGGTGTTCCGGGGCCACCGCCCGCGAAATCAGCCAGGGCACCACCAGGCCGAATGTCATCAGCAGGAGGATCACCAGGTAGATGCCGCGACCAGACTTCCACAGCGCGCTACCAAACCCAAAGAACGGCCAGGTGTTGGTCAGGACGGCTACGCCCAGGGAAGCGATGAGAAAGACCGCCGCAAGGAAATGGACCGAGGCCTGCCGACCGGCCACGCTGATGCCCTCCATCGTGATCTGGTCGGCCGGGCCGCGCCAGAGCTGCCACATCGCCAACGCCAGGAAGCCCGCGAGGATGACCGACGTCAAGAGAACGAAGAACCGCGTAAGGAACTTCGACGCGGTGCCCACTTCGGCGCCGACGAGCTGCGTGACGTTACCCGTTCGCAGCTCTCGGACGAGCAGTACGAGGCACAGCAGCACGACCATGGAGAGGGCGATCCGCAAGAAGGAGCCGTAGTCCGCTGCGGTGACTCCGTCTGGCGCGGGGTTGTCCCGGAGGTCGGCCATGATCCCGGCGAAGCCATTCGGAAGCAGTGCGACGAAGACCGCATAGAAGCCTGCCCCATTGAGCGCGTAGTCCTCCAACAACCCCACGCCCTGGTACGCGACCAGGCAGGCAGCCGTCGCGACGAGGGTGCCGACCAGGACGTCGCGGACTGGACCGCCGTAGTAGGCGCTGATCGAGGTCTCGAACTCGCCCTTGTTGAGTCCTGTACCGACCGAGACGACCAGCAGGAGCAGCGGCAGCAGGATCATCAGCCAGCGCACATACCGGTGCGTGATCCCGGTGATTTTCGCCTGTTCGTTCTCACTCATCGCGATTCCTTCCGTCCAGCCCCGCCCACCCAACGTGTTCGGGCGGGGGTGGAGCGAACGCTGCCGATCGCGGCCGTCGTGCAGATGCCAGCGCACCAACCGCTCCGGGCTTGGCTGAAGGCGACGTTCGTCCCTTCTCAGAGCAAACCGCGCGACAGTCGATCCAAACAGCAGCAAACGTACTAGTGCCGACGCCTCCTCATGGTGGGCCGCCGCTTGTCAGTGCCGAGCCTTCGCGAAGTGGTGAAGCGGGCTGGAATCCGGCTGCCTCCGGGTTTGGCCGGTCCAGTCGCCATCCCCTGCAGCAACCGGACCAGCCGTACCCTGCCCCCTCTTGCCTCGGAGCGACCTCCCCAAGGTCGTCCGTGGCCCCCGAATGGAAGGCTAGGGCCGAGTCAAGGAAGTGTCATCATTGGGTAAAGGCGCGGTAAAACGGGATCCGCTTTGCTGATGCTTTGTCCGAAATGAACCAGCCGAACGGTTGATATCGCCTCATCCGTTCGGCTGAACCGCATCTAGGCGAGCGGCGCCCTCGTCCACGATCGGGGCGACCGCGACCGCGACCGCGACCGCGACCGCGACCGCGACGGGGACGCCCGGCCCCGGGCCGCACGCGAGTGACGACTAGCGCGGCGAGGGACCCCGCCGTCAGCCACCGTCCCACCGAGCCAGTCGGGTGTCGGCCGATGCTTGCGGTGAGGCCGGCGGCAGGGTCCACGCCACGTAGCGCCCCGCCGCGATGACCCCGCTGATGCCGAACGACTCGCCCAGCCTCACCAGCGCGCCGGTCTTGGGTGAGTACAGATACTGACCGGCGTCGCCATTGCCGCTCCCATTGCCCCACGCGACGAAGTCGTCGCCGCAGGCCAGCTCTGCGCCCCGCGAACTGTCCCTTCGCCGGATGACCTTCACGTGATGGGTGGTGCGGTCCAGAACCATGATCGTTCCGCCGTCGTCCGATTCAACCGGGACGGCCCAGGCCACCACGTCTGGGCCCACACACAGCTCGGAGATGAAGCCGACGTCTCCCAAAGGCCCGTGGTAGACGATCTCGTCCCGAGTCCCGCGGAGCAGGTGTATGTCGTACCCGACACTGTGCGGCGCCGTGTACGGATCCCGCACGTAGACCAGCCCGCCGCGCGGGTCGACGGTGGGCAGGTCGGCACCCTTGACGACGACGCGAGGCGCTGAGGTGCCAGCCAGGTCGGCGGTGGCGATGTTCGTGGCGATCGGCAGCTCGCTTCCGGCTTTGCGGAAGGACCACCAGACGCTCTTGCCGTCGCTGGCGATCAGGTGGTCGCCACCGGCCGCGGGTGCCAAGGGATGTCCTTTCGCGAAGGTGTCGGAGTCGGCGAGCAGTCGGACCTTTCCGTGGGACCACCCGAACACCTTCCAGTCGACGTCGAACAGGTCGGTGGACCTGGTCTCCAGCCATGCCGCCGTGGCGTCGTTCGGCATCGCGCCGTCAAAGGCCTGCCGCGGCATAGCCTCCTTCGGCGTTGCGGGCAACCACGAGCGCTTGCCTCCACTCATCACCTGCATCCGAGCTTGCGCGATGAGGCCGCCCTGAAGGGGCGGGGGGTTCACACCCACTAGGGCGTGACCGTCCGGTGACAGGGCGAGGACGACATTGCGAGTGGTTCCCGACATGCCCCGCAGGGTCGTCAGGATGGTGAGCTCGCCAGCCCGCGGCTTGCGGGCGTTGTCCGTGCTCAGCTCTGCAGCAGAGGGTGGTGAGCTCGTCGTCGACCGTTCAGGTGATGAACTCACGGGTGCTGGAGGCGGGGGTTGACCCTGGCAGCCTGCGGCGAGCAGGCAGGCCAGGGCGAGCGCCACTGTGCGTGTGCGCCGCACTTCAGTACGCGATCCCGTTGCTCTGCAGGAACGTCGCGAACGACGAGGCGCTGTACGAGAAGTACCGGGCGGCGTCCGGGAAACTGGTCGTCGAGGAGTCGGCCCAGCTGATGGTCGACCCGCTGCCGGTGTAGGCGTACCCGGCGATCCAGTGACCGATGGTGCGATCCTTCCGGTGCCCGTTGTAGTGCGGCCCACCCGCGAATTCCACCGTGTCGCCACTGAACGGCATACCGTTGCCGCCGATGCTCTGCGCGGCCACCGACTTCAGCAAGGAGCTGCTCGGCGCGTGCACCTGCACATACCAGTTGACCCCGCGCCAGCGGTTGACGCCGAGGGTCCAGTCCGCCCGGGCCCAGTCGGTCTTCGCATACTTGTCGGTCTCCATGTGGTTGGCGTTGGCGAGCCCGCCCTGCCCCGCGGCCGTGCCATCGAATCGACTGCTGAAGCCGGCGCCGTGCAGGTAACGGATGATCTCGTAGCCGCTCGCCGGGCCGCAGTAGTAGGTCTTGAGCTGCCCGACCTGGACGACGCCCAGGGACCGGGATGTCGGGAAGGCCGCCGCCAGGTCCGTCGACGTCATGACTCGGGACACCACAGTGGACGACGCCTTGGACGAGCCCCCACCCGGTCCGCCGTACTTCGACTCATAGGCAGCCTCGGCGCGCCGGGCGCCGGCGACGTCTCCGCCAGCGGCGGCCTTGGCCCAGAGCACCGTCGCAGCAACCTTGTCCTTCGCCTGCTGGGTGTCGGGTGGGGACACCCCCGCGGGCGTGATGCCTCCTCCGTCGTCCACCACTGGGTCGGGCGTCGCCGCAAAGCCAGCCTGAGCCGGAGCGGCCAGACACACCCCGGCGAGTCCACAAACCATCAGAAGCCTTCTCATGGCGTCCCCTCCTGCTCCGTGGCCGTCTGCGTATCGATACGCAGTCCCATTCGGCCAGGCGAGCAGCAGGCAGTCTGCCGCTCGGCACAGTGCCCGTCAATGACTGGGTTTCTAGTCACTCGCAGTCATCACGAGTCGCCCTCAGTCACGCAGGAAGGAGGCCCAGGGGGTTCGGTGGAACCTAGGCCTGCACGAGCGTGACGGGCATGGACGAGTCGGCGGGGAGCGCGAGGTCGGACGGCGCGCGTCCCTTGAGCACCATCTGCGCACCCAGTGACGCGACCATCGCACCGTTGTCGGTGCAGAGCCCGGGTCGCGGCACCCGCAGCGTGATGCCAGCGGCGTCGCAGCGCTCCTGGGCCATCGCCCGCAGCCGGCTGTTGGCGGCGACGCCACCGCCGATCTGCAGGTTCATCACGCCGTGCTCCTTGCAGGCCAGGACGGCCTTGCGGGTCAGGACGTCGGTGACCGCCTCCTGGAACGACGCGGCGACATCGGCGACCGGCACAGGCTCCCCTGCCGCCTCGCGAGCCTGCACCCACCGGGCCACCGAGGTCTTGAGCCCGGAGAACGAGAAGTCGAACCGGTAGCGCTCCATGTCGCGCCCGGTCGTCAGCCCTCGGGGGAAGTCGATGGCGACCCGGTCGCCCTCGCGAGCCATCCGGTCGATGTGCGGCCCCCCGGGGAACGGCAGCCCCAGCACGCGGGCGACCTTGTCGAAGGCCTCGCCCGCCGCGTCGTCGATCGTCGACCCGAGCGACTGGATGTCGTGGGTGACGTCGGGCACCAGCAGCAGCGACGAGTGGCCTCCGGAAACCAACATCGCGAGGGTCGGCTCGGGCAGCGGCCCGTGCTCCACGATGTCGACGGCGACGTGCGACGCGAGGTGGTTCACGCCATACAGGGGGACACCGAGGGCGACAGCGAGCGACTTGGCCGCCGCCACGCCCACCATCAACGCGCCCGCCAGCCCCGGACCCGAGGTGACGGCGATCGCGTCGAGGTCGGAGAGCCTGATCCCGGCCTCCCGCGTCGCGCGCTCGATGGTCGGCACCATGGCCTCGAGGTGGGCACGGCTGGCCACCTCGGGCACCACCCCGCCGAACCGCGCGTGCTCGTCGACGCTGCTCGCGATCGCGTCGACCAACAGCGTCTCGCCGCGCACGATGCCCACACCGGTCTCGTCGCAGGACGTCTCGAGCCCGAGGACGAGGGGCTGGTCGGCACTCACGGCGCCACCTCCTGGAGGCTCAGCCGCATCACGTGGGCATCCACGTCACCCGGCTGGTAGTAGCGTCGGCGGACCGTCAACGTCTCGAATCCCCTTGACTCATAGAGCTTTCGGGCCGCGTCGTTGTCAGCCCGCACCTCGAGCATGAGGTATGCCGCGTGGTCGGCGACCGCGCGGGCCACGAGCTCCTCGAGGAGCTGGCGACCGAGGCCCTGGCCCTGGGCGCTGGGCGCGACGGCCATGGTCATGATGTCGGCCACCTCGCCCCCGAGGTCGACTCCGCCATAGCCGGCGAGGCCGCCATCGGAGCCCCTCGCGACGACGTAGGAGCGTCGCGGGCGTGCAGCCAGCTCGGCCCACACCGACGCCGGAGTCCACGCGTCGTCGGGAAACAGCTCACCTTCGAGCGCGACGACGTCGTCGATGTCGGTCCAGTGCAGGTCACGCAGGGTCGCCGTCGAGGTCGTCACTTCGCGGCCCGTTCCGCAGTGGTCAGCGCATCGGGGCGGCGCAGGTAGAGCGGCTCCACCGGCAGCTCCACACCGGCGTCGAGTCGCTGCACCGCAAGGTCGGTCAGCACCCCCGCCGAGACGTCGAGGACTGCGACGGGATGAGGGAAGAGCTCGGGGTACAGCACCGGACCACGGCCGGCGGTGGGCAGCGACCGGACGTCCTCCGGCAGCTCCGCGGGTCGCGCGACCGCCGGGTCGGTGAGACGCACCGCCCGGTCCCGCTCGTCGCGATCGGGGTCGACCCGGTAGCGCGCCCAGTAGACCTCCTTGCGTCGGGCATCGGTGGCGACGAGGAACTCGCCCTCCCCGACGTGCTCGACTGCTTGCTGCGCCAGGACGTCGAGGCTGCACACCCCGTGCACCGGGATCCCCCGGGCGTGGGCGAAGACCAGACCGCTCACGATGCCGACCCGCAAGCCGGTGAAGGGCCCTGGGCCGTTGCCCACGACCACGTCCGTCACGTCGGCCGCGGAGACCCCGGCCCTGGCCAGGAGGTCGCGCATGAGGGGGGCGACGCTCTCGGTGTGGCCGCGCGGGTCGTCCGACCCGCCCATGGCCCAGTCGGCACCAGTGGAGACGGCGACACTCACCGACGTCGACGTGTCGATGGCCAGGACGACGCGGGTCATGCCTTCGCCCCCAGCTCGGAGAGGTCGGCGTCGGCCCAGCGCGAGCCGTGGCTCTGGACGCGGGCGCGGCGGGTGTCCTCACCGGACAGGGTGACCTCGAGCCGGTCGTCGGCGAGGTCCTCCGCGAGCCCGTGGCCCCACTCGACCACGGTGACCGACTCCTCCAACGAGGTGTCGAGGTCGAGGTCGTCGAGCTCGGCGAACCCCCCGAGCCGGTAGGCGTCGACGTGCACGAGGGCGGGACCGCCGACCAGGGACGGGTGCACCCGCGCGATCACGAAGGTGGGTGAGGTGATCGGCCCGCGCACCCCCACACCCTCGGCCAGACCCTGCGTCAGGGTGGTCTTGCCGGCACCGAGCCCGCCGGTCAGCACGACGAGGTCGCCGGCCGACAGCAGGCGACCCAGCCGGGTGCCCCAGGCCCGGGTGTCCTCGGCGGTGGGCAGCTCCGGGCTGGTCAGCTCAGGCACGGCCTTCTCCGCGCCGCGCCCGGGCGACCTTGCGACGCTTGGCGAGATCGGTGACCGTGCGCCGGACCCGCGGCTTGCGCGCGACCTTCACGCCCTCGGCGGCGGCCCGCATGCCGCGGTCGATCAGCGCCTCGAGCTGCTCGTTGAGCACCTCGGGGTGCTCCAGCATGATGATGTGCCCGGCCTCCTCGATGACCACGTGTTCGGCGCCCGGCACCAGCCGGACGATCTCCTCGCTGTGGTCGGGAGGAGTGAGCACGTCGTGGACGCCGTTGAGCACCAACACCTCCACGCCGTGGAAGTACACCAGCGCATCGCGCTTGTCGTGGGCGTCGAAGGTCGGGAGGAAGTCGGCCATCACGTCGAGGGGGGTGCCGAAGATCATGTCGCCGGTGAGCCGGACCGCGGCCGGGGGCACGGGCGAGGCGAAGCTCCAGCGCTCGACCAGGAACTCCTCGATGTCGCGGCCGGCTCGCAGGGCGGTGCGGACCAGCCCGGGTCGCGCCGACAGCCGGTCGAGCACCGAGGGCCCGAACCGGCCGACGAGCTTGCCGAAGTACTGCCCAAAGCCGAGGGACACCAGCTGGGCACCCCCAGCGCTGGTGGCCACGAAGGCGGTGGCGACCACGCGGTCACGGATCAGGTCGGGGTGCTGGTCGGCCAGCGCCATCGTCGTCATGCCGCCCATCGAGTGGCCGACGAGGACCAGCTGGCCCTCGGGCGCCGCCTCCTCGATCACCCGGTGCAGGTCGCTGCCGAGCTGGTCGATGTCGCAGGACTCTTCGCTACCGCGCCCAGAGCGCCCGTGGCCCCGCTGGTCCCAGGTCACGACGCGGAAGCCGTCCCGCACCAGCGCCTTGCGTTGCAGGACCCAGCTCTCGAGGCTCAGGCAGAAACCGTGGGAGAAGACGACGGTGGGCTTGTCCTCGGAGGAGGAGTCGGCGGACGGCTCGTCGATCTCGACGTGCAGCGGCACGCCGTCGTCCGCGACGACGACGAACTCCTTGCTGGCCGTGTGGGCAAAGGCGCCGGCCGGCGCGAGCACCGAGAGCCGCGCGTGCCGCTCCTTGCTGATGCGCCCCGCCGCGATGCCGGCAGCGGTGGCCACGCCTGCGGCGGCGAGTCCGATGCCGAGGCCGGCGAGGCTGCGGTTGGTCGGGCTCACTGGTCGCCTCCGACGTGGATCCGCGGCACCCTGGCGCCGACCCGCGTCACGATCTCGTAGTTGATGGTGTCGATCGCCGCCGCCCAGTCCTGCGCCGTGGGCTCACCCGCGGCCCCGACTCCGAAGAGCACGACCTCGTCGCCCGCCGTGGCCGTCGAGTCCGCGCCGAGGTCGAGCACGAACTGGTCCATACAGACCCGGCCCGCCACGACATACCGACGTCCGCCCACCTGCACCGGCCCGACACTGGTGGCATGCCGCGGCACCCCGTCGCTGTAGCCCATCGGCACCAGGCCGAGCTTGGTCGGCTCGGTGGTGGTGTAGACGTGGCCGTACGAAATGCCTTGCCCCGCAGGCGAATCCTTGACGCTGGACAGTCGGGAGACCAGTCGCATCGCCTCACGCAGCCCGAACTCCTCGGGCGCACCGAGGTCGGGGACCGGCGAGAGCCCGTAGACGGAGACACCCGGTCGCACGAGGTCGTAGTGCGCCGAGGGGTTGGTGAGCGTGGCCGCCGAGTTGGCGAGGTGGCGCACCTGTGGCACGACGCCGGCCAGCGCCGCCTGCTCGAGGATGCCCTCGAAGCGCTCCTGCTGCGCGCGCACCGTGGGGTGCTGGGGCGCGTCGGCGTAGGCGAAGTGGCTGAACAGCCCGACGACCTCGACCGCGCCGTCGGCCTGCGAGGACGCCAAGGTGGCGAGCAGTGCGGCGAGGTCGGCGTCCCAGGCGCCGTTGCGCCCCAGGCCGGTGTCGACCTTGAGGTGGACCCTGGCCGTGCGGCCCGTCGTGGTGGCCGCCTCGAGCACCTGGTCGAGCGACCACGTCGTCGAGACCCCGAGGTCGATCCCGAGCTCGAGGGCCTCGGTGAAGTCCTGGCCCGGCACGTGCAGCCACGACAGCAGCGGCGCCAGCACGCCTGCCCGCCGCAGCTCGACGGCCTCGGGCAGCTGCGCGACGCCGAGCCAGGTGGCGCCCCCGCCCAGGGCGGCCCGCGCGCTCGGCACCAGGCCGTGGCCATAGGCGTCCGCCTTGACGACAGCCATCACCTCGGCGCTGCCGGCCCGCGCCTTGAGCGCGGCGACGTTGCTGCTGATGGCGGACAGGTCGACCTGGGCACACGCGGGCAGCCCCGGCGGGGCCGGGGCTGGGGTGGTGCTGGTCGTGGCAGTACTCATCGTCGTCCAGTCTTTCACGAGCGCGCAGCTCAGCGAGCGAGCAGGTGGGCCACCGCACTCGGTATGCCGTGCGCCACGGCCAGGGCGCGCACCGGGCCACCCGGGTTGGCCAGGTCGGCGGCGACCCCGTGCACGAGCGCGCCGAGGCTGCCGGCGTCCAGCGGACCGAGCCCGGAGGCGAGCAGCGCACCACAGACTCCGGCCAGCACGTCACCGGCGCCTGCCGTCGCGAGCCAGGGCGGGGCGTCGTTCTGCGAGCGCACCGGTCCGCCGTCCTCGGTCGGGGGGACGACGAGGGTGGTGGCGCCCTTGAGCAGGACGGTGGCGCCGGTGAGGTCGGCGGCTCGCCTCGCGTGGCCGACCGGGTCGCCCTGCACGGACTCGCGACTCGTCTCCTCGCCGGTCAACCTCGTCAGGAGGCGCGCCAGCTCGCCGGCGTGGGGGGTCAGCAGGGTCGGGCCGCCGCGCGGGCCGTCGACGAGGTCCAGGCCTCCCGCGTCGACCAGCACCGGTAGGTCGGACGCGAGCGCGGCGCGCGCGACGTCGAGCTGGGCCTTGGCGCCCCGGGCACGGGAGGCGAGGTCGAGGCCGGGTCCGACGACCCACGCCTGCACCCTGCCCTCACCGTGGACCGCCTCGGGGACCGCGGCACGCACCAAGGCGGTCGGCGTGGGGGTGCCGACGTAGCGGAGCATGCCGACGCCGGCCCCGACCGCAGCGGTGCAGCACAGGAGGGCTGCGCCGGTGTAGTCCTCTCCCCCGGCCACGACTCCCAGCACCCCGCGCGAGTACTTGTCGTCACCGGCTCCCGGGACCGGCCACAGTGCCGGCACGTCGGCGAAGTCGAGGCGTTCCACGTCAGGGACCCCGTCGGGCTCGATCCCGATGTCGATGATCGTCAGTCGGCCGACCGCTGCCTCGCTCGCGGGCAGCAGGTGCACGGGCTTGGCCACCCCGAAGGTCACCGTCTCGTCGGCGAAGACCCCGTCCTCGACGGCAGCACGGCCGGCAGGGTCCTGGCCCGAGGGCAGGTCCACCGCCACCACGTAGGCGCGTTCGGGGATCGCGTCCACCCAGGCCTTGGCCGCCTCGGGCAGGCCCGGACGACCACCGATCCCGAGGACGCCGTCGACCACCAGGTCGGCTGCGGCCAGCGCGCTCGCCCAGTCCCCCTCGGGCGGCACCACGGTCACGCCGTCAGCCGCCCACGAGGCCCCGTCGCCGATCGCCAGCGGCCAATCTCCTTGCAACGCAACACAGTCGAAGCCATCGGCGGTGAGCTGCACGGCGGCATACAACGCATCTGCGCCGTTGTTGCCCGCTCCGGCGAGCACGACGACGCGGCTGCCGCCGGACGCCTGGAGGCGCGCGCGACAGACCTCGGCGAGGCCCTCGGCCGCTCGGGCCATCAGCTCGCCCTCGTCGAGGCCGGCCATCAGCTCCTCCTCGGCGGCGCGCACCCGCTCGGCGGACCAGGCCCGGAGCACCGCTCAGCCCTCGGCGATGACGACGGCCGAGGCGATCCCGGCATCGTGTGACAGGGAGATGTGCATCGCGTGCACGCCGAGCGCCTCGGCCCTGGCCTCGACCGTGCCGGTGATCTGGAGGTGCGGGCGGCCGTCCTCACCGCGGCGCACCGTGGCGTCCTGCCAGTGCAGCCCGACCGGCGCCCCGAGCGCCTTGGCCAGGGCCTCCTTGGCGGCGAACCGGGCGGCGAGGGAGTTGAGCGGCAGCGACCGCTCCTCGTCGGTGAACAACCGCTCGAGAAGGCCGGGCGTGCGCTCCAGGGACTCCCCGAAACGCTCCACGTCGACCACGTCGATCCCGACCCCGACGATCACCGGACGTCCACGATCACTCGACGGTGACGCTCGTGGCGGCGGGCTCAGCGCGGCCGGCCGCGCCGTGGTCACTCAACGGTGACGCTCTTCGCCAGGTTGCGCGGCTGGTCGACGTCGAGGCCCTTGGCGGTGGACAGGTGCAGCGCGAAGACCTGTAGCGGCACCACCGTCAGCAGCGGGGCGAGCAGGGGCGACGTCGCCGGCACCCGGATCACCTCGTCGGCGAAGGGCAGCACGTCCTCGTCGCCGTCCTCGGCCACCACGATCGTGCGGGCCCCGCGGGCCCGGATCTCCTGGATGTTGGAGACGACCTTCTTGTGCAGCTCGTGCGGGGTGCCCGGGCCGGGGACCACGATGAAGACCGGTTGGCCGGCGTCGATGAGCGCGATCGGCCCGTGCTTGAGCTCGCCCGCCGCGAACCCCTCGGCGTGGATGTAGGCGAGCTCCTTGAGCTTGAGCGCGCCCTCCATGGCGACGGGGTAGCCGACGTTGCGGCCGAGGAAGAGCACCGAGCGGGTGTCGGCCATGAACCGGGCGATCTCCTTGACCCGGTCCATCCGGCCGAGCAGCTCCTCGAGCTTGGCGGGGATCTCGTGGAGCTCCTTCATCACCGACTGCGCGTCGTCGGCGAAGGTGCCGCCGCGCAGCTGGGCGAGGTAGAGGCCGAGGATGTAGCAGGCGGTGATCTGGGCCAGGAACGCCTTGGTCGAGGCGACCGCGATCTCGGGGCCGGCGTGCGTGTAGAGCACGGCGTCGGACTCACGCGGGATGGTCGAGCCGTGGGTGTTGCAGATGCTCAGCGTGAGCGCGCCCAGCTCGCGGGCGTGCTTGACGGCCATCAGCGTGTCCATCGTCTCGCCTGACTGGCTGATCGACACGACCAGCGTGCGCTCGGTGGCGATCGGGTCGCTGTAGCGGAACTCGTGGGCCAGGGCCACCTCGACCGGGATGCGGGTCCAGTGCTCGATCGCGTACTTCGCGACCATGCCCGCGTAGGCCGCGGTGCCGCAGGCGACGATGATGATGCGGTCGACGTTGCGGAGCTGGTCCTCGGTGATCGACATGTCGTCGAGCACCAGCCGTCCGTCGACGTCGGTGCGACCGAGCAGGGTGTCGCCGACCGCGTGCGGCTGGTCGTAGATCTCCTTCTCCATGAAGGTCGCGTAGCCGCCCTTCTCGGCGGCCGCGGCGTCCCAGGTCACCTCGTAGTGCTTGCCGTCGGCGGGGCTGCCGTCGAAGTTGATGACCTCGTAGGAGTCCGGCGTGATCGTGACGATCTGGTCCTGGCCGAGCTCGAGCGCGTGGCGGGTGTGGCCGATGAAGGCCGCGACGTCGGAGCCGAGGAAGTTCTCGCCCTCGCCGAGGCCGACGACGAGCGGGCTGTTGCGACGGGCGCCGACGACGACCCCGGGGCTGTCGGCGTGCACGGCGAGCAGGGTGAAGGCGCCCTCGAGCCGGTTGACGACGTTCTGCATGGCCTTGGTGAGGTCGTTGGTCTTCGCGTACTCGCGGGCGACGAGGTGGGCCGCCACCTCGGTGTCGGTCTCGCTCGAGAAGGCGGCGCCGTCGGCGAGGAGGGCGTTCTTCAGCTGGTGGAAGTTCTCGATGATGCCGTTGTGGATGAGGGCGAGCTTGCCGTCCTCACCGGCCCGGTGCGGGTGGGCGTTCTGGTCGGTCGGGCCGCCGTGGGTGGCCCAGCGGGTGTGGCCGATCCCGGTCGTCGCGCCCGGGAGGTGTTCGGCGTCGAGCGCCTCCTGCAGGTTGACCAGCTTGCCGGCGCGCTTCTCGCTCGCCACCCCGTCCTCGGTCACGAGCGCGACCCCCGCGGAGTCGTACCCGCGGTACTCGAGACGGGCCAGGCCCTCCATGACGACGTCCAGGGCTTTGCCGTCGGCGTTCGGGCCGACGTATCCGACGATTCCGCACATGGGAGGCAGCCTAACCGTCGACCGCTCCGAGGACGGCATCAGAGGGCGGGCGGCCCGTGAGCAAGAATGGCGCCCGTGAGCCATCCCGCGAACGGCACCGGCGCCCTTCCCTCGCCCTACGTCGAGCTGGACCGTGCCGCCTGGGCCCGGCTGCGGGAGAACCAGCCGCTCAGCCTCGACGCCGCCGACCTCGCCCGGCTCCAGGGCCTCGGCGAGCGGATCGACCTGACCGAGGTCGAGGAGGTCTACCTGCCGCTGTCCCGCCTCCTCAACTTCTACGTGGGTGCGACCGCCGGGCTGCACCGCATCACCGGCGACTTCCTGGGTGAGAGCCCGGCCAAGACCCCGTTCGTGATCGGTGTCGCCGGATCCGTGGCGGTGGGCAAGTCCACCACCGCACGCCTGCTCAAGGAGCTCCTGTCCCGCTGGCCCGGCACTCCCGAGGTCGAGCTCGTGACGACCGACGGCTTCCTCTACCCCAACGCCGAGCTCGAGCGCCGCAACCTGTTGCAGCGCAAGGGTTTTCCGGAGTCCTACAACCGGCGGGCGCTGTTGCGGTTCGTGGCCGAGGTGAAGTCCGGCAAGGCCGAGGTGAGTGCCCCGGTCTACTCGCACCTGACCTACGACATCGTCCCCGACGAGCGGATCGTGGTGCGCCAGCCCGACGTGCTCATCGTGGAGGGTCTCAACGTGCTCCAGGCCCCGCGGCTGCAGGAGGACGGTCGCTCCGGCCTGGCCGTCAGCGACTTCTTCGACTTCTCCGTCTACGTCGACGCCCACCTCGACGACATCCGCCAGTGGTACGTCGAGCGCTTCCTGCGCCTGCGCGAGACCGCGTTCGCCGACCCGCACTCCTACTTCCACCGCTACGCCGTCCTGTCTGACGGGGAAGCCCGCGAGACCGCTGCTCGCATCTGGCGTGAGATCAACGAGGTCAACCTGCGCGAGAACGTCCTCCCCACCCGCAGCAGGGCCACCCTGGTGCTGGCGAAGGGCAAGGACCACAGCGTCCGCCGGATCAGGCTCCGCAAGCTCTGAGGTGGGGTATGCCGCGTGGCTCGCAGCCGCGGCATACCCACGGGTCAGCCGACAGCGTCATGATGGGGACATGAGCGAGCAGACCCCTGCCACCCGCACCGAGCACGACTCGATGGGCGACGTGGAGGTGCCCGTCGACGCCCTCTGGGGCGCGCAGACCGCCCGAGCCGTGGAGAACTTCCCGATCTCCGGCCAGCCGGTGCCGGTCGGCGTGGTGCACGCCCTCGCCCTGCTCAAGGCGGCCGCGGCCGCGGTGAACGCCGAGCTCGGGGTGCTGCCGGAGCCGATGGCCGCCGCAGTGGCGGCTGCTGCGACCGAGGTCGCCGAGGGTCGGCACGACGACCAGTTCCCGATCGACGTGTTCCAGACCGGCTCGGGCACCTCGACGAACATGAACGTCAACGAGGTGGTGGCCCGGATCGCCCACCTCGCCACCGGCCAGGCGGTGCATCCCAACGACCACGTCAACGCCGGCCAGTCGAGCAACGACACCTTCCCCAGCGCCCTGCGGATCGCCGCCACCCTGACCGCGCACCGCGACCTCGCGCCGAGCCTGCTGCACCTGGCGAAGGCGTTGCGCGCCAAGGAGTCCGAGTTCGTCGACGTGGTCAAGGCAGGACGCACCCACCTGATGGACGCCGTGCCGGTCACGCTCGGCCAGGAGTTCGGCGGCTACGCCAGGCAGGTGGAGCTCGGGGCCGAGCGGGTGCTGGTGGCTGCCCAGGCCACGGCTGAGCTGCCCCTGGGCGGGACGGCGGCCGGCACCGGTCTCAACGCCGCCCCCGGCTTTGCTGCGGCGGTCATCGACCGCGTCACTGCTCGCACCGGGGTGACCTTCCGCGAGGCGGCCGACCACTTCGAGGCCCAGTCCGCCCAGGACGCCGTCGTCGAGCTGAGCGGGGCGCTCAAGGTGGTCGCCGTCAGCCTCACCAAGATCTGCAACGACCTGCGGTGGATGTCGTCCGGTCCGCGCTCGGGGCTGGGCGAGATCCACCTGCCCGACCTCCAGCCCGGGTCGAGCATCATGCCGGGCAAGGTGAACCCGGTCCTGCCCGAGGCCACGCTGATGGTGTGCGCCCAGGTGATCGGCAACGACACGGCCATCACTGTGGCGGGGGCGTCAGGCGCGTTCGAGCTCAACGTGATGTTGCCGGTGATGGCCCGCAACATCCTCGAGTCGGCGACCCTGCTGTCGGCCGCGACCCGGCTGCTGGCCGACCGGTGCGTGGCTGGCATCGAGGCCGACGCCGAGCGCTCCCGGGAGCTGGCCGAGGGGTCGCCGTCGATCGTCACCCCGCTCAACCGCTACATCGGTTACGAGGCCGCGGCGGCCGTGGCGAAGCAGTCGATCAAGGAGCGTCGCCCGATCCGCGACGTCGTGATCGAACGCGGGCACGTCGCCAGCGGCGAGCTCACCGAGCAGCAGCTCGACGAGGCCCTCGACGTGCTGGCCATGACCCGTCCGCCCCGCTGAGGAGCGGTCTGGCTCAGTGCCGCTCAGTGCGGCTCAGTACCAGTGCGGGGAGCGGCTCTGCCAGGCGCTCCAGGCGCCGCAGGGGGTGCCGTAGGAGCTCCTGATGTACTGCAGGCCCCAGCGGATCTGGGTGACCGGGTTGGTCCGCCAGTCGGAGGCGACCGTGGCCATCTTGGAGCCGGGCAGGGACTGCGGGATGCCGTAGGCGCCGGAGGAGGAGTTCTCGGCGGTGTAGCGCCAGCCGCTCTCGCCCATCCAGAGGTTGTCGAGGCAGCTCCACTGGCCGTCGCCGAAGCCGAACTCGGGCAGCAGCGCCTGGGCCGCGGCGCGCGGGTCGGCCTGGGCGTTGGCGAGGATGGCCTGCTTCTTGGCGGCGAGCGCCTTGCGGGCCTTCTCGCGGGCGACCTTCTGGGCGGCCTCACGGCGTGCCTTGGCGGCAGCCTCGCCCGCGGCGACTGCGGCGACGCGGTCCTTCTCCTGCGCGGCGGCCATGCTGGCGTTGGTGTCGTTGCGGTCGGCAGCCAGTCGAGCGGTGTCCTCGATCTGGGCGTCCGCGAGCTCGTTGGCCTGGGCGATCGCCTCGGTGCTCACCGTGAAGGCGGCGGCGCCGGTCTGGCGCTGGTCCGCGGCCTGGTAACCGGCGGCGGTGGTCGCGATGACCGCGAGGAGCATGCTGGAGGTGACGGCGGGGCGACGGATCGCCTTCGTCAGACCGGAGGAGCGAGAAGCTTTCCTGCCGTGGGACGACGCATGGCGGTGCCGTCCCTGGTAGGGCTGGCTCATACGGGTTCCTCCAAAGGAAAAGCCACCCTGTGGTGGCCTCAATCGGTGCCGGGGGATGTATTCGCCGAAGTCGCCCAACAGGCTGGCAGACAGCCCAACAGAACAGCGTCCCGGCACGTTATGAAACCGAGACCTTACCCGACCGGACGTCGCGAACTGAAATCGTCAACCACTTTCTGCGACTGGTGTGACAGATGTGACGACAGAGTCATCCTTTCGGTGGAGGCGCCGCCGTGGATCCGCGAGAATTCTGGCGAATTTCCGCGCTGGACCACGGCGGCGCGTCACCTGGACGAGAAGCCGGTCACCTCGTCGACGGGTCAGACCTCGAGCCCCTCCAGCAGGTCGGTCACCAGGGCGGCGATCGGGCTGCGCTCGCTCCGGGTGAGCGTGATGTGCGCGAACAGCGGGTGGCCCTTGAGCGCCTCGATCACCGCGGCCACGCCGTCGTGCCGCCCGACGCGGAGGTTGTCGCGCTGGGCGACGTCGTGGGTGAGCACCACGCGGGAGTTCTGGCCGATCCGCGAGAGCACGGTCAGCAGCACGTTGCGCTCGAGGCTCTGCGCCTCGTCGACGATGACGAACGCGTCGTGCAGCGAGCGCCCGCGGATGTGCGTGAGCGGCAGGACCTCGAGCATCCCGCGGTCCATGATCTCCTCGACCACCTCGTGCGACACCAGCGCTCCGAGCGTGTCGAAGACCGCCTGGGCCCACGGGCCCATCTTCTCCGACTCGCTACCCGGGAGGTAGCCGAGCTCCTGGCCGCCCACGGCATACAGGGGACGGAAGACCACCACCTTGCGGTGCTGCCGACGCTCCATCACCGCCTCGATGCCCGCGCAGAGCGCGAGTGCCGACTTGCCGGTGCCGGCCCGCCCGCCGAGCGAGACGATGCCCACGTCGGGGTCGAGGAGGATGTCGAGCGCGATCCGCTGCTCGGCGCTGCGGCCGTGGAGGCCGAACGCGTCACGGTCGCCGCGCACCTGGCGGATCTGCTTGTCGGCGCCGACCCGCCCCAGACCGCTTCCCCGCGGCGAGAGCAGGACCAGGCCGGTGTGGCACGGCATCTCGGCCGCCGTGGCGTTCTCGATCCGCCCGTGCTCGTAGAGGGCATCCATCTCCTCGACGGTGACGTCGAGCTCGACCATGCCGGTCCACCCGCTGTCGACCGCCAGCTCGGCGCGGTACTCCTCGGCCTCGAGCCCGACGGCGGAGGCCTTGACCCGCATCGGGAGGTCCTTGCTGACGATCGTGACGGCGAAGCCCTCGTCCGACAGGTTCTTGGCGACCGACAGGATCCGGGTGTCGTTGTCGCCGAGTCGGAAGCCGGCCGGCAGCGAGCTCGGGTCCGTGTGGTTGAGCTCCACCCTGAGCGTGCCACCGTCGGCGCCGACGGAAACCGGCGCGTCGAGCCGCCCCTCACTGATCCGCAGGTCGTCGAGCAGCCGAAGCGCCTGCCGGGCGAAGTAGCCCAGCTCGGGGTGGTGTCGCTTGGCCTCGAGCTCGGTGACGACGACCACCGGCAGCACGACCTCGTGCTCCTTGAACCGCAGCATGGCGCGCGGGTCGGACAGGAGGACGGACGTGTCGAGGACGAACGTCCGGAAGGCGGGAGCCGCGGCCTTGCCTGTGGCCTTCGGAACCGGCATGGCGCGGGGCGCAGCCGCAGCGCTGGAGGAGGTACGACGGGTGGTGTCGTGGTTCGAGGCCAATGTCTCTCCTTGGCACAGCGCGCGCTTCGGCGCGGTGCGCCTACTCGCGAACGAGGTGCCGGGACCAGGCTTTCCCACCGCGGTGGAGCCGGTTCCGGCCCTCCGCTCGGAGCTGGATCTGCTCCATAGGTTGGCCTCCCCGAACGCGGGACGGGTGCCCCGCGTCACTACGGACGGTACGACCGTGTCCGGCCCGTACCGTGCAACCACGCCGCGAGTCATCCAGAGTTAACCCGTTGGCCCGATGCGGCCCTCAGACGTTGGTATGCCGCGGGGAGCTAGTTACCCCTGCGCCCTTGGTCGGCAACTAGTTGCCCCTGAGCCCTTGGTCGGCAACTAGTTGCCCCTGAGCCCTTGGTCGGCAACTAGTTGCCGAACCTGCGGTTCCGCTCCGCGTAGGCGCGCAGCGCGCGGAGGAAGTCGACGTGCCGGAAGTCGGGCCAGTAGGCCTCGCAGAAGTAGAACTCGCTGTGGGCGCTCTGCCAGAGCAGGAACCCGGAGAGGCGCTGCTCCCCCGACGTGCGGATGACGAGGTCGGGGTCCGGCTGGCCCTTCGTGTAGAGGTGCTCGGCGATGTGCTCGACCTGGAGCGTCTCGGCCAGCTCCTCGATGGTCGTGCCGTTGGCTGCGTGCGAGATGAGCATCGACCGGACGGCATCGGTGATCTCCTGGCGCCCGCCGTAGCCCACCGCGACGTTGACGGTCATCCCCTGCACGCCCTCGGTGAGGTCGGCGGCCTCCTTGAGCCGGCGGGCGGTCTCCGCAGGCAGCAGGTCGAGCGAGCCCACCGGGTTGATCACCCAGCGCTTGGTCTGGGCCAGGTCACCGACCGTGGTCTCGATGATCGACAGGAGGGGGACCACCTCGGCAGCCGGACGGTTGAGGTTGTCGGTGGAGAGCAGCCACAGCGTGACGACCTCGACCCGCGCCTCCTCGCACCAGTCCAGGAACCCCGCGATGTTGTCGGCCCCGGCCTGGTGGCCTTCCTTGGTGCCGTGACCCCGTGCCTTGGCCCAGCGGCGGTTGCCGTCCAGCATCACGCCCACGTGTCGGGGAAGGGTCTCCCGGGAGAGGCGGCGGCTCAGTCGCCGCTCGTACGCGGCATACAGGAGGTCGGACAGCGCCACGGCCACTCCTCACCTTCTCCCGGTGCTGCTCCCCGTCCCGACCCCGACGGGCCGGCGGGCTGCTCTCGGGGACCGAACCTGCGGTCCCGACCCACCACGCTACCCCCGTCGGCTGCGTGCAGTCCGGCAGGATGACGACCATGTCGCCCGCCCCCGACGCCTTCTACCTGCTCGACGACTCCGACGCCGGGGCGAGCAGCAGCACCACGTCGAGCACCGTCAGCTCGACCAGCCACACGGCCGGGCCGTGGTCTCCGCAGGCGCAGCACGGCGGTCCGCCGATGGCCCTCATGGCGAGGGAGGCGCAGCGGCTGGGCGACGGCAGCCGCGTGGTCGCTCGGCTGACCTGCGACCTGCTCGGCCCCGTGCCGGTCGGCCGGCTGCGGGTGCAGGCGGTGGTCGCGAGACCGGGGCGCAGCGTCGAGCTGGTCGAGTGCGAGCTGGCCGACGCCGACTCGGGGCGCGTCGCCGCACGCGCCGCCGCCTGGCTGGTGCCTCGGGTCGACTCGGGCCCGGTGGCCGGCCTGCCGACCCCGCCGACCGGCCCCGCGACCGGTGGCGAACGGGCCGTCCCCCCGGGCTGGCACCCCGGCTACATCGACGCGATCGAGTGGTCGTGGGTGGAGGGCTCGCTCGGGGAGTCCGGGCCGGCGACGGTCTGGATGCGTCCGCGGCTGCCCCTGGTGGCCGGCGAGCCGATGGCAGCGTTGGAGCGGCTGATGGTCTGCGTCGACTCCGCGTCGGGGGCGAGCGCGGCCCTATACATCACCGCGTGGCAGTTCATGAACACCGAGCTGACCGCCCACCTCGTGCGTGAGCCGGCCGGCGAGTGGATCGGGCTGCGCGCCCTCACCACACTCGGCGGTGGGGCCGCCGGTCTGGCGCAGGCCGAGGTGTTCGACGACCAGGGCTTCGTGGGCCGGACCGCCCAGGCCCTGTTGGTCCGCCCGACGCCCCGCGCGTGACGGGCGATGACCGTGGTGCGGATGTCCGAGTTCCCGGTGGTCCTGAGTCGCGTCTCACAACCTACGCGCTAGTAACCTACGCGACCGTAGGTTACAGTGGGGCCATGACCTCAGCACCCGACCCCGGTCCCGCGCAGGGACACCTCGAGTCTGTCGTCGCCGCAGTGAAGCCCCACCTGCGCGGCTGGCTCCACGCGGGCATGGTCCCGCTGGCCCTGGCGGCGGGCATCGTCCTGATCGCGCTGGCCCCCACGACTCCGGCGCGGATCGCCGCCATCGTCTTCAGCATCACCGCCTGGTTGCTCTTCGGCACGTCCGCGGTCTACCACCGCGGCAATTGGTCGCCCAAGGTCGCCGGGGTGCTCAAGCGGATGGACCACTCCAACATCTTCCTCATCATCGCGGGCACCTACACGCCGTTCGCGTTGCTGCTGCCCCGCGACGACGCCCGCACGATGCTGCTCATCGTCTGGATCGGCGCCATCGCCGGCGTCCTGTTCCGCGTGTTCTGGGTGAGCGCACCCCGCTGGCTCTACACGCCGGTCTACGTCGCCCTCGGCTGGGTGGCCGTGTTCTACCTCGGCCCGTTGCTCGAGTTCGGCGGCCCCGCGATCGTCACCCTGATCGCCGTGGGTGGCCTGCTCTACACGGTGGGCGCGCTCGTCTACGGCATCAAGCGTCCGAACCCCTCCCCCCGCTGGTTCGGCTTCCACGAGATCTTCCACACCCTGACCGTCGCCGCGTTCACGGTGCACTACATCGCGGCGTCGATGTCGGTCTACGGAGCCGGCTCGGCCAGCTGACGCTCAGGCAGACGGCGGCGCGGTCTCCCAGAGACCCACGACGTTGCCCTCGGTGTCGGTGAAGTAGGCCGTGAAGCCCATCCCCCCGACGGGCTGCTTGGGCAGCGACACCGTCCCGCCCTTGGCCTCGATGGCCTGCAGCGTCGCGTCGATGTCCTCGACGTCGATGACGACGCGCGGCGCTTCGTCGGCGCTGGCGCGCGGCCCCATCCCGCCGTTGATGAAGCCCGGCTCGGTCGGCCCCTGGTCACCGGTCGGGCCGGTGGAGATCATCGTGTAGTCCATGCCCGGGTAGGACTGCAGGTCCCACCCGAACAGGTCGCCGTAGAAGGCACGGGCCCGCTCCGCATCGTCGTACGGGAGCTCGAAGTGGACGATGCGACCGCTCATGACGGGGCCTCCTGGGTCGGCACCCCGCCCGGGGGCGGAGCGCTAGGTTCTGGGCTCCCCAGTGTGCCCCTGGTCGCCCTCGGCGTCACCGGTGTCGGAAGGTCGTTCCGGCTGCTGCGCGCCTGACCCGCCCCGCGGTGGCTCCTTCGGGGCAGCGTCCGCCTCGGCCTCGGCCTCGGCCTCCCGCTCGCGCTCCTGCGCGGCGTAGGACATCCGTCGCATCCGCGCGTTCATGTTCCGCATCAGCAGGTAGAGCGCGAGGGCCAGCACGAAGAACGCCAGGAAACCCCAGAGCCCGGGCGAGACCATCGCCGACGGTGCGCCGTTCACGGGGTCTTCTCCTTGCGGCCGTCGTACGCGATCTCGAGGTCACTGCTGGTGGCCAGGGCGTCACCGGTCGCCGCGTCGGGGATGCCCGCGAAGAGGTCGTCCTCCACGGGTACGACGGGCACGTACGACAGCGCCGCCTCGAAGTCCTCGGTCGGCCAGACGCTGACCTGCAGCTCGCGCGGCACCCGGAACCATGCGCCGTCCGGGTCGATCTGCGTGGCGTGCGCGAGCAGGGCCTGGTCGCGCTGGTCGAAGAAGTCGGAGCACACCACCCGGGTGGTGATGGTGCGGGCCGTCTCGGGGTCCCAGTCCTTGAGCCAGTCGCCGTACGGGCTCTCCACACCCTGGGCGAGCAGCGCGTCGTGGAACGCCGCGTACTTCGCCCGGTTGTGCGAGTTGTAGTAGATCTTCAGCGGCTGCCAGGGCTCACCTGCATGGGGGTATGCCGCGGCGTCACCGGCGGCTGCGAAGGCCGCCATCGAGACCGTGTGGGTCATGATGTGGTCGGGGTGGGGGTAGCCGCCGTTCTCGTCATAGGTCGTCATGACGTGCGGACGGAACCGCCGGATCTCGCGGACCAGTGCCTCGGCCGTGACCTCGATCGGCTCGAGCGCGAAGCACCCGTCGGGCAGCGGGGGCAGCGGGTCACCCTCGGGCAGACCCGAGTCGACGAACCCGAGCCAGGTGTGGTCGACGCCGAGGATCTCCTGGGCCCGCTTCATCTCCTCGCGCCGGACCTGGGCCAGGTCGCGTTCGATGTGGGGGTCACCCTTGAGCCGGGGGTTGAGCACGTCACCGCGCTCCCCACCGGTGCACGAGACGACGAGCACGTCGTAACCCGTGCCGGCGTACTTCGCCATCGTCGCCGCGCCCTTGCTCGACTCGTCGTCGGGGTGCGCGTGCACCGCCATGAGCCGCAACCGGTCAGCCACCTGCACAACCTCACTCGTCCATCGCCGACAATGGTGTCGTCCGGCGTCGTCGAGAACCGGACCGCCAGCCATCCTCTCACCCGCGGAAGGTCACCCATGCCGCTCCCCCGTCCCGCCCCTGGCACCGGCCGGTGGTGGGTCATCGGCACGATCGGCTGCACGATCGGGATCGCCCTCGCCGTCTGGCTCGGCCTGGCGAACAGCCTGGGCGCGATCACCTGGACGGACACCGACTACAAGGTCATCGACGACACGACCGTGCAGGTCGGGTTCGACGTGCACCGCTCCCCCGGCCAGGAGGTCGTCTGCACCGTGCAGGCGCAGGACACTGCGCACGGCGTCGTCGGGGTGCTCGAGGTGCCGGTCGACGCGTCCACGCAGCGCTCGAGCCACCTGCAGGTGCTCGTCCGCACCGCCTCCCGGGCGGTCGGCGGCAGCGTGCGCGGCTGCGTCCCCGACGAGCAGCCGCGACCCGGCGACGGCTGAGCAGTCCCCCAGCGCCGCTGCTCCCCCCTCCCCCCCTCGGTTCGAGGTAATCCACTACCGGATTCCGGCAGCGGAATACCTCGAACCGAGGCACGGTGGGCCGTTCGGTCAGCGCAGGGCGGTCACGGCGCGCCGAATCGCGAGCGCGCCCACTGCGGTCGTCACGGCCAGCAGGAAGTACTGGTAGCCGGCGAGCCCGGCAGTCAGCTCCTCGTTGCCGAGGCCACCGTCGAAGAACCCGGAGACGACGCTCACCAGGCAGGCGGTCGCCAGGAGGCCCGCGGCCACGGCGGCACCCCGGCCGAGGCGACGGGTGGCCAGCCAGACCAGCAGCAGCTGCGCCACGATCATCGGCACCGGTGCGGCCAGCAGGGCTTCGGGACCCCAGGCCTCGCCCCAGGTGTTCACCCCGGCACGCACGGCGAGCAGCCCGCCCACGAGGTCGGTCGCGAGCAGCGCGGCCATCGCCAGCCGGAGGGTTCCACCGGTGCTGCGCGGGAGCGCCCGGAGGGCGCCGCCCGTGGAGGCGTCGGCCGGGCGGTCGGGGGTGGTGACGGACATGCTGGTTCGCTCCTCGGGTCGGGACGTCCTGGGTGGTCGTCTGGGACGAGCGTGCCTCCCACCACTTGGGACTGACTTGGGGCGCGACCCGACCGGGCGCCTCGGGGCGCTCGAGCCCCCACCGAACGGGCCGCTGACCTGCGGCTATGCCGGGTGACGGCGCCAGCGGGAGCCGGCCACGCGGCATACCTCACGGGTTGTCCAGATGTTCAGTGCAGCGCTGTTGAAAGGCTCAGCGACGTGTTCGTGCGGCGCGAGGTAGTCTTGTCCTTTCACCGAGCGGTCTGGACCAGCCACTGCGACGTCACCAGCGAACGTGGTCGGGTCCGGGCCGCTGCGCGTAACACCCTCTCCGAGACGCAACCGCGTCCGACGGGGACCCGATCAAGGAGTATCACCGTGAGCGAGACCGCGACCCCCACCGCGAGCTACCTGACCCAGGAGGCCTTCGACCGTCTGAAGGCCGAGCTGGACCAGATGTCCGGAGAAGGCCGTACGGAGATCGCCAAGAAGATCGAGGCGGCCCGCGACGAGGGCGACCTGAAGGAGAACGGCGGCTACCACGCAGCCAAGGAGGAGCAGGGCAAGATGGAGGCCCGCATCCGCCAGCTGACCCAGCTGCTCGAGAACGCCGTCGTGGGCGCCAAGCCCGCTGACGACGGCATCGTCGAGCCCGGCATGGTCGTCACCGTGGAGATGTTCGGCGACGACGTGACCTTCCTGCTCGGGTCGCGTGAGATCGCCGGCGACAGCGACCTCGAGGTCTACAGCGAGAAGTCCCCGCTCGGTGCCGCGATCAACGGCAAGAAGGTCGGCGACAAGGCCTCCTACAAGGCTCCGAACGGCAAGGTCATCCAGGTGTCCGTGAAGGGCGCCACGCCGCACGGCGGCTGAGCCACCCTCGACACCACGCACTGTCACACGGCAGACGAAGGGCCGCCCCTCGGGGCGGCCCTTCGCGGTGTGGCGTATGCCGGTCAGCCGAACTTGAGCTGGTAGCCCTTGCTGCGCAGCGTCCGCAGGACCTCTTCGCAGTGCTGCTTGCCCCGCGTCTCGAGCTGCAGGCCGATCTCGACCTCGTCGACGGTGATGGTCGTGCCGGTGCGGATGTGCTCGACCTCCAGCACGTTGGCGTCGACGGCCGCGCAGTCGGCGAGCAGCCGGGCCAGGTGGCCGGGCCGGTCCGAGATCCGCACCCGGAACTGCAGGTATCGACCGGCGGCGGCCATGCCGTGCCGGATGATCCGGAGCAGCAGGAGCGGGTCGATGTTGCCGCCGGACAGGACCGCCACGACGGGGCCGTCGAGGTGCTGCCGACCGGCCCGGTCGAGCAGGTGGGCCACGGCGGCTGCACCGGCGGGTTCGACCACGAGCTTGGCGCGCTCGAGGACGAAGAGCAGGGCCCGGGACAGCTCCTCCTCGCTGACCGTCTCGATCGAGTCGACCAGGTCGCGCACCAGGGCGTAGGGCACGTCTCCGGGCATGCCGACCGCGATGCCGTCGGCCATGGTCTGCATGTTCTCGAAGGCGACCGGCTTGCCCGCCGCCAGCGACAACGGGTAGGCCGCCGCCTGCTCGGCCTGCACGCCGATGATCCTCACGTCGGGCCGCGCGGCCCGGACGGCCACGGAGATGCCGGCGAGGAGCCCGCCGCCGCCGGTGCTCACCACGATGGTCCGGACGTCGGGGCACTGGTCGAGGATCTCGAGGCCTGCGGTGCCCTGGCCGGCGACGATGTCACGGTGGTCGAACGGGTGGATGAGGACGGCGCCGTTGCTCGACTCCCAGTCGCGGGCCTTGACCAGGCACTCGTCGATGGTGGTGCCGACCTGTTCGATGGTCGCGCCGTAGGCCTGGGTCGCCAGCAGCTTGGGCATCGGGGCGCCGTAGGGCATGTAGACCTTGACGTCGATGCCCAGCAGCTGCCCGGCCAGCGCCACCCCCTGGGCGTGGTTGCCGGCGCTCGCCGCGACGACGCCGCGCGCCTTCTCCTCGTCGGAGAGGCGAGCCATCCGCGTGTAGGCGCCACGGATCTTGAACGAGCCCGCCCGCTGGAGGTTCTCGCACTTGAGGAACACCTCGGCGCCGACCCGGTCGGACAGGGCCCGGCTGTACTCGAGCGGGGTGGGTCGGACGACGCCGCTGAGCAGGTCTTGCGCAGCGCGCACGTCGTCGATGGTGACTGACAGCGTCGGTGATGCCATGGCCGGAAGGCTAGTCCCTCCGGACCTGCCCCAACGACGCCCCTGCGCTAGCCCTGGGTGCGCTTGGCGAACGCCCGGATCGCGAGCGGCGCCACGATGAGGGTGAGCCCGACCGTCCAGATCAACGTGGTGATGATCGGGTGGTGGAGCGGAAGCGCAGCGTCGGCCGGCACGGGGAGGTCGTTGCCCCACAGCTGGCGGACCGACTGGACCAGCGCCGAGATGGGGTTCCACTCGGCGATGACCCGCAACACGTGGGGCATGTTGTCGGTCGGCGCGAAGGTGTTGGCCAGGAACGTGATCGGGAACATCGTCGTGAACATCAGCCCGTTCACGGCCTCGACCGAGCGCATCGCCGACCCGACGAGGATGCCGATCCAGATCATCGCGAAGCCCCAGAGCAGCAGCAGCGCGTAGGCCAGCACGGCTTCGGCGAAGCTGCCGCGGATCCGCCAGCCGACGAACAGCCCGGTCACCGACATCACGAGGATGCCGATGCTGGAGTGCAGGAGGCTGGAGATGCTGCGGCCCACGAGCACGGCCGAGGGGTTGATCGGCAGCGACCGCATGCGGTCGACGATGCCCTTGTCGATGTCGGCGGTGAGGCCGACGGCGACGATGAAGGACGCGAAGGCGATCGTCTGCCCCATGATCCCGCCCATCAGCCACTCGCGGTAGCCGGCCGGCGACCCCTTGACCGCGATCGACCCGCCGAAGACGTAGGCGAAGAGCAGCACGAACATGACCGGCTGGATGGTGACGTCCATCAGCATCTCGGGCATCCGCTTGATGTGGATGAGGTTGCGCCGGGTGATCGCCAGCGACTGTCGCAGCAGGCCGGTCGGCCTGATCTCGGGTCGGGCGATGCCGCTGGCCGACTGTCGCGTCGTCGTGTCGGTGGTCATGACGCCTGCTCCTGCTCGGTCTCGGTGTCGGCGTCCCTGGTGCCTGACGTGTCTTCGGCGCGGTGGCCGGTGAGGTGGAGGAACACGTCGTCGAGGCTCGGCCGCTTGAGCCCCAGGTCGTCGAGCTCGATGGAGCTGTCCTCGAAGATCGCCGCGATCCGCGTCATGTCGCGCAGCCCTTCGGCCGGCGCCGTCAGCTGGCGCGCGGCCTCGTCGACGTGCACCTCGGAGACCCGCTGGCGCAGCATGTCGGCGGCGGTCTGCAGGTCCTCGGCCCGCGACACGGTCAGCACCAGGCTGGCCTTGCCGCTGCGGTCCTTGAGCTCGAGCGGCGTGCCCTCGGCGATGATCTGGCCGCGGTCGATCACGACGATGCGGTCGGCGAGCTGGTCCGCCTCTTCGAGGTACTGGGTGGTCAGGAGCAGCGTGGTGCCGTCCTTGACCAGGCCGCGCAGGACCTCCCACAGCTCGACCCGGCTGCGCGGGTCGAGACCGGTCGTGGGCTCGTCGAGGAACAGCACGGGCGGGGTGGCGATGAGGCTGACCGCGAGGTCGAGGCGGCGGCGCATGCCGCCGGAGTAGGTCTTCACCGTGCGGTCGGCGGCCTCGGTCAGCGAGAACCGCTCCAGCAGGTCGGCACCCGCCGACTTCACGTAGCTGCTGGACAGGCCGTAGAGCGACCCGATCAGCCGCAGGTTCTCGCGCCCGGTGAGCAGCTCGTCCACCGTCGCCGCCTGGCCGGTCAGGCCCATCGAGCGACGCACCGCATCGGGCTCGCGCAGCACGTCGTGCCCGGCCACCCGCGCGGTGCCGCTGGTCGGCGTGGCCAGCGTCGTCATCATCCGCACCGTGGTCGTCTTGCCGGCGCCGTTGGGGCCCAGGAGCCCCAGCACGGACCCCTCCGGCACGGAGAAGCTGACGTCGTCGACGGCAGTCGTGTCACCGAACTTCTTGACGAGGTGCTCGGCCTCGATCGCCAGGGAGGTCATCGCTCGACCCTAGGCCGCGTGGCGGGTGGTGGACCATTCATTTTCGGCGCTCCATTCACGTTATATCGCGTTTGCACAAACACGTTGTATCGCGTTTCGACCGGGCAGCACAAGCCCCTGCGGCGTCAGGGCCGACCGACCAGGCAGAAGGGGTGGCCAGCACGGTCGAGGGAGACCTCGAACCCGCCGTCCTCTCCTCGCTCATGCCCCGACGTTAGGAGCGACCACCGACAGCGGAACCCATGACCGTCCGGGCCAGCGCGCGGGCCACGTCGGGATGCGCCGCGCGCAACAGCCCCACCGCGAAGAGCAGGTATGCCGTGTCCGTCACCAGGGCGGAGTCACGGGGGACCTTCCAGCCGCCCGCGTGGTCGCTCGCCACCGCCGGCAGCACCTCCTGCCGGCCCTCGTCGGTGGCGTGCCGCAGCACCCCGCCCGAGCCCACCACGACCCGCACGTCGGCCAGCGGTCGCGCCCCGGCCCCCGGGGCCGGCGGCCTCGCATGGCGGCGCACCGCGACCACGGCGGCCGCTCGGGCGAGTGACAGGTCGAAGGCCCACTCACGCTCGTCGGCTGGGAGGTGACCGGTGTTGCGGACCAGGCTCGCGGCATACGCGGCAGCTCCCTCGGGCAGCGCCACGTGCTCACGGGACGCAGCCTCGACGATGCCCTCGGCGTTCCAGCGCATGCCGAGGTCGGCCTCGACGGTGCGCGCGTGCCACAGGGGGGCCACCACCTCCTTGGCCAGGCCCGAGTCCTCCCCCTGGGGGCGCAGCGCCGAGTAGACGTCGGTCGTCGCCCCACCGATGTCGACGACCATGACGTCGCCGTCGAGGTGTTCGGCCAGCACGGCGACCCCGTCGAGGACCGCGTCAGGGGTCGGCGCCTGCACCATCGCGCCGAACTCAGGACCTCGCGACAGACCCTTGCCGCCGATCACGTGCTCGAGGAAGACGCGCCGGATGGCGGCCCGCGCCGACTCGGGCGCGATCACCCCGATGGACGGGAGGACGTTGTCGGCCACGGTGAAGGAGCGGCCCGTGGCAGCCAGGGTCGCGGCGACCTCCAGCTGCGCATCGGCGTTGCCGGCCACGACCACCGGCGCGCCGATCCGCGCCTTGGCGAGCCGAGATGCGTTGTGCAGCAACACTTCAGCGTTGCCGCCGTCGGTGCCCCCCACGAGCAGCACGAGGTCGGGGCGGCTGTCCCGCAGGGCCTTGACGTCGGCGCCGGAGAGCGGCCCCGACGTCACGTGGGCGACGCGCGCACCGGCGCTGAGGCCGACCCGGAACCCAGCCTGGGCCGTGACCTCGCGCTCGTACCCGACCACCGCGAGCCGCAGCCCACCTCCGGCGCTGGAGCAGGCCAGCACCTCGTCGACCGCACCGTGGGGAAGGAGCTCGTCGCGCAGCGTGCGGTAGCCGTCGAGGACGTCCGTGGCGACGGTGGTCGGCGTCGAGGCGGTCGCCACCACGACACCCTCGCCGTCGACGAGCACCGCCTTGGTGAAGGTCGACCCGAAGTCGACGCACAGCAGCTGCACGAGCGCGCCGCTCGCCTCAGCCGAGCCGGTCGAGGGCCTGCCCGAGGTCGGCGATGAGGTCCTCGACGTCCTCGATGCCGACCGACAGGCGGATCAGGTCGGCAGGCACCTCGAGCTCGGTGCCGGCGACCGACGCGTGGGTCATCCGCGCGGGGTGCTCGATGAGCGACTCCACACCGCCGAGCGACTCACCGAGGGTCCACAGCTGGGTCTCGCCGCAGACCTTGACCGCCACGTCCTCCCCCGCCCTGACCTGGAACGAGATCATGCCGCCGAACCGCTTCATCTGGCGCTTGGCGACCTCGTGACCCGGGTGGCTCTCCAGGCCCGGGTAGTGCACCGCGCTGACGGCGGGATGGGCGGTGAGGAACTCGACCACCCGCTCGGCGTTGTCGCTGTGCTTCTCCATCCGCAGCGCCAGCGTCTTCAGCCCGCGCAGGACCAGCCAGGCGTCCATCGGTCCGGCGACCGCGCCCATCGAGTTCTGGTGGAAGGCAACGCGATCCACCGCGTCCTCGAAGCCCGGCACGGTGATGTCGTGGCCCACGACGACGGCGCCACCGACGACGTCGGAGTGGCCGCCGCAGTACTTGGTCGTCGAGTGCGTGACGATGTCGGCACCGAGGGCCAGCGGCTGCTGCAGGTAGGGCGAGGCGAAGGTGTTGTCGACCACCAGCAGCGCACCGGCCGTGTGGGCGAGCTCGGCCAGGGCGGCGATGTCGGCGATGCCGAGCAACGGGTTGGTGGGCGTCTCGACCCACAGGATCTTGGTGCTGCCCGGGCGGATCGCGGCCCGCACTGCGTCGAGGTCGCCCATCGGCGCGATGGTGTGGTCGACACCCCACGTGGTCAGGACCTTGTTGAAGAGCCGGTACGTGCCGCCGTACGCGTCGCTTGGCACGACCACGTGGTCGCCGGGTGCGAGGAGGGCCCGCAGCACGGTGTCCTGACCGGCCAGGCCTGACGAGAACGCGAAGCCGCGGGCGCCCCCCTCGAGCGCCGCGAAGCACTCCTCCAGGGCGGTGCGGGTCGGGTTGGCCGAGCGGCTGTACTCGTAGCCGCCGCGGAAACCACCGATCCCGTCCTGCTTGTAGGTGGACACCTGGAAGATGGGGGTGATCACCGCTCCGGTGCCTGCGTCAGGCTCCTGCCCCGCGTGGATCGCACGCGTCGAGAAGCCGTGGTCAGTGCTGTGCTGCTCCGTCATGGCGGCAAGGCTAGCCCCCGCTCAGGACCCCTCTCGCACCACCGGGTCGCCCACCCGGATGACCCCTCCCTCGAGGATCCGGAACACCGTGCCGCCACGCGCGTGCAGCGCCTTCATGGCCCCGGGGGCGATGAGGTCGTCCATCAACCGGCACGGCGCGGCAGGGCGCACGACCTCGAGGAGGGCCTCGCCCATCCGCACCCGGGTGCCCGGCCGGCTGGGGACCGGACCGCCGGACAGGGTGACGTTGCGACGCGTCGCGCCCGGCTCGACCTCGGCCCCCAGCGCCTGGCTCGCCTCCGCCAGCGCCCCGGCCGACTGCACGGTCACGTGGCGGTGCCTGGAGCCGTGGTAGCGGTCGCCGACCAGTCCGACGCCGGCCTCGGCGACGACCGACTCCACCGGCCGCATGGGGAGCTTGGTCGCCTTGGCGACGTGGATCGAGACCACCGTGCCCAGGTCGACGTCGACCGGGTCGTCGATCACGACGTGACCACCTTCTGCCACTCGCGCATCATCGCGTCGTGGACGTAGCCGAGCGCGCGGTTGACCGCCAGCATCGGTGCGTTGTCGTCGGCGTTCCAGGTGCGCACCGACCTCGTGTCGGGCAGCTCCTGCATGAGCGCCAGCGTGCCGGCCGCCTTGAGCCGCAGCCCGAGCCGGTGGCCTCGGTGCTCGCGCATCACCAGCGTGTCCTGCTGGAAGCCCACCACCGGGTTCGCGCGGGGCACCTGCACCTGGGTGTAGCCGACCAGCTCACCGGTGGCCCCGACCACGGCGAAGGTGTCCACCACGCGCCGGCCCATGGCCGCGATCCGCTGGTACTCCGTGCGCACCCGCTCCTCGTCCCAGCGCTCCTCCTCGAGCTGGAGGTCGCCCATCGGGATGTCGGTGCTCATCCGTCGGCTCAGTTCCGCCCGCCCCGCCAGCCAGGCCTCCGGTATGCCGTCCCAGCAGGTCTGCACGACGTACCCGTCCGCGTCGTCCCCCTCCAGGGCGGCTTCCAGCCGGTCCCGGTCCGCGGGCAGGAGAAGTGAGCTGCGCAGCACGGTCTGCGCGCCGGCATACCCACGACGTGCGGCGAACTCCTCGCCGCTCTCGTCGCGCGCACCCACCAGCCACTGGGTCTCGGTGAGGAGGACGGTGCGATCGTGGTCGCGAGCCGTTGACTCGACCTGCTCGAGCAGCGCGGTGCCCACCCCGCCTCGGCGGTGGTCGGGGTGGACGATGACCATGACCAGGGCCTGCGAGAGGTTGTCGTGCTGCGGCATCGTCAGGGCCGCCGAGCCGACCACGGCGCCCGAGCCGTCGACGGCCGCCCAGCAGATCCGTCGCCGGTCGGTGCTGCGCCCCATCTCGCGGAGCTCCTCGACCGAGTGGGCACTGTGGTCCGGCCCGAACTGGTGGCGGCCGTCCGCGACGAGCACCCCCGCCCAGTCGTCGAACAGCTGCCGTTGCGCGTCGTCGGGGTCCTCGACCAGGGTGATGGTGACCATGGGTCCACCTTCGCCGAGCGAACAGGGGGAAGCCAGCGAGTTTGGCGAAGCGGCCGGGGCGTCATCCCGCCGTAAGGTCCGGCCGGAACAGTCGTGCGACGGCCTGCGTTGGACCAGTCGTGATATTCGGATCGCGCGCCAAGACCACCCTGCCCACCGCCGAGAACGCCCTGCGCGGACGCGAGACGCGTCCGTTCCACATCGCCGACGAGCACGTCGTCCTGCACACGCCGCTCGAGGGCCCCTGGCCCGAGGACACCGAGGTGCTCTACCTCGCGATGGGTTGCTTCTGGGGCGCCGAACGCATCTTCTGGCGGCTCCCGGGGGTCGTCACGACGGCCGCGGGCTACATGGGCGGCCTCACCCCGAACCCCACCTACGAGGAGACCTGCACCGGCCTGACCGGTCACGCCGAGGCCGTGCTGGTCGCCTACGACCCGGAGCAGACCAGCCCCGAGCTGCTGCTCAAGGAGTTCTGGGAGAACCACGACCCGACGCAGGGCAACCGGCAGGGCAACGACATCGGCACGGCCTACCGGTCGGCGATCTACTGGACCACCCCCGACCAGGAGCGCGCCGCCGAGGCGACCCGTGAGGCGTTCCAGAAGGTGTTGACCGACAACGGTTTCGGCACGATCACGACCGAGCTGCGCTCAGCCGGGGATGCCGGCACGTTCTACTACGCCGAGGACTACCACCAGCAGTACCTCTACAAGAACCCCGGCGGCTACTGCAACCACGGGCCCAACGGCATGACCTGCCCGGTGGGGATCGTGAAGCAGGACCAGCTGCCGAGCCAGGAGAGCGTCCTGCGCGTCAACGACTCGAGCGACCTCGGCGGCTGAGACCGTCAGCGTCAGGTCATAGGGTCGTCGCGTGGTCATCCGCGAGGCAGTCGAGTCGGACCTGCCGGCCTTCGCAGTCATCTTCCGTGAGGTCGTCGATGCCGGCGAGACCTACGCCTACCCCGACGACCTGACCGACGCCCAGATCCACGACCTGTGGTTCGAGTCGCCCTCTGGGCGGACGGTCGTCGCCGTGGAGCAGGACGGCAGCCTGCTCGGCAGTGCGAAGATGGGCCCGAACCGCCCGGGGCGTGGCTCGCACGTCGGCACCGCGAGCTTCATGGTGGCATCGGCGTCCCGGGGCAAGGGGGTGGGCCGCACCCTCGCCGAGGACGTGGTGGCGTGGCACCGGGACCAGGGCTATGCGGCGATCCAGTTCAACGCCGTGGTGGAGACGAACGCGGCGGCCGTGCGCCTCTGGCAGGACCTCGGCTTCAGGATCCTCACGACAGTCCCAGGAGCCTTCGAATCCAGGACGCACGGCCGGGTCGGCCTGCACGTGATGCTGCTGGAGCTGTGAGGTCGGCGGTCCCTCCGGAGGCGGAGGCTCTCGTGGCTTCGCGCAGCTCACGCCACTGCTCGACCAGGTCGTCGACGTCGACCAGCGGCGCCCAGATCGGGAAGCTCGCCCCGACGCCTGGACGCAGGCGGTCCGCCTTCACGCGGTGGTTGTAGTCCGCGAGCACGGCCCGGACGCTCGCCTCGGTGCGCAGGTCGAGCAGCGACCCCGGGAAGGTGGCCGCCTCCTTGCGCAGCGCGAACGGCGGGGACAGCGCTCCGGACAGGTCGAGGTGCTCCCGCTCGGCCAGCTGCTTGACCCACCAGTCCGGGTCGTCCCGCTCCGGGTCGCCGAGGCTGCGCAGCGGCTTCCCGGTCCCGGGCAGGTTGTCGAACTCCCCGCGTTCCTGCGCCTCACGGATGGCGCGTTCCACCGGAGATTCCCAGTTCTCCATGGTGTCAACCTAACCCGCGCACCCAAGGCTGCGGTATGCCGCGGGACGGGCCCCGCGTATGGTCGCGGCATGCGGATCGTGTCCCTGTTGCCCTCGACGACGGAGATCCTGTTCGCGCTCGGCGCCGGCGACCAGGTCGTGGGCGTCACCTTCGAGTGCGACACCCCGGCCGAGGCCCGTGAGCGCACCATCGTCTCCACGACCGCCATCCCCGAGGGCCTCTCGGCGAGCGACATCGACGCGTTCGTCAGCAAGGCCATGGCAGCGGGAGAAGACCTCTACCACCTCGACGCCGGAGCCCTCGGAGCTCTGGACGCCGACCTCGTGGTCACCCAGGACCTGTGCGCCGTCTGCGCCGTGGACGTCTCCGTCGTCGACGACGCGCTGGCCTACCTCGGCTGCCGCGCCGAGGTCCTCACCATCGACCCCCACACCCTCGACGAGGTGATCGGCTCGATCACCACGCTGGGGTCCGCGACCGGCACCGCCGAGCGCGCGGCTGCCGTCGTGGCCGAGCTCCACGACCGCCTGTATGCCGTGGAGTCGGCCGTGCGCGCCACCTCCCGCCCGCGCGCGCTGGTGCTGGAGTGGACCGACCCGGCCTTCGCGCCCGGCCACTGGGTGCCGGAGATGGTCACCCGGGCCGGGGGCACCAACGCGCTCGGGACCGCCGGCGAGAAGTCGGTGCGCGTCACCTGGGAAGCAGTGCGCGACAGCGCCCCCGAGGTGATCGTGTGTGCGCCGTGCGGCTACGACCTCGAGGGCTCGACGGCGTTGGCACGCAAGGCGATCGATGACGGGGAGCTGCCCGACGGCATACCCGTGTGGGCGGTCGACGCGAACGCCAGCTTCGCCCGCCCCGGACCTCGCCTCGTCGACGGGGTCGAGGCCTTGGCCGGCATCCTGCACCCGGACGCGGCGCAGCCGCCGCGCCCGGACATGGCGCGACGGCTGCGGTGACCGACGCGCTGCGCCGGTCGGTGTCTGGTCGACGAATCCCTTAGTCCACCAAGGCGATCAGCAGGTCGGCGCGGGTCAGCACCCCGACCGGCTTGCCGTCCTCGACCACCATGATCGCGTCGTGCTTCTCGAGCTCGTGGCGAGCCGCGGTGACAGCCTCACCGGCGCCGACCAGGGGCAGCGCCGGCTCCATGTGCTTGTCGACCGAGTCGGTGAGGTGCGCACTGCCGTTGAACAGCGCCTCGAGCAGGGCGCGCTCGCTGACCGAGCCGGCGACCTCGCCCGCCATCACGGGCGGCTCGGCCTTGACGACCGGCATCTGCGAGACGGAGTACTCGTGGAGGATCTCGATGGCGTCGCGGACCGTCTCGGTCGGGTGCGTGTGGACGAGGGCGGGGATGTCGCCGGCCTTGCGGTGCAACACCTCGCCGACCGTCGTCTCGGTGTGGGTGTGCATGAAGCCGTAGGAGTTCATCCAGTCGTCGTTGAAGATCTTCGACATGTAGCCACGACCGCTGTCGGGCAGCAGCACGACGACGACGGCATCGGCCGGCAGGTCCTTGGCCGCCCGCAGCGCGGCGACGACCGCCATGCCGCAGGAGCCGCCCACGAGCAGGCCCTCCTCCTTGGCGAGGCGGCGGGTCATCTCGAAGGAGTCTGCGTCGCTGACCGCGATGACCTCGTCGACCACGGCCGGGTCGTAGGCGGTCGGCCAGAAGTCTTCTCCGACGCCCTCGACGAGGTAGGGGCGACCGGTGCCCCCGGAGTAGACCGAGCCCTCCGGGTCGGCGCCGATGATGCGCACGCGTCCACCGTCGCGCGCCTCCGAGACCTCGCGCAGGTAGCGGCCGGTGCCGGTGATGGTGCCTCCGGTGCCGACGCCCGCGACGAAGTGCGTGACCCTGCCGTCGGTGTCGTCCCACACCTCCGGGCCGGTCGACTCGTAGTGCGAGGCGGGACCGTTCTGGTTGGCGTACTGGTTGGGCTTCCACGCGCCGTCGATCTCACGGACCAGGCGGTCGGACGTCTCGTAGTAGGAGTCCGGGTGGTCGGGCGCCACGGCGGTCGGGCAGACCACGACCTCCGCGCCGTAGGCCTTGAGGACGTCGCGCTTGTCCTGGCTCACCTTGTCGGGGCAGACGAAGACGCACTTGTAGCCCTTGCGCTGGGCCACCAGGGCCAGTCCGACCCCGGTGTTGCCGGAGGTCGGCTCGACGATGGTGCCGCCCGGCTTGAGCTCGCCGGAGGCCTCGGCCGCCTCGATCATCTTGAGCGCGATGCGGTCCTTCACCGACCCGCCCGGGTTCATGTACTCCACCTTGGCGAGGATCGTGGCCGCGATCCCCTCGGTGACCGAGTTCAGCTTGACGAGGGGCGTGTTCCCGACGAGGTCGGCGATGTGCTCTGCGTACTTCACCCCGCCATCCTCTCAGATGCTGGACAGGCCCTCGGACCGCCCGGCGGGCCGGTCGGCGGGCCCTCCGCCAACTGGGGGATGCCAAGCACACGCCCCGGTCGCACCATCGAGGGGGAGGGGGATCACCATGTCAGCATCGAGCGTTACCGTCAGAGGGACCACGGACGAGAGGGGCTGGCCCATGAGCCGGGCACGACGGGCCCGCAAGATCGCCGCCACCGCCGCTTACGGTGGGGGCGGCCTCGCTGCGGGCATCGGTGCGCTCGGCGCGCTCGGCTACGGCGTGCTCAAGGCCGAGGCGAAGGTGGCCCGCCGCATCGTGGGCCAGCCGTTCGACGGCTCCCCCGACGACAACGGGATCTACGGTGCCGGCGTGGGCGACCCGGTCGAGCTCGTCGTCCTGGGCGACTCATCGGCCGCGGGGATGGGTGCCGACCACCGCTACCAGACGGTCGGCGCGATCATCGCCAACGGCGTCTCGGCCCTCACCGGTCGCCCGGTCCGCCTCACCAACACCGCCGTCGTCGGAGCCGAGTCCTCAGGCCTCGAGCTCCAGCTCGTCAACGCCCTCGACCAGGTGGCGCGACCGCACGTCGCGATCATCATGATCGGGGCCAACGACGTGACCCATCGCATCAACAGGGCCATCGCCGTGCGCCACCTCGAGACCACGGTCCGGGCGCTGCGGGCCCTCGACACCGAGGTCGTCGTGGGCACCTGCCCCGACCTCGGCACGATCCAGCCGATCCCCCAGCCGCTGCGCCTCATCGGGCGTCGGTGGTCCCGCGACATGGCCGCGGCCCAGACCGTCGCCGTGGTCGAGGCGGGTGGCCGCACCGTGTCGCTCGGCGACCTGCTGGGCCCCGAGTTCGCGGAGCGGCCGCACGAGATGTTCAGCGCTGACCGGTTCCACCCCTCCCCTGCCGGCTACGCCCGGGCGGCCGCCGCGCTGCTGCCGAGCGTCTACGCCGCTCTCGGGGTCCGGATCGGCGAGCCGAGCGAGGAGCGCGCTCCCGACACCCGCCGTGGTGAGGGCGTGGGCCCGGTCGCCGTCGCCGCCCAGTACGCGGTCCGCGACCCCGGCACCGAGGTCTCCGCGACGAAGATCGCTGGCCAGGCCCGCGGCCCCCGCGGTCGCTGGGCAGTGCTGCTGCGCCGACCGCACGATGCCGTGCCCGACCGCCAGGCCGAGTCCCACCAGGCCGAGTCCCACCAGGCCGAGTCCCACCGGGTCGACGACAGTGGGCTGCCGCCTGGCCCCGACGGTGCCGCTGGTGCGGCAGGTGCGGTCGGTCGAGCTGGGACCGGCCGAGCCGACGCCCGCGCCGACGAGAGCAACGCCACAGTCGCAGACCCAGCCGCACGGCATACCATCGAGGCTGACTAAGCGGCCGCTTATCTCGCGGCCCCTCGCAGCTGTTGCATGAGGAGGACCCCGTGACCGAAGCAGTCATCGTCTCGACCGCCCGCACGCCCATCGGGCGCGCGTTCAAGGGCTCGCTGAAGGAGATGCGTCCCGACGACCTGTCGGTGCAGGTGATCTCCGCGGCGCTGGCCAAGATCCCCGAGCTCGACCCCACGCTGGTCGAGGACCTCTACTGGGGCTGCGCCGAGCCGTCCGGCCGCCACGGGTCCAACATGGCCCGCGTCGTGGCCGTGCTCGCCGGGTTCGACGGGCTGCCCGGCTCGACCATCAACCGGTTCTGCGCCTCGTCCGTGCAGACCACGCGGATGGCCTACCACGCGATCAAGGCCGGCGAGGGCGACATCTTCGTCTCCGGCGGCGTCGAGTGCGTCTCGCAGTACACCAACTGGGCTGGTGCCGGTGGTTCCTCCGGGGACGACCAGAACCCCAAGTTCGCCGGCTCCGCAGCCCGCAGCGAGCAGATCGCCAAGAGCAACGAGACCTGGGCCGACCCGCGCCAGCAGGGCCTGCTGCCCGACGTCTACCTGTCGATGGGCCAGACCGCCGAGAACGTCGCCACCCTGCGGGGCATCTCCCGGGAGCGCCAGGACGAGTGGGGCGTCTCGTCGCAGAACCGCGCCGAGAAGGCGATCGCCGACGGCTTCTTCGAGCGCGAGATCGCCCCGGTCACGCTCGGCGACGGCACGGTCGTCAGCAAGGACGACGGGCCGCGGGCCGGCGTGACGCTGGAGGCGCTCCAGGGCCTCAACCCGGTCTTCCGCGAGCAGGGCACGATCACCGCCGGCAACTGCTGCCCGCTCAACGACGGGGCTGCGGCCGTGGTGGTCATGAGCGACACCAAGGCCAAGGAGCTCGGGCTCACCCCGCTGGCGCGCGTGGTGTCCACCGGTGTCTCTGGTCTCTCGCCGGAGATCATGGGCCTCGGGCCGGTCGAGGCCTCGCGGCAGGCGCTGGCCCGGGCCGGCATGACGATCGGCGACCTGGACCTCTACGAGATCAACGAGGCCTTCGCCGCGCAGGTGCTGCCGTCCGCCGACGACCTCGGCATGGACTTCGACAAGCTCAACGTGCACGGTGGCGCCATCGCCCTCGGCCACCCCTTCGGCTCGACCGGGGCGCGGATCACGACGACCCTGCTCAACGGCCTTGCGGCCCGCGACGGGCAGTTCGGCCTGGAGACGATGTGTGTCGGTGGCGGCCAGGGCATGGCCATCATCTACGAGCGCCTGAGCTGAGCGGAGCGTCGAGAGGCCCGAAACCGACCCCGGCACCCCACCGGATCCACGGTTTCGGGCCTCTCGTCTGCCTGCGCCCGCAAGACTGGCCCCATGGGGATCTTCAGCCGCAGGAAGGGCCGTGACGACCGGGACGGGCACGGCTCGCAAGAGTCGGTGACCGGTTTCTGGGACTGGTAGGCCACCGAGGGCCGCGCCCTCGCCGATGCCAGCATCGCGGGCAGCCCCAATGACGACCTGGTCGCCGCGATGAGCCGCCGCGTCTCAGCCGTGCACCCCGGGCTGGCGTGGGAGCTCAGCCCGGGTCGCGAGGCGGAGCACTGCCTGGTGGTCAGTCCTGAGGGAGACGCGGCGCTTCGCGGCGCGGCCCGTCGGTGGGTCAAGGGCGCCCCCGCTGCGGATGCCACGTGGGAGTTCGCGGACTCGCGCCAGGCCAACCGTGAGCCCGAGTCGATGACGCTCGAGGTGGGCGGCCAGACCATCTCGTTCGCCGACCTCGTGGTGGGCGCTCGACGGGAGGGATCCAGGGTCGACGTGTCTGTGCACCACCCCGCGTTCGCGTCGCTCGATGAACGCGCACGGGTCACCATCACCTTCCTCGCCCTCGACACCGCATTGGGCGAGACCGGCGTCGAGCTCTGGGTCGGCGAGGTGACGCCCTCTGTCGTACCGCCTCTGGACGGGTTCGGGTTGGCCGGGCTGCGGGCGGTCGTCCGCGACCTCGAGGCCGAGTCCACCGACGAGGACGGCCAGCCACACTGGGCGATCCTCAACGGCGAGGGCGAGGGCGGTCCGGTGTTGGCGATGGCCCAGATCCCACTCCACTCGGCCACGGCGCCCGACCTCGACACCCACGCCGCGGTCGCCGTCCCCTACACCGACCAGACCGAGTCGGGCCTGCCCGGCCAGGACGCGTTGACCGAGCTCCGAACCCTCGAGGACGCGATCAACCAGGCGCTCGGCGACAGCGGCCGGGTGGTGGCCCACCAGTCCCACGCGGGGGTGCGGCTGCTGCACGTCTACGTCGACTCCACCGCTGACGACGCCGTACCGTCGCTCGCGGCGGTGTGCGACCCATGGCCGCAGGACGTCCGGATCAGGGTCACTCCAGACCCCGGGTGGACGAACGTGGCCCACCTGCGCACCTGAGCGCCAGCCGGGACGGCGCTGCGGCGACGCCCAGTCATGCAAAAGGCGAGTTAGCGCCGCCAGCCCTGGCGCTAACTCGCCTTTTGCATGGCTTGGCTCCGGGAGGGCGGTCAGGCCAGCTCGCGGCGCAGGTCTGCCAGGCGCGTGGTCAGCTCGTCCGACGCTGCGCCGCCCGCTGCGCAGACGTCGTAGACCAGGACGGTCAGCTGGTCCATGAGGACGGCTGGCCCCAGGTCCGGGACGGTGGCGGGCGACCCGTGCGCGGGGGTCACGGCAGCGCGCTCGGCCAGGTCGTCGAGCAGACCGCGGACGGTCGGCACACATGACAGCGCGTGGTCCAGCGGTAGCTGTTGCCACCGCCGGACCACGCGTTGCAGTTCGGCCGAAACCTCCTGCGGAACAGGCGATCTCGGGGTCACGCTAGTTGCTGCGCAGACGCCCGAGCAGACGCAGGATCTCGAGGTAGAGCCACACGATGGTGACGATGAGGCCGTGGGCGAGCAGCCAGGAGTACTTCTCCGGGGCTCCTGTCGCGATGGCCCGGTCGATCGAGTCGAAGTCGACCGCGAGCATCGCAGCGGCCAGACCGATGGCGAAGAGCGAGATGCCGATGCCGAGGGCGCCGGTCCCGCCGATGCCGAAGGCGTGGTTGCCGATCCAGGCGTAGGCGAGGTTGATGAGCGAGAAGATGGTGTAGCCGATGACCGCCATGGTGACGATCCGACGGAACTTGGCCGTCACCTTGATGAGCCCGGTCTTGTAGGCCAACAGCGTGCCTGCGAACACCGAAAGCGTAGCGATCACGGCCTGCGCGACGATGCCACGGAAGACGTCGGTCTGCTCCGGCGGGTCGAACGCGAGGCTGTAGTAGTTGCTGATGGCGCCGACGAACAGCCCCTCGACGACCGCATACGTGACGATGAGCGGCACGCTGATGGTCTTCTTGAACGCAATGACCAGACCGAGCACGAGGGTGACCGCGATGCCGCCGAGGAGGAGGCCGATGCCGTAGCTCGGGGTGAGCCGCCACCCCACCACGGCCATGACCAGCACGATGGCGAACAGGCCAGTCGTCTTCATCACGACGTCGTCGATGGTGAGGCGCTTGGTCTGGACCGGCCCGGCGGAGGGCTGGTTGTAGAGGTCCTGGAGCTGCTGGCTGGTCATGCCGTCGGTGGACGCCATGCCGGCCGTCGGCTGCTGGGCGGGCGCACCGCTGCGACCGAACCCGGCATAGCCCTGGCGGGACTCCTTCTCGATCCGGTCGAACACCGGGTTGCTGGCCATGCTGTCTCCTTGGAGGCGTAGGGCGGCCCTGCGGTCGGCCGCTCACCCCAGACTACGTGCGGAACCGGGGTGAAAGTTCCCGGGCCACCCTCCTGTGGATGGCGAAGACGGCCCGGCTGTCCACTGGTGCGCCGGCGTCGGGCGCGGGACTCTGGTGTCGTGAGGATCGCGAGCTTCAACGTCGAGAACCTGTTCGACCGCGCCCGGCTGCTCGCGGCCGACGACTGGTCGACGCACCGCGCCCTCCTCGACACCTACGCCAAGCTGACCCGCACCCTCCAGCACGCGGCATACTCGGCGACCGACAAGGCCAACATCGTGAAGTGGCTGGTCGCGCTGGGTCTGGACAAGGCCGACAGCGGGACGTACGTCATCCTCCGCCAGAACCGGGGCCGCCTCATCACCAGGCCGAAAGCCGGCGGCATGGTCGTCGTGGCGGACGGTCGGCCCGACTGGGTCGGGTGGCTCGAGCTGAAGACCCAGGCCGTGACCGAGCTCGCGGTCCGGCACACCGCGCAGGTCGTCCACGACGTCGCGGCCGACGTGCTCGGGGTCGTGGAGGCGGAGAGCCGGATCGCGTTGCAGCGCTTCAACGTCGACCTGCTGCGCCCGATCAGCGATCGCATCTACGGCCACATCATGCTCATCGACGGCAACGACGACCGCGGCATCGACGTGGGGGTCATGACCCGCGGCGACCACGTGATCGAGCGGATCGTCAGCCACGTCGACGACGCCGACCTCGCCGGGCCCATCTTCGGCCGCGACTGCCCCGAGTACACCGTCACCCTGCCGAGCGGCGCGACGCTGCTGGTGATGGTCAACCACTTCAAGTCCAAGGGCTACGGCAGCGCGAGCGACTCCAACCGGCGACGTCAGCGACAGGCCGAACGGGTGGCCGAGATCTACCGGGCTCGTCGCGCAGAGGGCGTCGCGAACATCGTCGTCCTCGGCGACCTCAACGACACCCCCGACTCGGGGCCCCTGGCCCCCCTGCTCGTGGGCTCGGCGGCGGCACCCACCGACCTGCGGGACATCGCCACCCACCCGAGCTTCGACGACGGCGGGTGGCCGGGCACCTACACGACGGGTCGGGCCGGCAACAAGATCGACTACATCCTCTGCTCCCCGGCCGTCTTCGCCGCGGTCACGGCGTCCGGAATCTTCCGCAAGGGGGTGTGGACCGCCTCCGGTCGCTGGGAGATGTACCCGACGCTCACGCGCGAGCAGGACGCCGCCTCGGACCACGCCGCGATCTGGGCCGACGTCGACCTCTGACCACGACCCAGCGCACTGGTGCCCCCGACGGGGGTCGAACCCGCACCTGTGGCGATTTTAAGTCGCCTGCCTCTGCCAGTTGGGCCACGGGGGCGGGCCAAGTATGCCGCGGAGCCGCCCCATCCGTGCCACCCTTCAGTCGGGTGTGGCAGCCCGCGCCATGACGCGTGCCGGCACCCACGACCTCGGAAGGGAGGGGTGTCGGTGGTTCCCACGGTGTTCGGGGTGGACGCCCACGCGGTGTTCGTCGCGCTCGGCGTCCTGACGGCCCTCGCGGTGTTCGCGGTCGAGGCCCGTCGGCGCGGGACGACGGACGAGCGCCTGCTCATCGTGGTCACCGGAGGCCTCGTGGGCGGAGCGGTGTTCATGCGGCTCGGCACGTGGCTCCAGCACCTCGACCTGCGCCAGAACGCCTCCCTCACGGAGCAGTGGGCCTACGGCAACCGCAGCATCCTCGGCGGCCTGGTCGGGGCGTGGGCCGGCGTGCACATCGCCAAGCGCCTCAGTGGCTACCGGCCCCGCACCGGTGACCTCTTCGCGCCGGCGGTCGCACTGGGCATGGCCGTGGGCCGGGTCGGCTGCCTGCTCACCGAGCGTCCCGGCAGCCCCACCGGGACGTCGTGGGGGATCACCGTCGACGACGCTGCCGCCGCGCGCACGGGCGCGCCGGCCGGCATACCCCTGCACCCGTCGTTCGTCTACGAGATCGTCTTCCACGCCGCGGCCTTCGCCGTCATCTGGTGGTGGCTCCGCCACCGCCGCGTGCCGAGCGGTGAGCTGCTGGTCTGGTACCTCGGCGCCTATGGCGTCGCCCGCTTCTTCCTCGAGTACGTCAGGGGCAACGAGGTCGCCTGGCTGGGGCTGACCAGGCCGCAGCTCTTCCTCGCCGTGACCGTGCCGTTGATCCTCGCGCGGGTGGCAGTGCAAGCGCGTCGCGGCGCCTACCACGGGCTGCGGCACGAGACAGTGGTCGCGTGAGCACCCGCACCGGACCCGGTATGCCGCTGCGTGGCGACCGCATCCACCGTTACGTCAACGCCTTCTGCCCCCTGTGCCACGAGGAGCGGCCCGACCGCCCCCTCACGGAGGTGCACCGACTGTCCGGGTGGCTCGTGGAGCGCGAGGGTCGGATCTGGCTCGAGCGCGGGTGTGCGTCCCACGGCCTGGTGCGCACCCTCTACGACGAGTCGCCCGAGATCCTGAGCTACCTCGAGCAGTGGACCGCCCCCACCAAGGTGCACACGCCCGACCTGGCCGGGAACTTCGCGCCGGTGCCGGCTGCCTACGCCGACGGTCTCCCCGAGATGCAGACCCAGCACACCTGCATCCTGCTCGAGGACCTGCTGGACCACTGCAACCTCAAGTGCCCGACCTGCTTCGCCGCCTCGGCGCCGGCCCTCGCGTCGGTCGTGCCGCTCGACCAGGTGCTGGCCTCGGTCGACGCCCGGCTGTCGCGGGAGAATGGCCGGATCGACGTGCTCATGCTGAGCGGGGGCGAGCCGACCCTGTACCCGTGGCTGCCCGAACTGCTCGACGCCGTGGCGACCCGGCCCATCGTGCGGGTCCTGGTCAACACCAACGGGATCGCCATCGCCAAGGACGACGCGCTGCTCGACCTCCTGCGCAGGCACCGCGACCGGGTCGAGGTCTACCTGCAGTACGACGGCGAGTCGGCGCAGGCCTCCACCCACCACCGGGGTGCCGACATCCGCCGGTTCAAGGAGCGGGCGATCGACCGCCTGTCGGGCGCCGGAATCTTCACCACCCTGACGATGACCGCCGCACTGGGCGTGAACGACGACGAGATCGGGTTCGTGGTCAAGCGCGCCCTCGACACCCCCTACGTCGGCGGCGTGACGATCCAGCCGGTGTTCGGCTCCGGCCGCAGCGCCGGCATCGACCCCCACGACCGGCTCACCCACACCGGCGTCCTCGCCCGGCTCGACGGGCAGACTGCCGGGCAGGTGACCTGGCGCGACCTGACCGCCCTGCCCTGCTCGCACCCGCACTGCTGCTCGGTGGGCTACCTCCTTCGTGACGACTCCGGGAGCTGGCGCTCGCTGGTCTCGCTCGTCGGCCCCGAGCGGCTCAAGCAGTGGCTCGACCTCGAGCCCGACGTGCTCGCCAACCGCATCGCCGACGACGCCCTTCCCGCATCGCTGCGATCAGCCGTCAAGCAGTCACTGCTCGACCTGCTGTCGGAGCAGTCCTCGCTGTCGCACCCGTCGATGGCCGGGATCTGGCGCGACGTCTGCAGTGGGTGCGACCTGGGCATCGGCACCCTCGCGGCCCTGGCCGCCGGTCGACTCCCCGGCCAGCGCGAGAAGCTCCGCTCCCTGCTGGGCGAGCGCGTCCTGCGGATCACCGTGAAGCCGTTCATGGACATGAACACGATGATCGAGGAGCGCCTGACCCAGTGCTGCGTCCACGTGGCCACGGTGAGCGACGACGGCGGCCACCAGTGCGCACCGTTCTGTGCCGTGCAGGCCTGGGCACCCCTGTCGCGGCAACGGATCTCGACTGCCGTCGGCCTCCCGCTCACCTCGACCAGGGCTACGCCATGACCGGCCCGGACCCGCGCCAGGTGGCGCCGCCGCACGCCGCGCAGGGCGATCACGAGCCGACGGCCCCCTACGACCCGCTGCGACTGTGCGTCTTCGCCACCATCGCACTGCTGGGGTGGGCCCTGGGACCAGTGGCGCTGCTCGGGTTCGCGGTCCTCGCCATCGTCGGCTACGCCAAGGCACGGCGGGGTGGGCTGCTGCGCTCGCGCTGCAAGCTCGGCGACACCCGCCTGGTCCTGCTCTACCTCACCGTGCTCGCCGCGGCGGCGTGCATCGGCATCTATGCCTGGATCGACTGAGGGGAACGCTCATGACACAGCCGGCTCGGCGACGGGGACGCTCCAACGTCGCGAAGTTCTGGATCGGGGTGGCCCTGTGCATCCCCGCGCTGTTCCTCGTGGGTGGGCTGGAGTCCCTCCCCACGGTCGTCGGCAATGCGGTCAACCTCCCGAACGAGCTCAGCACCATCGCGACCTTGGGGCTCAACGTCGGGCTGCTGGCGGCGTTCATCGTCGGCCTCGTGCGCGAGAGCACGCGCTTCATCATGGTGGGCATGCTCGCCGGGCTGGCGATCGTGTTCGTCCTCGCGGCCGGGGCGTGCGTCGTGCTGTTGGTCGGGCTCAGCAACCCCAACTGACCCGTCCTGCCCCCGTCCTCGAGATTTGGGGCCAACTGGCCCCCTTTCCAGGCGATCTGCGCGACGTGGCCTGGAAAGGGGGCCAGTTGGCCGACTTTCCACGGGGACCGCGCGAACTCATCGCCGCCCGGCCTTGGCAGCCCTGGCGGCGGACCTCTGGTTGAGCCGACGGTGACCGGTCGCCTGCCCCTGGATGACCGCCCGCGCCACCGGCGGCGCATAGCGCACCAGGCGCCACATGAAGTGTGCGAGGAACCCCACCGGGATGACTGCCTTGTTCGCGGCGAGGCCGTCGACTGCCGCCTTCGCGGTCTGCTCCGCCGTGAGGAACTTCGGCTGCATCAGCCGGACCCGGGCCCGGACGCTGCTCCCCCCGAAGCTGTCGGGCGCGGCATACACGTCGTCGAGCAAGGGTGTGTCGACGAAGCCCGGGCACAGCACGCTCACCTGCACGCCCTGGCTCGCAGCCTCCGCGCGCAGCGCCGTCGAGAGCCCCACCACGGCGTGCTTGGTGGTCGTGTACGGCAACATCGCCGGGGCCGGGATCAGGCCCGCGAGCGAGGCGGTGTTGAGGATGTGACCGCTGCCCTGCGGGCGCATCACCTCGTATGCCGCCGTGACCCCGTTGATCACGCCGCGCAGGTTCACGTCGAGCGCCTTGGCCCAGTGCCGCTCGTCGAGCTCCTCGAGCAGGCCCCCGATCGCGACGCCGGCGTTGTTGACCATCACGTCGAGGCGACCGTGCTCGGCGGCAACCTTCCTGACCAGGGCGGTGACGGCTGCCGCGTCCGCGACGTCGAGCGTGGCTGCGCTGGCCAGCGGGCCCAGCTCGCCGGCGGCCCGGACCGCCCCGGCGCCGTCGAGGTCGGCGACCAGGACGTGGCTGCCGTGGGCGACGAGCTCAGCGGCGATGGCACGGCCGATACCTGAGGCAGCCCCCGTGACGATCGAGACCTTGGGCTCAAATGCCTTGCGCATCAATGGATTCCTTCGCTGGGGAGTGGAGGCTGACTGGTTCGAACTGGGAGTCGTCCACCGTGCGGGTGCGGAGCCAATAGCCGAGGGTCGAGCCCGGCCACAGGGCGGTGTTGTTGCCGAACCGGTCGAGGTACCAGCTGCGGCAGCCGGTGGCCCAGATCGTGCGACGGGAGCGCCGCACCATCTCGCGGGTGAAGGCGTCCTGGGCCTGTCGGGTGGTGACCCGGGGACCAGCCGCGCCCCGGTCGATCGCCTTGAGCACGTAGTCGCTGGCGAACTCGATCATCGTGACGACGCTGTTGTGGCCGAGCCCGGTGTTGGGTCCGAGCAGGAGGTAGAGCTCGGGGAAGCCCGCCACGGTGATGCCGAGGTTGGTGTGCATCCCCTCGCTCCAGGCGTCGGCGAGGGTGCGTCCGCCGAGACCGCGGACGTCGATGCGGTCGGTGCTGCCACTCACGTCGAAACCCGTCCCGAGGACGAGCACGTCCACCTCGTGCCGCGTGCCGTCGGCCGTGACAACCGCGTCGGGCTCGACCCGCACGATCGGGTCGGTCACGAGGCTGACGTCGGGGCGGGCGAAGGTCGGCCAGTAGTCGTTGGACAGCAGGATCCGCTTGCAGCCGATCCGGTAGTCGGGGGTCAGCGCGGCCCGCGTCACCGGGTCGGGGACTGCCGCAGCCAGCTCACGCAGGGCGATCCGCTCGACGAACCGCGCCAGCCCCGGGAGCCGGACGAACAACGGGGCCCTGGCCTCCAGCGACCAGTAGGTCCGCCAGCGCACCAGCCGCTGCAGGGTCGGCCAGCGCGCGAAGAGGCGTTGCCGCGTGGGGCTCCATTCCTGGTCGTGCTTGGTCATCGTCCAGGCCGCGGTCCGCTGGAAGACGGTGGTGTGGGCTGCGACGGGCGCGGCCTCGGGGACCAGCTGCACGGCACTCGCCCCGGTGCCGACGACGCCGACCCGCCGACCCGCCAGCTCGGTCCCCTCGGGCCACCTGGCGGTGTGCGCCAGCTCGCCGGCGAACGACTCGAGCCCCTCCAGATCGGGGAGCCTCGGCTCGTGCAGGGCTCCGACGCCGAGGACCACGGCGTCGCAGGTCCACTGGCGACCGTCGCCGGCGGTCAGGGTCCAGCGGCCGGTCGACTCGTCGAACTCGGCCGCGCGCAGGTCGGCGCCGAACTCGATCCGGTCGCGCACGGCATACCGGTCGGCGACGTGGCGCAGGTAGGACCAGATCTCGCCGGCCGTCGCGAAGTCGCGGGACCACCTCGGGAACTGGGCGAAGGAGAAGGAGTAGAGCCGCGACGGGACGTCGCAGGCGCAGCCTGGGTAGCGGTTGTCGCGCCACGTGCCACCGACCTCGTCGGCCTTCTCCAGGACGACGTAGTCGTGGTCGCCGCGCTGGGCGAGGCGGATCGCCAGGCCGAGCCCGGAGAACCCGGTGCCGACGATGACCACCCGGTGGTGAGGTGTCGCCATGGCGCCAACTTACCATCAGTAAGTTTGGTCGCCGCCACGGTAGAGTTGCCGCGTGCCGCCGAGTCCCCAGCCGCCCATCGCCACTCCCGCGCCGCGCGTGCGGATGCCGCGTGCCCAGCGCGAGGAGCAGATCCTGCGCATCGCCGAGGAGGTCTTCGCGGAGCGGGGTTTCCAGGCGACCACGATGGAGGACATCGCCGAGCGGGTAGGGGTCACCAAGCCCCTGATCTACGAGTACTTCGGCTCCAAGGAGGGCCTGCTCTCCGCCTGCGTCACCCGGGCGCGCACCCAGCTGCGGGTGGCGACCGAGGCGGCCTGGCAGGAGGTCGGCGCCGACGCACCGCTCGAGGTGGTGTTCCGCGCCGGGGTCCGCGCGTTCTTCGAGTTCATCGACGAGCACGCCAACGCATTCGTCCTCATCCAGCAGGAGGGGGCGGTCGCCTCGCAGGCCAGTCCGCTCATCGAGAGCATCCGCGAGCAGCAGTCCGCGGCGACCATGGCCACCTTCCGCAAGGCGCCTGCCCTCGCGGGGGTGCCCGACCGGCTGCTCGAGGGCTACGTCGAGGTCATCATCGGCGCGTGCGAGCGGGTCGCCGTGTGGCGCACCCGGCGACCCGGGGTCTCGACGCAGGAGGCGACCGACATCGTCGCGTCGACGGTGTGGACCGGGCTCGACGCCCTACTCCCCCGTCGCTGAGTCCGGCGGCCTCGCTGACGCTGCCGCTGAGAGCGCGATCCCGTCGAGGATGTCGTGCTCCGACGTGATGACCCGGTGCACGCCCAGACCGGCCAGCCTGCGCACCACCTCGTGCCAGATCAGTGCCCCTGCCCCGATGACGTCGACCCGGCCCGGGTGCATGAACCCCAGCGCCGCCCGCTCCGCGCGGGTCAGGTGCAGCAACGACTGACAGGCCGCCAGGACCTGGTCGGAGTCCAGCTCGGTGAGGTGGATCCGCTGCGGGTCGTAGGCGGCCAACCCGAGCGCGTGGGCGGTGATCGTCGTGACGCTGCCGGCCAGCCCGACCAGCGCCCCGACCCCCGCGAAGTCGACCACCTCGGCAGCACTGTCGATCGCAGCATCGATGTCGCGCACTGCTGCCGCGATCTCGGTGTCGGTCGGCGGATCCGACCGCAGGTGCCGCTCGGTCATCCGCACGCAGCCGATGTCGACCGAGCGCGCAGCCTCGACCGAGTCGGCGCCGCGGACGAACTCCGTCGAGCCACCACCGAGGTCCACCACCAGATACGGACCGGGTATGCCGCGTGCCCGCAGCTCGCCCGTGGCTCCCCGGAACGAGAGCGCGGCCTCCTCGTCACCCGAGATGACCTCGGGCGCGATCCCGTAGTGGGAGAAGGCTTCCCGCACGCCGACCACGAACTCGTCGGCGTTCGACGCGTCCCGTGACGCGGAGGTGGCCACGAAGCGCACCCGCTCCGCGCCCAGCTCACGGCACTGCGCGGCATACTCACGGGCCATCGCCAGCGTGCGCTCCATGGCGACGGGGTCGATCCGGCCGGTGCGGTCGACGCCGTAGCCGAGCCGCACCACCTCCATGCGACGCGCGACGTCGACGAGGGTGCCGCGGTCCGGGTCGACGTCGGCGACCAGGAGGCGGATCGAGTTCGTGCCGCAGTCGACTGCAGCGACGCGGGTCACCGCACCCATGACGCGCTCACTCCTCGCCATCGGCGGCCGGAGCAGCCACGCAGGAGCCCGACGCCCACCAGTCGTCGAGCAGGGCCAGGGACTCGTCGCCGAGGGGGTTCACGCCGGGGCCGACGGCCAGCGAGTGGCCGACCAGCACGTGGAGGCACTTGACGCGGGTGGGCATGCCACCGGCGGAGATGCCCTCGATCTCCTCGACCTGGCCCAGCTCGGCGCGACGCGTCAGGTAGTCCTCGTGGGCCGCGGCGTAGGCGGCCGCGAGGTCGGGATCGTCGGCGAGGCGGTCGCTCATCTCCTTCATCAGCCCGGTGGACTCGAGCGTCGAGATCGCGCCGGTCAGCTTGGGGCAGGTCGCGTAGAAGGTCGTGGGGAACGGCGTGCCGTCGGGGAGGCGCGGCTCGGTCTTGAGCACGTCGGGGTGGCCGCAGGGGCAGCGGTGGGCCACGGCGGCCACGCCCCGCGGGACGCGACCGAGCTGGGCCTGCACCGCGTCGAGGTCGGCCTGGGTCGGCTGGTCGCTCACTTGGCCGGGGTGCCGGAGGTCGTGCCGGAGGTCGCACCGGTCGCGGCCGGGCCGGCGTCGGCGACCTGCACCGACTCCCAGAGCTGGCCGTACCACGGGTGGTCGCTCGAGGCCGCTGGCGCCGTGGCCACCCCGGGCAGCGCCTTGGCCGAGGGCTTGCCGTCGATCACGGTGTAGGACTTCTCGCCGACCTTGACGAACTTGAGCCGCTCGCGCGCCTGCTGCATCACGTAGGCGTCGTCGTGCCAGCGGTCCTGCTCCTTCTGCAGGTCGCTCACGCCCTGGCGCTGCTGGCTGACCTGGCCGCGCAGGGCGTCGATCTCGCCCTGCTGGCGCAGGTAGGACCGCAGGGTCGGGACCAGGGTGACCGCGAGGAGCACGAAGATCGAGGCGAGCACCACCACGCGCATCACCCCGCGGGAGCTGCGCCGCTCGGGCGGGAGCGGCGAGCCGGCCACCTTGCGGGCCGTACCCGAGGCGGTGGCGCGGGAGCGACCCGGGCCGGCTCCCGGTCGGGCCGACGCCCCCCGCGCCGTGCCGGGTCGCCCGGTGCCGGCGCGAGGGGTGGTCGACCGGGGCGCCGTGGTGGACCGGGTCGAGCT